>CAKZOD010000050.1 GCA_937136055.1 uncultured Oceanospirillaceae bacterium | reverse complement strand
TGTGGACGCTCCTTCTGTTAACTAGTTCTTCTAGTTTGGCGCATTGACGCCGTAAGTGGGAGCGTCCATCTCATCATGCGATCAAGTCCTCAAATCTTCTCTGTAGGACTTAATCGCATGTTCCATAGTTATTTCTATCTTCTTAGCTTTTCTTTACAAATTTGTATAGTTAACGACACCTGCATACAACGATAGTCACTTATTCTAGCGCTCTATAACGAGGGCTTTATAATGAATAAACACACATTTTTCGCGGTGATCTTTTTACTCATAAACAGCGTTTTGCTGTATTTCAGCACCACAGGCGAGTACTTTTTTAGTGCGCTCATTGCCAGCATCGCCTATATTAGCATGGCACTGAGTTTAATACTGGCAGGTCGTTTTGAAATGATTGATAACCTACTTGGCGGGGCTGATAAAAGCTACCGAGCCCACCGCTACTTAGGCTATACCAGTTTATCTGCAGGTATTGTCCACTGGCTCACAGGGGATGATGCCTTTCATGCAATTGTTCCCTCTCTAAGCGATAGCGCAGGTGATTTAGGAGAGTTTGCAATAATCGCTTTAATTGCGTTAGTAACTATTAGCATCTTTAAGCTTATTCCTTATCAGTGGTGGAAAAAAAGCCACTTATTAATGGGGCCTCTTTTCATACTTATTGCTATTCACGTTTTTTTCTCTGCAAGCCCTGTTATCTTGCTCTCCCCTCTTTGGTGGCTTTTAGCCTGCGTTACATTGCTAGCGGTGATCGCATGGATCAAAACACTGTGCAAACCAATCAACAGCCCAATTAAAGGCAAAGTAATTGATATTGCTAAAACAGAGAAAGCGATCGACTTCACAATTGCTCATGATGGCCCGCTCACATGGAAACCAGGCCAATTTGCGCAATTGAGCATCAATAAAGAGAATTTAAAAGAGCAACACCCTTTTAGTTTTGCCAATGCTTGCGATCACTCAAACGATTCCCATCATGCACGATTTATTATTAACCGAGCGGGTGATTACACTAAAGCCCTTTATGAAACCTTAGAGATTGACGATGAATTACTGATTCACCGTATCGCAGGCGGCTTTACTCCGCAAATAAGCACTAAACGAGAGAGGCAAATATGGGTAGCTGCGGGCAGTGGTATCACACCTTTTCTAGCAGCATTAGATGCTCTACACGCAGATCATCATGCCCAAATTGATTTGATATATAACCCGGGGAAAGGTTTTGATAAGCACCTGAGCGATACTCTCAAGCAATATCAAAAAAAGCTCCCCCAATTAAAACTAACACTACTAAGTAATGGTGAGTATTTAACACAGCAACACTTCACGTCATTAAGTGTAGATTGGAAAAAAGCAGACCTATATCTTTGTGGACCTGAAAAAATGAAACAAAGTGCTCAACAGATTTGGCGAAACAACAGTGCTAAAGGTAAGATACATACAGAGTTTTATGATTTTCGCGGCGCCATTTCTATTACCCAATTGCCTTGGCTAAGAGTGCTAGAACTTATTAAATTGACGGCTAATAAGGTAGCTACTTGCAGCCGTTTTATTAGTTTAATTAATGCAACAAGTAAGCTTAATACTGAGCAATTTGTACTAACAAAGAGAAAATACTAATGCGAATTTTAGTACTAGAGGATGATCATCAATTAGGTCCTTGGATTCAAGCGGGTTTAAGTGATGCAGGACATGTGGTCGATTTACTAATTGATGGTCGTCACGCCCTTGCCGCCGTCACTACAAACGACTATGACATTGTACTGCTCGATAGAATGACGCCAGGGTTAGACGGGCTATCTGTACTAAAAGCAATGCGTGCAGCTAAAAATCCTGTACCAGTGCTTTTCTTATCAGCGTTAAGTGAGGTTGATGATCGGGTAGCTGGGCTCGAGGCCGGTGGGGATGATTATCTCGCTAAACCTTTTGCATTTACTGAGCTTTTAGCTCGCGTTAATGCTCTTGGTCGACGAGTCAATAATCCAACGAATGACACCCCAACAAGTTTTACATTTTGTGATTTACAACTCGATTTATTCAGCCGTCAGTGTAGTAGAGCGGGTCAAAAAATTGAGCTCAATACAAAAGAATTTTTACTACTTGAGATTTTCTTAAAAAACCCAGGGCGGGTTCAAACCAAAGCAATGCTACTCGAGAAAGTATGGGATTTACGTTTTGATCCTACCACCAGCGTTGTTGAAACTCACATCAGCCGATTGCGTAATAAAATTGAGAAAGGTTTCTCCACAAAACTGATTAAGACCGTGAGAGGCGCCGGTTATGTTCTTGAAGAAACTCTTTAATCTAGCAATCAGCCTGCGTCGAATGACTGCTTTACGCCAAGCGGCTTTGCTGACGACTCTTTTTTTATTGATCATAATTGTAGCAGGAATTAGCAGTATATTGCTGGTCAAAAAAGAAATTCTGCACAATGCTGATCAAGAGCTGAGAATTAATCACCAAAAACTCAGTGAGCAAATTGCCCAGTCAAATAAAGCATCATTGCGGCTTAGCAACGACTCACTCCTCAAAGTTAGTTACAAAAGCAACTCTGGCCTTGTTATCGGCATTCAAGATAAAACGCTTTATAAACGCAAAGGTTTTTTTAATTACAGCTTCAAAAATGATGACGACTATAATGACAACAATGATGACGACTATGACGAGTGGCGCGTTTTTAACGCCTCTACAGCAAACGGCAGGTTGGTCGTTGCTATCAGTATGGAGGAACGCTTAGAAGTATTAGAAATAGTCGGTAAACTTTTTTTAATCATTGGCGCTGTGAGCACATTAATCACGCTAATGGCAGGCTTACTCATCGGCTTAAAAAACCAACGTCGATTTAATAAAATTAATGAAGCACTCGATAAAATTGCTGCTGGGGATCTTCGAGCCCGTATCAACCCAACACGTATTAATGACGATTTAGACCAAGTCGCTTTTCATCTCGATGGCAGTACAGAGCGCCTTGAAGTTCTAGTTGAACAAACTCGGCACTTATCGGCTAATATTGCTCACGATTTAAAAACACCTTTGGCACGTATACGCGCTAAATTGGAGAATATATTACAAGTTAGAGAGGCCTCTCTTATTGAAGGTGCTGTAGAGGAAACCATTGAACAGACGGATCAGTTAATAGCGACATTTGAAGCTATTTTGCGTATGGCTCACCTTGATAGCGGGCAATATAGAGAACGCTTCAAAAGCTATGTACTGGCTGACATTGCCAATGAGACGGCAGAAATTTACCAAGCGGTTATTGAAGACAAGCAGCATCAATTACTACTTGAGATTCACTCAGATTTTCAGCTGATGGGAGATAGAGAATTACTCATCCAGTTAATTGCTAACTTATTAGAAAATGCACTGCGTCACACAGCACAAGGCTCAACAATATTACTGAAATGCACAGGCTCCCAGCTCATTGTTGCTGACAACGGTCCAGGTATCCCTGCTGACATGCGTGATAAAGTTCTAGAGCCAATGTATCGATTAGAGCAAAGCCGCCACCGTCCAGGCAATGGTCTTGGCTTGTCGATGGTTGCCTCCATTGCGAAATTACATGGCGCTAAAATAAGCTTATCAAACAGCAGCCTGCAAGCATTCAGCAAAACAGCTCAACACTTAGCCTCCCAAGAAACCGATAAAAAAGAAGCGGCATTATCAAAGCAACCCGGGTTGAAAGTGACCATTACCTTTCAAACAAGTTATTGAAGATGACAAATTTGTAAACATTCTGACAGTTTGAAGATAACTCCTTAAAGCATAATGACTTCATTGATGCAGTAAGTGCATCACACTTACACAACAAAGGAGTAACACCAATGAAAGACATCAAAACTCAGTTAATGACTGTATTCACATTTATCATCGGCGCAGTTATCACAGCTCTGCTGATTATGGGTTTTGCCACTATCGGCCTTTTCGTCTTAGGGGTATTTTTCTCGCTCATCATTTGCAGCGCTGTTTACCATTTCTGGCAGCAGCGTAAGTTACAAAACACTTTCTAGTCACTAGCCAATACTACCCAGTTAGTTAGCTTGCATGCTGGGTAGTGCTCAAAAACTTGTTACCTAACCTTTACAAACCCGCTTTATTTGAGTGTTGCTGATTAAATATCATCATACTTGCTACCTACAATCGATATAAAAAGAGCATTAAGAAAATCATTAACTATCAATTAGGTAGCAAATTCATCTCGCTTTTCGAGAGTTTTTAGCGACATTTACATTGGATTATTAATGAATGAATTTTAACTTAATGTTAACTTAGCTCAATTTTTCGCTTTCTTAACATTAGATTAATAACAAATCAAAACCTAACCGTTTGCTTTTACGTATTATTTCATTAAAATGAAAACAATAATTATTACCATTTGCATAATCTTTTGAGAGAATAATTTGATCTTCAACAGAAAGCTTTCACCTTTTTCCTTTATCTTGCTTGTTGCACTGTTGTTAATCCCTTGTATCCTCGGGTTCTTTTTCACAGTTACATCTCTTGAAAACCGCGAGCAACAAAAGTCGATAGAGAACCGTGCTCAAACGCAACTACAAAAGGTTCAATCTGCTTTCTTAGAAATTACATCATTACTCCAATCATTACGTAGCTTAGTTGAACTTAACCCGCAGCTGACGCAGCAAGAATTTGATTACTTTGTCGCTTCTCAGTCTATTTCCGATTACGGTATAACAGCTTTTGAATGGATCCCTAAAATATCACCTGAGGAGATCCCTAGCTGGACGACAACAGTAAGAAAGTCAGGGCTGTTTAATTTCACGACCAATTACAACCCTTCAATTCAAGATCCTAGAATTCAAGATACATTCCCCATTCGTTACAGCTCAGCAAATCAGATGCAGGGGTTCACTTTAGGTCAAAACCTAGCCCAGGAAACTCGCTTTGCGAACTTATTAATCAAAGCGCAACAAACCGCCAGCATTCAATTATCAATGCCCCAAAATGCAGAACAATCCACCGAATTATCACGCTTACTGTTAGCTACCTTTCACCAGCAAAGTTTCAATTATGAGGATTTACATGGATTTGTCGGTGCATCCTTCAACATCAACGAAACCATAGGCATATTATTGGGTAATAGCTTGTCTAATTTAAACTTGTGCCTCAATGTGACTAAAGCCTTGAGTAATGATCGTATTGAAACTGTATTTGAATCAAACAGCAGCGAACAAAACTTAGAGTGTCAAATTGATAACTCAGCGTTAAGCTGGCACCAACTTCACTCCTTTGGGGGAGAAGCCTTAACCTTTAGTTTCTACAACAAGCAGGACAAACGCTTACTGGGCTACTTTTCTGCCACACAATTAGCCAGCTTTGCCTTTCTAATCGCTTCTTTAGGCTGCCTTTATTATTTATACAACTCTCGGCGCTATGCATTAAAAGTAGAGCATTTAATCGCACTAAAACAAGCCCGCCTCGAAGATGTAACAGAAGATTACAGCAAGCTTTTTATGCTTAGTGTAGACGGCATTTATCAAGCGAACCTTGAAGGTAAGTTACTCAAAGTAAACCCAGCCTTCGCTAAAGCTTTTAATTATTCCTCACCGGATGAAATCTGCGCGCAGGTTGAACATATTGGCAGCCAGCTGCACGCCAGTAGTCAAGCTTACACAAACTTTATCGAAACACTCAACAATGACGGCAGTATTGCTAATTTTGAATGGCGCGGAACCACCCAAGATAACCAACCCGTTTGGTTTATTGAAAATGCGTATTTAGTAGAAGAGCCAAACAAAGAGCCTTACTATCAAGGCTTTATCAGTATTATTTCGCAAAGAAAAAAAGCAGAATTTAAACTACAGTATCAGGCAAACTACGATTCACTCACCGGTTTGCGTAATCGCGCATCCTTTGTTGAATCTTTAGAGCAACAGCTCAATACAGATAGGGCAACGGGTCTATCTATTATGTTTATTGATATCGACCGCTTTAAATCAATTAACGATAATTTTGGCCATGCTGTGGGAGATGAATTATTAATTCAATTTGCTCAGCGATTAAAGCAGTGTTTTTCAAACGCCCAAATCGCCCGCTTCGGCGGTGATGAGTTTGCACTGTATAGTGAGGAAACGCCCAATACTGAAAGCCTCGATAAGCTTTCTCACAACCTATTGGATATTCTTAAACCTCGCTTTAGTATCAATGAGGACATCAAGCTCTGTGTCACCGCCAGCATTGGTGCAAGCTTACTCACCAATCAATGCACCAGTGCCAGCCAAGCACTACAACAAGCTGACCTTGCTATGTATGAGGTGAAACACAGTGGTAGAAATAATTGCGCTATTTATGGCCAACATTTATCACTACTGCTCACTAGGCGCCTAAAGATTGAGCACCTACTCAACAGCGCCTTTGATAACAATGAATTTGAGCTTGTATACCAGCCAATTATGAATATCGAAAATCGACAAATTGCTGGGTTTGAAGCACTTGTTCGCTGGTACCCTAAAGAACTCGGTGAAGTACCTCCGAGTGAATTTATACCTTTGATGGAAGAGCTAAACTTAATTTCGGACCTAGGACAGTGGATTATTGCACAGGCATTGTCACAAATTTCACAGTGGATTAAAGCCAGTGCCAATGAGCAGCTGTTCGTCAATATCAATGTCGCCCCCAAGCAGCTAATCCAAAGAGACATAGCTTCATTGATTGAGAAGCAGATTTCAAAACATCACATTACTGCACAAAACCTTCATATCGAAGTAACTGAGACGCAAATTTATAACGATGAAGCACGCCTCATGGAGCAACTCAACCGTATCCATTTATTGGGGGTCGGCATTTATATTGATGATTTTGGTACAGGCCACAGCTCACTTGAAAGGCTGGTAAATTATCCCCTTAAAGGTATCAAGCTCGATCGCTCATTCGTGATTGATTTAGCACTGAATTCAAATAATGCTATTGTCTTAGAGGCAACTGTAAGAATGGCGCACCTGCTAAGATTAGAAATTACTGCTGAGGGTATTGAACAAACTTACCAGCTCGACTTTTTCAAAAACCTTGAGTGCCACTATGCTCAAGGATATTTTTTCCATAAGCCGCTATCGGTATTAGCCATTGATAATCTATTGATTGACACCAGCCACGCCAGTAAAGCACCTAAAACCTTTAACAAAATACTTCATTAAATAGGTTATATAATGCGCCACTTAAAACGGGTTGATGCTGATGATCACTGCAACCTTATTCACTTTGTTAAAAGAAATAGCTACTTCATTGTGAAAAGCCATTACTCAAGCAAAAGCTATCTTACAGCAAAGCGAGCTTTGCGAATAAAACGGATACTCACAAGCTCCTTTGCAGCTAAGCTCACAATAACAGCTTCAATCATTGCCAATACAGCCTTTGTATCCTCTGCTGAAGTCAATATTTACTCTGCAAGGCAACCTTTTCTCATCAGTAAAATTTTAAATGATTTTACTAATAGCACAGGCATAGTTACAAATATTGTTTACGCGAAACAAGATATTGCTCAGCGTTTAAAACTGGAAGGCACTTTCTCTGCTGCCGATATAGTTCTGACATCTGATATCGCTCCACTTTATGAGCTTGCCCAATTAGGCCTAACCCAACCTGTATCCAGTGTGCTACTGAAAAATAACATCCCTGCAGAGTATCGTGATCCACAACAGCAATGGTTTGGTTTAACCGCTCGCGCGCGAATTATCTTTGCTTCAAAAGCACGAGTAGAGTCTGGTGAAATTATCGATTATGAACAGCTTGTCGATAAAAAATGGAAAGGCAGAATATGCACCCGCTCAGGTAAGCACAACTACATGCTATCGCTTATCAGCTCAATGATAGTGGCAAGCGGGGAAGCTGCTACCGAACAGTGGCTACAAGGCTTGAAAAATAATTTAGCACGCAAACCCCAAGGAAATGACCGAGCGCAAGTTAAAGCAATCAGTGAAGGAGTGTGTGATATTGCATTAGTTAACTCCTATTACTTCGCCAAAATGATCACCAATAAGCGTAAGCCAGATCAGATTAAATCAGCTCAGTCTGTTTTCTTGGTATTTCCAAATCAGCAAGACCGTGGCTCACATATAAATATTAGCGGTATGGCACTTACCAAACACGCCCCGAATAAAGATAATGCAATCGCCTTAATGGAGTATCTCAGTAGTGACGAAGCGCAAGAGGCTTATGCGCGTCAAAATCACGAATTCCCTATTAATCCCAAGGTTGAGCCTTCTCTCTTGCTACAGCAATATATGCCCGATTTTAAAAGAGATACAGTATCCCTTGCCGCAATTGCACAGCAACATCAAACAGCACTGCTATTAATTAAAAAAGTGGGTTTATAAAAACGAAAAGTTGGGAGAACAGACTGGAGTTACAGTCCCGTTTGTAGCATCTGTTGATGACTGTTGTTGAAATGCGCTTTTAAGCACTGCATGAGCACTTTCACTCGTTGCAGCTGGAAGCGGTGAGGGGGACAAAGCATTGACAATGCGGTTTCTTCTGACCAATCCGGTAGCACTTCAACTAAACGCCCAGCGGCAATATCGGCTTGCACATAAACATCAGCAAGGCGTGCAATGCCAAGTCCTTCTAATGCAGCTTTGCGCATTACCCTACCACTGGTCACTTTAATACCCTGGGCCTGAATAGGATAGCGCTGTGAGCCTTTGACTAGTGTCCACTGCGCAACACTGCCATAAATCAAAGGAAGTGTTTTTAAGTCTTCAGGAGACTGTATGACAGCGTTTTTATTCACAAACTCTGCACTTGCGACATACTTGGTTTTAATTGTCGCCAGTTTTTGCATCACTAGCGTTGAATCTTCCAGCTCTCCCATACGCACAACGAGATCATAGCGCCCATCAATCAAATCGACTCTGATACTCGAAAAATCTAAATGCACGTCCACATCAGGGTATTTTCGTTGAAAAGACATCACAATCGGCGCTATTAACTCCTCGCCAATAGGACCGCCAACCGCATTCATATGAATAACGCCCTTCAACTCTTGAGTAGATTGCATGGCCCATTGCGCTGCACTGTCTAGGGCTAACATGGCATGTTTAGCGCGTTTATAATAGCCCTCCCCCACTTCTGTAAGCCTTAACTTACGAGTAGTTCGGTGCAATAATTGCACACTTAAAGATGCTTCAAGCTCCGTCACTTGCTGACTAAGGTTTGCTTTAGAAAACCCAGAAACCTCAGCAGCTTTAGTAAAGCTGCCCTGCTCTGCAACGAGAATAAATGAGCGAGTAGCGCGCCAAGAAATGTTGTTCATCATTTATGTCTTCTTTGCCTGCTATCACTCAGGCAGCTAGGTTTCTTTATCCGAACAAATATCTCGTCGACTAATCCTGGCCAAATAAATCACGGGTATAAACTTTACTCACCACATCTTCGATGCTGTCATCGATGCGATTCGCAATAATGACATCCGAACAAGCTTTGAACTCTTCTAAATCTCTGATGACTTTTGAATGGAAGAACTCATCTTCTTCACAGCTTGGTTCAAATACAACAACAGGAACACCTTTTGCTTTAATACGCTTCATAATCCCTTGAATCGCAGAGGCTCTAAAATTATCGGAGCCATGTTTCATCACCAAACGATAGACCCCAACAACCTCTGGCTTGCGCTTAAGTATCTGATCAGCAATAAAATCTTTACGAGTGACGTTTGCATTAACAACTGCACCAATTAAATTATTCGGTACATTGTTATAATTTGCTAGCAGTTGCTTGGTATCTTTTGGAAGGCAATACCCGCCATAGCCAAATGATGGATTGTTATAATGCGAACCAATTCTTGGATCTAAACCAACACCCTCGATCACTTGGCGACTACTGATATTACTGCTCTCGCAGTAGGTATCCAGCTCGTTGAAATATGCGACACGCATTGCAAGGTATGTATTTGAAAATAACTTTACGGCTTCGGCTTCTGTAGAGTCGAGCAATAGCGTATCAACATCCTCTTTTAAAGCACCTTGCGCTAGTAATTGAGCAAACACACTTGCCCGCTCACTTTGCTCACCAACAATAATACGCGATGGATAAAGGTTATCATGTAGCGCCTGCCCTTCTCGTAAGAATTCAGGTGAAAACATAATATTGGCGTTGTTTTTTTCCTGTTTTATTCTTTCTGTGTAGCCAACCGGTACTGTCGATTTAATCACCATGATGGCATCTGGATTTATCTGACTAACTTTATCGATAACCGCTTCAACACTGGAAGTATTAAAGTAATTCGTTGTTGGATCATAATCGGTCGGTGTCGCTATGATGACATAATCTGCATTTTCATAAGCTAACTGTGGATCTAAAGTCGCCGTAAAATCTAAATCGTCACGTTTTAAAAATGCTTCTATCTGCACATCAACAATGGGAGATTTTTTGTCATTTAATAGTGCAACTTTGTCAGCGTCTATATCGACCGCAATAACACTGTGCGACTGAGCCAGCAGCATGGCATTAGATAGCCCTACGTAACCTGTTCCTGCAACTGCAATTCTCATTATGACCTCTTCATATATATTTTTGATGCTAATAGTTAATTAGCCATATTTTAGCAGTTGTGATACTTAAACCCCAGATTTTCCTGTTAAAATGGCGTCATGAAAAAGATTCAAAATAGCCAGATCAGCTGGCAAGACAACACTCCCATTTCCGAGCAGTTTGACGACTACTATTTTAATTCTGATGGTGGTTTAGATGAAAGCCAACACGTTTTTATTGCCCCCAGTCATTTACCTGAACGCTATCAGCAATGCCCTGAAAGTTATTTTTGCATCAATGAGACTGGTTTTGGAACCGGCCTAAATATGTATGCAAGTTTACAAGCAATCTCCAACATAACTGAAATTAAGCGTGATAAACCCGTTTACTTTTTTTCCAGTGAATTGTTTCCTTTAAACGTGAGAGACTTTCAAAAAGCAGCCGCTGTCTTCCCCCAATTTGAATCATTAACCAAGCAAATAGTGGCGCAATACCCACCGCCAATAAAAGGCTTTCATCGCCTTATAATAAACGCTGGTGAGGTCTATTTAACTTTGATGTTTGATGACAGTGTTAGCGCTTACCAACAGTGTCGCCATCAAACACATGTGTGGTATCTAGATGGTTTTTCACCGGCCAAAAACAGCACTATGTGGCAAGAGCCTTTATTTCGACAAGTCGCCCGCTTAAGCAGCCCTCAACAAACTCACCTATCAACTTTTACCTCGGCAGGCTTCGTTAGAAGGGCACTGCAAGCACAAGGCTTTAGTATCACTAAGCATCCAGGCTTTGGCAAAAAGCGCGAAATGATTAGCGCTAACTTTACAGGTGATACTACTGAGATAAATAACACTACAGAAAACAGCAAGCCTTGGTTCAATATCGCAAAAAGTAAAAATGTAAAACATGTCGCTATTATCGGTGGCGGTTTAGCAGGTTGCACTAGTGCCGAAGCACTCGCTAGGCGAGGTGTGCAAGTAACCTTATTTGATAGTGAGAATGAAATTTGCCAGCACGCCTCAGGTAATTTACAAGGAGCGCTTTACGCTAAGCTTCCCTCAAAACCCACACTTGGCGGAGATCTACACTTAACAGGTTTAGAGTACAGCTTGCGCTTACTCAACATTTACCAATGTTTCGATAAGCAAACTGCAGATCAATGTGGCTTATTACAAATAGCGACTAATCATAAAGAACAAGCACAGCAACAAGATTTGTTAGATCAAGGTTATTACCACAGTGATGTAGTTAGGGCTGTTAGCGCGGAACAAGCGAGTCAATTAGCAGGCACGAAAATAGAATTTAGCGGGCTATATTTCGAGCGTGCTGGCTGGGTTGCTCCTAAAGCTTTTTGTCAAAAGTTAATCGATGCCCAGAGTAAAATTTCACTGCGCCTAAACACTCAGATCACCGCTATAGAGCAACTGTCAGATGATCGTTGGCAGTTGATGACAAACACTAAAGATGCCATTAATCAGCAATTTGATGCCGTGATCGTTGCTAATGCTAATAGCGCCAAACAGTTTGAACAGCTACGTGAAACATCATCTAAAGGAATTCGCGGGCAAGTTACTCATGTACCAGACAGCCAGTCACCCCAATTAAATACAGTCGTGTGTGGTGCAGGCTATATTTCACCAGCGCTAAATAATGAATACTGTTTCGGTGCAAGTTTTGATTTGCACAATCAAGAACTTATACTCAAAGAGCAAGATCAACAAACCAACATTAAAAACCTGAACAAAGTACTCCCTGAACTTAGCACGCAGTTAGAGTTTTCGCAGCAGCTTGATGGAAAAGTTGCCTTGCGATGCTCAACACCTGATTATCTACCACTAGTGGGTCCAGCCCCCATTACCAACGCTTTTATTAATGATTTTAAAAAGCTAAAGAAAGATAAAAACTGGCGTTTTACACAGACGCAAGCACCTAATTACAAAGGATTATTTTTAAATATTGGGCATGGATCTAAAGGTTTGATAACTTGCCCATTAAGCGCAGAACATCTAGCCTGTATGCTGACAAATCAACCCAGCCCATTGAGTAATAACTTGTCGAATGTAATACACCCTGCTAGATTTGTCATTAAGCAATTGATTCGTCGGGCGATATAATAGATAAGGGAATAATAATAATGGCCTTTTTTCCAGACGAAGGTTGTTGCTAGAAAGCCATGATTAAACTTATTTACAAAATTATTGACTAATGAAGTAATCACTGTATAAATTAACAGCAGAGAACACGTCAGTTAGCTATTACTAACTGATTATCCTAATTGACTAGGAAAATAAACCTCGGAGGCCTTTTATGTCTTTCGCCATTATTGATCAAGGACGTAGAGTAAAAACGCCGTTGCGTACTTTGTTGCCAACAAAAGGAGTCGACCAATCAAGTGCGGGTGAAAGCTTACACAGCAGCACTCATAACGACAAAGACTTGCAAACGAAGAACGATGAATTTCGTAAAATTATGCAACGCACCTCAGGTAGCCATGAAGAGAGTACCGCTGGCACCTATGATGCACTTAAGCCAAGTGCTGCACCTACTCAAAAAAAGCACGGTCTTATCGCCGAACAAATCATGAGCTCTCCTGTTCACAGTATTGTTGAGGGTACAACAGTACATACCGCTTGGGAGCGCATGCAAGAGCTATCAGTCAATCATTTAATGGTTGTCGATATCAGCAATAAAACGGTTGGTATTTTATCAAGTAAAGATCTTCTAGCGCTGGGTAAAGATTCCACTTTGAGCATAACACCCTATTATTCTAAAAAGCTGATTGCAGGTGCCCCACATACTGAAGTTGTGCAAATAGCCGCTTGTTTTCTAGAGTACGATATAAACGCAATCCCTATCTTTGATCATAACGAGCAATTACTTGGCATCGTTTGTCGCTCAGATTTATTACGCTTAATGATCAGTGGTGCGCGCATTGAGCGCTGGGCTTAATCGACAAATGTTGCCAGCAACTACCCCAGCTGCTCCTTCTTAATGATATTGACACTTTGGGTGCTGTCGATAAATAAAATCACCAGTTCCCCCGTTGTTAAGCCCTGTTTTACTGAGCTGACCTTATCTTGCAAGGAAAGCTCATATTCTCCGTAGTCAGTCCCTTCACGGGTGACAAACTCTTCAATCAAGTTCTCCAACGTCGCTTGGGCTAAATCCTGATAGGGAATAATCATAAATCGAGGACAACCCCGTGCACTTTCAAAAATTCGATAAACTCAGGCTCAGTCAGTACTTCGATTTCTAAATCCTGAGCTTTCTTTAACTTTGATCCCGCCGCCGCACCTGCTACTACACAATCAGTTTTCTTAGATACACTACCTGCTACTTTTGCACCAAGCTCTTGTAAAAAGACTTTAGCTTCACTGCGCCCCATTTGCTCTAGGGTGCCTGTTAATACATAAATTTTACCTGCAAGGGGTAACTCGCCAACGTCTAAAGGCTCTGCTTCCGGCCAAGTTACACCTGCTGCTCTCAATGCTTCAATCACTTCTAAGTTGTGAGCTTGTGCAAAAAATCGTGCGATATGTTTTGCAACAATAGGTCCAACATCACTCACTTGTACTAAACGCTCTTCATCAGCTTCAATAATTCGATTCAAAAACCCAAATTCCGTTGCTAAATTTCGAGCTGTCGCCTCTCCCACTTCACGAATACCTAAGGCGTAGATAAAGCGAGCAAGTGTTGTTTGCTTAGTGCGCTCAATGGTTGCAAGTAATTTGTCAGCTGATTTTTCAGCCATACGCTCTAAGCGTACTAAGTTGTTTTTTGATAAGTGATAAATATCATCAAACTTCTCAACAAGCTCCTTGCTCACTAAGGTATCAATTAATTTATCGCCTAAACCATCGATATCAAGTGCCTTTTTAGAGGCATAGTGAATCAATGCTTCTTTGCGTTGAGCGGCACAGGTCAAACCACCTGAGCAACGTGCAATTGCCTCCCCCTCTATACGCTCAATATCTGATTCACAAATCGGGCACGCCGTAGGCACCACCACTTCACTAACGTTATCTGTGCGCTCATCAAGTAATACTCGAACGACTTTAGGTATAACATCACCAGCGCGATGAACCACAACACTGTCACCGACCTTTAAATCTAAGCGCTCGATTTCATCCATATTGTGCAATGTCGCATTGCTTACCGTCACCCCACCGACAAACACTGGGACTAACCTTGCAACTGGTGTTATTGCACCTGTTCGTCCAACTTGAAACTCAACATTATCAACAGTCGTAACCGCTTCTTCTGCAGGAAATTTATAAGCGGTTGCCCAACGTGGTGCTCTAGAGATAAAACCTAGTCTCTGTTGTAAGCTATAGCGATTTACTTTGAAGACAAGCCCATCTATCTCATAGGGGAGCTCACTGCGCAGTGCTTGCATCTTAGTGACATAATCAATCTGTGCTTGTGTATCGCTAACTTTAATAAGGTATGGGTTTATCTTTAACCCCCATTCATTGAGCAACTTTAACGTAGCAAAGTGATCTTCTGGAATTTCCCCACCTTCAACAATGCCGACACTGTAGCAGCACATTTCAAGTGGTCGTTTAGCGGTTATTCTCGGATCAAGTTGGCGTATTGAGCCTGCTGCAGCGTTGCGCGGATTAACAAAACGTTTTTCACCCACTTTTTCTGCTTGAATGTTCATCTGCTCAAAGCCAGCTTTGAGCATGTAAATTTCCCCACGCACTTCTAAGCGCTGAGGATAACCACTGCCTAACAGCTTGAGAGGAATTGAATCTATGGTGCGTACATTGTGGGTAATATCCTCCCCTATTGAGCCATCTCCACGCGTAGCCCCACGAACTAAAATGCCATCTTCATAAAGTAGACTTACTGCAATACCATCTAATTTCGGCTCACAGGCAAACTCAATACTAGAATCCGAATTAAGTCCTAAACGCTCTTGAATACGAGTGACAAAGTCACTTAGCTCATCGCTATCAAAGACATTATCTAAGGATAGCATTGGCATTTCATGGGTGATTTGTGAAAAGCCACTTTTGGGTTGTGCACCAACGCGTTGTGTTGGAGATTGTGGACTCACAGCCTGTGGGTTTTGTAACTCCCACGCTTTTAGGCTTTTAAACAACTGATCGTAATGCGCATCCGGCACACTTGGCTCATCAAGTACATGATACCGATAATTGTGTAATTCAATTTGATCATAGAGATGCTGAATATCTTCTGGAATTGAAAATGATGAGGTATTAGAAGGGGTATCTGCAGACATGTTTTATCCGATCATCTTAAGATGTTTACTGAACAGTATGACTAGCTAATTTACTCTGGATTAGTAAATTAGCTATAGAGGTTAATAGCGGCTCGCTAAAGCTTACAAAGCACGTTGGCGCAGTTTATTCATTTCGTGAATACGAACACGTTCACGATAATGCTCTTTGGTTTGAGGACGTAAGACTGATCGATCATCATCGAGCAAATCACCATTGAGGTGAGTGGCAACCGTTTCAGCGGTAGCCATCATGCACTCTAATGCATTTTTAGGATCGAGAGGCTCATCCATCGACATAAAGAAAGACACGCCAGGTGTGGAAGTTTCGTCCATATTCTCAATATCGAAGATACCTGGGTTGATCGCATTTGCCATGCTAAATTGCACAGCTCCCTGATCAGCTCCATCTTCGAACCGGTGAAAAACGGCCATATCGCCAAACTCCATACCACATGCTTCAACAACACGTCTTAATGCTGCCCCATTGAGGTATTGATCTTTAGCAACAACAGTCACGATCAATACAACATTTGGATCGTCAACATTAGCGATGGCTTTACGAGGCTTTTTAGCTGGTTTAGATGGAGCAACAGCAGCAGCACTGACAGCTTCTAGCTCACCTTCATTAAATAAACTTTTCTGAGAGTTTTGATCTTCAATATCATCTAATTGAGAATCTTGTTGTACATATTCTTCTGGCTCGTTGAATCCAGCCATCAAAGGATCATCGCTATCATGATCATTTGAATTAGATGAAGCAGGTGCAATAACGTCCTGCTCGAATGCACTAAAGCCTAAATCATTTGCATGATCAATGCCGTCATCTTCCATTTCATTCTGAGCATGCTGTTTAAGATCCTGCTCATAAAAATCACTTTCATCTTGATCATCAAAGTTCTCGCCCAACAACAAACTTTCTGAAAGCGCATTATCATGAGAGCTCGCTAACAGAGCATCTTCTGCTACTTCATCTGCTTGTTCGCTTTCTTGCGTTACTGATTGTGCTTTCTGTGTTCTAAGTATCTCAGAAATTGGGCGATCAAGTTCATTAGAAACCGCTTGCTGATCTAGTTGTAAATCATGTTCGAACTGTGCCATTAAATCATTGGCACTGCCGTCATCTTTAAAGCCATCCATGAGTGGATCTGCTAATGGCTCAATGTTTTGTTGCTCAATCGATTCGACTTGGCTTAGGTGGGAAATATTATCATCGATATCTTCTAAATTGACATCATCATCAATAACAGTAGTTACTTCTGATGCTTGATCGACTGCTGAGTCATCTATCGATTGATTCTCTGCTGCTTGATCTTCAATTTGCTTGTCTAACTCGGCAATGATTTGATCAAAGTTTTCGCTGCGCTGAGGAATAATATCTAAATTTTCAGATTTTTTTGCGCTAACGCTGCTTTCGCTCTCTGAATCTTCACTGATTTCTTCTTGAGAAGGCGCTGTCGCCCCCTCTTCTAAAGCATCAAATTCATCAGGTGCTAGCGCCTTAAGTCGTGCTTTTAGTGCTTCGATCTCAGATTGCGGGTCTAATGTTTCATGTGAGTTCTGTGCAACCTGCTCTATTGATTCAGATAGCCCTGCCTGCTCATCTCTTTGACCGTCAAGATTATCAGTATTACTTATTTCATCAGTGCTATTTGTTTCATCAGAGCTAGCAGCCTGATCTAATTCGTTAGATTGACGCTGAAACGGGTTTGGCATTAAATTGTGAGCAGATTCATCATCGTCATCTAGTTGATGCTCATTAATATCAAAATCAGCCTCATTGTAATCATCAACTGGGTTTACATCCGCATGTTCAGAGATGACTTCCTCTTCTACTGGATACGTCTCACTTTGTGTTTGCAAAGCGGTATCTGGCTCAGGAAGAAACCCATCCTTTTCTCTTTCTGCCAGTAACGTTTCAAATTTATCGGGTCCCAAGTTAATTTGTGAGCGCGAAGGAGCCTGAGCTTCAACGGCTTCTTGACGTCTTAACACCGACTCTGTCGGCATTTCATCATTATTATATTTTTGCTGCGAAGGCTCTTCTTCAGTTTCAACAGAAAGCTCTTGCTTAGAAAGCGCTCGAGTATTCAATAAATTATTAACAATACTGTTAGTGTTATCTGTCGCTGCAGCTAAGTTGCTATTTAAATCCGTATCAAGTTGCGCTGTAAGATCATTGACAATTTGCTCAGCACTGACCGCATTCTCTGATGCTGCATTTTCATCACTAGCGCTTTGCACCACTTCATGCAAAAGTGGTTCTTTTGGAACACTAAACTCATTGCGTTCAGCAAGCATTTCACTGGCAACAGATTCAACATTTTTGCCAGACTGTTTCTTTAAAATATCAGGTACTGTAAAAGCATCAGCGTCTGGTGTTGATGCCTGCGTTTCTCGCGTTTTTTCAACATTACTATCAACTGTAGCTTCTTCAAACTCTGGCTCTGTGGCTGCGCTTTCTTTAGAAAGTGGTTTATCAGAATCAAATGCCGAAAAGCCGATATCATTAGTGATAGCCTGGTTGTCATCAATAGGAGCGGATTGAGTATCTGTCTGAGTGACTTCAGGCTCTGCTTTTGGTGATGCCACACGTGAGTGCGACACCATTCCATCATCTAAATTTTCATCAAACGCATCTGCGGTAGAAGAATCAAGCAGATCAGATTCATGTGAACTGGATTTCAAGTTTGGCTCTATATCTGAGTCTGTGACTAATGGTGCTTTTGGCGTTTGCTGGGCCTTAGCTACAGGCGCCATCAGTGCGTCATCAATTTCTGCTACCTGAGGTGAAGATTCAGTAACTGGTTGGATTACTTCAGCTTTTGTATGCTGTTGATCTTTGTGGCTGACTTCTTTTAAAGAAGTACTTCCTTGCGGAGCATGGTTTTGAGGTGCATTGTTCTGAGAATCAATGTTTTGGGAGGAAACTTCAGGTTCACTGCGTTTTGTTGCAACAGCGGGTTGAGCATCCGAGGATTGCTCAACACCTTGAGCGCTATCCCCATCTTGCGGTTTGAAAACACGCGCGGTACCTAACGTCAATTCGGGATTATAATTATCATCCCCAAGATCTGCTAGCTTGTCATCGATATCAATTTTTAGGGAATTACTTTGCGCTCTCATACGGCGCCAGCCATCAATAACAATCAATAAAATGACTATTATTGCCCCTACGATTAACCACTCACGCAAACCTATTTCCATAGATCAAAATCACCAACTTACATTACAAAATACTATTGACTATAAAACAAAATATGACTATTCAACAACTTTATTTATCAATAGCTTAACTGGCAATGGATTTTTACTAACATCGATTGCAAGTAGAGCTGATTGAATATCGCCCGATTGTGCTTGGGGCTGTCCAGACAACGAGATTCTAGCACTAACTTGAACCTTTTTCTGCAAAGAAATTTTAGCTGTTGGCATCATTGCATAACTATCATCTAAAATAACCTGTTTTGGCAGTTCAGATACTCGTAATTTCAACGCTGCCAGTGGTATTTTTCCATCCACCGGTTTAGCAAAAACAAATACGATAGCGTTAGGATCAACCTTTCCTTGTAAGTCAGCAGATAAGCTTACATCTAGCGCCACCCCAATAGGTTCTGCTTTTACTTGTTTACTTGTGGCAGTAATTCCAGCTTCAGCAAGCTTTTGTTTCGCATTAGCAATACCTGATTTTAGTGCTTGAGCAGCATTAGGTTGAGCGTTAGCTAATGCTTTTTCCCAATAATCAATTGCTGTTTGATAAGACTTCTCTTCAAATGCTTGAATCCCTAATAATCCTAAGGAAACAACTTCGTTCGCATCTAATCCCAGCGCTCGATCGATTTGTACTTTTACTTTATCAGATACGCGCCCTGTCTCGAAAAATAACGCTTGTGCATATTGACCAACCACACTTGGATACTGTGGTGTTTGCTCAGGTAAAATTTCTAGCACTTTCGCAAAAGACTCTGCACCTTTACCGTATTGGTTCATACCCATATAAGCTCCAGCTAGCATATACCAGCCTTCTGCGTTACCCGGGTTGCGCTCTAGCTCTTTAACCAACAAGCCAATTGCTTGTTCTGCTGTTGGCTTTTCACCCGCTGGTAATTGGTGCGAACTGCTCTTATTCAGCGACCACATATAGTCATCAAAGCTACCGTACTTGGCGTACAAGCCTAAAGAAAACAGCGGTAAACTTATGCATAGGGCTAGCACCATTAACATATGCGGCTTTTTCAACTTTGTAATAGTTTCAGTGACCGTATTTTCACCTGCAGCATCTGTCAGCAAATTTTTCTCTAGCTCTAATTTAAGCTCAGCAAAACTTTGCTCATTGAGCAGGTTTTGCTGTCGCTCTAATTCTAATTCCGCTAAACGCTCTTCAAAGATAGCAATATTTTCTTGCTGTCTATCTACTTGTGCCTCTGGAATCACAGCTTTTAAAGAACCAAACAGTGGACGACAAATAAACGCCAGTGCTACTAACGTCAACAACGTGATGCCAAGCCAAAACTCAATCATGTTTCTTATCCAATAAATCTTTTAAACGCTGCTCATGCTCAATTGCAGCAGCCTGCTCTTTGGGTGCAACTTTGGTTTTCTTACTACGTGCCAGTATCAAAACGACAACAGCGCCCAGTGCTAATAATCCGAAAGGCCCATACCATAAGACATAAGTCATAGGATTAACTTTTGGCTTATACAATACAAATTCACCGTACCTATCAACCATAAAGGTAGTGATCTGCTGTGTGCTTTGCCCATCCGTTACCATACGGTAAAGCTCGTCTTTTAAATCTTTAGCGATGCCCGAATTTGAATCCGCTAAATTCTGGTTTTGACATTTAGGACAACGCAATTCTTCACTGAGTTGCTGAAAGCGTTCTCTCTGAGCATCATTACTAAACTCATAAGTATCAATAGCAGCAAATAACGAAGTGCTGACTAAGAGAGAAACCATCCATAAATAGTGTTTGATCATTGAGGGTTCCACCCTAATGCAAGCATCTTCGCTTTTAAGCCTTCTAGCTTCACACTGCCGTCTTTCTCTTTCACGCCTAACCACACCTTATTATCCACAGCCCCTACATGGCGATACTGGATAACCCCTTGCGCATCTATGATGTAAGTTTCAGGAGCACCATAGACACCTAGGTCCAATCCTAAACTACCTTTGTTGTCGTAAACATTAAATTGATAAGGGTCGCCATAACGCTTAAGCCATTGCACAGCTTTACTACGCTCATCCTTATAATTAATACCAATGATTTTAACGCCTTCTGTACTCGCCAGCTTATTTAAAAAACTATGCTCTTGCTTGCACGTTGGACACCATGTAGCCCATACATTAACCAAACGTACTTCACCTGTTAATTGTGACTGGCTACGTAGATCATCGGGCTTAATCAAATCTTCTAGGCTAAACGCTGGAAACGCTTTACCTATCTTCGCCGATGGCAATTGAGTCGGGTCTAGTGACAACCCTTTGACAAAAAACACGCCCAATATCACGCAAATGACAAAGGGAATAAATAATAAAATGCGACGCATAAATAGCTATCCTAAAAATTCATTTTCACGCTTGAGCAGGTACAGAATGAGAACCTTTCTTCATTCGATAACGACGATCAAAAGCGGTCAGCAAACCTGCAATCATCATCATTAAACCACCGAGCCATACCCAACGCATAAAGGGCTTATATTGCAGCCTTACTGCCCACGCACCATCAGCTAATGGCTCGCCAAGGGCAACAAATATATCGACAAACAACCCAGCATCGATATCCGCTTCTGTCATCATACTGCCACGTGCTGTATAAACACGTTTTTCAGGTCTGAGGGTTGCAAAGAATTCGCCATTTTTAGTGACTAACACGCTACCTACATCACCTTGATAGTTAGGTCCGGTGAATTTTTTGGCACCTTTAAATTCAAAGGTATATTCTGCGATTGATGCTTTATCTCCAGGCACCATACGAATATCACGCTCTTCACTATAGGTTGCCACTAGCGCAATACCGATGAGTGTTACCACCACACCTAAATGCGCTAATTGCATCGCCCAGTAACTTTTCGGAAGCTTCATTAAAGCTGCTACTTTTAGTGCTTTATTATTAACTTTACTGCGTACATCAATCAGTAAGGTAAATATAACCCAATAAGCGATAACGAGTGCAATCGTTGCTTTAAGTGCCATTTCAGGGTTAAACAAATAAGCTGACGCTACACCTGCAATAATTGCTAGAACAAAGCTAGGGACAAGTATCTTCAATATCTGCGCTGGGCTGCTTTTCTTCCAACGTAATAAAACACCAATCCCCATAAAGAAACAAAGTAACAAGCTAAAGGGCACGAATAACGCATTAAAATAAGGAGGTCCAACTGAGATTTTTCCAGCACCTAATGCATCAAACACTAAAGGATACAATGTGCCAATTAATACCATTGAACATACGATCACTAGCATTACGTTATTAATCAGCAAGAATGTCTCACGGGAGAACAGCTCAAAATTTGATTCACTTTTTACATCATACGCTTTAATAGCATAGAGCAGCATAGAGCCACCAACCGTTATCGCGAGTAATACCAGAATAAACATGCCTCGCTGCGGATCTGCGGCGAAGGAGTGAACAGAGGTTAACACTCCAGAGCGCACTAAGAATGTTCCTAGCAAACTCAATGAGAATGTAAATATGGCTAATAATAAAGTCCAGCTTTTAAACAGCCCTCGCTTTTCGGTAACAGCTAACGAGTGCACTAATGCAGTGCCCACTAACCAAGGCATGAAAGATGCATTTTCAACAGGATCCCAGAACCACCAGCCGCCCCAGCCAAGCTCATAGTATGCCCACCAGCTACCAAGGGTGATACCAATGGTCAAAAACGCCCAGGCAACGTTGGTCCAAGGACGTGTCCAGCGCGACCATGCAACATCTAATTTACCAGAAAGTAACGCTGCTATCGCAAACGCAAACGCAACTGAAAAACCGACATACCCCATGTAAAGTAGCGGGGGATGAATAATTAATCCAATGTCTTGTAAGAGAGGGTTTAAATCAGCGCCTTCTAAAGGTGTGTTTAAAAGTAAGCGGTCAAACGGGCTCGAGGTAATCAATGTAAATGAAATAAAACCTACACCCACCATTCCCAGAACAGAAAGTACTCTTGCCATAATGTCCATCGGCAAACCATCTGCTTTTAAAGCCACCGCGTAAGTCCACCCCGTGAGGATAAATACCCACAGCAGCAATGACCCTTCGTGGCCACCCCAAATGGCGCTTAGCTTGTAATAGATAGGTAGCGCACTATTTGAATTACCCGCTACATATTTCACACTGAAGTCATCAGTAACGAAAGAGTAGCCAAGGCAAACCATGCTGATAACAAGAAAGAAGAACATCGACTTTGCTAACGGCTTAGCAAATCCCATTAAAAACACATCTCCTTTAGCCGCACCTATCATAGGAACTATCGCTAAAAAGGCTGATAATACTAATGCTAATGTTAGTGAATATTCACCTAGCTCAGGAATCATTGAGCATCCCCTTGTTGATAGCTTCCCTTGCTATTTGAGTTTTGTCCTTGATAAGTTGTCGCACCGCCACTGGCAGCTTTTTCTAATGCATCGGTGACTTCTGGCGGCATATATTTCTCATCGTGCTTAGCGAGTACTTCGATTGCTTTGAAGGTTCCCTGCTTATCTAAACTTCCTTGCGCCACGATCCCCTGCCCTTCACGGAATAAATCTGGCAAAATTCCTTCATACACAACGGTGACACTTTCAGCATAGTCAGTCAGTACGAACTCTACCTTCAAGCTTTCAGGGTCGCGTTTAACACTTCCATCAACAATCATGCCACCGACTCTTATGCGGGTATCCACAGGTGCTTCTTGATTAGCAATCTGCTTAGGAGAGAAAAACAAACTGATGTTCTGATCTAATGCAAACAGCGCTAAACTCACTGCTGTTGCACCACCAAAAATCACGAATAAAACTAGGATTAAGCGCTTCTTTCTCTTGGGAGTCATTTCCGGTTATTCTCTCGTTGTAACTTTTTATAAAGTGATACTTTGATCTTCTTTTGCTCTAACACCGGTAACACGATGTTCAGTGCAATCACCGCAACGGTAACGGCAAAGCTTGTCCACACATACACACCGTGCCCGCCCATGTGGATAAATTCATTTAATGATTCAAATTGCATGCTCAGCTCCTACTCTACTGGCCACTGACTAACTGCTTGACCCAGCCAGCACGTTTTTCGCGATTGAGAATTTCATTGCGTAACCTAAGCATCAGTGCACTGGCAAAAAAGCAGTAAAAACCAATAACCATCACAAGCAGAGGCAACCACATTTCAACGGGCATAGCCGGTTTTTCAGTCAGCGTAAAAGTTGCAGGCTGGTGCAAGGTATTCCACCAATCTACCGAGTATTTAATAATTGGAATATTCACCAAACCTACCAGTGCTAAAATTGCGACAGAGCGCGCTGCTGTTTCCGGCTTTTCCATAGCAGAATAGAGTGCCATTACTCCAAAGTACAGAAACAGCAAAATTAACATTGAGGTCAATCGCGCATCCCACACCCACCATGAGCCCCAAGTAGGCTTTCCCCATATAGCTCCTGTCAGCAGCGCGATGAAGGCCATTGATGCACCAATAGGTGCGCAAGCATATGCAACCATGTCAGCGACTTTCATTTTCCAAATAATACCGATGCCACCTGCTATCGCCATCGTCAAATAAATTGACTGCGCTAAAATTGCACTTGGCACATGAATATAAATGATGCGAAAGCTATTACCTTGTTGGTAATCTTGAGGAGCAAACGCAAACCCCCACACTAAACCAGCAGTTAACAGCACCAGCGCTGTTATTAAAAAATACGGCAGCAATGTCCCCGATATTTGGTAGCACCACTTTGGCGAAGCTAATTGATAAAACCATTTAGGCATGAACTGTTTTTTTACCATGTTAACTACTCACTGAAACTCTTAAAGAAGCGGCAATCGCAAAAGGTGCTAACACTATACTCAGCGCCAACATCGACCCTAATATCGCTAAATAGGCTTGCACGGGTAAGTGTTGCGTTGCATTTTGTACGGCACTCGCTCCAAAGATTAAAACGGGTATATAAAGAGGAATAACCAATAACGAAATCAATACGCCACCCTTTTTCAACCCTACTGTTAGTGCAGAAGCTATTGCTCCTATTAAGCTCAACGTGGGAGTTCCTATTAATAACGAAACCACCAGTGTTGGAATAGCGTGAGAAGGCAAAAACAACATAACAGCCAGCAAAGGCGCTAATAAAGCGAGCGGCAATCCAGTGGTAAGCCAATGTACAAGTGCTTTTGCTAGAGCAATTGGGTACGTTGATTCAGAACTTAACAACAATTGCTCTAGAGTGCCGTCTTCAAAATCTGATTTAAATAAATTATCTAGCGATAGTAACGCAGCCAGCAATGCTGCTACCCACAACACACCAGGAGCAAGCTGACTTAGAAAATCAGGTGCTGGGCTAACGCCAAGTGGGAACAGAGCAAGCACCATCACAAAGAACAGTAGCGGGTTCAGTAAATCACCTTTGCGCCGATAGGCGAGCAGCAAATCTCGGCTTAGCTCTGCCCAAAATACTTTCATCATAAATCTGCTATCATCATCAATATTGTCATTCAAAGGCTACATCGCAACTATTAGCCCAAAGAAATGCCTTTAAGTTCCCCAGTTATCTAAATTTAACTGCGATACATTTTCACTAATCTGTAAAGCTTGGTGTGTAGTCAAAATAACCGCCCCGCCAGCGCGGCTGTATTCTAAAATTTTGTTCTCTAATTCTGCGACACCTTGCACATCAATAGCAGTAAAAGGCTCATCGAGAATCCACAGTGAATTCGCAAATGCTGTACTTGGCAACATAAACAATCGAGCTAGATTGACCCTGCGCTTTTGCCCTGCTGATAGGTTCTGACAAACCACATCTTCATAGCCTGCCAAACCAACACTTGCCAATGCTGACTCAATTCTCTGCACATCCAACTGAGGGTGTATTTTGGCGTACCAGCGCAAATTTTCTTGCGTGGTTAGCCCTGCTTTCACACTGACATGATGACCGATATAAGTCAGTGATCGATGAAAACTATCTCTATCTTCGTCAATTTCATGGCCTAGAAATTTAACCGACCCTTCATAAGCGTGATACAAACCACAAAGAATGCGTAACAACGATGTTTTGCCACTGCCATTTTTTCCCACTAATTGTAAAATTTGCCCGCTATTAAGCGTAAATGATAGATCTTCAAACAAAACTCTATCGTCTCTTTCACAATATAGATCAGTAATATTTAACAGCAAAGCTGCCACAGTGCGCCCCTTACTTATTTAATAAAAAGTCTACTTCAAAAAGCGCGCCATTATATCAGCATATATATTGTTTTTTCAGCAATTATTCATACAACTAGCTCGACAATATTCAGCTTCTCTCAAAGCTTTTGTGCAAGAAACAAACAAAACTGTTTTTCTCTAACGCCCCTGCGATGTTTTGCCCAGTTTTCAGCGAAATATCGAACAACTAACATTCAGCACTTATATTAGGCTTAATGATTAATCTCTTAACATTTCACTATCATTGCCGATATCACTTAAATGGTGGCACGCTGATCAACTCGACGTTTTATATACACCTTATGTGAATGGCAGTATTATAAACGCATCTCAAATAGGTACACATTGCTGTAGATCAGTTTTTTACTACTATTCATGATGAAACCATGCAGAAATAAACAAAGCAGAATTCAGCAGTGCAATATTAGCAAGTGCAACATGCTATACCCAATGTCGTATACATAAGCATCCGACTGTAATAGCTTTATCAGTCACATTGTATTTTTATCAAGAGACACAACCTATGGACGCTCCGGCAATTGCTCAA
Source organism: uncultured Oceanospirillaceae bacterium (assembly GCA_937136055.1). Taxonomy (GTDB): domain Bacteria; phylum Pseudomonadota; class Gammaproteobacteria; order Pseudomonadales; family Balneatricaceae; genus Rs1. The sequence goes on along the minus strand of CAKZOD010000050.1, from coordinate 43,091 downwards.
GCTAAAGCCTTGGACTCTAAATCCACTTCACCTGCCAAGTCGGTAGAAGCAGCTCTTCCTGCAGATAAAACTGTGACCGCTAAAGTTACCCAAGTAACACCTGATCAAGCTCAGGCAAATAGCCACAAAGTAAAATTAGAGATCAACAACACGCTACTGCAAATTTCAGCTAAATTTACGGGAAAGCCTCCGGAACCTGGAAGCTCTGTTTCTATCACGCGCAGCCAAAGCGGACAAATACAGCTATCTGTAAATAGTGATCAAACATCTGCTAAACCTAGCCAAGCACACTTAAGCACGAGCGACAGTAAACTCCAAAATGCCGCTAGATCATTAATCAACAACCTTTCTACCCCTGCACCTAATACTAGTTCAGCCAGCAATCAAAGCGTTATTTTGAAGGCGCCTGTTATTATTAACGCAAGCGGTGAATCACTAGCGGTTATCGAAAAATCATTACCTAAAGGACAAACGCTACTTGCTAGAGTCATTGATCAAAGTGCGCTGGCAAACACCAGCAAACAAACAGCACTTTTAAATCCAAGCAATATCCTAAGCCCAAGTAGACCTGCTACTTCAAACACTCAACCGTTGAATCAAGCCAATGCTCAGGCAAGTCTTCAAAATACAACGACCCTCCAAGCTCAAAACCCAGCGCGAGCCTTGTCAAACAACCGAGTAATCGCCAATACGCAACCTAATTCAGCAGTACAAAACACAGCAGCTAACAATGCGGCCACTAATACAGCAACTAGTCCAACTTCATCACAAACTGTTAACCCACAAAACTTACAGACAGCCGTGTCAGTGCAACCCAATCAAGCCACTGCGTTGCAATCAGCTCCCCAAGTAACACCTGCATCACCATTAGCAAGCACTGGTACGGCTCAAGTTGCAAGCCAGCCTACACCAAGCGCCTCTGCACAACCACAAGCACCCTCGCAAGCCGCTTCATTCGCACCCAAACAAGTTACAACGGATACTTATAGCATTCGCATGATGGTTCCTGCGAGCCCTGCAGCGCAAACGCCTGCACAAACGGCACCTCTGCCAAATACTGCTCTGCCGAATCCTGCACCGCTTACTTCTGCTACTAACTCGACAGCTAACCAGGCATCTTCTAACCTAGCACCTTCAAACCCAGCACCCTCTAACTTATTGCCATCTAATGCAGCCGCTTCCAGTCCTGCTCCTGCAACATCTGCACCGTCAACACCTGCTGCTACCTCACCACAAGGAGCAACTTCTATTGTACCCCCTGTAGCAACATCTATACCTACGACAAATTCGCCAATACCAAGTGTGACTGTACCTCCTAATTCACTTGCAAACACAACGACTCCAGCGCAACAGACAACAGTAAACACGAGCACACCGGCTACTGCTAATGCTCCTCAGCAAAATAGTGCTGCAAGTCTATCGACAGGAACCTCTACAGGGCAACTAATAGGTCAATCAGCTGCTCAGACACAAGCCCCAACACCCACATTGACGTCAGCGGCTACACAATCAGCACCTCAACAACCTATAGCCCAGAGCCCAGCACCTCAAAATGCACAGTTAAACGTGCTAGCTAATCCAACAGCCATACTTAAGATCGCTGTTGCTGGGCGAGAAGTGTCACTGCAAGCCCCGGCAAACTTACCCGAGCTTAAAAATGTACAGATAACTCGGGTACAGGGTGTACAAGCAAATATTCAATGGCAACAAGCGAGCCCGCCTACCGCACAGCCTATTCAGTCGTTAAGCAATTTAACGCCAAAACAAGCGACACTGGTAGAACAAAGCTTACGCCAAGCACTCCCTCAACAAGTACCTATTGCAGAAGGTATTAATCAACTTGTCGCACAGAGCGCGCAGCTTGCTAATACACCTGGCGCTATCAATACTGCTGTTGATAAAGTTGCCTTAAGTATTATGCAAATGTTTGGCGTAAAACCAGGCGCCAACAACTCAAGTGATACAATAAAGCGCAACGTCCAACAAGGCGGCTTGTTTACCGAGGGCAAGCTACTCAATCAAGGCAGCCAGCCCGGTGATATGAAGAGTTTCCTCTCGCAATTGAGTAAACTAGCTGATCAACTACCCGCTGAACAACGTGATATGCTGAAAAACACCGCAGATCGTATGCTAGCAAGAGTGACGACTAATCAGTTGACGCATGTACAGCAACAACATGTTAAATCTGATATAAGTAACGAGCGTAGCTTTCAAATTGACATCCCTGTGCAACACAATGAAAAGCTAGACAATGTAGAAATGGAGATCAAGCAGCGTAAACACTTAAACGATGAAGGTGACTTTGTCTCAATATGGAGTGTTAAACTGCACTTTGATTTAGAAGAGCGCGGAGAAGTTGATGCAGAAGTGGCGCTTAATCCGACAGACAACTCAATTTCAACTACTTTTTTGTGCACTAAAATGAGTACCGTACATGAAATTGAGCAGCGCATGACGGGCTTTAGAAGCCAATTAAACGATCATGGATTTGATGTGCAAACATTACATTGCACGCAAGGATCGCAAGCGGCTAGTGCCAACAATCCCATCAGCAAACGTATTATTGATATTCGCACATGAATGACCACTCAACCAAAAAAACAGATTCCGCGGTCGCCCTAAAATATGACATGGAGGCAGGCGGTGTTCCAACAGTTGTCGCGAAGGGTAAAGGGGAAATTGCCGACAAAATTATCGAGCTAGCTCAAGAGAATGATGTTCACATTCATGAAAACCCCGAGTTACTCGAAATTCTTATTCGACTTGAAATAGGCGATGAAATCCCCGAGGCGCTATATCGCGCCATTGCCGAGGTTATCGCATTTACTTACGAGCTCAAATCAAAGAAAACGCACTAACTAGTGTTTGTCCTGAAACGGGGTCGTGGCGAGGTTGATCCAATGGTTCGAGATGGGCGTGACTAAATGTAGGCGTTTGGTTATTCCAAACAACTACATCTAGTAATGTTCAGATCGATCCAGTGGGACAGCCGCAGCAGACAACTGTTTCTGGATGGGCACTAACTATTCGCGCGTGTTTTCCATTTCCGCATTGAGTGCGTCTTCTATTTCTTGCTCACTCAATGTATCTAGCTGATCAGTCCATTTCAAGTCAATTGCTTGCATTGTTGAGTCGTGCTCAATCCGCAATTGGCGGCGCAATTTAGCCGCAACATAACGCGCTTTTGTTTTTGGGCTATCTAGCATTAATTTAGGAACAGTCACTGGCCGACCATCACTATCTACCGCAACCATTGTAAAATAGCAGCTATTAGTATGACGTGTTTGACGAGAATGAATATCCTCAGCGACCGCTTTAATACCCACTTCCATTGTTGAACGGCCAACATAATTCACTTGCGCATAAAAAGTCACTAACTCACCGACTTTTACCGGCTTATTAAAAGTCACTTGATCGACAGACAATGTGACAGCGTAGTGATGGCTGTAATGAGTAGCGCAAGCATAAGCCACTTGGTCTAACATTTTTAATATCGCACCACCGTGAACATTACCGCTAAAGTTTGCCATCTCTGGTGTCATTAACATCGTCATTATTAAAGGTTCAGCTAGCTGTAACTCTCTTTCTTGTTCTTCCATTTTTGCCTCACATGCATCTCGCGTTGGTATATACAAACATCGATCATTTATTCAAAACTCACTTTGCTGGCAATTAGAGAACATGCGATCAAGCCCCCAAATCTTCTCTATAGGACTTAATCGCATGTTCCTTAGCTTGAAACCCGAATGAAGCAACAGGGTTTAATTAATCAACAGATATTCCTTATCTCATATAAGCTTGGACCAAGAAAACAATTAAGCAAGTTTCGATCAAAAAACAGCCTTTCAATCCAACATACAACAAAAATCTTACATTTCAAAAGGTTATTTAGATTCCAAGGGGTATTAAGTAATATGAATGCAAACTTAAACGGCTAATTTATGCTAAATGCGACCTGTATTTACAATATGCACATTATTTCATATTTGCCCAACACCCCATAAATGGTACTTTCTATCCATAACTACACGAATAATAGAATTAAATATGCAATTTAGTTCATATGACAAGACTAGGTGAATCTATGGATGCTACATCCGAGCACTCAAATATAAAAATTCAACAGATCATTGATCAACTCAGTGATAAGCCGGGTGCTTTGCTACCCATTTTGCACGAAGTACAACATGCGTTTGGCTATATTCCAGCCAATGCAATAGAGCCGATTGCTAAATCATTGAAGCAAACGGCAGCTGAAGTTCACGGCGTCATCAGCTTTTACCGTCATTTCCATACGACAAAAGCGGGTGCTCACCGCGTTGAAGTTTGTAGGGCTGAGGCTTGCCAAGCACGTGGCTCAAGAGCTTTAGAAGCACATATCAAAGAAAGCTTGGATATCGATTACCACCAGACAACAGCTGATCGCAATATCACTTTAGATCCTGTTTATTGCTTAGGTAACTGTTCATGTGGCCCTAACATTCGTGTTGGCGATGACATTATTGGTCGTGTTAGCAATGACAAGTTCGATAAAGTTGTTAATGCTCTTAGCACTAGCGCTCTCGAAATTAAATAGGTGACCACCATGACAACTACTGTATATGTTCCAAGAGACACAACGACACTGTCATTAGATGGTAACCAAGTTGCATCAGATATTAGCGCACTTGCAAATCAGCAAGATAAATCAATCAAACTCGTACGCAATGGCTCAAGAGGTATGTTTTGGTTAGAGCCTCTCGTTGAGGTTGAAACTGATAAAGGCCGTGTTGCATACGGACCGGTTCAACCTGAAGATGTTGAGAGCTTATTCGCCGCTGATTTCACCAACGCAAGCTTTGATGCACACAGTACTCAACAACACGCTTTGTTCCTCGGTTTAACCGAAGAAATTCCTTACCTTAAAAAGCAGCAACGTCTAAGCTTTGCCAAAGCGGGTGTTATCGATCCAACGGATCTAGATGATTACATTGCTCACGACGGCTTCAAAGGCCTAGCTAAAGCACTGCAACTTGAACCACAAGGCATCGTGGATGAAGTCAGTGCGTCGGGCCTGCGTGGTCGTGGTGGTGCAGCTTTCCCGACCGGTATCAAATGGCAAACAGTATTGAACTGCCCACCGCAACAAAAGTACATTGTATGTAATGCCGATGAGGGTGACTCAGGGACGTTTGCTGACCGTCTACTTATGGAAGCTGATCCATTAGCATTAATTGAAGGTATGACTATTGCGGGTTTAGCAGTAGGCGCAACTCAAGGTTACATCTACCTTCGCTCTGAATACCCGCAAGCACACATCATTTTGAATGAAGCAATTGCCCGCGCTTATGATCGCAACTTTTTAGGCGATGCAATTTGTGGCTCTAGCAAAACTTTCCATATGGAAGTTCGCTTAGGTGCTGGCGCATACATCTGCGGTGAAGAAACATCATTGCTTGAAAGCTTGGAAGGCAAACGCGGTTTAGTCAGAGCCAAGCCTCCACTTCCTGCTATTGAAGGTTTGTTTGGCCAGCCAACTATCGTTAACAACGTGCTTTCTTTTGGTGCTGTGCCTCACATCCTTGCTGATGGCGGTGAAGTGTACGCAAGCTATGGTATGGGACGCTCTAAAGGTACTCTCCCCTTCCAAATCGCCGGCAACGTGAACCGCGGCGGCCTTGTTGAACTTGCTTTTGGTACAACGTTAAGCGCACTACTTGAAGAGTTTGCACAAGGCACTGCTAATGGTCGTGACATGCACAGTATTCAAGTCGGCGGACCATTAGGGGCTTACCTCACTAAAGATCAATGGGATACCCCATTAGAATATGAATCGTTTGCCGCGATTGGCGCTGTATTAGGCCACGGTGGTATAGTGGTCTTTGATGATACTGTCGATCTCGCTGAGCAAGCTCAGTTCTCGATGGAATTCTGTGTTGAAGAATCGTGCGGTAAATGTACGCCTTGTCGTATTGGTTCGGTACGTGGCACAGAGGTAATTGGAAAAATTCGCAGCGGTGAAAATGTTGACGCTAATTTAGCGCTGTTAGACGATTTGTGTGAAACCATGATAGATATGTCACTGTGCGCTATGGGCGGCATGACACCTTTCCCTGTACAAAGTGCAATGAAAGCTTATCAAGCCCAATTGGGTAGTCAAACACAGCTAAGCGATCAAAACCCATCAGTGGAGGGGCGTTAAAATGTTAGAGTATTTTGACCCAACAAAAGATTTAGGCACACCTGCTATTTTATCTGAAACCATGGTTAGCATTGAAATCGACGGTGTTAGCGTGAGTGTACCAGAAGGTACTTCTGTCATGCGTGCTGCAGCGCTGCACGATATTAACATCCCTAAACTGTGTGCAACTGACAACTTAGAAGCCTTTGGTTCTTGCCGCTTATGTGCGGTAGAAATTGAAGGTCGTCGCGGCTATCCAGCATCTTGTACTACGCCTGTTGCTGAGGGTATGCAAGTTACCACTCAAAACGAAAAGCTCGGCAGATTACGCCGCAATGTAATGGAGCTGTATATTTCAGATCACCCATTAGATTGCTTAACTTGCCCTGCAAACGGTGACTGCGAACTACAAGATATGGCCGGCGCCGTTGGCTTGCGTGAAGTTCGTTACGGCTTTGATGGCGAAAACCATCTCGATGCTCAAAAAGACAATTCAAACCCTTATTTCAGCTTTGACCCAAGCAAGTGTATCGTTTGCTCACGCTGTGTTCGCGCCTGTGAAGAGGTACAAGGCACATTTGCATTGACTGTTGATGGTCGTGGATTTGACTCAAAAATCAGTGCAGGTGTTGCACAAGATTTTGTCGATTCTGACTGTGTATCTTGCGGTGCTTGTGTACAAGCATGTCCAACATCCACACTGATGGAAAAGTCAGTTATCGATCAGGGCCAGCCTGAGCACTCTATCGTTACAACGTGTGCATACTGTGGTGTTGGTTGTTCATTTGAAGCACAGATGAAAGGCGATAAGCTCATTCGCATGGTGCCTTACAAAGGCGGTGAAGCGAACGAAGGTCACTCTTGTGTTAAAGGGCGTTTCGCGTTCGGTTACGCCACCCACGGCGATCGTATTAAAGAGCCGATGATTCGTGACAGCATTGATCAGCCTTGGCGCGCAGTAAGCTGGGAAGAAGCATTCGAATTCTCGGCGAAGAAAATCCACAAAATCCAAGCAGAACACGGCCGCGAAAGTGTTGGTGGTATCACATCATCACGCTGCACCAACGAAGAAACTTATTTAGTACAAAAGCTGATTCGTACCGCTTTTGGCAACAACAACACGGATACTTGTGCACGTGTTTGTCACAGCCCTACTGGTTTTGGTTTAAAAACAACTTTAGGTGAATCCGCAGGAACGCAAACTTTCCCATCAGTTAGCAAAGCAGACAGCATTGTTGTTATCGGTGCTAACCCTACAGATGCTCACCCAGTTGTAGGTTCAATGATTCGCCGTAGATTACGTGAAGGTGCAAGTTTAATTGTTGCAGATCCACGTGATATTGATCTATTAAAAACACCGCACTTAAGTGAAGCAATTCATCTTCAGCTGCGCCCAGGTACTAACGTTGCATTGATCAACGCACTGGGTCATGTGGTGATGACTGAAAACCTACAAGATGATGCCTTCATCGGCGATCGCTGTGATAAAGAAGCGTTCGAGCAATGGAAAGCATTTATCTGTGAAGAGCGCAACTCACCTGAAGCAAGTGAAGAGATCACTGGCGTAAAACCTGAGCTTGTCAGAAAAGCGGCTAAAGTTTACGCGGATGCAGGTAACGGTGCGATTTTCTACGGTCTAGGGGTAACTGAGCACTCACAAGGCTCAACCATGGTTATGGGTATTGCAAACCTAGCGTTAGCAACCGGTAACTTAGGTAGAGAAGGCGTAGGGGTTAACCCGCTACGTGGTCAAAACAACGTACAAGGTTCTTGTGATATGGGTTCATTCCCACACGAGCTACCAGGTTACCAACACGTTGGCGTTAAAGATGTACGCGATAAGTTTGAAGCCGTTTGGAACGTGAAGATCGATGAAGAGCCAGGTCTTCGTATCCCGAACATGTTTGATGCAGCTATCAATGGCAACTTCAAAGGCATGTATGTACAAGGTGAAGATATTGCTCAATCTGATCCAAATACACAACACGTTGAAAAAGCATTGCGCGCACTAGATTGCTTAATCGTACAAGATATTTTCTTGAACGAAACCGCTAAGTTTGCACACGTTTTACTACCAGGTTCTACCTTCTTAGAGAAAGACGGTACTTTCACTAACGGTGAGCGCCGTATCAACCGTGTACGTAAAGTAATGCCGCCACTAGCTGGTCTTGCAGATTGGGAAGTAACACTAGGTCTATCTAAAGCACTGGGTTATGAAATGCACTACAACCACCCAAGTGAAATTATGGATGAAATTGCATTGCTAACACCTACCTTTACAGGTGTGAACTACGACAAGCTTGAAAAGCTTGGCAGCATCCAATGGCCTTGTAACGATGAAAGCCCTGAGGGTACTCCAACGATGCACGTTGAAGACTTCCCAATTGGTAAGGGTAACTTCGCGATTACTGAATACATCCCAACGTTGGAGCGCAGTACACGTCGCTTACCTCTACTGCTGACAACAGGACGTATCCTTTCACAGTACAACGTAGGTGCTCAAACCCGTCGTACGGATAACATGGTATGGCACGCAGAAGATGTACTTGAAATTAACCCGTATGATGCTAATGAGCGCGGTATCAGCGATGGTGACTGGTTAGGTATCACTAGCCGTGCAGGTAATACTGTACTTAGAGCATTGGTTAGCACACGCCAATTACCGGGAGTTGTTTACACAACGTTCCACCACCCTGGTAGTGGCGCTAACGTAATCACCACTGATAACTCTGACTGGGCAACAAACTGCCCAGAATACAAAGTCACAGCTGTGCAGGTTGAGAAAGTAACGCAACCGTCTGAGTGGCAAAAAGAGTTCCAGGCGATGGATAAAAAGCAATTACAATTTTTACGCGCTGAAAAAGCACCCGCTGAAACAGCTCAATAATTGGATTGTTTAATGACTGAAAACGCCCCCTGTGAGCAATCGCGCACAGGGTATACTCAAAAAGATACCGTGCAATGGCGCAGACAACAGTTTCAGTCTTTCGAAGACTTTGTTGTTGAAGAAGTACCTGTTGCCTTCGTCTATAACGGTATCAGCCAAGCAGTGATGATGGCTACCCCGTGCGATTTGGAAGATTTCGCACTGGGTTTTAGCCTAACAGAAGGTATTGTTGATTCGTCCTCGCAAATTTATGACTTGCAGATCACACAAGAGCACAACGGCTTTCAAATTGATCTCCAAATCAGCAGCGAGAAAATGCAAGCTCTGAAGAGCTATCGTCGCAGTTTGGTCGGCAATACAGGCTGCGGTTTATGCGGTGTTGAATCGCTCAATGCTGCATTGCGTAGTGGTAAATCAGTAACACCCGCTGCACTACCGGATCCTGTAGCGATTCATGCTGCGGTGGACGCCATAAACTCATGGCAGCGTATTCAGCACTTTACGGGTGCCTGTCATGCCGCTGCTTGGTGTGATTGGCAAGGTAACAAGGTTTTATTGCGAGAAGATGTGGGAAGGCACAATGCTTTTGATAAACTCATTGGCGCAATGAGAGCACAAGAAATTGATGAGACACAAGGGTTTGCACTTATTTCAAGTAGAGCAAGTTATGAAATGGTGCATAAAGCCAGCTTCTTACAATGTGCTAATTTAGTGGCTGTATCCGCCCCAACATCACTGGCAATAGAGCAGGCGAAGCAACTCAATATAAATTTAATCGGTTTTGCGCGTAACGGTAAACACAACATATACCATAGCTCGCAAAGCTAATATAAATGCGCTCCTGCATACAAGGATAACAATGCGCCTTTATAAAAACACAGACATAGAGAAATCAAGCTTATGAGAAACTCGAAGGAACAACTCATTCACATGGTTAACCAGATTGTTGAAAACAATCAACACGGCGGCCCTGAAAAAGCAGCAGCTGCAACGAGTGTGCATATGAAGAAATTTTGGGCTCGCTCGATGAAAGAAGATATCATCGAATATTTAAAAACTGACGGCAGCGATTTATCAGACACTGCGAAACTTGCTGTTGGTATGCTTTAGGCTGCGACAGTGATTGCAGTTTCACAACATTAGATAGTGATAAATGCTTTATATTCGCTATCTAATGATATTGATCTACCGCTTTCCCTTCCTTTTTCATTTCAGTGATATTACGCAATGTACTCATTTAGCGCTAACCTGTACCTACCGTTTCAAATAACACTCTTTAAAAATAGCTATTAAGTAAAAATTTTAGCAGTTCTAATCGCTTGTGATACCAGTTTCATCTTACTCTCCACCTCGTTTTCTACCCCATTATCTTTCCCACAATTGAAAAACTCCCTTCTATATTATTGGTTTATCTATTAGCATTTACTATTATCTATATGATAATAATTTTTTAACATTGATATGATTGAAGAGCGCTTTGAAACAAAGCCATTAACGCTCGATCTGAGGAAGTGCTGTTGAATATACTGGATAATTCAAGTTCCGGCTTAAATCGCCAAATAATGGTGGTCACCCTCGTTCCTCTGGTGATGCTTTCAATTGTATTGACTATCTATTTTATTTGGACACAAACATCAGACAGTAAAAAGATGCTGATGATACAGGGCAACACCATCGCCAAAATTCTCTCAGCTGAGGCTAAAAACGCCTTTTTAGATGAAAAATTTGAACGCTTATCTGCCCTGAGTGAAGCGCCACTAGAACTTGATGACGTAGAAGACATTATCTTCCTCAATAGCCGCTATCAAGTGCTTAACCGCAATGCTGATTTCCCACTTAACCTACAGCTAACTGCACCTTCTGTTTATAACAGCGAGCAACATTGGTATTTTGTTCAACCTATCTCCACCAGCACCCCACTGACTTCCCTTTATGCCCCACCCAGCCAAACGTTGAATTCAACAGAAATAGTCGGTTGGGTCGTTGTGTTACTGTCAGAAGAGCCTGCTAAGCTTCGCAATCAAAATATCATTCTCAGTGTTATCGCCATAATCGCCGCCATATTAATGTTTGCCTTTTGGTTTGCTAAACGATTAACCAAACAAATAATGATCCCTATTTCAGAAATCACATCGGTTGTTGAGGCTTTTCAAAAAGGTAATTTTGATGCCCGTGCACGTGAATCACATGCTGGGAAATTACATGCGCTGGCCAGCGGGATAAACCGCATGGCCTTGCGAATTAAAGTTTCTAACACCGATATGGAAACCCGCGTAGACAGTGCAACTCGCCGCTTACAATCAGCAATGCATCACCTGGAGCAACAAAACGAAACACTTGAATCGACCCGCGAAAAAGCCATTGAAGCTAACCAAGCAAAAGATCAGTTTCTTGCGCGTATGAGCCATGAGTTACGCACACCATTAACATCAGTTTTGGGCTTTTCAAAAATATTGCAAGAAACTAATATTACTGAAGAACAAGTAGAGCCTATTCGTATCATCAACCATACATCACAATTATTGCTATCGATTGTCGATGATATTTTGGATTACTCAAAGCTTCAGAAAAATGCTATCACTTTAGAGCGTATAGATTACAACCTTGAAACAGCCATGCTTGATATTCTTGAGATGCAAGCACCAATGGCTCACTCTAAGGGGCTAGAGTTATCACTCGTGAGCAGCAACGGACGCTCTTATGAAATCAAAGGCGATCCGACGCGCTTTAAGCAAGTTTTCTCTAACCTTGTTTCTAACGCTATCAAATTTACCGATAAGGGCTCTGTTGCTATTAGTCTTGATATTCAGCACATCAGCAGCCACCAATCACTCATTATTATCAGTGTAACCGATACCGGAATTGGCATCTCAGAGCAACAGCTCAACAAATTGTTTAAAGCGTTTGTGCAAGCAGATACTTCTATCACGCGCCGCTTTGGTGGCTCTGGGCTAGGTTTGGTAATTGCAAAAGCGTTAACTAAACTGATGGGGCGGGAAACTCGAGATATACTCAAAGCAAGGTCGTGGTACTAACATGACACTACAGATCCCTGCCCTGAGTAACACAGAGCTCGATACCGGTAAGCCCAATCCTATCTCTGATACTCAGCCGGTATTGGTATACGATGAAAACCAGCACACACGCCGCTCGTTCTGCCTGTTATTAGAGCGTAAGAAATACCGCTATCGCTCACTCTCTAATGTCGATGAATTCATCAAGTTAATGCCTAGTTATAAGCATTTGATTATTGGTGTCAGTGCTACGGATTATAAAAACCAATTGATTCAAAAAGTGGCTGAACAAATTAGCGATTTCCACACTATAGTGACGCTCGCCTTACCAAACGGACACCCGCTACCGGCTCTTCCAAAGCAAGTGTCCGTCATCAACAAACCCATTCGCCCTGAATCTATTATCCCAAGTGATGATCAGTCAACCACCACACAAACACTGACTAATCACACGCACACATTCCCTAAAGATATTTGTGCGGTTATCGCCGAGGACAATTTCTTTAACCAGATACTGATCGGCAAGATACTCGAAAAGCACAATATCACAGCTCATATAGCTTCTAACGGTAAAGAAGCCTTAGGATTAATCGATCAGCATCAACCTGACATTGCAATTATTGATATCCACATGCCAATTATGGACGGCTTCGAGGCGACACGTATCATTCGCGAAAACAGTGACTTACCTATTATTTCCCTGACTGCGAATATCATTGAAAAAGACCATCAAAAAATTACTGCTGCTGGCAGTAATGCAATTGTGCTAAAGCCGATCAACGATGTGGAATTAATTCAACGTATAAAAGAACTCACCAAGAATAAAAAGGTGAAAGCTGCCCGGCAGCAAAGTTCAGCAGCAAAAAATGATACAGCACCTAAGCCTTCTTGTGATACAGATCAAGGCACTGCCAATGACATGCACAAAGCAGCTGCCAGCGGTACAAATATAGCTGATTACGATTTAGATCAAAGCATTTTAAAAGTTGAGCTAGAGCGTTTACTCACGCTACTCGATGATAGTTTTGCTAAAAATGATAACGATGAAATGCGCAGCGCTGCCCACCAACTAGTTGGCTTAGCAGGCCTTTATGAATTGCCGGAGGTTGAGTTAAGTACATTAGCTCTGCAAACTGCTGTTAAATCTGGCGATGTACGTGAAACTTGGGTTTGCCTATCACGCTTAAAAAGGATTGTGATGAACAACCCTCTTGATGCGGAACTTGAAAATGATGAAATATAATCTGCTTATTAAAAACATAAATAGTGACCTGCTAAAAGTCACTATTTATCGATTAAGCTAGAATTCTTTACTAATAGGCGTATCTGTAATCAGTTTTTCCAATCTCGTTATTACAATCTCTAACTGCTCAATTCCTACTTTATCGTAACGTTGAGGGCCTGTCACAAAAGTTATTTGCTTGCCTTGCTCTGCTGCTAGTTCTATTTCATTGCAGAGCAATCTAATTTCATTTAATTCAGGATCCATCGTAATGGCATGCCCGATATACACCAGCCATTTAATTTCCGTTAGTTGACCTTTAACTAAATCCTTCATTAACGAAAGGGCATCTTCACGAGATATTTGGTAAATCGGCGGCCTACCAAAATAGAGTGCCACGGCTAAACCGCAAAGCACTATCGCTGTAACGATAAAAACAACGACAAATTCAATCACGTGCGCTGCGCCATTAATTCACCGAGCTGCACTACTTCTGCTTTAACAGTATCTGCATGTTTTACTTCTAGCTCGTTGATCAGCTTTGTATAGGTTTTACGCTCTTGTTTTGTTAGCGCTTTCCAAGCTTTGAGTTTGGGTATATGCTTCGTCGCTTCAAACACGCTTTCCATCACCGGAAAATTATTTTCTTCTAAATTTGGTCTTAATTGATCAACTAAAACCTTTAAACGTATGCTCGCTTCAACTACTTCAATTTGGCCTGTTGCCAACGCCTTAACAATTATATTAATGCTACTGCTTACATACTCTTGCTGCTCTTGATGTTCTTTGAGGTGTTGATCAAGAATTTCTTGCTGAGCTTGTTGGCGTTGTTTTTGAGTATTTAACGTTCGATAGATATATAAACTCAATACAACAATTAATAAGCAGCCTGTGGCTATGGCAAAGTAAATCATCAATGCTAACTCTAAAAGAAAAAAGCGATTATACCTAGCCCCTATAGTGCATACAACCGCTTGAGACGCTACCTAAGTGCATACTCTCAATCCCCAGCCCCCCTAAACTTCACTGCTTAATTCAAAATAATTTAAATAATCTCAAAAAAACCAAGCAAAATAGATAAACTGGCTTAAACTAATGCAAAATGTCGTAGTCAAATTTTGCGTTAATCCACCTTCTATTTCTGTCATTTAATAAGAGTAATAATGAAAAAAGCATTCTTGAAGCTCGGGTCTTACCCTTTACGTCACTGGAAAGATATCGCCCTCGCCATTGTTATTTTTAGCGGCCTCACTTGGTGGATGCAACGGGATATGCTGCAAAATGATACACAAGTAGTCGACTACAATTTACCGAGTTTACTGGGCGATTCACACTCAATACTGGATAGTCAAAAAACCACGCTGATCTACTTCTTTGCGCCTTGGTGTAGTATTTGTAAACTCAGCATGGGCAACCTTTCAACGGTTTCCTCTGATATCAATACAGTCGTTGTTGCACTGGAATACACTAATCGCTCTGAAGTGAAAGACTTCATTGATGGCTTAGGCGTAGATGTACCTGTTCTAATGGGTAATAGCCGAGTTGCAATTGATTATAAAGTTAACGCTTTTCCAAGTTATTACGTTGTTGATAATAAGGGAAAAGTTTTAGAGAAAAGTGTTGGTTATAGCTCTATTGCAGGCTTATTGTGGCGCACTAATAATAGTTAACGATAAAGAGCCCTATACGCTTTATAAGTCACTCATTTTGTCATCTGCCAATTCAGGCAAAATTGCGTTAAGTCAATTATCAGTATGACAGCCTTACAAAGCAGTTTTTATTTTCTCCATCTCACTCGGTTTATGATAAGGTTGCCAACGTCCTAATTAACCGTGTAAATACTGTGAATTTCTCAATAAAAAACAATCCTGTAATGCAGTGTGTCAGTTTGCTGTGTTGGGTATTCTTGTTTTATATTCCGATATTAAACCAAGCTCAAAACAGTATATCTGCAGACCAAAGAGTCACACTGTGTACACAGTTAGGGGTAAAAGTTGTCCAACTCGGCAACTCCGCTAGCCATACGAGTGTTGACTGTCCGTGTAGCGGGCAATCGATTGCTCATCATTTCAACAGTGACCATTTAACCTATGCTTTACCGCAACAGGTAAGTGTTAGTTATAACAGTGTCATTGTTCCATCGAGTATCTTTAACCAGCACCGCACTAGAGCCCCTCCTTTAAACGTATAAACAACTCTCTTTTTAATTATCTTTTAAACATTAAGATCTTTGCTTGTGGACATACACACAAAATTTCGTGTGTCTTATTTTACAAGCCTTACTTTACGAGCTTAGGGAAACAGTGAACAAGTCCTAGACGCCCTTTATGCCCCCGGGTACTGGCATGCAGGATTTTTCGTGATTAAGGCAATGCATACAGGCGGGCTGGTTGCCCGGCGAAATGCATTAACGATGAGCACGGAATATCCTGCATGCCCCGTAGGGTCTTACTTATTCAAAGAAAGCTAAGAGGCCATCAGAGATGAAACCTTGTTTCATCTGGGTTTGCTTTGTCAGAAAGCTTGTAAAGGACTCGCCATTCACTGCGCCTTCTTTCGCGGATTAGCATGCCCTTTGGGTACTGGCCTCTTAGTTATCCACAGGGAACATCTAGGGACTTATTCACTGTTTCCTTAGTTTGAGCACTTATTTAAGCGCTTTGAAGACTTAGAGTTTTTTGGATAATGGCGTACATAGCCACTCGTTTCGCGATAGAGGATGCGGGGTATTTTTGCGTGGATAATAAATCTCCAAGCCCCGCTATGGATCTCTATCAACTCTATACTGTAAGTGCTCTATATTTAGCACAGCGGTATTAATACCCTCATATTAAAGATGACGGGCATTATATTGAGCACTGCATTTTCAATGGAAATTTAATTTTGAATCAATTAACAAACAAGAACCTTGTTCAGCCAGTATCTCGCGCCTTTTATCAAATGGCTTGGCGATGGCACTTTTACGCAGGGCTATTTGTCATCCCTTTTTTACTGATGCTATCAATAACGGGCACTGTGATGCTCTTTGATAAACAAATACAATCTGCCAGATACAATCTAGCAGTCATCCAACCGTCTGAACAAGACGATGTACTCGCCGTATCAACACTAATAGCCAATGTACAACAGAGGTATCCTGAAGCTCATATCAAGAAGTACATGCCTGCAAAGGCGCAATTGCTGCCTGCTTTTGTGATCATCAAAGATGGCTCGACAACCTTGCATATCGCGTTAAACCCCTACAGCGGTGAGATACTCGATAAACTTGATCGCAATAGTAGCTTTTATGCCTGGGCCAATGACATTCATGGAAGCTTATTAATTGGTGATACTGGCGATCGCTTAATTGAAGCGGCAGCAGGATTAATGCTGCTGCTTATTCTCAGCGGTTTATATATGTGGTGGCCAAGTAATAACAGTAGTAAGCGCGCCGTCTTTTGGCCGATAAAAGGCAGAGGTAAACGTGCCTACTATCGAGAACTTCACAGTGCTCTAGGGTTATATACAGCCATTGTTATGCTTTTTTTCATTATCAGTGGTTTGGCTTGGGCAGGTGTTTGGGGTAGTAAAATAGTGCAGCCTTGGAGCAGCTTTCCAATGCAGAAATCGAGCAATGTGCCTTTATCTAAACTACCTCACAGCTCTCTCAATCAAGGCGTAATGGAGGAAATGCCTTGGAATTTAGAGCAAACGAAACTACCTGTATCTGATACTCAGGTGGCTAAGTCGACTGCTTTCAAAAAAGTCAGTATCGACCAAATAGTCGCCCAAGCCAAAAGCTTAAACATGCAAAATTATCAGCTGCGCATACCCTTGAGTGAAAAAGCGGTATACAGCCTAACTGCTAATACAATGTCAGGTGATATTACCGACCCACGTTTGGATCGTACTGTTCACATCGATCAATACAGCGGCAAAATTCTCGCTGATATTGGCTGGGATGAGTATTCACCCATGGCAAAATTCATGGCTGCAGGAATTGCACTACACCAAGGCGGCATTGGCAGTCTCAATTTATGGGCCAATACTTTGCTATGTATCATTATGATCATTATCTGTATCACAGGTATTATCATTTGGTTCAAACGCAGACCAGCAAAAGGCTATGCACTGGCAGCACCTGCAAAAGTAGTTAGCCCGAAAGCATGGAAACTGGGTATATTTACCTTAGTAACTCTATCAGTGGTATTCCCAGTAACCGGAGTAGCCATAGTGCTGTTTTTTGTAATCGATAGTATCTATAGCTATTTTAAAAGCAGATCAGCTAATCACTAAACTGATTGATTAAATAAACGCTCTCAATGGTTGCGAGGCTTAATCTCTATACTAAAGCGGCCATTGAGAGGATATTCAACATGACAGTTTCACCGCTATCACACTCTCTAACACCCCTTATAATTGACAATTTATTTGCGGGCAATACTAGAGCAGAACATCTAATACCTTTACACTTGCCACTTAAATTGATGCACTCACTCAATAAGTTAGCGATAAAACTCGCACTTACGTACAAATAGCGCAGGTAAAAAAAGCATGTCAGAATCCATTTTATTAATTGAAGATGATGAAAAACTCACTAAATTACTGAGCTTATATCTAACCCGTAATGGCTTTTGCGTTGAGGTTGGACACAAGGGTACTGACACAAAACGTTTAATCGATAGCCATAACCCTGATCTACTTATTTTGGATTTAATGTTACCCGAAATGGATGGTTTGAGTGTTTGTCGTGAGATACGTGCTGATTTTAAAGGCAAGATTTTAATCTTAACCGCTAGTGACGATGATATGGATCAAGTTGCAGCCCTTGAGATGGGTGCCGATGATTTTGTGTGTAAGCCGCTGCAGCCGAGAGTTTTATTAGCGCGGATTCGCATGTTATTACGACGCAAAGAGCTCGCTTCAGAGCCCAGCCCAAAAGATGAAAGCGATCACTTAGAAGCAAATGAAGATGATAATGTCTTGCAGCTAGGTAGCTTGCAACTCAACAAACTCACACAGCGTTGCCTATTAGATGGCGAACTCATTAATCTCACTCCTAGTGAATTTGACCTTTTACTCATTTTAGTCTCACATGCTGACCAAGTGCTGTCACGTGAGCACTTAGTTAAATTGACGCGCGGCATCGACTATGACGGCATTGATAGAACCATTGATAACAAAATCGTATTGCTGCGCAAAAAGCTGCAAGATGATCCCGCACTACCTAAGCGTATTATTACTTTAAGAGGAAAAGGCTATTTGCTCGTTTCAAGCGAATGGTAACGAAATAATCAATCACGCTCTTACAAACAGATACATTATCGGACTGTTATTACTCCACTAATGTGTCAAAGTGTTAAAACAGCGAATCAATCCCGAGCTCTTCCCTGTGGGTAAGCAATTGAGTATTTTTTATGGCACGTTTATTTTTCACCCTTTACATTACAATCATTGGTGCAGTTTTTAGCATTTTCTTTGCCATCGACTACATTACCAGTAAGAACTTTTATAATGTAGAAGTTGAAAACATTTCAAAATCGGTTGAAGCTTATTCTGTTTTATTCTCCAAGATAGAGGAGCTTGGCAACGAAGAAATCATGCTCGAGTCAATGTACAAAGCATTGAGTGCTGAAGACTTGGTTTTGCGCCAAGTTAAAGACCCAGGAGAGCTCAACCTCGAACCCTTTGATGGCACTAATTCAATTGTTGAAACAAAGTTTGGACGCGGATTCAAAGTATATTTTCGCATGTTCAACGATCAAATATTTAGTGTAGAACCCGACCAAAGTTCTCGGCGCTGGCAAGCTGAGCGTACTTTGGGCAATATTTATATGCTCGGTTTCTTCTTCACCATTGCGATTATATTAGCGCTTTGGGTGTACTTTTTTCACCGCAAGCTCAAAGTATTAGAGCTATCCGCAATTAAGATATCAAACGGTGAATTTAGCACCCGTGTACCTGAAAATTACAAATGCAAAGTTGGCGGTTTAAATGCAGCTTTCAATAAAATGGCTGAGCGCATCGAGCAGCTCATCGGTAGCCATCAACGCCTAACTAACGCTGTTGCCCATGAGTTACGAACACCTATTTTTAGACTGCGCTGTCAAAGTGAGTTGCTCGAATACGGTATCTCTCAAGAAGAGCATCAACACTACATATTAGGGATTGAGGAAGACCTTACCGAACTTGATCAGCTAGTTGATGAAATGCTTAGATATGCACGTATGGAGCTAAATGAAGAGAGCTTTGTTTTACATACTCAAGAGCTGAGTGCCTGGCTAAATGAGCATCGTCCTATCTTACAACGCAGCTGCAAAAAAGCACTTTCCATTGAGCTGGGTGATAAAATCTCACTCGCTTTTGACTCCCGTTTACTAATGCGTGCTTTGAGTAACCTAGTACGCAATGCTGACATTCATGCTCAGCAGCAAATTCAAATCCGCTATACACAAAATGACGAATACGCCATTGTCTGCGTAGAAGATGACGGCATTGGTATTCCTGAATCTGAAAGACAAAGAGTGGTAGAGCCTTTCGAGCGCCTAGATGATGCCCGCACACGTAACTCAGGTGGGCACGGTTTAGGGTTGTCGATCGTTAGAGGCATCGCCCAACAACACGGCGGTAAGATAATTATCACTCAATCCCAATTAGGGGGTGCATCTGTCTGCTTATACTTGCCACTGAGTACACCTGCTTAAACACCTGTTATAAAATACTAAATGTTAGCGATGCTAAACACTTCTTCTTAGCATCGCTAATAAACTTTATACCCTCTTCCCTCAATACCCCCGAATACACATCAACATACATTGTCTCCTTTCTCTTTATTCCCCTTAATTTCTTGGTACAAAAAGATACACAATGACAATATTGTCTCTACAACCTTTTAGGCATCATATGCTCATTACATAAATTTACTATTGAGAGACATTATGAAACTTAGCAAACTTAAAACATTACTTGCGCTATCATTAAGTGCTGTAGCTGTTATCGCAGCTCAACAAGCACAAGCGGGAGAATTTACACTTGGTGCCGGCGTATACACTTCAAAGTCAGAATACAAAGGGTTTAAAGATGAATCCGGCGCTATGCCACTGATCGAATACCAAGGTGAAGGCTGGAGTATAGGAGCATCAGGAGTCACTGTTGACTTGTACGATAACGAGCAGTCTCCACTATCTGTTTCAGCGCTATTAAACTCTGCCGGTAGTGGCTTTGATGATGATGACTCTGATGCGTTTTCGGGTATGAAAAAACGTAAAGCGAGTATCGATCTGGGATTACAATTAGGATATGAAGTCGGTCCTGGTGCAATCGAGGCAAGCCTACTCGCTGATGTTTCATCAACGCATAAAGGTTATGTGTTTGATATGAATTATTCACAATCAATGCCATTAATGGGCGGTTTTTTCCAACCTGCTGCTGGCTTTGAAATCTTAAGTGAAGATTTCACTGACTATTACTATGGCGTTAAAGCAAATGAAGCGACTGCAACACGCGCCGCTTATAAAGCTGACACAGCCATCAACCCTTACCTTGCTTACAACTTTGTTTACCCTGTAAATGATAAATTAAAAGTTATCCATGGAAGCAGTATTAAAAAGCTAGATAGTGATATTAAAGATTCTTCAATTGTTGATCGCAGTACAACGTGGAATACTTTTATTGGTGTTGGCTACACGTTCTAATATTAAACTAAAAAGTATTAAAAGCAGTACTATTGAATAATACATTCATAGCGCTGCTTTAGCTTTCCTTGCCACAAAACCATCTATAGTAAAAACATTTTACTTATTTGTTATCCAAAACCTAAACATGTTATTTTGAAAGAGAAACGATCTAGAGGAGAAAAGCTTTGCACTACGACTCAAAGATACCTTTACTCGATATTTCATTCCTATTTTTCATTATGCTGTTCATTCCTGCTGCCGCCTACATCGATACGGCTATCTTCCAAAACCGAATGTCTGAACTATCACTAACAGAGATAAGCCAATCGTCACTTGTTTTAGCAAGTACTGTTATGTTCTACAAAGAAGCCCAGCTTAGCGATACACTCAAAGCTCCGTTGTATTTAGCAACCACCTTACTCGCAATGATATTCATTAGAGAGGCTGATTATTATTTAGACTTTATTTATCACGGTTCTTGGAAAGTCCCTGTTTTCATCACTTTTTGCTTTGGCATGTACACTGTGATTAAAAATAAGCTACCCATCTTTTCACCACTTGCACTAGCAATAAAAACCAAAGCTTTCGGCTATATGATGTGTGGATTAGCGATCACCTTGATCTTCTCGCGCTTATACGGCAATAGCACCATTTGGTTAACAATGCTCTCGCGGTCAGATGCCAGCTATATCAAAAATATTATTCAAGAAAGCTTAGAATTACTGGGTTATTCCATGATTTTTTTAGGCGCATTAACTCAACACTTCTCAGCCAGACATAATGCTCACTGAGCCGATTAGCAACTAAATAACAGAGTTAATTAAAAAGCCTGCAATAATCCACATTGTGATTCCTACAAAGGAATCTAATAACTGCCAGCTCTTCTCACTTTTAAACCAAGGAGCCAGTGCAATCCCACCTACTACCAGTACACTGAACCACAACACGGATGCCACACTTGCACCAAAAGCAAACCATAAAGGCTGGTTACCAGGTAATTGCCCGCCGATACTACCAAGTAAAATAACAGTATCTAAATACACGTGTGGATTTAATAAACTCAAAGCAGCTGTACTTGATACAGCCACTAATAAAGACATTTTCTTCACTGACTGAGTGGCTAAGGCACTAGGGTTTAGCGCTCTTCTAAACGCCCAAAAACCATACACTATTAAAAATGCTGCACCAAAGTAGCTCGCGAAGGTAATCATCACAGGATACTTTTTAATGATTGCACCCAACCCTAAAACCCCGCTGTAGATCAGCACAATATCAATCACCATACACACTGTGCCAATCGCGAAAGCATGTTGCTTTTTCACCGCATTACTCAGCACAAAAGCATTTTGTGCTCCAATCGCAATAATTAAACTAGCTCCAATACCTAAACCTTTAAAGAAGGGAAAAAATAACATACCTGCACCTCACTATTCACAATGGCGCTGACTATGCGCTATCATCACAAATAAGTAAAATTAAAGATTTTTAATATCCATTAGAATAATTAATATAGTTCGCATAACTATCTGTTTAGGGAACATGCGATGAAGTCCCAAACGCCTCTGGCGCACAGGGTTTTTCGTGATTGAGGCAATGCTTACAGGCGGGCTGGTTGCCCGGCGAAAAGCATTAACGAAGAGCACGGAATATCCTGTACGCCCCGTAGGGTGGATATCTAAGGGGCCACCTCCTTTGTCAAAACACTTGTAAAGGACTGGCCATTCACTGCGTATTTTTCCGCGGATCTGGCCCCTTAGTTATCCACAGAGAAGATTTTGGGACTTAATCGCATGTTCCTTAGCATATAAATGGTGGCAATAATGGTTGATACAAAAGGATTGGCTGCTTTTATGGCAGTTGTCTCTCAAGAGAGCTTTGAGCGCGCTGCTGACCAATTGTGTATAACACAGTCAGCTGTATCTCAGCGTCTAAAGTCATTAGAGTTACAGCTCGGTGAAAGTTTACTGGTACGCTCGCCGCAAATAAAAGTTACTCGAGCAGGCCAAGCGCTACTTAAATATGCAAACTCTTTATCACTACTTGAACGTAGTTTGATGACAGATTTAGCACCGCGCAAACAATCTCAATGGATGAAAATATCAATCGCCACTAATGCCGACACCCTTGCTACTTGGTTATTAAGTGCTTTAGCGCCTTGGTGCGAGCAACACAAAGTGCTGCTCGATTTAAAAATTGACGATCAAGATCAAACCCACCAGCTGCTGCGGAGTGGTGATGTGATTGGTTGTATCAGCTCTGTTAAACAAGTTTTCCAAGGCTGTACGACAACATCACTGGGCAAAGTTAAATACCACTGCATTGCCAGCCCAAGCTTTGTTGCGAAGTATTTTAAACAAGGTGTGAATGGTAATACGCTTAAGAAGGCCCCCACGGTCATTTTTAACCGCAAAGATCAGCTACAACATGAATACCTAAAACGCTTTTTTAATATAGAAGCAAATCAGCAGTATCATCATTTTGTGCCATCTTCCGAGGGGTATATCGAATGGATTATACGAGGAATGGGCTTTGGCATGGCACCTAAAGAGCAAGTGCAACGTTATTTAAACAGTAAAGAGTTAGTACTTGTTACCCCAGAATCATCGATAGATATCCCCCTATACTGGCAACACTGGGGGATCAATACTGAAATTAGCCGCTCATTAGCCCAGCAGCTTGAACGCTTTGCTTTACATGCCCACTCTATGTGAAAATTTAAGCACTTTGGTTTAATAGTGATTGCAGAGATATACGAGTATTTTTTTGATGACCTGTAACGGATTGTGCATGCCACATACTGTTCAAAATAGCTTCTTCGATCGCTTCAATACTGGCATCAAAAACAGTATCGATATGCGCATCACTAAAGCGCTTAACAGATTCAATAGCCTCCCCTTGATGGGCAATTTGATTGGCAGTACTAAACGCCAAACATACATCCCCGCTACCGGTACCTAACTGGCTGCCGGTCTTCGCTAAACCGATTACAGCACGCTTTGCGACACGCTTAAGTTGCCTTGCATCTAACGGCAAATCCGTAGCGATAAGCATGATAATTGAGCCTTTATCTGCTGCAGATATTTGCTGTTTCTCTAGATCTAACAACTCTTGTAACGTTTCTTTAAGATCAGCACTATAAAGGCAAAAATCTTCAAGTCGCCCCATATTGCTCATGACAAGAGTGCCGATTGTATAGCTTTTATCAGCAAACGAAAGAGCTCTAGAGGCACTACCAATCCCCCCTTTTAATTTGTATGCAGACATCCCTCTACCGGCACCTACACTGCCTTGTTGAAAATCAATTGAAGTATTAGCAAGGGCTGTTTGAACATGCTCAGCGGTAATATTCTGTGCTCGGATATCGTTAAGAAAACCATCATTACACTCCATCACTAATGGATTAACAGTGCCATTTGCGCCAATAAGCGGGTTATCCTTTAACATATATTTAATCAATGTATCGCTAGCGGTACCGACTGAAAGTGTATTGGTTAAAACAATCGGTGTTTCAAGCTGACCTAGCTCTTCTAACTGCATCAAGCCAACTGATTTTCCAAAGCCATTGATCACATCAACAGCTGCAACGCACTTATTTAAAAATAGGTTTCCTTGATGGGGAAGGATAGCAGTTACACCCGTTTGAATATCTCCATCACTGAGTGTGCAATGCCCCACACTGATGCCTGAGACATCTGTAATGCTGTTAGATGGGCCTTTCTCAAAACTTTGTTTATTGGTAAATACGATATTTTTCATACTACTACTCACGCAAAATCCCCTCTGAACTCACAAAAACTTTCGCACCCACCTAACAGTGCCCCCTAAAAATTAGCCCGTGTTTTTTCGAGTTTCGTAATCATTTACCAAGTTATCAATCACTGCTTGGTCAAATGCTCGCAAACCACTAAGAATCATTGTTTTTTCACCGTAGCCCACAATTTCATCTGCGCTTTTAAAGCAGAATTTTAAGAGTGCAGTACCGCGCTTACCTTCTACTTCTAACGTGCTTTCCATCATTTCTAAGCTAAGTTCTGTCACATCAAAACGTTGCATTTCAATCGACATGCTCTGATAGATAACCATAGGTCTAGCAGGGTTAATCATCACTTCTTTCTCAGCCATTAACGGCACCAGAATATGCGGAAAAGTATAACCCGAGAAAGCCACATAGCGCTGTGCTAACAAGTTTGCAAATTGCTCATTTGTACTTTTTTGCCCATCGCGCTCAATAGACAAGTATTGCTTTTCTTGATCATCTACCACTTTAATAAGATTTGAATTTTGCTCTTCAAATTTAAGCTCAATATCTTCGCTAACCATTCCGCTAAAATCGAACTTCATCTTTTCACTCACTCCGAGTTTGGCAAGTGAAAGCGTAAACAGTAAATCCCCAGGTACACAGAATTTCTTGGCATCAACATCATGCAATGGGTTGAAATCTCCCGCTATTTTTTTTGCAAATTGGCTGCCTTGAGTACGGCTAAATACGAAGCTTTCTGTTTGCGAAGCTGGGGAATAAAAGTCTGATAAATTCATAATATGTGGTTTTTTCCGTTTGTGTTATTGAGCCAACAACCAATTAAATACGTTTGGTATTTTTAACTCTTTCGAAGCAATAAAAGTCGCTAAGGATCATTAAATTGGCGTGTAAAAAGTTATCGGTATTCTACCTGCTAAAAGTGTAACAATGGTTGATAAAACGCTGAAAGAGATCATTAATTGGCATACTGGCGACTACGGATGACAATTTAACGGCTTTGTATAATACTAAAATAACGAAAGTCGTATTCACTGCCTCATATTTTACAAAGCACTTTTAATCAGTGATAAAACTGATAATCACCTTTTCCTCTCTCTTTCACTTCATACATCGCAATATCTGCACTTTTCATAATATCGCTAGCCGTTAACTTTTCGCAGTTTGAAGTAGCAATACCAATAGATACCCCGATATTCAAATCATTACCATCAATAACAAATGTTTGGTGTAAAAGGGTCAGTACTTTTTGAGCGACTTTTTGCGCCATGTCATGCACATTTTCTCCATCGAGCAATATCGCAAACTCATCCCCACCAATACGCGCAACAATATCGTTGCCTCTAACTGCACTGAGAATACGCTTGCCCACATCAATGATGAGAGCATCGCCCGTTGGGTGTCCATAAGTATCATTCACGGCTTTAAAGTTATCCAAATCGAGCATCAAAAAAGCGACTTGCGTATTGTTTCGATCAGCACGCAACAAAGCTTTTTCTAACGCTTTTACGATAAAATAACGGTTCACGAGTCCCGTTAAGTCATCTGTAATAGCTAATTTTTCTAACTCTTTTTGAGCTTGCTTACGCTCAGTGACATCGAGAATAACCCCTACAATGCCGTCTATATTTTCAAGGACAGCACTAAAAACCGCTTTGTGGAAAATAACGTCATGCAAACTTCCATCAGCGTAGCGTACTTGAGCCTCATAAACTTGTGGCGCTTTATGATCAAGCAACTTTCTATCGGCCTCATCATAAATAAGTGCCAAATCTAGATCAAATAGTTCGAAAACGGTTTTACCGATAAGCTGTTTTTTAGATAAGCCAACATATTCCTCAAATGCTTTATTACACCCCAGATAACATCCGTCGGAGTTTTTGTAGAAGATTGGTGCAGGCACAGCATTTATAACGGCCTGTAATAGATGGTCTTGTTTCGTTAATGGTGCTTTATCCGTGTTGCTCATATTCATACCGCCTCATTAATAAAGCATTAATTCTTTTAATGCCTATCAACTCAAATACTCCCTACTTATTACTTATCCTTTCTTATTTTTATAGTTATATTTTAACAAGTTGGCCCAACGAAAAGAATAGTTAGCATTGTCTCAAATCAACACTATGATCGATACCCCTCCTTAGTATCGTCGGTATTTAACCACACTATAAAACAATTTTTGCATTTTGACGCAACGCTTCTTGGCGTTGTTTGATGAAAGACAAAACAGCTTTGAACTCATCGTTATTTGCCGCTTCTAATAATTCAAAAACAGCCATTTCAACACTGCTAATATGTGCCCCCTCCTGAGTTAAACGCTTAACGGCTAGTTGCATATCCTCCTCTCTGAGTGAGGCAATTGCGTCACACAGTAGATAAGCACTGTAGTTTGCATTTATTAAGCCCATCACTGTTTGGTAAACACACACATGCGCCTCTATTCCAACAACAAGCCATTGCTGGCAGTTTGCATCCTTTACTGCCGCTTTAATCGATGGCTCTGACATACCATTAAAGTACATTTTTTCTAATACAGGGCTGGCTTTAGAATAAGACTGCAGTGTCTCTTTTATTTCAGGCACTGTCGTACCTAATCCTTTTGGGTATTGCTCTAGCCAAATAATAGGGATGCCAAGCACTTCTAAGCTTTGTATCAAAAATGTCAGATTTGTCATAAGCTGCTGGCTTTGATGAACTTTACGCGCAAGTTCACCTTGCACATCCACAAAGATTAAACCGCAATTATTTCTATCCAGTAATTGTGTCATCGTTTATCAAACCTCTCTAACAATCAATAAGGATTCATCGACGCAGCTTTTGAAACTGCTCTAGCTCCCATGGACGCATCGCAACGAGCAGGCCAATTCGTTTACGTTGGCTAACCGGCAATTTTGCATCCTGCTGATTTAAACTTGCCGCCTCCCTGGTAAGATCCTCCAAGCGACGGCGTAACGTGTCAACCGACGTCACCGAATAGGTGCCCGGCATATAAAAACGAAAACTCTCCTCTTCTTTAAAGCGTGCGGCCAAAAAGTCTTTCAGCACATAATGAGTAATGTAGCGTTCTAGCGGCCCATCTGGCAGCCACTTAAAATCTTGAGCAACAAGCAGCCTATATTGATTACCCGGTAATAACTCAATCATTTTCAATTTATCAAGACGCGCAAGCAACTGGATACAGCGATGCTCTTCTATTTGATAGTGCGAAACTATTTCTTGCAAAGTCCATGCATCACGAACACATACGGCTACTAGTAAAAGCTCTACATCTTTAACAAGTTGCTGTTCTTGCTCTTTTGACAAAGTTGTCGTTTGCTCTTTTTGGCGCTCTAAATGCAGAAACAAATCACTCATGGTTAATTTCAATACATCACAGATTTGCTCTAAACGCTGCAAACTTAAAGCTTGTTTGGCAAACATACGCTTAACATTCGCCTCACTCATATCAAGTGCCGTTGCCAGCATTGCATACGTAATATGTTGCTGCTTGAGCAACCCTTTGACAACGGAGGTAATTTGCTGAACTTGAGTCATAGTATTGTCTTTTTATACTTTTAGTCGTTAATAACGATACATTTTTTTCATTAGTTTATCTGAACTTACTTTCGATAAATACTATTTCTCGTCAACACAATAATTCAAAAGGTGAATTCAAATGAAAAAACTAAACTTTAAAACACTGTCTTTAATTGCGACAACAATCATTTCTACAGCTTTATTTTCTTCTACGAGCTTTGCATCTTCTGCTTCTGAAAACTTGTCTGAAGGCAGCGCTTACAGCGCACTTGCGGCTTCACATTTAACAGCCGGTTCAGTTCAAACCGCAGCCAGCGTTGTCGCAGTACCTTTAATTGCTGTGGGCTCTGTGGGTATGGCAAGTGCTGCAACAGCCTCTGAGATTGATCGCTCGGTAAAAGCATACCAACCGCTTGAAATAACAGATGTTGCAATTACTCAGGACCCTTCACCTGCTAAAGCAATGCAGTAACAACACAGCTTACAACGTTTTAATACAAGGAGTAATCATGAAAACGCCATCAATTTTAAAGACGCTATCAATCGCTGCTACACTGACACTAACCACAGCAATCACAATGCCTGCAATAGCTGGCAGCCAAAGCAATGCAAAGGCACATTTTTCTGCTGATCAAATAGCTAACTTTGCTAAGCAAGTTGAGCATTATGCTGCTCGCCAAGGTGCTCGCGCTTTCATTATTGGCCGTATTGGACAAGACCCAAAAGGGTTACCTAGAGGTATTAAATTCACACATACCGCTATTGCGGTCTACTCTCAGATAAAACTGAAAAACGGAGAAAACGCAAAAGGTTATGTCATTCACAATTTGTATCAGCGTAACAAGCGTCCTAATAAAAGTGATTTAGTCACTGATTTCCCTGTCGATTTTTTCTGGGGAGCGCAACGCTTAAGTGCTGGCATTAGTATCCCGACGCCCGCAGTGCAACAGCGCTTAATAGAAGCCATTAACAACGGCGTCGCACAACAAGTGCACAACCCGAACTATTCTGTTATCGCCAACCCAATGAACAATAAATACCAAAACTGTACTGAACATACGTTATTGGTACTCAACTCAGCTATTTATCAGACGACCAACTTAGAGCGCTTGTATGAGAACCATAAAACCTACTTCACACCTCAAACAGTGCATAGCAGCCCATTTAAGCTCATGCTAGGTAATGCTTTTGTATCAGGGGTAACGACTGCTGATCATAAATCGAAAGTCAAAACAGCGACCTTTGGCAGTATCTCAAGATACTTAAATAATTATGATTTGCTTTATAAATCAATCACTCTCAATGCAAACGGCAGAGTCACTAACAATATTTAAAGATGCTGGAAAGGATCGATGAAAAATGCAAAAAGTACATAAAAAGCGATCGGATCAATGTCTGTTCGCTTTTTTATGAGCGCTATTTATATTAGCCATCAGATAGTAGTTGCTGCGCTTGTTTTCTGGCAGCAATAAAAGAACGGCGTAGATGCTTTTTTAAATGCTGAGTGGCTTCTTTATTAGAAATATCTTTATAACAGCAAAATACTGCTAGGGCGAACAACACTTCGTTTTCAGTCAAGCTCGCTTGGCGATTTGCAGAAGGATTAAAGCAACTGCCACAACCACCTCTAAATGTATAAGCAGAATTGGCTAATACCACACCAAACCCCATAAATACTGAAATTACCTCACTCGCTTCCATCAGATGTGTTTGGCCACGCGGCGGCAATTGAGCAGCGTGAAATATCATGTACTGAGCAAACAGCTGAGCAAAGCTCGCTGCTAAATCCTCAGGCTTTAACGTTTGTTGGCTATTATAACCAATCGTAAAATGGTCATTTTTAACCTCAATCTGATTCAGTTCTTTTTTTGAGTCACGCTCAATTGTAAGCGTATCAGGTGTTAAAACCGCGCTCGACATTGACATCCCTGTGTGGCTCAGCTTAAAAGGCCAGTGGCTAAGGCCTGCATAGCGAATGCAGTGCTGAAAAATATTTTGCGCTTTTTCTTGCACACTACTCACATTCCCCGGAAAAAATGTATTTGTCGGCTGAATCAATTGGCAGCGATTAAAAAACTCCTCACGATCAAAATGCTCTAGCGCATATTGAAAACAATCGACAATCCAAATTGCACTTTGATCATCCACTAACTGTTGCGGTCGTAACCAACTTGATACTTTATCTAACACGTTTAGCAGCCTATTTTATTACGTTAGTACGGGGAAATAGATTAATTTCATTATTGCTAGGTACGTTGCAATTTCTTGTTTAGATTCAACCACAACCGCGTATAGCTGGCTTTTACCAAGGGCGAATAGGCACTGTTGAAATACTATTTTTTGGTGAACCATCGACTAGCTTGTCAGAGTAAACAAGGTAAATGAGCACATTACGCTTTTTATCTAACATGCGAACGACTTGCATTGTTTTGAAAAGAATGGAGGTTCGCTCTTTGAAAACTTTTTCGCCATCTTTAAGCTCCTCATTGATAGTAATAGGCCCTACTTGCCGACATGCAATAGATGCATCAGAAGTGTCTTCTGCTAGCCCTAAACTACCTGTAATACCGCCCTTTTTAGCACGTGATAAATGGCAAGATACACCGCTGACTTTAGGGTCATCAAAGGCTTCAATAACAATTTTATGGTTAGCGCCAAGTAGCTTAAAACTAGTATCAACGCTACCAACTTGTTCAGCATTGACACTGGCTGCTGATAACAATGAAGCTGTAATAGCCCACTTTATAGCGGTGACTGTGGATTGATAAAAACGCGTGGTCTTCACTACATTAAGCATAAAGAGATCCCTGAATGTTATTCAAAAAGGAGAGTCTATCGAAAGAACACTTAGATCTCTATAAAAGCCTGCTTATTATCGACTCGTACATTTAATAGATAAGTTTTAACTATTGGTTTTGTATGGAGCAGCCTCATGCGATGAATGCGAAGCTGGCCTCTCATTTTTTTGAGTATCCTCAGCATCTCCTTGCTGATATAAACGATCTAAAGATTCCCGCGAAAAGAAACTGGTCATTTTCTCTAACTGGTGGGCTTGCTCTCCTAAATGCTCGCTCGCTTTGGTCGCTTGCTCGACCATCGCTGCATTTTGGATAGCGATTTCATCAATGTAGCTTACCGCAGTATTTATTTCACCAACACTATTTGATTGCTCCAGATTTAAGGCGGCAATTTCTTCAACAAATTCTGCAGTTTGATTCACACTACCCACTATTTCTGTCAGTTTGCCCCCAGACTCATACGCTAAGCGCATTCCCTCTTTAACTTTTTCATTACTTGATGCGATAGACACTGAAATCTCTTTTGCAGATTCCGCGCTTATACTGGCAAGCTTTCTCACCTCACTGGCCACCACACCAAAGCCGCGACCTAGCTCTCCAACTCTAGCCGCTTCTACCGCTGCATTTAAAGCCAGTAAATTAATTTGAAAAGATATGGAATCGATAACACTAATCACTTCAGCAATTTTCTTGCTCGACTTTTCAATATCGATCATTGCCTTTAAGGTTAGATCGACCACCTCTCCACCTTCTAATGCGGTTGAGCGTGATTGATTCACCAACTCACTAGCCTGCTGTGACAGCGCTGCATTTTGCTGCATCTTGTCATGTATAGAAGCCATGCTAGTTGCTGTTTGTTGCAAACTGGCTGACTGCTCTTCTGTGCGCTTATTTAAATCTTGTGTCGCCATAGATATTTCTGACGTGCCTAGTTTTACAAAACTGGCTGAGGCCTGTATCTGGCTAACGACCTCTTTTAACTTATCGCAAGTAGCGTTTACATTTAACTTCAACTGCTGATAAACCCCTTGATAATTAGCTTCCATCTTCTGATCTAAATCACCTTTAGCCATGGCCTCTAACACAGATAAAATATCATTAGTTACCCCTTCAGATACGGCCATTAGCTGATTTACACTATTAGCTAAATTAGCAAAAAAACCGTCTTTTGCAGCAATTTCAATACGGCTTGATAGGTCACCTTTCAATGCATTATCAACTACTTTTTGTACTTCTTTCTCAGTGGCTAATTCTATCGTCCTATCTTTCCATTCAATCACCGTACCTAACCTTCTACCTTCACTATTAAGCACAGGGTTCGCTGTTAGAGTGATTTGCAAGTCTGTCAATTGGATATGACATCTGCTCTCATTATTATTACTTTCGTTATGCAGTAAAGTATTTAGTTGTCGCTGTGCATTTGGAAGTAGTTCGAATAGTGAGTGCTGCCCCACTACGTTTGAGATATCTAAATTAGCGTTTTCAGACTCTAACTGACGACGTGCAAAGCGAAAAAAGTTGTCCATCGCGTTATTGCTATAAACAATGGTGTTATTCACATCAACCACCAGCATATTGGCACTTATGTTATCCAACGCTTGCTTTATACGCGTGTTCTTTGCCAGCGCCTTTTGGTCAGCTTCGATACGTAGCTTTAAGTTATTCTGCATTTTATTAAGAGAGCGCAGTAAGTTACCCACCTCACAGCAAGTGTTGACGACTATTGTATTGTCTAACTTACCATGAGCCACTTTTTCAGCTATTTCCACCGCGCCATTTAAGGGATTAGCGATACTTCGAGCAAAATAAGTAGCAACCCAAATAACTACAACCGCAGATACAACCCCTATTATCAGGTTAAAAATTATCTCCGTTTTTATCGCAGCTAATGCTTCATCTGTTTCAATATCGGCAATAATAGCCCAGTCCAAACCTTCAATTCCTAACTTCGCATACACAGAGATAACCTCTTTACCTAAATAATTATCCATTGTGTGAATATCTTTATCTTCAGCAAAAACTTGTTGTGACGCTAGTGTGTCAACTTTAGCCTTTATTACAGTCATCTGGGTATCAAAGCGTGATTGAGAGCGCATCAGTTTATCTTTACCGACGAGATAAACTTCTCCTGTATCGCCCATCCCTTCAGTTTTATTAAGTATTTTATTAATAATCGAAATCGGAATTTGAAAAACGAGCACGCCAATTAACTGATCGTTCTCATAAATCGGTGAGCCTATGAAAGAAGCTGGTTGATCGTAGGAGGCAAGGTAATAGTTAATATCCACTATCGCCGCTTGCTGGTTCGGCTTTAACAAAGAAGCCTTTTGAAAAATGCTAGCAAGAGCTGAATCTTTAAAAGGCCCCGTTTTCAAGCTCGTCGCAAAGTCAATTTCTTTATAAACACTGTAGACAACGCTACCTGACTGAGCATCAATCAAAAACATATCGTAGAAGTGAAATTTTTCTAGATACCGTTTGAACTCAGAATGATAACTCTTATGTGACTTGGTGTATGCACTCGCGTCATTGGCAGACAAGAGCAAGTCTTTATTTCCAATCAATTTTGGGTTGTTACTAATATAAAGATATTGAGCAGCTATAACATCATCTTGAGTGGGCACTAGCCCCTGTGTATGAAGCTTGCGGCTGGGGTTTTCTTTACTATATTGCTGTTGGAAGTCCTTATTAATATACCCCTCAACGCTCATTTTATACGCGTTGCGCTTTTCATCATCAAACGCCAAATCTTTAGGGAGCGATGCTAAATCAGTGCTAAATTGCTTAACCGCTTTAACGATCGTTTTGTTCTCTGCTAGCACACTGACTTGATTTCGAATCTGATCGAAGTACGCTTCTATTTGGTCTTTCTTGGCAAATTTTAAATTTTCTAATAGGCTAAACTCAGCTTTATACACCGCAGATTTTGCCGCAATAACGTTCGTCACACCTACTGCGATCAAAGGTATTAAACCTATCATCAGCATTAATACAATAAGTCGTGTTGAAAGCAGCAGATTGTTAAACTGTTTTAATAATTTCATAGTTATCTTCAATTCTTAAATGGAAAAATGCGCTATAGATAAACTATAGTCCAAATACCTAAAAAAGATTCATTTTCAACCTAAAATGAAGATGACTATTCCTACAAATAGAGACACTCTACTAAAAGAGCGGCTCATATAAGAAGTATTGTGTAGTTTGACATACAACAAACATATCAATAAATTTCAATGATCGATTTCAAAAAGCCTCTATATGCTTATTTTTTGGCTAATAATTGATACAAAGTAATCATGTTAGCGAGCTGCTTTTTTTGATCCTCTTTCAAAGTTTCCTGTACAGACTTTCTATTACCATGTAATTGAATTGAGGCTTTTGAAGCGTTAGCGAGCGTTTGTACATTCCTAATTTCACGGTCATTTGCCATCACTTCGAAGCTTTCAATAACTTTAGGTGCCTTTTGCTTTTTTTCAAATGCTAAAGCAGGTGAGCGCCACGTAAAGTCATCTGCAACAATGCTATAAGCTGTTAAATCAAGCTTTCTAGCCCCTTGGTAGCCAACTTTGAAACGCAGCCAAGGCTCCACCTCATTTAAACCAATTAACATCGTGATAATATTTTTATTATCAGTCCCCTTCTGAGAGATTAAATATGAGTCAAATGCATCATTATGTTCAATTGTTGTGTCTAGCAGTAACTCACTGACTGTATTTGGCTTGAAAGATTTTGCACTAATCTCTTTTATATACGACAACTGCTTTTCAGTAATCACCTGCCCATTACTAAGCTTTAAAAAAGAATCTCCAAAACTTGAGTATTCACCCACTATGTTGATAGTTGAGTTTTCCATCAACGGCCGCTGTTGGATATTCTCAGCAAACGAGAGTGCCTTAATTGGTGATTTTTCACCATATTTACCACCCTCCGATTTAAGCGATAGAAAGAAGTATTTATCACCATTTTCAAGCACTACAGGATGGTATTCATAATTAGGGTTGTCAGTTTTAATGGCTTGCTGAGTGTCAAAATAACCTTTTAGCCCAACATACCTTAAATAGGGAAGCTTGTTACGACAATGAAGTTTTTGCGTATTCTGGCAAAATCGACGATAACCCGCTTTTTGTTTATCAGTAGGTTTAGACTTGAGAGAAAAAGATTCTTTACCACTGGGGTTAAAGATAAATTGAGATTTAGAATTAAGTTGCAGAGGCTCTGTTAACTTAAAGCTCGCTTGCTCTACACGAATGAACTGGCAAGCACTTAATAAACAACAGACAACTACCAGGCAAGTTTTCAATACTGTTTTCTTATTGTTATCCATAACAACTCTACATCCAGAAAGAATAATTTAAATCCATTTATAGATGATAATAATCAATATTGAACGATATATATATGAAAGACGGTATTTATTTAAACGAAAAACTGGAAGGAATAATCATTAAACAGTTCAGCTACAAGCATCAACGTTACAACGGTGTTTTGTTAATGACTAATTATCAAAGTTTAGATAGCCCTAGAGAGCTAGGGTTAGGCTTCTACAAGCTGCATGAGCGATGTATTTAGTTAACTTTATTACAGGTTTTCATTACAGAGTTTGATTACAGGCCTTTTGAGCACAACATTTACACCACAAAAAAGCATGGATTACATAAGGTTAAAGAAGTAATTCCCCACGCAGAAAACAATAAAACTTGAAGATAGGCTAAAATAAATAACCCCACCACGTCTACCTTTCAAAGTGATAAAGAAACCAAGCGCTGCAAACACAGCAGCTAGTGCAAACAAAAAAACATTGATAGAGACCAAGCTGAACATAGAAACCCCTGTTAATTACTGCTAAGCAAATAAATAAAAACTTTTAAAACTCATAATTTTTAATTTAACAACCACTGTAAAATCAAAAATAATGACGCATATTAGATACATTATAATAATCAAATTATAACATATTAATTTTTCATATTTACTTTAAATAACACTGCACTATTCTTTTAAGAAAAAAACTGACAAGTTTTGCCATTAAATAACATAATAAAATCACATTCACAATTTTTTTAATAAATATCTGACACCTAATGAAGACACATTTACAGAAAAAACTATGAACATTATATTAACTTGATATAGCAAACTTTAAACCAGTTAATGGTTATCAAAGGTATTTGAGGTTGATATAGATTTGAGCAAAGGGGCATTAACATAGAACTCCATCTTCAAGAAAAGCCGTACTGCGTGGATCAGATTTAATAAAAGTTGGATTATTGATTACTACGCTCTTTACACTTCGGGGTTATCGTCGTTCCTGCGATATGCGTCGCTCGGCTCGACCCCGCGGGAAATCTTGCTTACAGGAAGTAAGCACTTAGCAGGATCATTGCAGGACATATATGGACGCTCTTAGGAATAATTGCAGGACACTCACATTAATTTAACTAACCTTCATAAATTACAACTTACTAAGCACTATTTTTAATAAAGTCAGAAAGTGATCAAAATACATTTAAAACAAAGAATTGCCTAAGTTTTGGGCACAGCAATCCCGTTCAAAATTTAAGTGAATGGTAAATTAAAGGATGATGCGAACTAACTTGGAAACAGCTTAGTACAAAGGCCTACACCTTTAATCCAACCTATTTCAAGCTTTTTGGCGTAAGCTTGAAGGTGATCTCGACGACCAACCGCACGACTAAAATAACGACTGCCTTTTGGCTGCATTGCCTCACACCAATACCCTGCATCAATACCCAAACGCTGTAGTATGGGCGGTAATTGATCGTCAATAGCACCTTTCTTATCTTCCCTAACAGCGCGAGCAGACCAATCAACTAAGTAGAGATACTCATTTATTTGATAAGGAATTTGATCTTTTAGTACTTCATTTCCAGCAACAAAATCCTTTAAAGAAACTTTTGGAGATTTTGGCTCTATTAAATCAGCTTCAAGGCTAACAACCTCTTTCTCGATACGCTGCTTAATTGAAGTGAATTCGGAGGTTTCAGGTCTATTAGCCATCCTAGCTCGGATAGGATTTAACTCAACATACGCCATGCAGGTTAACAAGGCTTGCTCGTCAAGTAATGCCTGACTCTTGAATCGTCCTTCCCAGAAACGGCCTTTGCAGTTATCTTCAAAATTCGCCTTACGAGCAATAAACTCATTCAAACAACGCATGTACCAACTGATGTCAGCTAGCCGATCACGCCACTCCTGAATAATTTCACTAATGAGTAAATGATGTGAAGCCGATAACTTTTCACCCTTTAAATAGCGCTCAATAATTTCAGGCCCTTTAAAAAGCTTTCTCCAGCGCTCAATGACTTCGAGATCGGTTAACCCATCAATTTCTTTTTTATTAATATAAAGAACTAGATGGTAGTGATTTGACATGATGGCATAAGCACAAACATCTATACAAAACGCAGCATCAATCTCTGCAATGCGATCAATGACCCATTGCCTTCGATGTTCGAAATCTTGTTGAGTTGATTTATCAAAACCGCAAAGAAACGCTTTGCGAACTACGCGGGAAATGCAGTGATAATAAGGAGTATCTTCACAGCAAATTTGCTGTTCACGGGCACGAGTCATATAACCTCCTGCTCAGGACTACTTTCTCTGATCTAATATTCAATAAAGATTAAGCATAGTTCAGTAAAACTGACATTACAAAACATGGCTGTCCTCGATTAACTCTTTACAAAACATGGCTGTCCTCGATTAACTATCGAACAGCTTCCAAACAGAGCCATTACCACAAGCGCGACAAACCAACATGTGAGTCTCGGTACTCATATGTACTTGAATAGCCATGTAGTGGATATCGCATAAGGAAGCCACCCTACAAACAGGACATGTGAATCTAATAGAATTTCCTTGCGTCCTAACCTTTATTGTTCGCACTCATAGTCTCCATGAAACGTAACGCCTCTAGAAGAGGCGCGCGTTAGCGCGTCCTTCTTGCTTGAATTGTTAGGTGATTCCACGCGCTCCATATAGGATACGTGTACCTTGCCATCTTGTTCTCCTTGCATAACAACTGCAAAGAATGAATCGTTGGTAATATCAGTCCAGTGGTGATTAAGCAGGCTAACTAGTTGATTGATACTGTCTACGCCACGCTCCAGGATTTTTAGTTTAGCCTCTTCTCCACCATACTGATAATCTCTTTGGGAGTGTAGATAATTCCCTGCCTTTCCATAGGCTTTAAAAATCTCACCCTCACTCATAAAGGGGCGAGCATCCTGAGTCAGGTTCTTTACTTTTCTTATTCCATCTGAATCCTTCCCATCTTCTAGCTTTGGAGTAGGAAAAAACTTCAAATTGAATCTCTGTAGCTCGGATTTAATCTTCTGGATTTCATAGCCCTTACGGAGGGTTTTATTTAGAGCCAAACCTGCGGATTTGTTTGCAACAATACATGCAAACATTACCAATTCAATTGTTTTTCTCAGCTGAAGATAAACAGTGTCTATATCGGTCTCAATATAGCCAGTCATTGACTGACCAGCCCTATGCATTTTCATAAGCCTAGAAACAACATCTGTTCTTTTCTTTACCTCTTCCATGTATGAGGCGTATTTTTTTACACACTCGGTTACTTCCTTATTCTTCATATATTCTCCGAGCTAGCTCCTTCACCTAACAGCTTAATCGTGCGCATGCGCATTTACACAGTAAAGTCATTTCTATAAAAAGAAAGTAGACTATTGTTCCAGTTCGATAAATTTCCATTTAACAAAAAACCTTCCTGGATAAATGCGCATGAAAAATAAATACTATTGGCTAAGTGCTCACTAAATTA
Organism: uncultured Oceanospirillaceae bacterium; assembly: GCA_937136055.1. GTDB lineage: Bacteria > Pseudomonadota > Gammaproteobacteria > Pseudomonadales > Balneatricaceae > Rs1. The sequence goes on along the minus strand of CAKZOD010000050.1, from coordinate 4,275 downwards.
GCAACAAATCAAAATAATACTGCATATATTATCAGTTATTAAAAATAATCAAACGACCATTAAATGTCCGCTTTTGGCCGATTTCAGCCATCGATCTTAACGCTCCAAATAGACGAGAGTTGGCCAGTCGCTGCCATTACCTAAAAGACTGTATTTGACGCAAAGCGGATATTTTAGTACCTCATACACCTGTGCTGCGTCCAAGTGATTTGACTTGTTAGTTTTTGTTTAAACACAAAAGAATTTTTCATCTTCATCAAGAGACAAGATTATATTTTTGGATATATTCTTGTAAGTTTCTTCTGATATTTTATCTGATAACATTGACAGAATCTGTTGACCAGGGAGCTTCTTTGAAAATATCTTCAATTTGTTTTTTGTCAATATCCTCAATACTGTCATGGAAAATAAAATTCGGTCGATTCAGCTCTGACCCATTAATGGCATGTATATATGCAAAATCAAAAGCAATAACTTCGGCTTTCTTCTTCCCACCCTCAGGATTAGTTGCTGAGTTATTGAGTTCTATAGAACAAGTACCACTATCCTTATTGAATTCTAAGTCTATGCTGTATTCTTCATCGTGAAGACTTTTAGTAAGAGACCTTAAATATGTATTGAATTTTTTCTCAAATTCATAAACATTGTCAATCTCTTTAGAAATAGCCTCAAGGATTTTTTGCAATTGAGCTTTTGCTTCAGTTTGATCTGAATTTGCTTTGGACTGCTGCTCCATTAGACCTTCTAACTTTCCAAGCTCAACTTTAAGCTCACCAAGACGTTTCAGATTTTTAGTCACATTGTCTAAGCTTTCCTTAGACCTCATATCAGAAAAAACTTGTAACTTATCTTTCCTTATTGAACTGAGCTCTGCCTGAAGACCTTCAGATTCTTCATTCAACCTAGGTAAATCTATCGTAAGAAAGTGTCTCTTTTTCTCAACGAGATTCCTATGGAACAAAATAACGTCTTCAAGTTCTCGTAAGGCTCCTTCAATTGCTACACCAGAAAAACTATATATCGCTTTAAGTTCGTTGATTAAATAACCATCTTTGTCTTTGGATAATAGTTCGATAGTATGATTGATGTTGTCTACTTTTCGATGTATGGATAGAAGCTCTTCAGTATATCGGTCTTCTTTTACTTGTAGTTCTGAAAGTCTTTCTATTGGGTTTGAATATTCTGACGAATATTCGAATTTTAAAAGATTCTTCTCTAGCTCTTTAGCATCTGCCTTATATTTATTGATCTCACTTATTGGCTTCTGCTCTTTCACTAGGGCATTAATTGATGTGGAGTTCCTTTTTCGTCTGGTGACTAGATTCGTTGCATCTCTTTTCTCCGTAAGTAGAGACGTATTGTTGAAACCGAAAAGGTATAAAAAAAGTTCGCTATAATCTTTTGGGCCTTGTCGCTTATCAAGAAACTTAGTCGTACTCAGCATTCTATGACTGTCATTTCTAATGAACTTCGGAGCTACAGCTCTAACTGAAGGCCTTCTAGTAGAGATATTAAAGATTTTATTCTGAATAAACGACTCATATCCCTTTTCTTCAACAATTTCACCATTTATCCAGAATTTAGATTCGGACTCTCCATCAATACACAAATTGCGAGAAATTTGATTTATTTTGTTTGAAAAATCAAAGAAACTGAGAGAAGCAGTCACAAAGTTGTTCTTAAAAAGCGCTTCTATCTCAAGGTTTGGCTTTTTGAACTCTTCATCAATGTAAATATTGTCTATGCTTCCTAGCATTAGAAAATCAACCACCCTTGATAATGTTGATTTCCCGACGCTGTTACCTGTACGGCCAGAATTTGGCTTATTTGTGATGAGATTAAGACCTGATTCAAATTTAACCAATCTTTTTACTTCGCTATTTATCTTTATTTCAAGGCTATCAAGCTTCATTTATAAAAACCTCTGTTCCATTAATTCCAATAGCCTTAATTGAAAACAACCAATCTAACGACAATATGATGTGATCAATCGATACTTTTAGTTCTGAAGAGCAGTCAATGAGTATCGCATCTAAGGACAGACTTTCCTCTGCCACTTTCTGTAGAATTTTTGCCCCTATGCTCACAACATTTATTTCTGGGTCACAACCACTTCTAGGGATCATAAGTTGGATTCTCCATGATGATGCACTCAATAAAAGCGTGAGCGACAACAACATTCACTCCCAACTCAACATGCTCTTTGTAAGCAGGAGTATTTTTTGATTCAAATACAGTATTTTTTAATCTTTGAATGATGAAGTCCAAAATGAACTCTGAATTTTCTTTGACTTTAGCTATGTCTATATCGCAAATTAGATAATCAATTTCAACAGAGTCTAGAGCAAGATAGTATAAATCGTTTAAATTTTGCAGGATTGTATCTTTTCCGAAAGTTATCAAGGAGTCAATCTCAGAATAGGCTTCTTCTACTTTTGAAGAATGATCTAAGTATTGCTTTATGATATGACTTTTAGCTTTAAGATTATTATGTTTTATCTTCACAACTGTTTCCGAAGACGGGCGTCTTCTGCTTTTCTTAAACGTAAATGGCTTATTAGCTAATGACTTTAGCAATTCATTTATAGCTGAGCTGATCTCATATTCGGGCGAATCCCCAAATATGATATTTCCAGCATTACGCTCAACTTTAACTATTTTACTCTCAAGAGGATTCTCCCCTTTATTTCCTATGGTCAAGGTTCAGTCCCTTACATGTCAATTTTCATGCCGCCGGAATTGTTCTTTGTATATACATTCTTCTGGCCATTTTGCATAACACTATCCTGACTATTATCTACTGTTAAATTCTTTGTTATTTCACCAATTTTTATTTTCAACTGTTTATTTTTCTTTGATGTAATCCCAGCAAACAACGCACTTCCTACAGTGCATACCCAAGCCAGCGTGACCCCAATATCTGATTTTACAAATTCTATGAAAGTATCCATTTCTATCCTTGTTGACAAATGATGATAAAACTAACAGCTTAATCTTGTGCATGTACATTTACGCAGTAAAGTAATTCCTATAAAAACGTACTCTATTGTTCCTGCTGGATAAACTCCCACTTAACAACAAGTGTAAATGCGTACTAAATTAGTAATAAACCAAACCAGTACTGTATATAGTATCAGCTGTTTAAAATAATCAAGCGCCCTTTAAAATGTCCGCTTTCAGCCATCAGATAGGGCAGCAAACCAGCCATAGGCAATACCAAAAACGATCTCATTTCAGAGCAGATTTCCACCTTCAAACCTAAACCTAAACCTAAACCTAAACCTAAATCTGCTGATAGCCTACGATCTAAAATCAAACAAACATAATAAAAACAGGCCAATTTCCGAAAGTATTCTACTACAAATCAACTACTTAAGAACCTGCAACTAGTTACTAGTTTTGACACTTTTTTTTACCAAAAAAGCCCAAAAATGACCTATTTCTTGTAAAAGCAAAAAATTGCGGTACTGACACACCATGAGTTAATCCATGATTCATTTAGAAAACTTCAAACAGAAATCAGTGAGAAGTATCATTTTTAATTGAATGAACTGAAAACTGGTAATTCAGCAAGCTCAACTTGCAAAACCCCTATGTAACTATTTGATTTATAAAGGTTGGATTTTGGTAATCCTGTTCTTTTAAAACACACCGTTTAAAGTTTTTATGTATGTTTTTCAATCACTTGAAAGAGATTAAATACTAGACTGGGGGACAAGTGGACGTAGCTCCAAACACTACTACTCCGACCATTTTTTTAATATCAATTAGTTGCAAAGCCTTACATCTGTATGTTTTTGAGCTTGCAAAACCCTTTCAACTTATCCGCTCGATATCTCCATGAAAAAAGCACCTAACCTCCTTTTGATTTCCGACTTGCTCAATTATCGACAGTGGTTTAAAAAATGACTATTTGCTTCCAACTGTCTACTTTTGCTTATAACTTTACAAAATGCCCTCTCATGTTCTATTAGACTTCTGTAAAGGTTACCTATGCAATATTTATCAATACTTGTTTTATAAGCATATAAGATGGCGGTGAGGGAGGGATTATTCATCGCTACGCTCTTCACCTCTTCGGGGTTATCGTCGTTCCTCCGATATGCGTCGCTTCGCTCGGCTCGAACCCGCGAGGGATCTCCCCCTCCTGAGTAGCTTTAGCGCACAAAAAAGCCCTGGTGTTAACCAAGGCTCTATTGCTATAAATAAGATGGCGGTGAGGGAGGGATTATTCATCGCTACGCTCTTCACCCCTTCGGGGTTATCGTCGTTCCT
>CAKZOD010000049.1 GCA_937136055.1 uncultured Oceanospirillaceae bacterium | reverse complement strand
GCAAAGTATTCATATTTATATCGGCTAAAAGCTAGCCTTCATTAGGTGTTTTTGTGCTATTGCCAATGATATCGCTATTGTAAATACTAGATATTTTATCTGCGTATCTTGGGTCAGTTGCATAACCTGCTTTTTGTAGTAATTTGAGATACTTTTCAGGATCTGCAGCAGCGTTTATTGCCTCTTGATAACGAGAACTTCCCTTAAGGAAACTGACGTAGTCTTTAAAGCTATCTTCATAATTATCATAAGATCTAAATTTAGCGACTTCCTTAACCATTACACCGTCTTTAAATTCAAGCGTATTGGCAGCCTTTGCATCGCCACCCCAACTTCTTCCAGCCTTGATGTTGAATAAGTTGAAGCTATTGTCACCATTGCCATCACGCACCATATGCTTACCCCACCCTGTTTCAAGGGCTGCTTGTGCAAGTAAAACTTTCGGGTCAACACCAAGTTCACCTGCTACTCTTTGTGCAAGTGGCATTAGTTTATCTACAAATTCTTGAGCCGAGCCAAAGCGATCAGGCATATCTGCATTAGCTTGTTGATACAGCTCAGCTTTCTTCTCTTTGAGTGCGTCTATCGATTTTTGTAATGCGATATCATTTTTACTTGGCGATAGACTGTTGTAATCACCAAGAACCGCCGAAGCTGCTAAATTAGCACCGTTGCCATATGCCTTGCGCAACCAATCTTCAGTGTTAACTTTCGCGTTTTTATTGTCACCGTCAGACTCACTTGCTTGGGCAATTTTTAGTTGATTGCTCAGCTGTCTGACTAATACATCCGTTAAACCGATACCGCGACCTTCAACCATATCCAGCGTCATTTGCTGATCCATCATATCTTGATAGAAACGCACATCTCCGCCAGTAAAAACATTGTCAGGGTCAGATATAACTTCGTTAGCATCGCGCATGCTTTTAAGCATTTGGTTTAGGAAAATTTGCTCAAACTGCTTGGCAACTTCTCTTAATGCACCAGCCTCATCAGTTTTGGCCTGCGTTTTAATCGATTGCAGACTGTTTATATCTGAGTACAGTTTGCTATTTTTAGGATCAATTGGGCTATCAATACTCATAATTAAATCACTATTAAGTCGGCTTTAATTGCGCCTGATTGCTTCAGTGCTTCAAGTATTGCCATTAAATCACCTGGCGCTGCACCTACTTGGTTAACTGAATCTACAATTTGTTGTAAAGATGCCCCAGGGCCAAAGTTAAACATGTGACCAGAGCCTTCATCCACTTGGATACCTGTTCTTGGTGTAATTACCGTTTCCCCTTCTGCCAGTGCGTTTGGTTGATCAACTTCTGGGTTCTCTGTAATTGTCACTGTTAAACCACCGTGGGTTACCGCAACTGGCGATACGCGAACATCTTGACCAATGACAATTGTGCCTGTACGTGAATTAATAATAATTTTAGCGGTTTCTTTCGCTGGTGTTACTTCTAAATTTTCTAACACAGATACAAATGACACGCGCTGTGAAGGATGCCTTGGCGCTCTCACTCTAATTGATGTCGCGTCAAGCGGCATTGCTGTATCAGCACCTAACAAGTTGTTGATAACTTCCGAAACACGTCTTGCTGTCGTAAAATCAGCATGATTAAGATTTAACGTTAAGCTATCTCCTTGAGAGAAAGCATTTGGCACTAAGCGCTCGACTGTTGCCCCATTAGGTACACGACCAACACTAGGCACATTTAAACTCACTCTTGAACCATCAGCACCAGATGCGCCAAAACCTGAAACAACAAGGTTACCTTGAGCAATTGCATAAACTTGTCCATCAGCACCCTTTAAAGGTGACAGCAATAAGCTACCGCCACGTAGGCTTTTAGCATCCCCTAATGTAGAAACGGTGATATCGATAGTTTGGCCGATTTTAGAGAACGGTGGTAACTCTGCATGAATAGCAACGGCAGCAATATTCTTTGAGCTTGGATTTACGTTTGCAGGAATTTGAACACCAAAGTTATTCAGCATGTTCCTAAAGGTTTGAGAGGTAAAGTTTGACTTATCACCTGTTCCCTCCAAACCAACGACGAGGCCATAACCTACAAGTTGGTTATTTCTTACACCTGATATGCTTGTTAAATCTTTGATTCGCTCTGCACTTGCTTGAAATGAAACGAGTAAGGCAGCAACAATTACAATTATTTTTTTCATAGTCTTTTACCCGTCTTGTTAAAATGGCAATAACGCGCTTATGAAGAACTTAGATAGCCAGCCCATAACGTTTGTGTCGTTAACTTGGCCTGTGCCGCTATAACTGATACGTGCATCAGCTAGCTTTGCAGAAGGCACTGTATTATCTGCGGTTATATCTTGAGGCCTAACTAAACCGCTAACTTGGATATATTCATCACCCTGATTTAAGTTTAGCCATTTCTCACCGCGTACAACTAAAATCCCGTTTGGCAGAACATCATGTACGGTTACTGAAATGCTACCGTTCAAGCTATTACTAATATCTGACTTACCTTCTCCTTCAAAAGCAGTGGTAGGACCTGTTATATTTGAGTTAAATCTATTAAGCGTATTTCCAAAAACAGTCGGAGCTTTTAGCACTGTGCTACTTGATTTATCTGCAGTGCTCTTCGCCTTTTTACTAGCACTTGTGCTCTCTTCAAGAATGATAGAAATGATGTCACCGATTTGAGCAGCCCTGCCATTTCCGTACAAATCTCTACGGGAATTTAAATTAACAATACTTCCAGTCACAGGATTTGGCTGGCGAAGGTTTTGAGCTGACACCGGCGCATAATAAGGGTCATCGGGTTTTACTGTTTTTTGCACACAGCCTGTCGCTATTAATGCAATACTGATGATCGAAATTATTTTTAGCATTTTAAACTCTTTTCTAGATTTACGATGTCGCGCTAACTTACTACATTATAACTGTTGGTTGATGAAGCTCAGCATCTCATCAGCCGTAGAAATCACCTTAGAGTTAATTTCATATGCTCGCTGAGTTGTTATCATGTTAACCAACTCTTCAACTGCACTTACGTTTGACGCTTCCAACATATTTTGTCGTGTTTGGCCCAGTCCTGCTTGACCAGGATTATCAACAATCGGTGCCCCACTGCTAGCTGTTTCTGTAAATAAATTCTGTCCTTGTGCAAGGAGTCCTGCAGGGTTAACAAATGAAGCTAACGTTAGCTGACCGATGTTTTGAGGTACTGTATTGCCTGCAGTCGTCACTGTCACTGAACCATCAACACCAACAGAGAAATTATTAACTTCAGCAGGTAATGTTATCGCAGGCTCAATAAGCAAACCTTCAGCTGTCGTCAGCTCATTATTGCCATTAAGATGGAACTGGCCATTTCGAGTGTAGCCAATTTCGCCTGTTGGTAGCGTCACTTGAAAAAAGCCATTGCCGTTAATAGCAACATCGAATGGCTGATCTGTAATTTGAACTTCGCCACCAGTGAACTGCTTTTGTGTTCCTACAACACGAACACCATTACCAAGCTGCAAACCTGACGGCAACTGTGTACCAGCAGCAGAATCTGCACCGGGTGCTCTTTGAACCTGATAGAGTAAATCTTCAAATACTGCTCTATCTTTTTTAAAACCAACTGTGGAAACGTTTGCCAAGTTGTTAGAAATTACTTTTAGCTGTGTATCTTGTGCTGAAAGCCCTGTTTTAGCAACGTACATTGCACCGTTCATGTCTTTCCCCTAAATACTGTTATGCTTGTAAGATTTTGGCAGCAGCAGTGGAATTTTCCTCTGCCGTTTTCATCATTTTTATATTCATTTCAAACTGGCGTGACAAACCGATGATACTCGTTAATTCATGTACAGCATTAACATTGCTTGATTCGATAAAACCGCTTTCGACGCGTGCATTTGGGTCAGCCGGTAGTATTTGCCCCCCATCCACTTTCATCAGGCCATCAACCCCTTTGAAAGTTGTTTCAGGAGGAAGCTGAACCATTTTTAACTGATCAAGAACAACTAACCCTGTAGCATTTTCGCCTTGTGGGATAATGCTAATAGTTCCATCTACTCCAATATCTACCTTATCAATCGGCGGCAACACTATTTCATTGCCTCCTGCCCCTATAATCGGCAAACCGCTGCCGTTAACCAATTGACCTGTTGGTGTAATGTGTAGCTCTGTTGATCGGGTATAAGACTCACTGCCATCTTTAGCTCTTACCGCCATCCACGTATCACCCTGCATACCTAAATCTAAAGCTCTGCCGGTTTGCATTAATGTACCTGACGTTCTATCTGTTTCAGGGCGCTCAGACATAGAGTAAACCCTTGAAGGATGGCCTTCACCAAACACTTGCATTGAACGCGCTTGCTCTAAATCTGCTTTAAAGCCTGTCGTAGATATATTCGCAAGATTATTTGCATGCGCTTGTTGCGACTGCATGGTTTGCTTTGCACCATTCATCGCTAGAAATATGACTTTATCCATTTGGCTGCCTTAGCTGCTGTGGTTTTTATACCTTAAACAAAGCAACATACATGCCAATTAGCAATTATTACTTTACTGCATGCAAAAAAAATCCCTAACGAGAAGCGTTAAGGACTTTTGCTTAGCTTATTAGCCGATTAGATTTGTAAAATATTCTGTGTAACGGTATTCAGTGTTTCTAGTGTCTTAGAACTCGCTTGGAAGTTACGTTGAGATTCGATCAGCTTCACTAACTCTGCAGATAAATCTACGTTAGATGATTCAAGTGCAGAAGAACGCAAACTACCATTTAATCCT
>CAKZOD010000048.1 GCA_937136055.1 uncultured Oceanospirillaceae bacterium | reverse complement strand
TAGTATTTATATAAATTTAAGCAGGGTAAGAAATGCGAAACCAAGTGGGATATACGCTGGCTGAGTTATTGATAGCCTCCATGCTTGGATTACTATTGAGTGCTTCCATACTCAGTGCGTTGTATGCCTCTATGCAATCTTATAACTTAAAACAAGCGCATGAACAGATACAAGAAAACTCTGCTTTAGCGATGCATTTTTTAAAGCAGGATATTCAAACGATTGGATTTAGTGGCTGTTTAAGAGGAGGGCTGCAAAAAGTGAATGTCTCTTCAAAAGGATTAGTGGCTGAGCTGTTAACAAGTAATGGCTATATCAAAGCTAATCAACACAAATTTAAACATTCAGATTCCATTTCATTTGTTGCCCTTGCAGGCTCCGCTGAAGACGTCATCAGCAATATGACCTATGTGCATAGTGATATTGATTTAACGGATGGTAGTGGTATAGCAAAGGGGCAAGAAGTGTTAATTACAGATTGTCTGCAAGGGGATATCTTTCAGGTGAGTAGGGTGTGGAATAACAGATTGAGTCATAGCTCAGATGTCAATTCACACGGAAATTTAAGTACACCTTATTCACGTGGCTCAATTGTTTATCCACTCAATGTTGTGGAGTACAAAATAGCGATGGGTGTGGGTGGAAAGCCAGGTTTATATCGAAAGGCAGGCGGCTCTCGTTTTCAAGAGCTCGTTCCTAACGTTATGGAGTTAACAGTGAGTTACAGCTTTAGAAACATAGAAACGGGAGTAATCACTAATCAAAGAGCTCTCGTAAATATTGATGAGCAGAAATTAATAGGTGTAGATATAGAGTTGTGGCTTACGTCTGAAAATGAAGTATTGCCTTTTCCAATGAAGCCGACAAACTCTGCAAGATGGGATCGAATTGCTGATGATAGGTACCTTTATAAGAAGTATCAGTTGAGCGTTTCGCTCTTAAATAATGGGTGATTTATGATAAAGGATAAATTTTTAAAATATCGGGCAGGTATTGTTGCTAAGAAACAACGAGGAAGTTTCATGCTATTTACTCTTGTAATAATAGCTTTGCTAACGAGTGTATCAGTTGTAGGGATGCAAAATACCATACAAGCAAGTCGGTTAACTCAGAGTTACACTAGCTTCTCACTAGCGCAACAACGAGCTCAAAGCGCATTGTTTAAAGCATACAACTACTTAAATAATGAAGATGATTTTGAGGTAAACGATGAGAGCAAGCCAGTTATAGCCGGGCTATATCCACAGCTAGTCACAATTGAAGGTAAAACCTTATCAGCTTGGCGATACGTAGATCGCAACGATTTATGGCGAGATGATCGTTATGTGAAAACTTTTCGACAAGCTGAACAGCCCTCTATTAATCAAGATTATCTAAATAGTTACCTAAGTAGCTACATAATTGAGGAAATATTGAAGAGCGAAAAGGAAGGGGCTTTTCATAGTTATCGGATTACGGCAAAAGGTTATGGTTTATCAGATAGTACGCAGATCATGTTGCAAGCAATGGTTGATTTAAGTGCATCTAAGCGGCAGTTATCATGGTCTATCGTTCACTAAAATCTTCATTGAGAGCTGCAGGATTTAGTCTGATTGAGTTGCTGGGGTGTATTAGTATCAGTGCCGCCTTACTTTTTTCCGTTATACCTCAGCTAGATTTTATGCTGACAAGCTCGATGTTAGAAACCCGGGTGAATAGTTTAAGTCGAGCGTTAAAAGAGGCGAAATTAGCAGCGATAAAATATAACTCGGAAATAGTGATTTGTAGCTTACAGCCAAGTCAATTTTCTTGCGTTGATGATATTAATGCACCTGAAGTTTGGAGCGAGGGTTGGATTGTTTTTGAAGATAAAAACAGTAATAAACGCTTTGATGGCAAAGAGCGCTTAATTCTGAGCGATAGATTTGATAGTAGCCAGTGTCAGTTATTATGGAATCGAGGAGGGAGTTTAAGTTATTACCGTTTTGGTGTTTTGAAAGGTGCTAGGGCTGGAAGTTTTAAAATAACCTGTGGAAAATTACAGACCCAACTAGTCATTAATTGGGTCGGTAGAGTGCGCAAAAAAACTAACACATACAGTGACTAGTTTTCGTAGAGTGTTGGTATTGGTTGGCGCTTGTGCTCGGTTTTTAGATAAATAGCGATAATCTTATCAATCACATCTTGTTCAATATTTTTACCTTCCAAGAAGTCGTCTATTTGATCATAGCTAAGGCCTAAAGCAATCTCATCTGCTTTTTGAGGATCTAGCTCTTCTAAGTCAGCTGTCGGCGTTTTTGACACTAGTTCGGCAGGCGCACCAAGTGATTCCGCAAGTTGACGTACTTGTCTTTTACTCAAACCGAATAATGGGGCTAAATCGCAAGCACCATCACCCCATTTAGTATAAAAGCCAGTGATGTTCTCTGCTGAATGATCGGTACCTAAAACAAGCGCACCAATAATACCGGCTACATGGTATTGAGCCGTCATACGGGCGCGTGCTTTTACATTGCCTTTAGAAAAATCTAATTTAGCAGTGTCGGAAGTATCAATATTACTTTGGCTGAGGCCATTAAGTACTTGGTTGTGTATCCCTTGTGCCCCTTGCTCAATGTTGATTGTCACATTTTGAGATGCTTGAATGAAGCGCAATGCTGTTTGAGCATCCTGTTCATCCTGCTGTTCGTTATAAGGTAGGCGAACGGCAATAAATTGATACTGCAACTCACTTTGTTCTTGGTTGAGCTGATCAACAGCAAGTTGTGCAAGTCTACCGCAGGTCGTTGAATCAACGCCGCCACTAATACCAAGTACCAGTGATGTAAGCCCCGATCTTTTCAATTGTGACTTTATAAAATCAACTCGTCGCTCAACCTCAAAAGTGCTATCAATTTCAGGAAGCACATGCATAAGCTGGCGGATATCTTGACTTTTCATAGCTAATTATGTCCTTTAACGTTAGTCAAATAAACCAAACGAAGCTCTATTTAACCATGAGCGCTCAGAGCTACTCTTCACTTCTTCAGCAGGTTGCTCTGTCGCGGCAGCCGGCTGAACGCTCTGGCCGTTCCATTTTGGCGGCTGTTTAGTGCTACCGCCTAAAAGACCGAAAGTTGCTGTGCTTAACATGCTCTCAACGTTTTTCTCGTATTGGCTAACATTATAGTTAGGGAAGTTTTTAGATAAAACGAGTCTTGCATCATTCGCTAAATCTTCCGCTTTAAGCTGCGTGTAAGCTTGGTACATGATTTCGAGAGCTCTGGGAGTCGCTACAGATTCCTGGAAATTTTCAATCACGTAGCGGGCTCTGTTTGCGGCTGCTACATAAGCTTCTCTTTTCATATAATAATCGGCAACTTGCACTTCATGAGTGGCTAAACGATTCTTTAAAAAGATCATTCGCTGGTTTGCATCAAGTGCATACTGGCTATTAGGGTGGCGTGCAACCAATGTTGCGAAAGCATCAAAAGACTCTAAAGCAGAACCCGGGTCTCTCTGGTTTTGATCGATAGGTAAATACTTAGCGATCCAGCCGGAGGTTTGTTCAAATGCAGACAAGCCTTTTAGATAGTATGCATAGTCCACATTTTCATGTAATGGGTTTAAACGGATAAAACGGTCTGCCGAAACAACCGCAGCATCTAGCTCATCATTTTTATAGTAAGCGTAGATTAGCTCTAATTGCGCTTGCTGTGAGTACTGACCAAATGGGTAGCGCGACTCCAATAATTCTAACTTTTCCACAGCTAGTGGGAAATTAGTGTCTTTCAAAGCATCAATGGCTTGTTGGTATAAAGTGTTTTCAGGGATGTCGGGCTTTTCAATTTCAGGTCCAAGCAACGAGCATGCAGAAGTTAAAGCACAAAAGCTGACGATAAATAGTATTTTTGAAAGGCTCATTTATTTAGTCCTAATAAAGAGATCTCTATGGTTTATTGTAAAAAATTACAACAAACGTGAAAGCGATCAACATGTATGTGTTTATTTGTTTAGACATACAAATAATTTGATCTAAGTGGCCCATATTGTAACGGGTTATATGGGGGAAACAAGTGTTGAACTATCAGAGCTTTAAAGCCTTTTATAATAGTGGGTTTACTAAGAATTAGTTTGCAGAGCAATCATCCGCTTCAAGCCCTGTAATAGGAGGGTAGGACTACCCTAGTCAAGCTGGGTTCCTAAGAAGTGAACATTTTTAAGTGATTGATAAAACTAGATCACATTTAATCCGTAGTTAAAGTGAGTATTGAGGTATAATGCGCAAATTAAGCTCGATCAAGAACGCATTAGTGGATTTTGATCAAGCGGCTCAGTTATTAACTGAATGAGTAATATCAATGTAAAAGTTTTATGTCACTCATTTAGGCTATTAGATACGGAAAACAGATGTCAGAACATATTGAACTTGAAGGTCGTGTACCCAGTGAATACACGGGTAAACGCTTTGATCAAATCCTACCTTTATTATTCCCGGATTACTCTCGATCACGCTTAACGGCTTGGATTAAAGATGGCGCTGTGCTGGTTGATGGCAAAAAAGAAAAGCCACGCGAGAAGCTTTATGGTGGAGAAGTCATAACCATTGATGTGGTTATTGAAGATATGGAAAACCATGAAGGGGAAGATATCCCTCTTGATATCGTCTATGAAGATGATCACATATTAGTTGTGAATAAACCAGCAGGTTTAGTTGTTCACCCTGCAGTGGGTAACCGCACTGGCACATTATTGAATGCATTGTTATTTCACTACCCTGCGATAGCGCAAGTGCCAAGAGCAGGCATTGTGCATCGTCTAGATATGGATACCACTGGTTTAATGGTAGTTGCTAAAACCATTCAGGCACAAACAGATTTAGTCATGCAATTACAAGATCGCTCAATGGGGCGTGAATATGAAGCGATTACTTTTGGTGTGATGACAGGTGGCGGCTGTATAGAAGAGCCTATAGGCAGGCACGCTACAAACCGTTTGAAAATGGCGGTTATTGCAATGGGTAAAGAAGCGGTCACTCACTATCGATTGTTAGAAAAATTCAGAGCACATAGCCACGTTCGTTTGAAGCTAGAGACAGGTCGAACACACCAAATTCGTGTGCACATGTCGCATATTAACTATCCGTTGGTGGGCGATCAAACTTATGGTGGCCGTGCGCGCTTACCTAAAGGTATTGAAGAAGAAACAGTCTCTAAATTACGCAATTTCAAACGCCAAGCGCTACACGCAAAAAAATTAGAGTTATGGCACCCAGCAACAGGGGAGCAAATGAGTTGGGAGATTGATCTTCCTGATGATTTTAAAGAGCTGCTAGAAGTATTAATTGAAGATGCCGAAGGCTATGAAGAATACTGATGCCAATCATTGAAGCAAATTGGCCAGAGTTTATAGCTGATGATGGCAGTGAGATAAGAGCATTTTGTACCACGCGTTTACCTGTTTCAGCTATTAAGGCAGGCAACACTCATCACGAGGATAGTTTTGCTAGCTTCAATATGGGGCTGCATGTCGAAGATAATCCATCGGTTGTACAAGATAACCGCGCTCAGCTACTTAGTTATTGCGGGCTTGATAATGCTCAGTGGCTCAATCAAGTACATGGTGTAGATTGTATTAGATCTGGTGAGCAAGCAGATGTAACCGCAGATGCTTGCTGGACAGATAAAGAAGATCTTGCCTGTATTGTGATGACAGCAGATTGCTTACCTGTTGTGTTTCGCCAAGCAGGTGCAGTTGCTGCAGCTCATGCTGGTTGGCGCGGTTTATTGAATGGGGTGCTAGAAAATACCTTAGTTAATTTTGATAGATCACAAGTTGATATTTGGTTCGGCCCTGCAATAGGGCCGCAAGCATTTGAAGTCGGCTCTGAGGTGCGAGAACAGTTCGTTGCTAAACATGCTCAAGCTGTTGAGGCTTTCTTGCCCAGCGCTAATGCTGGTAAATGGTTAGCTGATATTTATCAATTGGCACGTATCACTTTGCAAGTTGCAGGGGTGGACCCTACTCGTATCTATGGTGGGCAATACTGCACATATAGTGATGAGCAGCGCTTTTACTCTTATAGGCGCACTGCAAAAACAGGGCGGCTTGCAACGGTTGTTTATCGAACTAAACGAAATATAACGGTTTAATTATCTATTGAATCTCTTTTGTGTGCATAGTTTATTCTTAAATGATAGCATTGATCTAAAATTTAGCGAAAACTATGCAGCTTGTACAGGCTACACTAAATACCTATGACTAAGTATCCCACTGGTAGTCGAAAGTAAAAGGTATTGATGATGAGTGCAGCGACAGATTTTTTATTACAATTAGGTCAATTAACAAATAATAGTGTTAATAGTTTAACAACTTCATTCGCTAACCTACCTAAAAGTGATTATCTAGATGGTGCTTTCAGATTACGCCGTTTCTCGCATTTTACTTATGCAGCAGGAAAACTATCGGAATTACCGGTAAAAGCTTTCTCGCAAACAGGCGATATCAATACGTTCCAAGGGGATGTTGCTAGGGAGTATCCATCAATTGAAGCAGAAGTTGTTGCAAGTGACGCATTTTGCGAGATGTTTAAAAACTTCAAGAAAATGACAGAGCTTACAGATGACAAGCCAATTGAAGTGCATCAAATGCGTATTTTAGGCGCTAAAGGCTCTTTAACAGAAGCAGCTCCTGAAGGGGTGCATCAAGATGGTTTTGATTATCTAGGTGTGTTTGTGATTGAACGCAAGAACATTCAAGGTGGCGAGATTTGCGTTCATCCTGAAAAAGAGCAGGCACCTATTTTTAAGCACGCTTTTGATAGCGGTGAATTCGTTATTTTAAATGACAAGCGCTTTTGGCACAGTGCCCAAAACTTAGAAGCGGTAAATGACGATCTCGCTTACATGGATGTATTTGTACTAACGGCTTAGGTTTATTAACGTTTTTGAATCTTTGATAGCCTTAGTTTGTCTCCGAAAATGAATAGCTGAAGGTAAAGATGCAAAAACTCGATAAAACAGACCGGCAAATTCTCGCAATATTGCAAAAAGACCAGCGTTTATCTGCAGCTGAAATAGCAGAAAAAGTAGGTCTTTCGCAATCACCTTGCTGGCGACGTATTAATCGCCTGCAGGAAGAAGGGTTTATCACTGGAGCTGTGGCGACATTAGATCGAAAAAAGCTCGGTTTAAAAGTAGTGGTTTTTGTCAATGTGAAGCTGTCTATGCATGGCTGGAATATGCTCAACGAATTTGAAGCGGCAATTGTCAGCTTTGAAGAAGTGCTGGAGTGTTGGACTATCTCTGGTGGTATGGATTTCACACTGCGTGTTGTGACAAAAGATATTGAAAGCTACGAGCATTTTTTACGTCACAAGCTATTACAGCTGCCTCATATCAAAGAAGCACAAAGCCACTTCACGATGACAGAAGTAAAAAACACCACAGAATTACCATTGAATTTACCGTAGCCATCTAGTAATTTAATAATCTTGATACTTCTCCAGAATCGAAGCTATGTTGTTGACTTATATCAACTCAAAGCTTCCCTCAAGCTTGAAAAACACCTAATCCCCCCCTATATAAAAAGCATCCAAAAGCGGTCAACTTTTGAATATAAATCCATTCAATTGGGTTGAGGAGCCTCTATGCGCCCTGAGAAATTTACAGCGAAATTGCAACAAGCTATAAGCGATGCTCAATCGCTAGCGATTACAAATAATCACAATCAAATCGAACCATTACATCTACTTGCAGCAATGATGCAAGATGTAGGTAGTACGATATCTTCTTTATTATCTAAGTTATCCGATGTTGCCAGCCTGCAGGCTAAGGTAGCGCAGCAGTTGGGTGACTTGCCTCAAGTTAGCAACCCTGACGGGGACGTGCGTTTATCCCAAAACAGTATTCGTCTATTTAACTTGGCGGAAAAACTTGGGCAACAGCGAAAAGATGAATTTATCGCCACTGAAATTCTCTTGTTGGCGATGTTAGATGATAAGTCGGGCACAGGTAAATTACTGTCCCAAGTTAATATCGATAAGAAACAGTTACTACAAGCTATAGACCAGCTTAGAGCCGGAGAAAGTGTGAAAGACAGCAACGCCGAAGACAACCGTGAAGCATTAAACAAATACTGTATCGACTTAACAGCTCAAGCAGAGCAGGGAAAGTTGGACCCTGTGATAGGTAGAGACGATGAAATTCGCCGAGCTATTCAAGTGTTACAGCGCCGCACCAAAAATAACCCGGTATTAATTGGCGAACCAGGTGTGGGTAAAACCGCTATTGTTGAAGGGTTAGCTCAGCGTATTGTTAACGGTGAGGTACCTGAGGGGCTTAAGCGCAAACAAGTGTTATCGCTGGATATGGGAGCGTTGATAGCTGGAGCTAAGTTTAGAGGAGAGTTCGAAGAGCGCTTAAAAGCAGTTTTAAAAGAGCTGTCAAAAGCTGAAGGTCAAATAGTGCTGTTTATCGATGAGCTACATACCATGGTAGGTGCTGGTGGCGGTGATGGCTCAATGGATGCAGGCAACATGCTCAAGCCTGCGCTGGCACGAGGTGACTTGCACTGTGTTGGCGCGACAACACTGGATGAGTATCGACAATATGTAGAGAAAGATGCTGCTCTTGAAAGGCGTTTTCAAAAAGTATTGGTGGATCAGCCGGATGAACAAAACACGGTTGCTATTTTGCGCGGCTTAAAAGGTCGCTACGAGGTGCACCATGGAGTGGATATTACCGATTCAGCCATTATTGCCGCAGCAAAACTTTCGCAGCGCTACATTACCGATCGTCAACTGCCTGATAAAGCGATTGATTTGATCGATGAAGCGGCATCCGGTATTCGCTTAGAGATGGACTCAAAACCTGAAGAGTTGGATAAATTAGAGCGAAAAATTATCCAGCTAAAAATGGAGCGAGAAGCGCTTAAGAAAGAGCGTGATCAAGCAGCAAAACAGCGTTTGGCAGAGCTGGTAAATAACATTGAATTGCTTGAGCGAGAGTATGCAGATTTAGAAGAAGTGTGGGTGGCTGAAAAAGCGGTTTTTCAAAGGTCACAGCAAATAAAAGAACAGCTAGATCAGGCGGGTATTGAGATGGAACAAGCGCGTCGCGCAGGTGATCTTAATAGAATGTCCCAGTTGCAGTATGGCCAAATTCCCGATTTGGAAAAGCAATTGCAAGTGGCAGCTGAAGCTGAGCAAAATGCAGAGCAGAATAACCAGCTACTGCGCAATAAGGTTGATGAAGAGGAAGTGGCCGAAGTGGTCTCACGTTGGACAGGTATCCCTGTATCAAAAATGTTACAAGGTGAGCGTGAGAAACTATTGGCAATGGAATCACACCTTCAACAAAGTGTGATTGGTCAAGATGAAGCGGTTGTTGCGGTTGCCAATGCAGTGAGACGCTCGAAAGCTGGGTTAGCAGATCCAAATCGCCCTAATGGTAGCTTCTTATTTTTAGGGCCAACGGGGGTCGGTAAAACCGAACTTTGTAAAACCCTTGCTCAATATCTTTTTGATACCAAAGAAGCAATGGTACGTATTGATATGTCTGAGTTTATGGAAAAGCACTCAGTCGCACGCCTCATCGGTGCGCCTCCAGGTTATGTAGGCTATGAAGAGGGTGGTTACTTAACAGAAGCAGTACGTCGTAAGCCTTATTCAGTTCTCCTGCTGGATGAAGTAGAAAAAGCGCACCCTGATGTTTTCAATATTCTTTTGCAAGTGTTAGAAGATGGTCGCCTAACTGATGGACAAGGAAGAACAGTCGACTTCAGAAACACCATTGTAGTGATGACCTCTAACTTGGGTTCTCATCTAATTCAAAGTGCAGAAGCTGTTGATGACTATAGCGCTATGAAAGGAGCGGTAATGGATGAAGTGTTAAAGCACTTCAGGCCAGAAGTGGTCAATCGAATCGATGAAGTAGTTGTTTTCCAAAGTTTGAAAAAGCAAGAAGTAGCTAAGATTGCTGAAATTCAGTTAGCTAATCTGCAACAGCGCCTTGCTCAAAACGAGTTATCGATTTCACTCACACCACAAGCGATGAGTAAGCTGGTGGAGTTAGGTTATGAGCCGGTTTATGGCGCGCGACCACTCAAACGTGCAATTCAGCAGTACATAGAGAACCCATTGGCGCAGTCGCTACTTGCAGGGGAGTACCTCAGTGGCTCTCTTATCAATGTTGACTTGAAAGATGGAGAGTTTGAGTTTCGATAAGCAATCCATATGAATAAAAAGTACTAATTTGGGTCTTACTCCCTACTTAGTACTTTATTAAATTTATATCAATTTGTTTGAAACCAAATGCATTGAACAAGCGTATTTTATTGGTACATAGAGTACGTTTTTTTAGAGGTAAGCATGGCAACTGCAGAATTGAAATCATCACCAGTAGAAGCGTTTATTGATCGATTACACGCATGTAAAAATGATCAGCAGCGTATTGATTGTGTGCAACAAAATGCACTTTCACTGGACGATTTAGCGCAGTATCACTTTTTTGGTAGTAATAGCTACGGTCGTAATTTGATTTATCATCACCCTGAATTTGAAGTGATCCTTATGTGCTGGGGGCCTGATCAACAATCTTCTGCGCACGATCACAATAAATCCTTGTGCGTGATGAAATGTATAGGTGGGGAGCTCGAGGAGCAACGCTATAAAGCTAATCCGACGCCACAGCCATTATCTAAAACTCAATTATCAATTTTAAAAGCCGGTCAAAGCTGTGCGATCACCGATGATGAAGGACTGCACACTGTGGGTAATAAAACCGCAGAGAATGCCTGTTCTTTACATGTATATTTCCCTCCAATATCGAGTGTATCAAGCTTTAGTATTGAAGATGGCAAAGAAAAGAAACTAACGAGCGCCTTTACCAGTGAATATGGCGTTAGAATAGTAAGCTAATCTCTCGCTAGGCACTAAAAACGAATAAGTGACTCAGCTTGTATTTCTTAACCTGACAACAATGCGTTAAACTAGCCTTTTTTTACTAGCTTGTCGGAGCGCCCTTGTTAAGTTATCAACATGGCTTTCATGCCGGAAATTTTGCAGATGTCCATAAACACCTTACGTTATCTTTCTTGTTAGAATCGCTGAATAAAAAAAATAAGCCGTGGTGCTATTTTGAGACCCATGCAGGGACAGCCTATTACGACTTGAATGGCGAACAGGCGAATAAAACTGCGGAATACAAGCAAGGCATTGAATCGATTTATAAAGCACCTGTTGGTGAATTGTTTGATCGATATTTAAGTCTTGTAAAAAGCATTAATCCTGATCCTAATAAACTAAATTACTACCCGGGTTCCCCTTGGATTGCCGCTAAGGAGTCTAGGGACGGCGATAAAATTGCTTTGATGGAATTACACCCGACAGAGTATCAGTTGCTAAAAGGTCGTTTTAGCAGTAATGACAACGTTGCTGTGCATAATCGAGATGGCTATGAAGGAGTTGCAAGTTTGCTTCCCCCTAAGCCGAACCGTGGATTAGTGTTGATCGACCCTTCCTATGAAATCAAATCAGAATATGTGCAAGTTGCAAACTTTATTAAAAAGGCTTCTCAGCGCTGGAGAAACGGTTGCTATGCAATTTGGTATCCGTTACTAAAGGCGGGCAATCACCGTGAAATGCTGCATAAGCTGAAATTTTCTGAAGTAGGCCCAATCCTGCGAGCGGAATTTTATGTGAAATCAGCAGCTGATCAGCGCATGTATGGCAGTGGGATGTTGATTATCAATCCACCTTGGCAGCTGGATGAAAAATTGCAGAGTGTGAGCGATGTGTTATACAAGCAGCTTGCTGAAGAAGGTGCAGCTACACCCTTAATCGATTGGTTAGTTGCTGAAAAGTAAACGAGAAACCCTATTGCTCACACTTTTATGACAATAGGGTTTCATCAGGTCTTTATTGAATCGTTTTATTAATATAAGGCATTAGCATCTTTTGCCATATCGATGAGCAAATCCAAGAAAAGCGTATCCGCTTCTGAATGCTCAACAGGGATCTTAACATTGGTTGTTGCTGATAGTTCTTCGGCAATAAGCATACGTGCATTTGGATCATTGACATGCTTGGCAGCGATCTCCATAGCAATCGTACAAATTTCAGGTTCTGAAAATATTTTGCGAAGTACAAGTGTCATTTCAGTAATGGCGCGTTCTTTATTAATAATATCTGCACTTAACATGCTGGTCTCCTTGTAGTCTTATCGGCAAATATACCGCTGTATGGCTCAATGCGCATCTGAATATTTATAAATTCAAGAAATTTATCTGATTTTGATGGTTTTTTCATCGTTGTGCCCTGTGGATTGGTTGAATCGTGTTAGGCAAAATGCGAGAATATTTCGCTCATTTTGGCAGGTCCGAAATTGAGCTTCACTTATGCTTAGTAGGCAACCCCGAATAGCTCAAAGTGAAAAAGCAAACCCAGCTTAGTCCAGAAGTCTGTTGGTGGAGAAGATCCTCTCACCTTCATTCATACGAACGTGGTGTTTAGTGGTAACAGTGAGGTTACCTAAATTGATGGAAAATCCATCTCTGTAAGCTTGTGTAACAACATGCAGCTTCAGTCATGTTCTTCCTACAGAATCTCTGAACTTTTTCTTTCGCCGAGTTTTACGGCGACGATTTGAGGGTAAAAAAGTGGAATTATTATCAGGCGCAGAAATATTGATTCGCGCCTTACAAGATCAAGGTACAACTAAGATATACGGATACCCAGGTGGATCTGTATTACACATCTACGATGCGCTTTTTCAGCAAGACAAAGTAGAGCATATTCTCGTCCGTCACGAGCAAGCAGCCACGCATATGGCTGATGCTTACGCGCGTGCTACCGGCAAAGCCGGCGTCGCGATGGTGACATCAGGACCAGGCGCTACCAATGCGATCACAGGTATCGCAACAGCCTATACTGACTCTATTCCGATGGTCGTCATTACCGGTCAGGTTATGAGTCACTTGATTGGCGAAGATGCCTTCCAAGAGACTGATATGATTGGTATCTCTCGTCCAGTCGTGAAGCACAGTTTTACGGTTAAGCATCCAACTGAAATTGCAGAAATTGTCAAAAAGGCATTTCACATTGCAGAGTCAGGTCGTCCAGGCCCTGTCGTTATCGACGTGCCTAAGGATATGACTAACCCGACTGATAAGTTTGAATACGTTTATCCAAAATCAGTCAAAATGCGCTCGTACAACCCAGTGTCTAAAGGACACAGTGGTCAAATTAAGAAGGCTTTTGATTTACTGATCAACGCAAAAAGACCTGTTCTCTACACCGGTGGTGGTGTAATTATTGGTGATGCTTGCGCAGAGCTAATTGAGCTGGCGCAGTCACTCAATTACCCTGTAACTAACACCTTGATGGGACTGGGTGCATATCCTGGTACTGATAAGCAGTTTGTCGGTATGTTAGGTATGCACGGTAGCTACGAAGCTAACATGACGATGCATCACAGCGATTTAATTCTCGCTGTTGGTGTACGCTTTGATGATCGTGTTACTAATGGTTTAGATAAGTTTTGCCCAACGGCTAAGGTTGTCCACATTGATATTGATCCTACGTCAATCTCTAAAAATGTTAGGGCTGATGTGCCTATCGTTGGACCGGCAAAAGTGGTTTTACAAGATTTCTTGAAGCAGCTTAAAGCCAGCAAGACAAAACCAGATGCAGAAGCCTTGAAAACTTGGTGGAAGCAAATTGATGAGTGGCGCACTCGCCACGGTGGCCGTTACGAGACTGATGATTCAGAGCTCATGAAGCCACAACAGGTTATTGAAATGCTAAGCAAAGTCACCAATGGTGATGCTTATGTATGTTCAGATGTAGGCCAGCATCAAATGTTTGCAGCTCAGTACTACAAGTTTGACAAGCCTAATCGTTGGATCAACTCAGGTGGCTTAGGTACTATGGGTTATGGTTTCCCTGCGGCGATGGGCGTTAAAGTTAACTTCCCTGATGCTGACGTTGCCTGTGTAACCGGTGAAGGCAGTATTCAAATGAATATCCAAGAGCTGTCTACTTGTAGCCAGTATGATATTCCAGTGAAAATCATTTGTTTGAACAATGGCTCTTTAGGCATGGTAAGACAGTGGCAAGATATGAATTACGAGTCTCGCCATTCACATTCATACATGGAATCACTACCTGATTTCGTGAAATTGGTGGAATCTTACGGCCACGTAGGTATTCGTGTTGAGAAATACGAAGATCTTGAAGAAGCTATGCGCAAGGCGTTCGCCATGAAAGATAAGTTGGTATTTATGGATATCAAAATAGACCCACACGAGCATGTATATCCAATGCAGATTCCAAGGGGCTCTATGCGCGATATGTTACTTTCTAAAACGGAGAGGACATAATCATGCGTCATATATTATCAGTTTTACTAGAAAACGAACCCGGATCTCTATCGCGCGTTGTTGGTCTTTTCTCCCAGCGTAACTTCAACATTGAGTCTCTCACTGTTGCAGCAACTGACGATGAAACACTATCGCGTATCACTATTACCACATCAGGTAATGATAAAGTGGTAGAGCAAGTGACCAAGCAGCTAAACAAGCTGGTTGATGTTGTTAAAGTCGTTGATTTGACTGAAGGCGATCACATTGAGCGTGAGCTTATGATGATCAAATATAAAGCGAGCGGAGCAGCGCGTGATGAAATTAAACGCACTGCGGATATCTTTAGAGGCCAAATCATTGATATCACACCAACGACTTATACCGTTCAACTGGTTGGATCTAGCAGCAAGTTAGATGCATTTATCGATGCGCTTGAAACTGCTAATTTGATTGAAGTTGTGCGTACTGGTGTATCAGGCATAGCACGCGGTGAGAAAGTACTTAGCATCTAAGTACTTTGTTCAACCATAAAAAAACCCGCCTAGTTGCGGGTTTTTTTATATCTAGTGCTTTGGAAAATAAATGCTAAGTACGGCCATAAAATGTCATACGTGCTGATTCAGACAATGCAACATCTGGTTGTGAGTTATAGGCTAAAACTACTAGCATACGCGTAATATCACCTTCAGTTGGGGTGACTCTGTGTATTGCGTTACGACCTCTAAATAATGATAGGGTGCCTGCTGATGCTTCTAGTTTTTTTACTGTTTGAGTGCCATTAAGTACAGCTTTAACGCCTTCAAAATTCATCTCGCCTTTGTCTGCATCACGCATATTCTCAACATACTCAAACACACCGCCGGCTTTAGGCGCTTGTAATAGAAGTGTAATCGCAAATGAGGATTCATCAAAGTGCCAGCCTAGCTCTTGTCCTTCACTTGCATAATGCAGGTTGATGGAAGAGAGATCATCAGCATAGTTATGCAGTTTTTCTTCGCCAAAAATCTGCGCTAAGAAATCTCTGAAAACAGCAGAGTCGTAAAGCGTACGCAAGGGTGAATCTGTTGGTATCTGATCATCAGTGATGCAGCCTTTAGATGATTTTACTTCTTTGTTGCGCACATGATCGGCAGGAAAAAGCGGATCACTGTTTTTTAAATAGACGTTGTGGCTACTTGTGGAATAGAAAGCAAGATGCTGGTTCTCTAAGCCTTCTTGTACTATTTCCTCTATTGCCTGAGACGATAAAAAGTTGGGCAGTACTAAAGCGCCAGAACTATCGAGTTTTTGCTTGCACTCATCGGTAAATGCTTGTTGATCGACTGGGTAATTTTCTAAATGAACAATTTTATCTAACTGCATGACAAAGCCTTGTATTTATATTTTAGATAAGAATAATTAATGTTTAATGGCCTTTAAAGCTATAAATACTATCTACAGCATTAAGCAAAGCTAATGACGGTCTAACAAAGCTTTTAGCTATCTGTTATTAGAGCGGGTTGACGCATGTTATTAAAAAGAGGTTTTCTTGAATAATCGCTTACCCCCGTTAGGGGCTTTACTGGCTTTTCAATCAGCCGCTAAATCATCAAGTTTTGCCAGTGCTGCACAAGAGTTGTTTGTGACTCCTGCTGCGATCAGCCAGCAAATTCGCACCCTCGAAAATCACCTGCAAGTTAAGCTGTTTGAACGTTCAAAATCAGGGGTTAAACTGACTCGAGCCGCAGAGAATTACTTAGTGTTTGTTCAACAAGGGTTAGAGCAGCTTAAGCTAGGTCAGCAGCAATTGCAGCAGTTTGGCAATTTAGAGGTACTAACTATCAGTGCCTTGCCTTCAGTTGCTCAGAAATGGTTGATGCCTCTAGTGTTAGAGTGGATGACACTTAATCCGAAGTTTGAAGTGCGAGTGGAGGCGACTCACTCACGGGTTAATTTCAATAATAGCGCCTCTGATATGTGTATTAGTTTTGGAGTGGAAGGATATAAAGAGTATCACCAAGATAAACTGTTGCGCGATAAAGTAAGTCTAGTGTTAAGCCCTGACTTAGCGAGTAGTTGTAAAAGAGCAGTAGACGGTAATATTTGTGTTGAATCGCTTTGCCAATTACCGATGATTCATATTGATTGGGGAAATGATAATAATCGGCTGCCTCAATGGTCAGATTGGTTTGCAGCAATAGGGCAAAGTTTAAGTCATTTACAACCAGGTCCGAGGTTTAACCTATCGAGCATGGCAATAGAGGCTGCGGTGCAATCAAAAGGAATATTGTTGGGCCAGCAATTACTCATAGAGAAAGAGCTAGCCGCGGGGGATCTGATTAATCCAATTGAGCAAAATTTATTGCTAGGGGAAGATTATTATTTGATATATCCGCAGCGAACCTTAGAAAACCCAAAGGCTCAATTGTTTATCCAGTGGTTAAAGAGTCGAATCTTAGCTTAAAGAGTATGCGATTAAGTTCCACAGAGAATATTTGGGGACTTGATTGCATGCTGCCTAATTATTGAAGCTCCCAGAATGCGCTTACTAATGGGTTCTTGAGCTTTTTCTCTAAAGTGAATAGGCCAATATTAAAAGGCGCGAGTTCTATGGGAGGCGTCACTATCTCGACGCTCTCTTTAAGTGGGCTGTTGTTGAGCACTATTTGCGGAACAATACCAATACCGAAACCTAAGCTCACCATACTCACAATCGCTTCGTTACCTGCAACTTGTGCATAAATGTTAGGTGTGACGTTGATTTCGTTAAACCAGTGATTAGCATTTTTTCTCGCGACACCTTGTTCTGAGAGTATCATCGGAATTTTCTGCCAGTTCTCTTGCATCATAGAGGCTGTTTGAGTATTCGCCAGAGAAATTAACTCGGTGTTCTCCCTTGGTGCGATAAAGATTAAGGGCGAGTTGGCGATAGCCTTAAATTCGACTCCTTGAGGGAGCCTTTGTGGAATCGCACCCATGGTAATATCTTCTGTTCCAGAAAGCGTTTTATTCAAGGCGTGCTCTGAGTCACCAGTGTGCAATTTTAGTTCTACTTGAGGGTAGGCGAGCCTAAATTTACGCAGTATGTCATATAGGAAGCTGTAACTGGCGGTTACTGAGCAGTAGACACTTAACTCACCGCTCAGTGTTTGGCTGCTCTCTTGTAAAGATGAGCGAATGATATCCCATTGATTAATCGTTTCATTGGCATAATGGGTGAAATCTTTTCCAGCCTTAGTAAGTGTGACACTGCGATTGTCACGCTCGAACAACTTAACCCCTAAGCTCTCTTCAAGCTGCATGATGTTGCGACTCAGCGCAGAAACACTGATGTGTGATAACTCGCTGGCGCGGCCAAAATGCAGTGTTTCTGCTAAATTCAGAAACAATTTTAAATTTTTAGTATCCATTAAATAAGCTCATGGTTTGATAATTGTTAAATAGTACGCGTTGCTAGTAATCGTTAGCAATAAAACACTGAGATTAATCACTTGTTGGATACTTTAAGTTGTAGACTCTGAATCATAGGTTCAGTGATTAAGCTTATTAGCTCGATCAAAAATGAAGAGAGTTGAAAATCTCTTTGAGAAAAATGTATCTAAACGCGCATTTGCTGCGTAGATATTATTAACACATAAAAAACACTCTAAGTGCTCTATAGTATGTTTGATAGATTGGAGTGAATATAACAAAGCAGTCAGCTAAGGTGATATATGTTAATAAAGCAGCAGGAAAGCATTAAGTCCTCAGAAATTACGTCTGAGTCAATTTATCGTCAAAGACGTACTTTTATGAAGGCGGCTATTGGCGCTTCTACCGTAATGGCTTCTTCAAATTTATTGGCCCTAACTGATTATGGTCTAGATGAAGACCAGCTAAAGTATCCAGGGCCAAATTGGTTACAGAAAAAACTGCAAGATTCTTTCATCGACCCAAAGTATCAAGCGAAAGACAAGCTGACCCCGTTTAAAGATGTCACTACTTATAACAATTTTTATGAGTTTGGCACGAGTAAAGACCAGCCCGCTGAAAATGCTCAAGATTTTCAAACAGATCCATGGATAGTAGAAGTAACAGGTGCTGTTGGTAAACCTGGTAAATATCATTTAGAAGATTTTGTGAAGCCGCACCGCTTGCAAGAGCGTATTTATCGCCTGCGTTGTGTAGAAGGATGGTCAATGGTTATCCCTTGGGTAGGAATCCCTCTGGCTGAAATTATTAAACAGTTTGAGCCGACTAGCAAAGCTAAATATGTAGAGTTCACGACTTTACACGACCCAGAGCAAATGCCAGGCCAAAATGCCGCGTTTGGTACATTAGATTGGCCGTACGTAGAAGGTCTGCGCATGGATGAGGCGATGAATCCATTGGCCTTTTTGGCAACAGGTTTATACGGCCAAGCTTTACCTCCACAAAATGGTGCGCCTTTACGACTTGTTGTGCCTTGGAAGTATGGTTTTAAGAATATTAAATCAATTGTTAAAATCCGCTTCACTGAAACAATGCCTATCAATACTTGGTACAAGACAAACCCAAGAGAGTATGGTTTTTATGCGAATGTGAACCCAGACGTTGACCACCCTCGTTGGAGCCAGGCGACAGAGCGTCGTTTGCCAGGTAAGTTGTTGTTCCCTAATAGAATTAAAACATTGCCTTTTAATGGCTATGCTGAAGAAGTAGCGCATTTGTACAAAGGTATGGATCTCACTAAATGGTATTAAGCACTAAAGTAAAAAATAGGCTGATGTGGTGGTCAATTTTCTTAGTATCACTCGGGCCTTTTGCTTGGTTATTTGCTCAGGCTCTGCTTGATAATTTGGGGGCAGATCCTGCGAAAACATTAGTGATTGAGTTAGGTGTTTGGGCAATCAACTTTCTATGGATTACGCTCGCCATTACACCGCTACGAAAATTTCTGAATTGGAAATGGCTAATAAAATATCGTCGCATGATGGGCTTATATAGCTTTTTTTATACTATGCTGCATTTATTGGCCTTTGCGACATTTATTGTCGGCTGGGACTTACAAATATTAGTTATTGAAATAACTGAGCGACCTTATGCTATTGTAGGCTTTATCGCGCTAGTACTATTACTGCCTTTAGCGGTGACTTCAACTAAATCAATGCAAAAGCGTTTGAAGAAGCACTGGTTAACGCTCCATAAATTAGTGTATCCAATAGCAGGACTTGCATTATTACATGTTGTTTGGCAAATCAGATCAGATTATGGTGACGCATTGGCTTATGCGGTAATACTGGCATGGTTGCTAGGTTACCGTCTGTATAAAAAGGGAAAGACGATTAAGAAATTAGCAGCGCCTGCGAAATAGAGTTTTGCTTAATTAGCTAAACTCTATTTCGCAGGCAATTGAATATCCAAGGAAGGAATATTAAATGCTGAAAGAAACGGATAAAAACCTCAAAGAGTTAAGTTGGTTACAAATGTTAATGAGTGTATGCAGTGCTTTTTTTGGCGTGCAATCTGACAAAAATCTGATGACAGACTTTACAAAAGGTAAAGTTTGGCCATTTGTAGCAGCGGGGCTCTTTGTTGTAATCGTCTTTATTTTAACCTTAGTTGTTGTGGTTAAATTAGTACTTTGATGGCACCTTAAAATACTAATGTTTCAAGGTTTAAATACTTTTGTTCATCGCTATTTTTATGCACAACTTTTGAGATTGTCATTGGGCTATCTATCGGCGATATTTTCCACTGGCAATGTTTTCTACTTTAGTGTCAATAATTGTTCTTAAATGTGACTTTTTTATTTTGAGTTAACATTATATTAATATTCTGAGGTTGGTGAGTTTTCTGAACTGCTTCCTTTCGATTTGTCTCTTACTGCTAATAATTTAGCTCAAAATTAGCCAACCCCCAATGTTAATCACCCTTTGCGCTCGATCAGACGTTAGCTATTGATTTATTGCGTTTTTCTGAAATAAATATTTTGCAATATTTATTTTGATTTATTTTGTGATATCTGCCTATAATTTGTTCTATATCAAGAAAAAAAACATGAAGTCATGGAAATAAAAGGCATTTTAGCCTCTCCTAGCCCATGTAGTACTGCTGAGGCTGTTGCTGGTCAGCAGATGTGACTTTGATAGGCTTTCTGTGCCGCTTTCTTTTCAATAAGAAGGAGCAGGGAGTGACTATGAAGCGAGATTTATCCTCACACATACTTTTGAGCTTTATTAAAAAGCTTGCAGTATTTCTATTATTTATTGCTCCATCCACTTATGCCGATTGGCAACTTAATTTACGTGAAGGTGTGACAGAAATTAGCCGCTCTGTTTACAGCTTACATATGATTATTTTTTGGATTTGTGTAGTGATTGCAGTGGTGGTGTTCGGCGTGATGCTTTGGTCTGTTATATATCATCGCAAATCGCGGGGCGCTAAAGCGCAGAACTTTCATGAAAATGTTTATGTTGAAATAGCATGGACCATTGTTCCTATTTTAATTCTTGTGGGGATGGCAGTGCCAGCCACCGCTACTCTTAAAAAAATGTATGACTCAAGTGAGTCAGATATTGATATTCAAGTTACTGGTTATCAGTGGAAGTGGCGCTATCAGTACCTTGAATCAGGAGTTGATTTCTTCTCTAGTTTGGCAACGCCTATTGAGCAAATACAAGGTGAGTCTGAAAAAACTGAAAATTATCTACTTGAAGTAGACAACCCTTTGGTCATCCCTGTTGGTAAAAAAGTGCGTTTTTTGATCACTGCAAACGATGTTATTCATTCTTGGTGGGTGCCTGATTTTGCCGTTAAAAAGGATGCTATCCCAGGCTTTATTAATGAATCTTGGGTGAAGGCTGAACACACCGGCATCTATCGTGGGCAGTGTGCTGAGTTATGTGGCAAAGATCACGGCTTCATGCCGATCGTTGTGGAAGTGAAATCCCAAGAAGATTACCAGTTATGGCTGAAAGATCAGCAGCTTGCACAGGCTGAAAAAGCCAAATCCGCAGAGAAGCGTTGGACCTTAGATGAGCTAATGGTTACTGGTAAAGAAGTTTATATGAAAAGTTGTGCTGCTTGTCATCAAGCTAACGGTGAAGGTGTGCCTGGTGCGTTTCCTGCACTTAAAGGTAGTCCGCTTGTTCAAGGTGATCCTGGTGCACACATAGATGTTGTATTAAACGGCAAAGCCGGAACCGCAATGCAAGCATTTCGAGATCAACTCAGTGCCACGGAATTGGCAGCTGTTATCACCTATGAGCGCAATGCTTGGGGTGACTCTCTAGGTGACATCATTTCCCCTAGCCAAATTGCAAAGTTGAAGCAGTAGGAGATTGAGATGAGCGCAACAGAACAAACAGTCAGTGCAGATATGCAGCACGGTGAAGTAAACACTCAAGATACTGAACATCATCATGGTCCTGCTAAAGGGTTTAGTCGTTGGTTATTCACCACTAACCACAAAGATATAGGTTCGATGTACCTGTGGTTTAGTTTGGCAATGTTCATGACTGGCGGTTGCATGGCCTTGCTAATAAGGATGGAGTTATTCCAGCCAGGTCTGCAAATGATGCAACCGGACTTTTTCAATCAAATGACCACTATGCACGGTTTGATCATGGTCTTTGGTGCAGTGATGCCAGCCTTTGTTGGGCTTGCCAATTGGATGATTCCAATGATGATCGGTGCACCTGATATGGCGCTGCCAAGGCTTAACAACTGGAGCTTCTGGATTTTGCCTTTTGCCTTTAGCATGATGTTGTTTACCCTGTTTATGGAGGGAGGGGCACCGAACTTTGGCTGGACATTTTACGCCCCTTTATCAACTACCTATGCACCACCTTCCGTTACATTTTTCATCTTTGCAGTGCACATGATGGGGATTAGCTCGATCATGGGGGCGATCAACGTGATTGTGACTATACTTAACATGAGGCCTAAAGGCATGGTGATGATGAAGTTACCACTGTTTGTTTGGACTTGGTTGATCACTGCATTTTTGTTGATTTTAGTTATGCCTGTACTCGCAGGTGTCGTAACTATGATGTTGATGGATATACACTTTGGTACGAGCTTCTTTAGTGCGGCTGGTGGCGGTGACCCTGTACTGTTTCAGCACGTGTTTTGGTTCTTTGGTCATCCAGAAGTGTATATTATGATTTTGCCTGCATTCGGTGTTGTCAGCGAAATCATCCCTACTTTCTCTCGTAAAAAGCTTTTTGGTTATAGCTCGATGGTGTATGCCACATCCTCGATTGCTTTTTTATCTTTTATTGTTTGGGCCCACCACATGTTTACGGTAGGTATGCCGTTAGCAGGAGAGCTGTTCTTTATGTTCGCCACCATGCTAATTGCTGTGCCCACAGGTGTTAAAGTCTTTAACTGGGTAGCCACGATGTTTCGTGGTTCCATGACATTTGAAACGCCAATGTTGTTCGCGATTGCCTTTGTTGTGCTGTTCAGTATCGGCGGCTTCTCTGGATTAATGTTGGCAATAGCCCCAGTTGATTTTCAGTATCATGATACCTATTTCGTGGTGGCCCATTTTCACTATGTATTAGTGCCAGGTTCAGTGTTCTCTATTATGGCAGCTGCATATTACTGGCTGCCTAAGTGGACAGGAAATTACTACAACGAAAAAATGGGCAAACTGCATTTTTGGTTGAGTTTTATCGGAATCAATATCACTTTCTTCCCCATGCACTTTGTTGGGCTGGCAGGTATGCCGCGTAGAATTCCAGACTATGCTTTACAGTTTGCTGATTTTAATGCGGTATCTTCAGTAGGTGCATTTATCTTTGGCTTCTCTCAGTTGTTATTTATTTACAATATTGTGAGTTGTATACGTACCAAAAACCAAGCGACACCCGAAGTATGGGAGGGAGCTAAAGGGCTTGAGTGGACAGTGCCATCGCCTGCTCCATACCATACATTTACTACACCTCCCAAGGTTGATTAATAAGCATAATAGGGGGAAGGGTCATGAAACAGGCATCTGCAAATAACAAACTGATCATTAAATTGGTAGTAAGCGTCGCGTTAATGTTTGGTTTTGGTTTTGCATTAGTGCCTTTGTACGATGTGTTTTGTCGGATAACAGGTATTAATGGAAAAGTTGATTTAACCCCTGCAACTTATGCTGAATCGAGCCAGTCAGATCGCTCCTTAAAAATCCAGTTTATTGCTGTTAATAATGAATCGATGCCCTGGCAATTTAAGCCCAATGCGTATTCGATGAAAGTGCAGTTAGGTAAAACGTACCAAACGAGTTACCAAGCTTCTAATATGACATCTGAGTATATGGTTGCTCAGGCAGTACCTTCTGTATCACCATCAGAAGCCGCACAGTATTTACAGAAAGTAGATTGCTTTTGTTTTAATCGCCAACCTTTAAAGGCTGGAGAAGTAAAAGAAATGGGGCTAGCGTTTAATATTGATCCGCAAATGCCTGAATACATAAAGACTATTACACTTTCATACACCTTGTTTGATATTACCGCTGAGGATAGCAAGCCTATAGCTAGTACGAATTTGTGATTTGACTGTTGGTATCGCCGATAGCGATTGTCAAAAGTAAAAAAGGAGTCACGCAATGCAAACAGAACATCAAGAATACTACGTTCCCGATCAAAGCTATTATCCGATTTTGGCATCTATTGCACTTTTCTTCATGGCTTTTGGGAGTGGAGCTGTACTGACAGCTGCAGAGAATACCGGTGATTTAGCGATGCTAATGTTACTGATTGGTTTTGTGATGATTCTCTTCATTATTATTAGTTGGTTCAGCAAAGTAGCGGCTGAAAGTAGGCAGGGTTTATATTCGCCTCAAATGGATAGATCATTTCGCTGGGGGATGGGGTGGTTCATTTCATCGGAAGTGATGTTCTTTGCTGCATTCTTCGGTGCGCTTTTCTACATCAGAGTATTAGCACTTCCTTGGCTAGGAGGAGAGGGAGAAAAAGGGGTGAGTAATATGTTGTGGGAGGGTTTTGTCAATCAATGGCCACTAATGACTACGCCTGACCCTTCCCAGTTTAAAGGGCCAGAAAAAATAGTAGATCCTTGGCATATTCCACTGCTCAATACCATCTTGTTAGTGGCATCGAGTGTGACATTAACTTTTTCACACAAAGCCTTGAAGCTAAATAAGCGTCACTGGACCTCATTTTGGTTGGCAGTTACTGTTGTGTTGGGTGTTACTTTTTTGTATTACCAAGTTGTCGAGTATCACGAGGCATACACAGAACTCGGTTTGACGCTTGCATCGGGTATTTATGGCTCAACATTCTTTATTCTTACTGGCTTTCATGGTTTTCATGTCACTTTAGGCACGCTGATGCTGATCTGCATTTTAGTCAGAGTGTTAGAGGGAGAGTTCAGCGGTAAAAAGCATTTTGCTTTTGAGGCAATAGCTTGGTATTGGCACTTTGTTGATGTGGTCTGGGTTGGTTTATTTATCTTTGTTTACATACTTTAGGATTCTTCAAAGACCATGTGGAGTTAAAGAGCCAGTATAGAAACCGTAAATTAATGTAGCAAGAAGTGCCGCGGTTAATGACACACGGACAAACAACATATTAACAGTGCGATGACTATCGCTGTCATCTTTCATCAGAGAAAAGAAGCTATAAACCAAAGAGGCAATTATAGCGATAAACAAAAATAAAATGAGGAGCTTCATAGTCATTTCCTTGAAAAATAGTCACTTCCTTGGATAAGCGCAGCTTGGAAACCTGAATTCATGAGTAAAGCTGAAAAGAAAACCACAGGCAAGCTAATTCTCAGTGTGATTAGTCTGTGCTTTGTGGTTTTGATGTCTTATTTAGGTTTCTGGCAGCTAGATAGAGCTGATCAGAAAGAAAGAATATTGGAGCAGTGGCACCAGCCAGCTGTATTGTTTGAGAAAGTAGTGCTGAGTAACACTGAGGTTTTTTACCAGAAAGTGCGTATCACTGGAGTGATAGATCCAAAGCGCTACTTCTTTTTAGATAACCGTACAAGAGATGGCAGAGTTGGGTATGAGTTAATAAGCAGCTTACGGTTATTTCAAACTGGTCAAGATACTAAAGAGAATGAAGGTGCTAAAAGAATATTTGTTAATTTAGGATGGTTGCCAGCTTCAGTTGATAGAAATGTACTACCCAAAGCCTCGTTGCCAACGCACAGGGTTGAAATAGAAGGCTGGGTGAAAAAAGTGTCAGGCTCAATAGTGCTTGCTGAGGATCACTGGTCAAGTGAATGGCCAATACGTATTCAGCAGGTCGACGTTGCCAAAATGGCGGCAGTGTTATCAAACGCGACAGATGATACTCATGATAGTAACAATACAGTGCCATTTTTGTTTTTAGCTGAATCGTCACTGTTACCGAGTTTGCTAACGCAGTGGAAACCAACAAATATGACTGTTGAGAAGCATATAGGGTATGCGTTGCAGTGGTTTTTGATGGCATTTGCACTACTGGCAATGATGGTATGGTTTCTAATGAGTGAAGCTGCAACAGTAAGTAAAGCAAGTAAAAGAGGTGTAGCGGATGAAGGAGCAAAAAGCTAATAAGCCAAGTATCAGTTTTTGGTTGATATGGATTGTCGGTGTAGTGCCTATGTTCAGTGCATTCATTATGTATTACACCGGATCGTTAGCACCAAGTAGCAGAGTAAATCATGGCGAATTAATTTCTCAGCAAACGCTCTCTCAGTGGCAGCTTACTTTTAACAATAGCCAGTGGCAGCAAACCCCACAATGGCAAGTGTTGCATACCCAGCCAAACAGTTGCTCCGCACAGCAGTGTGAAAAGTGGAATAGTGCGCTTCCTAGTGTCATTAAGTTATTAGGTAAAGACAGTAAGAGAGTAGTGCTTTACCAAGTCGGAAAATTAGATTCAATGCTACAAACCAACAAGCTGAAAGATCTAGGTGAAGCCGTTTGGATTGCAGATCCTAATGGAAATTTAGTATTACGCTACTCTCCTGAACTAACACCAGAACAGTTATTAAAGGACCTTAAAAAGCTTCTGAAAGTATCTAAAATCGGCTAATCAAATAGCTTCTAAGTATTACTAAGAAGGTATTACTAAGAAGGTATTAGAAACAAGGATAACAGATGAATCAGGCATTAAAACATACTCAACAAGCTGCAAACGATAGATGGCTTGCTATGGCGCAGCTTTTTGCAAATTTGAGTATATTGCTTGTATTGGTTGTAATTTTAATGGGAGGTTGGACACGCATAAATGATGCAGGGCTTAGCTGCCCTGATTGGCCAGGGTGTTTTGGCCAGCTCACCGTGCCTGATACACAACAAGAGTTAGCGAGTGCAGCAGATAATTTCCCTACGGTAGCCGTTGAACAAGGTAAAAGCTGGCTAGAAATGATTCATCGCTATTTAGCAGGCTGTTTAGGTTTATTGATACTCGCGATGGCGGTCATTGCTGTTAAACAGCGAAAGCATAAAGACTATCCAGTAAAGTTAAGTATTACTTTGTTAATGTTGGTGGTGTTTCAAGCATTGCTTGGAATGTGGACAGTGACACTAAAATTGTTACCTATAATAGTGACAGCGCATTTGTTTGGCGGCCTGTTAACGATGGTGTTATTGATCATTGTGCGTCGGCGAATTAATCAGGGAGTTAAAACAAAATACAATTGGAGTAACTACTCAAAAGCCTTAGCTATAGGCCTTTTTCTACTCGTGGCTCAGATACTGCTGGGAGGTTGGACCAGTAGTAATTATGCAGGCTGGGGGTGTAGTGATTGGTTAGGGTGTAATCCAACAGTTGAAATTGATTACAACTATGTCGATGCTTTTAAAGTGACATTTGATAGTAGCGTATCACATCAAGGTGGCACACTTCAGTTAGCAGAGAGAGGGGCTATTCAAATAGTTCACCGGATAGGAGCAGCCGTTGTATTACTATATTTCGCAGGCTTGCTGGTGTTTTGTCGCAAAACAGAAAACAGTAATTCTCTTCTGTTGCTGACTTCTCTATTTGCGGCACAAGTAGTGGTTGGTCTACTTAACATTGCTTTTGCAATACCAACCATTCTAGCAATGCTCCATCATATATTGGCCGTGGCAATTTTAATAATGACAACGGTAATGCTGGCTAACAGTTTTCATAAGGTAGTGAGGGATTAGCAATGGCAAAAGAAAAAACATTAGTTTTTAAAGACACGCAATCAACACAAAAAATATCTGATTACCTAGAACTGTGTAAATTGAAAGTTGTGGCTGTAATGCTGTTAACCTCGTTTGTCGGGATGTTATTAGCAAGTGAACAGTTACCTTCTATACTTATAATAGGTGTTGGTTTATTGGGTATAGCATTGGCAACAAGCTCAGGGGCAGCCATTAACCATGTAATGGATCAAAAAATTGATGAAGCGATGGCAAGAACACGTTGGAGACCATTGCCTCAAGGTAAAGTAACCAGTCAGCAAGCACTGATATTTGCCTTTGCAATAGGTTCATTAGGTATCGCACTACTAAGTTTCTTTGTGAACCCACTAACAGCATGGTTAACGCTGCTATCACTCATTGGCTATGCCTTTATCTACACTGTATGGCTGAAGCGAGCGACACCGCAAAATATTGTTGTCGGTGGAATCGCTGGCGCTGCTCCGCCTTTGTTAGGCTGGACAGCAGTGAGCGGAGAAGTAACAGCTGATAGTCTATTGCTGGTGGTGATTATCTTTGCATGGACACCTCCTCATTTTTGGGCGCTTTGCTTGGCAAGGAAAAATGATTATGCAAAAGCAGGAGTGCCGATGTTGCCGATTACACATGGCGAGCGATACACAAAGTTACACATACTGTTATATAGCGTAATTTTAGTTTTAACGACGTTGCTGCCGTTCTTAACAGCAATGTCCGGGGTTGTATATTTGGTATTAGTCTCAGTATTGAATGTACGTTTTCTGCAATGGTCAGTAAGAGTTTTAAGAGACGTAGCGGGTAGCCAAATGGCAATGTTTAGATACAGTATCAGCTATTTGATGCTGTTATTTGCAGCTCTACTGATAGATCACTATTTCTATATTTTTATAGCGAGGTAAATAGACGATTGAAAATTAACTACTTATGTAGCTAGCGAAGTAAGTGTTGTGGGCTACATCTTAAACTTAGGAGAAACAATATGTTTATAAATCATATGGTCGGTATGTTTTATCATCCAAAAGAAGAGTGGGGCACAATTCATGAAGAAAGATATAGTGTAGTACATATATTCTTTGCACAAATAAGTATTCTAGCGCTAATCCCTGCGGTGTGCATGTATATAGGAACCACACAGGTAGGCTGGACAATCACAGGCGATAACTATGTTAAATTGGCTACAGGCAGTGCACTTCCAGCAGCTTTAGCTTCCTATTTTGCATGCTGGGTCGCGGTTGCATTTATTGCCTATTCAATCCATTGGATGGAAAAAACTTATGGTGGTCATGTTGCACTCAATGAATGCCTAATTTTAACGACATTTACAGCAACGCCATTATTCTTATCAGGATTAGCAGCTCTGTATCCTCACCTATGGTTTTGTGTGAGTATTGGCTTAGTGGCACTTTTGTATTCAGTCTATCTTTTATTTATAGGGGTACCTGTGATTATGGAAATCCCAGAAGATAGAGCGTTTTTCTTTTCAGCATCAATACTCACCGTCGGGCTTTGTACATTAGTGGGTATGATTGTTACTTGTGTGATCTTGTGGGATACCGTTATACCGTTAAATTACATCGCGCCTTAAATGTACTGATAAATAAGCCTGAGTGAACAAGAGAAAAAGTTTCACTGGCAAGCTTCTATCTTCAATAGCGCTTTCAATAAGCATGCACTTCATCAGGAGTACCAAGTACTCCTGTCACTTTTCAATGTCCCCTTCCTGTAATGTCTGCGTAATAGATTGTTTATTGATCAAAAAAGCAAAAAACTACACCAGAAACGATTAATTTAAACTAATTTTAGATTACTGCTTGACGTCAGCGCTAACCTGTATATAATTCGCCTCCTCGCTTTCAGGGGTAACCCAAAAACGAGATGAAAATTAAAACTTAAATGCTTTGTAAGATATTGTTTTTAAATGTTTAATTTTCAAAATGTTTAGTTTTAATCATGTTTTTCAAATGTTGTCTTTATCGAAAACAAACTTGAAAATAAACAAAAAAATGATTGACTTAACGAGGCGCAAATATATAATACGCCCCTCACTTAAGCAGGGCAGCAAACATCAGTTGCTCAGTTAGTTTAACGCTAATAAATGCTTAAGAATCTCTCTTATAAAAAGAGAGTCGCTCTTTAAAAATTTGGTCAGATAATTCGTGTGGGCGCTTGTCGATATTAGCTACAAAAGCTTT
>CAKZOD010000047.1 GCA_937136055.1 uncultured Oceanospirillaceae bacterium | reverse complement strand
GGAATTAGTCCAAACGAGGCTGAACAATTATTTAAAAAGGCCTCTTAAACTGTGGCCAAATTTTGTTGACCACTACACTTATACCTCTCTTAAAGCTCAGCCTTTTCGCTCTTCCTTTTCCCTCTTCCTTTTCTATATAGCCATTTTATCTTTAACGCTTTAAAAATTGGCCAAATTTTCGTCACAAGATCCTCAATCCAATTACTATTATTAACATTAAATGAATGGTATATTTATTAGATCATTAATAGAGACTTAATACCTCTATTAACTATTTAAAATTCATATAGCAATTATAGGTGTTAAACGGCTTGAACTAACAAGCAAATGCTTTTCTTGAGTTACTTGGTTGGAGCTTCTTAGATTGAGTTACTTTTCTCAAGTTACCTGGTTTGAGTGGCTTGTCTGACCTTCTAAGTGATCAAGCAATGAGCATTTAAAGTTAAACAACACAGCCACGATATTTGCTTTTTTAAGGCTCTGCGAAATTTAAGGATTTGGGTTAAATGCGGCACCGAAGTAAAACCACATTCAACTATTTTGAAAAAATAGCGCAAAAACTCAATGCACGCACAATGAAATATCTTGTGCTGTTAATCACTTGCATCTTTGTCGGCCTAATTTACTCTCTTATCTATTGTAATAACCTGACTTCAGTTCAATCCACGGTTGAATCAAGCACAAGAAATGCTGAGTTATTACAACAAGTTAAATCTCTTTTTTACACTAATCACTCAAACGATGAGAGCAGCGAATCGCAAGCTTTTATGCATGCTAGCCGAATCGTTGACTCTAAATACTTCACGGCTTTTGATTTCACCATTGCACAACAATTGCGCGATACCAATAATCCATTAAAACTACAAAGCTATAGCGCCTATCCTTTTAATACTAAATACGTTAAATCGCTAAATTCTGATTTCACACAACAGGCATGGACACAACTCACTAAAGATCCTAAAAAACCCTTTGTGCAAGTTACTCAAGATGAAAAGAGCCCTGATACTTTATTGATCAACTACGCTATTGGGCAGAGCATGGGAGAGAGCTGCGCACAATGTCATAACTCACATCAACAAAGTGCTAAAACAGATTGGCAAGCCGATCAGCTTGCAATCATTACGGTGTTCAGCGAACAGCGGTTAATAAAGGCAAATGCCTTAACGAGCCATTTCAATTTAACCTTGTTGCTAATCGCTCTCTTGCTTACCCTTATTTACCTCACCTTGCTCTTTGCCTGCTGTAAATCGAACACCATTAAAAAAGAGTCCCTGGCAGATATAAACCAGCTCAATGAGCAGCTCGATCAACAAACGCAAATACGTAAGCAAAGCCAGGCGCAACTAAGTGCCACTAAAGATCAGCTTAGCACTGAACAAAACAAGCTAGCACTCAATGAAGCCAAACTGCTACAGACACAACACAACATCTATCAACTGATGGCCGAAATTGCTCACGAAATTAAAACCCCACTGCATGCTATAGATGGGCACTTACAGCTGATGCACCAAAAAAGCCTAGTGTTAGACGCACAAAAAGAGCCCATTGAAGTGATTCAATCAGCAACGGATCAACTGGTGAGTTTATGTGCTGATATCTCACAATTTGCAAAGC
This sequence comes from uncultured Oceanospirillaceae bacterium, assembly GCA_937136055.1. Lineage (GTDB taxonomy): Bacteria > Pseudomonadota > Gammaproteobacteria > Pseudomonadales > Balneatricaceae > Rs1. The sequence goes on along the minus strand of CAKZOD010000047.1, from coordinate 8,867 downwards.
TCGAAACCGGCAACAACAAACTGAGAATCACCAATTTCAACCTCATAGCGCTTTGTCAAAACACCTTAAAGCTTTTTTACACGACCACGGAACAAAAGCGTATCGCGCTTATCTTTAAAACCGATATTGTGTCTAATAAACTCACCGTTAATGGCGATGCGGGTAAACTCAAACAAGTATTAATAAACCTGTTATCTAATGCCATAAAGAATACCGATACAGGCAAAGTTGTACTAACAGTAACTGCCCTTGAAGACAGTGTTTTTAACTTTCAGATTATCGATACTGGGTCTGGTTTTTGTGAGGAGCAACAAACGCAAATTCGCGATGTATTATCGGGCACCTCCAGTTCGATACAAACACGCAACAACAACGGGCTGGGTTTAAAAATTGTCTATAAATGCCTCAAGCTTATGCGCAGTGATATCAAACTCGAATCACAAGAGAGCGTAGGCTCTAGTTTCGCCTTTGATGTTTGCCTGCCGATCCAATCTAAAGCCCTTAATTTCAAAATAGAAAGCTGTACTGATTTGTTTGATTTAACTAACAGTGATACTCCGGTTAACTTGCTAATTGTTGATGATATACAACTTAATCGCTCTATCTTGCAAGAAATGTTAGCCCCTACGGGCTTGGGCATATATGAGGCCAACACTGGCACAGATGCCGTACAAATTATTCGCGAGAACAAAATAGACCTTGTTCTCACTGATTTATTGATGCCCGTGATGGATGGCAAGCAACTCTTACTGAAAATAAAGAAACTACAGCCTGATTTACCGGTTATCGCTATCAGTGCATCAACACTACAAACAGACCCTGAGTATTACCGCTCAATTGGCTTTGATAACTTTATTGCCAAGCCCTTTAAAATTGAAAAGATCTGCCACTTAATCGCGCACACCTTAAACATTCATATCAAAGCACAAACCCGCAAGCCCCTTTTAGATGAGCCCACTATGAACCCTAAAGATTTCAAGCTGACACCTGCCTACAGCCAGCTCATTATTGAGCAATGTGATTTATACCTTGTAAGAGAAGTCGAGGTCATTATTGAGCGTTTGAGTCTCCAATTTCCGGGCAACGAACACTATTTTTCACAGCTTCAGCACTTTGTCAGTAACTACGATTTAGAAGGTCTCACTAGCTTTTTGCGGAGCGATTCAAATGGTTGATAACTTAATTACCTACTCGGTTCTAATTGTTGATGATCAGGCCTCAAACATTGATGTGATAAGACGCTACTTAGAAGAAGAAAACTATGCAATCTCTGGCGCCACCAGCGGCCAAAAAGCCATCGAGCTAGTTAACAAGCTCAATATAGATATTTTGCTATTAGATACCAGTATGTCGGATATAGATGGTTATGAGGTGTGCCGCATTGTTAAAGAAGAGCCTAGTACGCGTCATATTCCTGTTATTTTTGTGACTGATGATACCCTTAGTACTGAAGATTTAAGGCGCTGCTTTGCCAGCGGTGCTGCTGATATCATCAGCCGCCCTGTACATAAAGATATCGTTAAAACACGCATTAAAAATCAGCTCTATCAAATCAAACAACTTAAAATGGAAAACAAGCTTCGTGAATCCAATAAAATGGCTGAACTTGGCAGTATGGTTGCTGAAATATCCCATGAAGTCTCTTCTCCTCTGGGCAATTTGCGATTGTCTATCGACTACCTTAACGAAAAAAATAATAGTCTTAAGAAGTCATTTGAGAACACTACTCTGACTAAATCTGAACTTAACGGCCATATTGAAAAAATAGATAAAGCGCTACAAATGTGTACCGCTAATATCAACCTTGCCTCCAATGTAATGTTCAGCTTTAAACAAGTTGCCGTTGATCAATGCTCGAATAACTTGCTACGCTTTAACTTGCTGCGCTACACAAAAGATATATTGCTTACCTTAAGGCCTAAGCTTAAGCGCTGCTCCCATGAAATATCGCTGAAAATTGACGAGCGTGTTGAGCTCAATAGCTACCCAGGTGTTCTCTCTCAAGTGTTAATAAACCTCGTTAACAATACGTTGACACATGCATTTGAGTTTATTGAGAAAGGTAATATTGAAATTATTGCTGAATTTGAAATTGATAAAGTCGTTATCGTTTATCGTGATAACGGTATTGGCATGGATAGCAACTCAGCCGCTAATGCATTTAAGAAATACTATACAACCAAAGCAGGTCAAGGGGGGTCAGGCCTTGGCTTATCGATATGTCACGAGCTTGTAGAAGATATTTTAGGTGGAACAATTACTCTAGAAAGTACACTGGGTATCGGTACTACCTTTACTATAACCTTAGATAAAGACATTGCCGAGAAAAGAGTACACGCTTAGATACGCTGTACTCTTTTGAAATAACTCAGCCCGTTATTTTTATTGATGTCGTGTTAGTTTTGCAATGAAAGGCTCTAAACTAAAACCTAGCTTTTGCTGAAGCTTCTTTGCTTGTTCACGCAATTTTGGATCATCTAATAAGCATTTTGAGACGCCGGCATATATCACTAAATTACCATCCCCCGGCTGACAGCTGCGTACATCTGCAAAGGCCAAATTAAGATAAGTAAATAAATCTGCATGTTGCTGGCTAGTGCCCCAACAATTGATTACTAACCAGCCCGTATTTTTCAGCTTTGCTTTACAACTTGCTAGGTAATCAACACAAATTTGCGCCGACTCCATCCCCTGCTCGGTATACAAATCCGTGAGGATTAAATCAACTTTCTTCTCCAATGGCCTTTTTACAAACGCCACCGCATCATCACAATGAATAGCTATTTTTTTAGACTGCGCGAGGCGAAAATAGCGTTTTGCAATATCAATCACACTTTGCCTAAGCTCAACCGCCTCAATGCGTACACCAGGTACACTATGGTGTAATGCATTCAGTAAGGCACCAGCTCCCAGACCTAGCATTAACACCCGCTTTGGCTGCATAAATAAGCAAGGTAACATCATCGCTTGGGTATATTCGTGCTGCAATACATGAGGCTCCGGTTTGTATTGCCTACTCTGCTCATCCCCGACGGTAAAAGATAAGATACGGTAGTCTTCATCATCAAGGACTACGACATCGCCGTATTCATCTGTTTGCGTGTGGATATATTTGAGCATGATTAACCTTATTGTTCGTTATTTATAAACAGTGCTTAAAAGAGGTAATTAGATTGAGAGTGTGACTGTGCAAAGCTAGTACAAAGCAAGAACACAGCCAACCAACACAACGACTTCAACCACTTCAACGCAAGCGCCTGCAGTATCTCCTGTCAGGCCATCGATTCGGTTGAGCATCATACCACGCAATGCAAACACCGTAACAAAAGCCGCTATCACAGTCGTAAAAGAGAGGTAATTAAGTGACACTATAATGGCGATTGAGCAGGCAATATACACTTTTAAATGCGGTGCATATTTCACTAAAACTGCACCTATGCCATTGCTACGTACATAAGGCGTACTCAGTAATAAGATAGGTAACAGTGCACGGGCGATAAAGGGTGCCATTGCCATTAGCCAAAAGGCGTGCAACTCTAACAAAGCAACGATAGCAGTAAACTTTAACAGCAAAGTTGCCAATAAAACCACCACAGCAACAGGGCCACTACAAGGATCTTTCATAATCTCTAGTGTGCGCTGTTTATCCCCTTGCCCGCCTAGCCATGCATCACAGCTATCGGCTAATCCATCTAAATGCAGCGCCCCAGTAATCACTATCCATACCAATAGAATCAAAGCAGCCGTCAATAACTGTGGCAGCGCTGCCATGCTTGCCCCCATCACTGCAAGTATCGCACCGATGAATAGCCCTACTACTGGGTAGAATATGAGTGATGCAGCAACCGTTTCATCATTCGGGTATTTTTTAAAATAGACCGGTATTTGAGTTAAAAACTGAAGCGCAACTAATGCACTGTGAATGTAGTTCAACGAAGGCCTCTCACCGTTATAAAAGAGAATTAGTTTTTGACAAAAAAACACTTTTTAGGGATAGCAAAAACAGCCCCCCGTTGCATTAAAAGCGTATCAATTGCCCGTGTTCTACTGAGAAGGTTAACATTGCACTGATTGGCAATTGCTGCTTGGCACTTAGTAAATAGCGCATCACACCACCATGGCAAATAATCAGTACGCGCAACTCACTATACTGCTGATGTACATTCAGTATAGCGCAATCAATGCGTTTACTAAATTCTGTCAAGTTTTCACCTTGGCTTGGTGGGTTGGCTAATGGATCCTCCCAGAAACGCTCAAGCTTCCCTGGATATTTCTCCATCACTTCCAGTGCTGTCATCTGCTCCCAGTCACCAAAGTGATATTCGCGTAGCTGGCTTTCTATCACTAAAGGAATATTTTGCTCCCCAGCAAGATTTCGAGCAAAATCGGCACAGCGCACAAGAGGAGAGCTTAGAATAACATCCCATTGCTGGTTGTCATTTAGCGCTTGCTCTACACTGTCACGCATTTGCTGCCAGCCTAAATCAACCAGTGCTACATCGCTACTACCGATGTATGCACTGCCCGCCACGGTTTTACCGTGGCGTAATAAGTCGATAGAGCTAGCCTTCATCAATCGCCCCAGCAACCGCTGCTTCTGCAAAAGTCGCCATTTGACAATGTAGCTTACATGCAACTTGCAACATAGGTACGCAAACTGCAGCCCCACTGCCTTCACCTAAGCGCATGCCTAAATCCAGTACAGCCGTGGCTGATAAATGCTTTAACATTAAACGATGGCCGGGTTCTGCAGAGCCATGAGAGAAAATCATCCAATCTCTGCTCGATGGGCAAATTGCAACAGCAACCATTGCCGCTGCACTACAAATAAAGCCATCCACCAGCACAGTAATTCCCTGTTGTGCAGCACTTATATAGCTACCCACTAGCGCGGCAATTTCAAACCCACCCAGGGTTTCTAGCAACTGATCAGCACTTAACTCACTGGCATTGTGTTTGGCTAGTACTTGCTCAATGATTGCGACTTTATTAGCGACCCCTTTGCTATCTAATCCAGTGCCTGGTCCTGTCAATTGAGCGACACTCGCACCACTAATCACAGCGGCCAATGCGGTTGCAGAGGTTGTATTACCAATGCCCATATCACCACCAATGAACAACTCACAACCGTGCTCTTTGGCATTTAGAAGTGCATCACGACCAATTGCCAGCGCCTTATCGCACTGCTCACTGCTCATAGCAGGCTGCTCTAACATATTCGCGGTGCCTGCTGCGACAAACTGGTTGTTAACCCCTGGGAAGTCCGTTGCAGATACAGTACCTAAGTTAATGATATCAAAAGGTGCCATTAAAGATTTTGCCAGCACGCTTATAGCGGCGCCACCATTAGCAAAGTTTGCGACCATCTGCGCGGTTACTTCTTGAGGAAAGGCTGATACTCCACTTGCCGCAATACCGTGATCAGCTGCAAATACACAAATATAAGGGCGATCAACTTTAGGAGCGCCACCTTGCATCGCAGCAATAGAAATTGCAATTTCTTCAAGCTTGCCTAAAGACCCTAAGGGCTTTGTTAACTGCTGTTGGCGTTCTTGCGCTTCTTGCTGTGCTTTTAAATCTAATGCTTTTGCCGGCTCAAAAATCCAATCTCTCATGTACTACTACCTATTTTTATCTTTAATATGTTGTTGCTTATTATCTGGAGACTTCAGCATAACTTCCCCTAAGCTGATTCTGCTTTCTCGCAGATTTTAACCTTCCCTTACGTTCATTCGCTAGGTTATGTAAAATCTCATTTAAGCAATACAGCTATTTACTATTAGCGCTCGTGCTTCAACACGTGCGCTAAACCTGCTACTGCTAAAGTCACTTTGTGGCTTTTCGCTGCCAGCTCTTGATGTAACAAACCTGCTTGATCACAAAACTCACGACTGATCTCTCCCATAGGAATAACCCCCATGTTAGTTTCATTACTCACCATAATGATAACGCCCGGCAGCGTTTCAATCACAGCTAAGAGCTGCTCTTTTTGCGCCTCATAGAAAGCTTTATCTTTACTAAATAAACAATTAGTTAACCAGAGCGTTAAACAATCTACCAATAAGCAGCGCCCTTCTAACGCCTGTTCTTGTAAACATTTTGCCAGTTCATAAGGCTCTTCAACTAGCGCCCAGTGTTGCGGTCGACTCTCTTGGTGCTGCAAAATGCGCTGCTGCATTTCGCCATCACCTGCCTTCGCCGTTGCCACATAAATCACATCAAGGCCCGTTTGCTCAGCCGCAGCTTCCGCAAGCTTTGATTTACCGGAGCGGGTACCGCCTAAGTAGAGTTCAATCATCTTGTTATCACTGGTTTGTCAGGGTTATTAATGCTTAAGCGTCTGCAGTTTCATTTTGTCCGCTTCTTCATCGAGTACTTCTTGTGGGAACTGACTCATGAAGCAACAGCACAAGTTTTCACCGATCATAGTGCGTGGACCTAACGGGTGATCAATATGTTTATAAATACCGTGTGAGTGACCGTGATCATGGTCATGTGAATGATCATGTCCGTGACTGTGGGAATGTCCGTGTTCATGTTCATGAGAATGGTCGTGATCATGTGAGTGATGCTCATGCGCCGCAGCCGCTTCTTCAGGATCAACGAACTCAGCATGATGGTGATGAATTTCAACTTCACCTGCCGCTAAACGACGCTGGAAAGAGCTCATTAGCGATTCATCCCGCGGATCTGCAAGGTCTTCCATAATTTCACGCAAACGTACTTCAAACGCATCAATGACGCGCTCGTGATCGTTTAAATATGGTGTTTTTATAAATTCAACATCCGGGTATTTAGCAGCAATGCTATCGACATATGCATAGATTCGCTTAATCAAACGACCCGTGAATAAGAAATAAGGCGCGACCACAATTTTCTTAAAGCCCAGCATAATTAAACGCTCTAACCCTGAACCTACTGATGGGTAAGTAACACCAGAGTACACCGTATCCGCCCAGCCAAAGCCCATATTCTCATTCACAATGCGGGTTAATTTAGCCGCTTCGGCATTGGCGAGAGTATCCGATGTACCGCGCCCTACCACAACTAACATCGTATCGTGAATACTTGCAGGTGGCTGCGCTGCATCAATCTCCATTGATTGATAAATACGCGTTTGGAAAGCCTCTATCATTGCTGGGTGCAAACCGAGCTCAGCTCCGTAGTGAATTTTAACGTTGGTGCCTTCAAGCTGCTCTTCGAAGTTAAGTAAGACACTGGGAATGTCATTCCTCGCATGTGTGGCGGCAAATAACATACCCGGAACCGCGTAGATATCTTCAACACCTTCTGCAACTAGCTTTTTAAGCCCCATATGAATATTAGGTGCTGAGAATTCTAGAAATCCGTATTCAATTGGCATATCAGGGAAACGTGCTTTTAAACCCGCTGCCACACGAGAAAACTCACGTTCTGCATCTTTATCACGGCTTCCATGGCCACAAATCATTATTCCACTTTTGCGTACTTTGTTATCTGACATTTTGTATTCTCATTTCTTTAATAGCCAATTTCTTTCACTCTCAGCGCCGTCATCACCGCTGAGCTCTCTGTATCATTTTCTGCTTACTATCATCTACTGCTTCAAATATCACCCATTAGCGATATAAGCCTCAATACAATCTTTTACGCGTTGCTGGGCTTCACTGTTATCTAATCCCACAATACCCACTCTCAATAGTGCAGCATGTTTTTTATCTACGCTATTTTGTGCACAGTCAGTCAACTCAATTACTCTGATCAAAATACCTTGTTGAGCAAAAAACTCTTGTATCTTCAATGCTTGCTCAAGGCTCATTTTATAACTGCTAAAAAGCGCTTGATGCGTTTGCCAGTGATCTTTACCTGCACTGTTACTCTCATTTACACACTGAATTAAAGGAGCAAATAACTGTTGTGTTTTTAGAGCAGCACACTCAATTTTTTCTACTGCCTGCTGCTGCCAATCCCTATCTAGCATTGCTTTGGTCGCAATATATTGTGCGGGGCCATTGATCATCCAAAGGCCTAGCACTTGCTCGATTTTGGCTCTTAACTCACCTACACAAAAGGCAAAACCTATACGAATGCCCGCCAAGCCAAAAAATTTACCAAATGAGCGCAACACTATCACGTTTTGTGGCCATATCTGCTTTAAAAGCGACTGATTCGGTTGTGTGTCAATAAAGGCTTCGTCAACCACGATATAACAACCCTCACCTAGCATTGCTGACCATTGCATAATATTGTCAACATCAAGCAGCATGCCTGTTGGGTTATTTGGGTTAATGATCACTAAATGCTGTTGTGCCTTTGCCGCTAACGCCGCTGTAATTTGTTCACTGGCAAGCACTGAGTCGAAACCATCATAAAGCACCACTTCAAACTGATTCTTTTGCCAGTGAGATCTATGTTCAGTGTAACCAGCACTTGGCAGCAACACGGGGTGTTTATCAACACATTTAGGTAGTGCCTGAATAATCATTTGTGAGCCAATTAATCCCATTCCCTGATCACTACCGTAATACTGCGCACTGGCTTGCAAAAAATCAGGTTGCAAATAAGGTAGATGGCAATAAGTACTCAGGGGCACGTTTTTAATGGGATAGCTATCAGGGTTTAAGCCCGTTGATAAATCGATCCACTTATCTTGCGCGATACCATATTGCTCACTCGCACTGACGATGTCTCCGCCATGCAATGCAGGCTTTAACGTCTTATTTTCTTTATTCAAACCTTACACTCTAAATTCAACTTAGTATTTATTTCAAATCTTTTTATGTCAGATCATATCGCGCTTAACCTTATTAGATCAGCACAGGATATAAGCCATCATAAACAACACCACAAGCCAAAGTGCCAGCACTCTATCGACTAAGTAGCACGCC
>CAKZOD010000046.1 GCA_937136055.1 uncultured Oceanospirillaceae bacterium | reverse complement strand
CCGCATTGATAGCCTCTATTGTGGCATCAATAAGCTGTGGTTTTCTGATCGCTGGCATTCCAACTTTGGGCATTTATGTGACCTGTGATTGCTAGGTTTTTTATTAAATGAGTATTTAATTAAATGATCGTTTAATGAAAATAGGGGATTACCGTTAAGCTGTCAAGGCTTGTGCGAAGATGTACTAAATTTGTCGTATTGAGAAAGACGATTGGCGAGTTAAAGCAAGACACTGTTAGATGACGGCAATAATTAGCTTTGGGTGCGCAATTTAGGTCTAAGCCGTTAACGGAGTTGGACAGTTTAAGTGTAATTATCAATGTCGAATAGAATCAGTTTATCCGAATAGGTCCTATTTTTCCTCTAAAAATATATTCATCTTGAGTTAATAAAATCTAGTGATACGCTCTACGCTCTGTCTGATTATTAAAACTAAAACTATTTGAATAGCTTGTTATAGGGAAATAGCGCAATAATGAACGCTTTTGAGTCCTTACTATTATTAAACTGTGAGGCAATGAAAAAAGGCGAGAGTGTTGATAATCGTTATCAATTGCTTGTTGCCATCAATTCTGATACCCATTATCAGCTCGATGAATTAATAAATGAAGCACTTAGAGAGCAAGATTATTTATTTCTTTATTCAGAGCAGCCGCTCTCATTCACGGAGTATTTACAACACAATTCAGATCGCCAAGATATAGCTGTCAACTTATCTAAACAGTTGAGTGAAGAGCAACCGATAGCTTTTACCCAAACGGCGATTTTGCATGATATCAATCAAAAAGAAGGGATCGAGTACCTGATTACTTCTGAATACCCGATAGAGCCATTAAAAGAACAGCAAGATGTACCATTTTGGGAGCAACCTTGGATAGATAATGCGTTAAAAGAGCTGTTGTTTCAGCCCTTACATTCTAGTGATGGCGACCCTTTGAAAACTTATGCATTAGTGGATGCTACTCTTTACACTCAAGTGCGCGGAGTATTCGATTTAGATCTACGCACTGATGTAGTGGTAAAATGTTTATTTAAGGGTAAAGCTCAAGAGCAACTAAAAGCTGCTGCTCCTTACGTTATAGATGTCAGTTTGGATGAGAGTAATTACTCAGATAACTCACGCATTTCAAAATTTCACCGTGATCAATTTCCATCACTATGGCAACGTGATGCAATACTTTTTGTTAAAACCTCTATCGATATCGACCAACTTTGTGATCATTTAAGGCGCTTCACTAAGATATCTATCGATGAGAAAAAGCCACAGTTTTTCCGTTTTTGGGATCCGGCTGTTGCACGTGATTATTTTAAGCATTTGAAAGCTCATCAACAGCGAGTAGCTAAATGGTTTGGCTATGAGCAAGGTGAGGCGCTGATCAAAGAAATAATCTATCGCGGGTATAATGATTTCTCTTGTATCAAGCTGCAAAGCCAAAACATAGCGCCTAATATCTCGGTGGGGGGCTTTAGTTCAAATAGTTATATTGAGCAGCAAATATTTAAGCGTCGAGCAATAGATAAATTTATTGATCAAATAGCCCCTTGGATACAAGCGAATTTTATAGCCCATGAAAGTTTAGAAAGCGAAGATCTAAATGCATTCTATCATCATCAAATCACTCAATTATCTAGCTTAGGAATACGCTCAAAGCGAGCAGTCAGTTTTATTTTAGCGGCTATTTACCAAACCAATCATCCTGTTGAAATATGGCATGAATCTTTTGCAAACTTTATTCAGCAAACTGAAATGTCTCAAGAAATGAAAGCCCAGCAAATTGCTGAAACATTAATTCAATCACTCATTGAGGAGCCTATTAATGAACGCGGCGACTAACCCACCTGTTGATCAAGGCGATGTTGAAGATAGCTCTGCCACTTGTGTTGACCAAGCAATTACACCTATCTTCCCTGTGCGTTATGCTTTTGCGGATTTTGAATTATTGGAATCAAGTTTAGCTTATCCAAGTGCTAAAAATTTATTAGCGGCTCAAACTAGCTCACAAGCGGGAGGGCTTAGCTTGCGCATGCTTCGCCAAGGCTGGGTGATGATATTTGATGAAGATAAAAAAATCTGGCACCCCTTTGAATATAGCTTAGATCTGGGTGCGAACGTCGAGAAGTTTACCAAGTATTGCTGGCTTGAAGGCAATGCGGCGGGGCCTTGGGTGATTGAGCGTAGAAGAACCAGCAGTGACTCAGCGCAAGCGATTAATGGTACTGGCCAACAAAAAATTTATCCTTATGCTTTTGTTCCACGTTCAACCACTAACTTTTCTATTTGCTTTACCCCTGTGTGTTGGTCAGCCAAAACTTTTGAAATTCTGCAGAGTAATGATGATATTCGCAAAAGCGTGATGCAGCGCGCTAATGCTCACAAAGAGCAGTACGGCAATTTTGAAATGGCACCGGATTTAGCTAAACCTTTAATTGAGGACTTTCAAGAACAAGGCCATCTAATCCCGCCAGATAGCTGGGATTTAAGTGGCACCACTTTAGTACCTAAAGAGTCTCGCGGTAACGTAGTGTCAATGATGGCTAATTGTGCTGAAAGAGGGGTCGTAGTAGCACTGCATGATCCATTGGGTATTGCGATGGATATCGGTGCGCTATGTGCGCGATTTAATATTGATAAAGCGCTATATACAGAAAAGCATAAATACGCGCTGACAACACTAACTCAAGTAGAAAGTGTCGTTGACAAGGCAGTCACTCCACTTAGTTACGATGCGGAAGGTAGATTGCAGGATTCAGTGTCTTTACCATTGGAAAGAAGCGGTCGGGCATTTGATTTATACGAATGCCTCAATCAGGAAAAATTCAATGAGTACCGCAATAAGTTTGCCCGAGACTTTGCCATTTTTGATGGTCGAATTGAAAAAGCGATTGCCCTTTGGCAAGACTGGATGGGCCAGACCGGTGCAGGCTCTGTACAAGTAGCTATGCAGCAAATCAATAGTACACATGCAGATTTGCAAGATATGCAACTGGTGTTTACGGCTGTTGAACAAATGAGTTTTGGGTTATCAAGTAGTAAGGCAGGGCAGAAGGCTCTTTATAATGAACTAATCAAAAAAGACGCCAACAATGTGAATTATTTGAAGGTTGCTTCAGATATCACTGGTAAAGCAATGAGTTGGGCTGCACTACATGATCGCTGCTCAGAAATGGCTGATAATATGGAAAATGTCAGCGGTGTACAACTATCAACAGCGGTGAAGAGTGCAATTAACGGTACTATGGAAGTTCTCGGCAGCTTGATGGCAACCCAAGTTATGCAACAGGGCCAAGATCGCTGGCGAACTATGGCAGGTAATATCGCCAGTTATATCCATCAAAAGCCACTGGGAACAAAAGTAATGAATTTGGCCGAAGCATTAACCGAGCTTGGTAAAAATGGTGCTACCGGTGCAGCACAAGGGGCCCGACAAGCGATGATATCAGGTGTTGGGATGCTTGAATCACTGCGCTTTAATACCATTCAAGTGGAAGTGCTAACCATCGATGGTCAGCCGGTCATCAGTTCCAGTGCCAATGAACTCGCCAGTAAAGTCGGTGCAGGGTTGGGACTATGGGGCGCCATGGCTTCCTCTTTCCAATTAAGTCAAGCATCGCGTAATGCGGTTGAAAAAATTCCCGGCAGCGCAACGGCAAAATGGATGCACAGTATCCCTGCACAAGTATTGTATATAGGGGTTACACTCGCTGATGGGTTACTTAACATCAGCGGTCAAAACACCCGTTTTGATCAGCTCTTGCAGCGCGGCGGGCAGCGGGCAGTGAGTGCTATTAGCCGCCTTTATCCTGCCGGTTTAAGTACCTTGGCTCAAGGATCGGTAATGGGGCAAAACGTATTGAGTGTCGGCACTAAACTGGCCTCTGCAGGTAAAACACTGCTGATGAAAGTGCTCAAGTTAGGAACTATCATGGGGGTGATTGAAATTGTAGTAGGAGCGATAGCTGCGTGGGAAAAGTTTGAACGCGGTGATCTAGATGCGGCTTTGGGCGGCGCTATGATTGTCAGTGCTGGCTTGATTTGGACAATCGCTGGGGCTAGCTCGCTATTACCGGGTTTTGGCTGGGTTGCGGCAGGCTTTATTTTATTGGCGGGCGGTATTTTGGTGATGGCCTTTGGTGAAGATGATGCATTGACGGCTTGGGTGAAGAATGGGTTTTGGGGTAGTGAAAATAAATGGAGCGGAGCTCGTTATCTTTATTTTGGTAACCAAGTTAGAAGAAGTTATGACTTTGAAGGGAAATTAGGTTTTGACGCATTTATGGCTCGCTCAAAAGAGCTTTCAAATGATGAAGAAGTTCAGGAGTATTTTAATCATGAAGTTTCAGCTTTCCATAATATAATTTACAAGTCTAAGGTTACTTTAAAAGGGGTTCGTAGAAATATTAATCACCATCATAGTTTGCATTTAACCATTACTCTTTCATTGCCTGGCTTTATTTCAGGCCAGTCAACGCTTAGTGGACACTTGCAGGGTAATATGATGTATCTGGCTGATTTAGAATATACATCAACAGAAGCACCTTGGGCGGATATTGAATTCGATATTCGTGAAGGAGTAATAATGACAAGTAATAATTACAGTGAAGGAGATATGTTAACTAGTATACCTGATAGCAGCCTATCTAGGCTGAGAACTGTTGAGAACAATGGTCACTTAAAAAAATACTTACATACAGTACCCTTAGATTGGAATGTACTAAATAATGGTGACTTTGAAGCTAATCTTATTTACAGGCCTAAATACTTTTCAGGCGATCATAGGTATCGGATTATGAGTATGAATGATTTTAAATTCACATATACTTACTATCCAACAATAGAAGTCGCTGTACCTATTTTATTAGTTGATGGGGAATACCAATACGGCGAGACAATTAAGTTTTAATAGGTATTATTTTTAAAGGGTTTTTATGTCGTATTTTATAAAGTCAGAACATGAATTATCAGATAAAAGCTTTAATCATGCGCTGCCGAGCGCTGATTATTGTTTATATTTTAAGTCTGAAGAAAAAGTTAAATTGAAAGATACTTTGAAAATTTTAAATATTGTAGTTTTTCCTATAATTATGATAGCGCCAGTTATGTGGATTTATTTCTATTTTGAAGGTGTGTTTAATTCATATTCAGCACACGTAAGAAACTATGAAAATCCTGATAGCTTTATTGGCTTTTATTTTGGACTTATTCCTAGGTATTTTGAACTTAATTGGTACTGGAGTATTTTAGATTATATTGTAGTTTTCTCAATAATATTTTTAATACTTCATTGGGGAGCTAAGAAAAAAGAAACCGCTTTAATCGTAGATAAAAGGCTTGGCTTAGTATTTTGCCAGCGTGGTAGAAAAACTTGGTTTGCCCCTTGGGGCTCAATGCGAGTTAAACTCTGGCGAAGAGCAGGTCCACAAGGTGCCATGCTAGAGCAACTCCCCGCATTGCGCTTATTCCGCTTAAAACCTGATGGCACTTTAGAACGAAAATTCTTTCCAGTCGGTGGCTTTCGTGGCCCAAAAGTCCCCCATGAATGCCATGATATGAGTTTGAGTTTCGCTCATTGGCTCAAGCTTTACATGTCAGGCAAAAGCGACTTACTTGATGAACCGATTATTGCAAAATCTAACTGGCGCGAGTATCTATTTTTGTTCCGTGGCCCCAAGCCAGAACCTAAAGGGCTAGCCGATAAAGTCTGCACAATGATTAAAGAGCTAGAAGAAACAGGCGTATTAGCAAAAACCTTAGCCGCAGAGCCTGAAACAGTACCTGCGCCCACACCAGAAGAAGTCTTGATTGAGAACATGGGCAAACTGAAAGATACTATTCCTGCTCACATCACCGATGATTACGCTGAAATGCTGATCAACTGCACCGCTCAGTATGAGGAAGATCAGGGCGCAATCGATTGGCAGGATAAACAAAAGAGCATTGCAGCAATTAAATCTTCATTGCAAAGTTTCCAAGACTCAGGCGATACCGAGTTATGGCAAAGCCGTGTAGAGCAAGCAAAGCAGTATGGTGTGTTTACTCAGTTAAGTGAAAATATAACTCCCTTTCGCAATACACATAAACGTTTTGATTTAGTGGCTATAGAACGAGATCCTGAGCAATACCAAAAGTTTTTAGAAGCTTGGATTGATGCGTATCGACAAAATCATGTAGCAAAATAACGCTTTAAAAGTGTGAGCAAAGAATGAAGGGGTATTATGTCCGTTTGCAAAATGGATGCACAGTATCCCCGCTCAAGTCATGTACATTGGGGAAGATCATTTACAGGGTGAACTAATGTATTTGGCTAACTCAGAGTTTACTTCAATGGAAGCGCAATGTGCGGATATTCAATTTGATACTACCTGAATCCGTGACTTCAATGTGAGAACAGAGTGTAAGATATTGGTTTTACAGTGGAATCGAAAAATCTAAGCTGCACCCATAGGTTCAGCGGGTATTTTTCGAACCGCTGTAAAATCAAGAGCTTGTGCTATGTGGCGCAGTGAAGTTACTGATTTAGGTACTAGTCAAGGGGAGATTGCAGTTAGTGGTGGATACAATGAGGACGATATGCAAATTACTATCCCAGCCGATAGGTTGTCAAAGTTAGTTGCTATTGAAAATAGAGGACATCTAAAAAAGTATACTCATCAAGCACCTCTTCGTTGGAGTATTTTGAGAAATGGTGATTTTGAAGCTCATCTAATTTATAACGCAAAGTGTTTTTCTGGAGATTATCGATATAGGATTATGAGTATGAATGATTTACGGTTTACATATACTTATCATCCTACAATAGAGGTTTCAGTTCCCATTCTTCTGGTAGATGGTGAATATAGGTATGGTGAAACAGTTGAGTTTTAAAAGTTTTGAAAGTAAGGGATTATTATGTCGGTTTTTATAAAATCAGAATACAAATTATCAGATAATAGCTTTAATCAAGCGATACCTTGTGCAGATTATTGTATTTATTGGAAAACTGTAAAATCCATAATTATAAAAGACATCTTAAAAGTTTTTAATATTGTACTATTTCCTATTCTTATGTTAGTTCCATTATTTTTAACTTTTAAACATTTAGAATCGTTTTATAGATCCTATAATAGTTACATTAGAAGACATGATGACTCATTGAGTTTTATCGAATTTTACTTGGGGTTCATTAATAGGTATTTGGATAGTCAAAGGTATGAGTTTTTGATTCCTTACCTATTAGTTTTTTTTGTGCTTTTTTTGACATTTCGATGGTTTCTCAAAAGAAAAGAAACCTCGTTCACTATTGATAAAGAAAAGCAAATCATCTATTGCCAACGCGGCAGAAAAACTTGGTTTGCTCCTTGGGATTCAATGCGAGTTAAACTCTGGAGAAGAGCTGGCCCACAAGGTGCAATGCTAGAGCAACTCCCCGCACTACGCTTATTTCGCTTAAAACCTGATGGCAGCTTAGAGCGAAAGTTCTTCCCAGTCGGTGGTTTTCGGGGCCCCAAAGTCCCCCATGAATGCCATGATATGAGCCTGAGCTTCGCCCATTGGCTCAAACTTTACATGTCAGGCAAAAGCGACTTATTGGATGAACCGATTATTGCAAAATCTAACTGGCGTGAGTATCTCTTTTTGTTTCGTGGCCCCAAGCCAGAACCTGTGGGGCTAGCAGATAAAGTCTGTACAATGATCAAAGAGCTAGAAGAAACAGGTGTGTTAGCAAAAACCTTAGCTGAAGAGCCTGAAACAGTGCCTGCGCCCACTCCAGAAGAAGTCTTAATTGAAAATATGGGCAAGCTTAAAGATACCATTCCCGCTCATAATCCCGATGATTACGCAGAAATGCTGATCAATTGTACCGCTCAGTATGAGGAAGAGCATGGCGCAATAGATTGGCAGGATAAACAAAAGAGCATTGCAGCAATTAAAACTTCATTGCAAAGTTTCCAAGACTCAGGCGATACCGAGTCATGGCAAAGCCGTGTAGAGCAAGCGAAACAACGCGATGTGTTTACTCAGTTAAGTGAAAATATCGCCCCCTTTCGCAATACACATAAACGTTTTGATCTAGTGGCTGTAGAGCGTGATCCAGAGCAGTATCAAAAGTTTCTAGAGGCTTGGGCTGGTGCCTATCAATCAGCGAATGTTGTTTGAAAATCACAATGGCAAGCAAGGTCGCCTCAGGCATCGATCTATGGAGGGCTATGCCCTCCTCTTTCTAATTAAGCAAAGCATCCTATACAGCTAACTGACGGTGAATATGAATACGGTGAAAAGGTTAAATTTTAAATATTCGTTTATTAAGCGATGATTATGTCGGTTTTTATAAAAGCAGAGTATAAACTATCGGATAAGAGCTTTAAACATGCATTACCTTGTTCTGATTATTGTTTGTATAAGTATGAAAAAAATAGATTAATACTGAAAGATACTTTGAAAATATTCAATATTGTAGTGTTTCCAATATTAATATTGGCGCCTCTTATCTGGGTTTGTATGTATTTCGAGTCTAAGTTTAGATCATACAATACCTATTTAAGAAATCATGATACTACCGAAAGTTTTATAGAATACTACTTAAGCTATATACCTCAGTTTATTGAAGAGGGATATTATATAGATCTGATTCCTTATATATTTGTTTTTTCAATGTTGTATATAGTTTTAAGATGGTTTGTTAAATGTAAAGAAACCTCGTTCACTATTGATAAAGAAAAGCAAATCATCTATTGCCAGCGTGGTAGAAAAACTTGGTTTGCTCCTTGGGATTCAATGCGAGTTAAACTCTGGAGAAGAGCTGGTCCACAAGGGGCAATGCTAGAGCAACTCCCCGCATTGCGCTTATTTCGTTTAAAACCTGATGGCACCTTAGAACGTAAATTCTTTCCAGTTGGTGGCTTTCGCGGCCCCAAAGTCCCCCATGAATGCCATGATATGAGTTTGAGTTTCGCCCATTGGCTCAAGCTTTACATGTCAGGTAAAAGCGACATACTCGATGAACCGATTATTGCAAAATCTAACTGGCGCGAGTATCTATTTTTGTTCCGTGGCCCCAAGCCAGAACCTGCGGGGCTAGCAGATAAAGTCTGTACAATGATCAAAGAGCTAGAAGAAACAGGCGTATTAGCAAAAACCTTAGCTGAAGAGCCTGAAACAGTACCTGCGCCCACTCCAGAAGAAGTCTTAATTGAAAACATGGGTAAGCTTAAAGATACCATTCCCGCTCACAATCCTGATGATTACGCAGAAATGCTTATTAATTGCACGGCTCAGTATGAAGAGCAGCAGGGCGGAATCGATTGGCAGGATCAACAAAAGAGCATTACAGCAATTAAAGCTGCATTGAAAAGCTTTCAAGATTCAGGTGATACAGAGTTATGGCAAAGCCGTGTATTGCAAGCCAAGCAGCGTGGTGTGTTTGCTCCATTAAGTGCAAATATAACTCCCTTTCGCAATGCTCATAAACGTTTTGATTTAGTGGCTATAGAGCGTGACCCAGAACAGTATCAAAGGTTTCTGGAGGCTTGGGTTGATGTTTACCGACAAAATCATTTAGCAAAATAGCGCTTTAAAGTGAGAGTTATAGATGATAGAAGGATATTATGTCAGTTTTCATTAAATCAGAATATAAACTATCAGATGATAGTTTTAATCATGCTCTTCCTTGTGCTGATTATTGTTTATATGAGAACTCTGAGGGAATATTAAAAATAAAAGATACGTTAAAAATTTTTAATATTGTTTTGTTACCAATTTTAAGTATTTTTCCCTTGATAATGTCATTTAAGTATATAGAGGAAAAAGTCATATTGTATTCGACTTATGTTGAGTATAATGACAACCCTGAAAGCTTGTTTTTTTATATGCTGAATTTTTTTTCAAGTTATATAAAGAGAGAGCTTTATTGGAGTTTTTTAATGTACTCTGTTTCTGTTATTGTATTTATTTTTATGTTTTATTGGTGTTTTAAGTATAAAGAAACTTCTTTGACAATCGATAAAGAAAAGCAAATCATCTATTGCCAGCGTGGTAGAAAAACTTGGTTTGCCCCTTGGGGGGCAATGCGAGTTAAACTATGGCGCAGAGCTGGCCCACAAGGTGCGATGCTAGAGCAACTCCCCGCGTTACGTTTATTTCACATAAAACCTGATGGCACCTTAGAACGTAAATTATTTCCTGTCGGTGGCTTTCGCGGCCCCAAAGTCCCACATGAATGCCATGATATGAGTTTGAGCTTCGCCCATTGGCTCAAGCTTTACATGTCAAGCAAAAGCGATTTGTTGGATGAGCCGATTATTGCTAAATCTAACTGGCGCGAGTATCTATTTTTGTTCCGTGGCCCCAAGCCAGAACCTGCGGGACTAGCAGATAAAGTTTGTACTATGATCAAAGAGCTAGAAGAAACAGGCGTATTAGCAAAAACCTTAGCAGAGGAACCTGAAACAGTTCCAGCGCCCACTCCTGAAGAAGTCTTAATTGAAAACATGGGTAAGCTTAAAGATACTATTCCCGCCCACAATCCTGATGATTACGCAGAAATGCTGATCAATTGCACTGCTCAGTATGAGGAAGAGCAGGGGGCAATAGATTGGCAGGATCAACAAAAGAGCATTACAGCAATTAAAGCTGCATTGAAAAGCTTTCAAGATTCAGGTGATACAGAGTTATGGCAAAGCCGTGTAGAGCAAGCAAAGCTGCATGGTGTGTTTACTCAGTTAAGTGAAAATATTGCCCTCTTTCGCAATGCATACCAGCGTTTCGATTTAGTTGCTATAGAGCGAGATTCTGAGCAGCATCAAAAATTTCTTGAGGCTTGGGTTGATGCTTATCGACAAGCTTATATTGAAAAATAACGTTCCTTTATTGATTCTCGGTTGTAACTCATTCAAGGTGGTTTTGAAACGCAGATAACCTAGGTTTGCAAGTAAGGCGTGAAAAATTGGTATGAAATTTTAGTGTAGATAGAGCATTAGAAAAATTTTTGCTTCTCTTACTTGTGATGAGAATGTTTATGTTATTGTCTTAATACTTCAATAGCTTATGCTTACTTTCATTATTCAATTCGACAATTTAGGTTTGATAATGCCAAGATGTCTTTAAGGAAATTATCGACAACGAATTATAAGTATGAGTGATTTGCAGTTTACTTATACTTAGCACTCCATCACTGAAGTATCAGTACCTATATTATTTATATGCTCGATCACGTTGTCTTTATCACAGCAGGGTAAGCGCTGTTGTACCGCTTGAGATAACTGGTGCAAAATACTGCGCATGGCCTGTTTTCTAACAGGTAGTCTTCACGACCAAAATAGGGTGTTATCGGTAAACTATCAAGTTTAGGGCGGGTTTGTCGTCTTTAGTGGTTTAATGGGTTTTATAAGCAATTCGTTTTTATTTTGCGCTTTAATGAATCAAGTGGGGTTGATAGTCTAGGGAGCATCCGATTAAGTCCCAAACACCTCTGGCGTACAGGATTTTTCGTGATAGAGACAATGCTTACAGGCGGGCTGGTTGCCCGGCGAAAAGCATTAACGAAGAGCACGGAATATCCTGTACGCCCCGTAGGGTGGATATCTAAGGGGCCACCTCCTTTGTCAAAACACTTGTAAAGGACTGGCCATTCACTGCGTATTTTTCCGCGGGTCTGGCCCCTTAGTTATCCACAGAGAAGATTTGGGGACTTGATCGCATGTTCCCTAAGTAAAACAAGTGCTTGGGTTTAAATTCAGTTGCATAAACTTTAAACACCCTCTTATTATGGATGGAAACTTTATGACTAGCCGAGTAATTAATAGTGGATACTTTTGATTTCGTTATTGTAGGTGCTGGATCAGCCGGTTGTGTACTAGCGAGTCGCTTATCTGAGTGTGGCCGTTATTCAGTATGTATTATTGAAGCAGGTGGTAGTGATATTCGCCCATGGATCCAAATACCCATAGGGTACGGTAAAACCTATTATCAAAAAGCGGTTAATTGGATGTATACAACAGAGCGCAATCCTGCGATGGATAACCGTCAAAGTTATTGGCCACGAGGAAAGGTGCTTGGGGGCTCTAGTTCGATAAATGCGATGGTGTTTGTGCGTGGTAATGCTGAAGACTTTAATGAATGGGCAGATGCTGGAAATAGCTTGTGGAGCTATGAACAAGTGCTGCCATATTTTAAGAAGCTGGAGACTTATCAAGGGGGAGCGGATAACTACCGTGGTGGTAATGGCCCTATCCACGTGAGTGATGTAAGTGAGCAGTTACATCCACTGTGTAGTAACTACTTGCGCGCAGGTGAGCAAACGGGAGTAGCCTTTAACCCCGATATGAATGGGGCAAGCCAAGAAGGCGTTGGTCTCTATCAAATAAATACACATAACGGCCTTCGCGTTTCAGCGGCGAAAGCGTATTTGCATCCAGCACTAAAGCGACAGAATCTTCATTTGATCAGCTGTGCTCATGTCACTAAAGTGCTGTTTGAAGGGAGGGCTGCGAGCGCCGTTGAATTTATAAAAGAAGGTGAAACAAAGTGTGTGAGCGCAAGGCGTGAAGTAATTCTCAGTGCTGGTACTATTAATTCACCACAGTTATTGCAGTTGTCAGGTATTGGCGATAAAGAGCTACTTACAGCACTGCAGATTCCAGTAGTACTGAATAACCCAAACGTAGGGCTGCATTTACAAGATCACCTGGGGATGGATTATCTTTATCGCAGCAATCAGCCAACTTTAAATGATGAATTACACAGCTGGTGGGGAAAGCTTAAAGCTGGTGTTAAATACGTTTGCACACGTAAAGGGCCGTTGAGCTTGAGTATTAATCAAGGTGGTGGGTTTATTAAAACAGATCCACAACTGAGACAGCCTGACATCCAACTCTACTTTTCCCCAGTGAGTTATACCAGAGCACCTGTTGGTAAAAGACCTTTATTGAATCCGGACCCCTTCTCTGCTTTCTTGTTAGGCCTATCTAACTGTCGTCCAAGATCCACCGGAAAAATCACTATTACCAGCAGTAACCCGCTTCACGCACCTAAAATAGAGCCGAATTACTTAAGCGATCCTCGTGATGTAGAAACGCTCTTAAAAGGCGTTAAGTTGTTGAGAGAGCTAGCCAAGGCTCCTGCACTGGCTGATATCATTACTGAGGAAATCAGGCCGGGCAAAGTGTGTCAAACGGATGAACAGTTGATTGCTGACATACGTGATTATGCTTGGACAGTGTTTCACCCGACGAGTACTTGTCGCATGGGGGTTGATATCGAGCAGAGTGTTTGTAATCAGCGCCTACAAGTACACAGTATAGATAGGCTCAGAGTGGTGGATGCCTCTGTGTTTCCAACCGTGACCTCGGGCAACACTAATGCGCCAGTGATGATGCTTGCAGAGCGCGGGGCTGATTTGATTTTGCAAGATCATAACGAGCACTAATTTCTAAAACGTCATACTAGAATGACCAATATGTTAAGAGGATGCACTGTGAAAATATCGAGTATTGAAACCTTTGCGAATGAATATTTGTGTTTTGTGCGTGTTAAAACTAATGAAGGCGATGAAGGGTGGGGGCAGGTGTCTACCTATAATGCAGATATAACGGCGCAGATTGTGCATCGCCATATCACTCCTCATGCCCTCGGCCAGCCCTGTGATGATTTAGAGGCTCTCACTCAATTAATTTTAGAGCGCGAGCATAAGTTTCCCGGTACTTACCTCTATCGTGCATTATGTGGCTTAGATACTGCGCTTTGGGATATTAAAGGTAAGCGTGCGAAGAAGTCAGTAGCTCAGCTGTTAGGCAGTACTGCATCAAGTATTCCCGTGTATGCCTCCAGTATGCGCCGTGACATTAGTGCACAGCAAGAGGCCGAGCGTTTTCTAGAGCTGCGTGAGCTATATGGGTACCACTCGTTTAAATTTCGTGTGGGCCGAGAGTGTGGGCATGATATTGATCAATGGCCTGGGCGCACTGAAGAAATTATTGCGCAGGTTCGAAAAGCTTTAGGTGATGATGTCACTTTGCTAGTGGATGCAAACAGCGCCTTCACCCCCAAAAAAGCGATTGAAGTAGGGCACATGTTACAAGATTATGGGGTGAGTCATTTTGAAGAGCCTTGCCCTTATTGGGAATTAGATTGGACAAAGCAGGTACGTGATGCATTAGATATCGATATCAGCGGCGGCGAGCAAGATAACAACATGATAGTTTGGGATCAGATTATTGAGCGAAATGTTGTTGATATTATTCAGCCGGATATTTGTTATATGGGGGGAATTACCCGTACTTTGCAAGTCGCACAGCGAGCAGCAAAGGCGAATATTCCCTGTACTTTACACTCGGCCAACCTCTCTTTAGTGACACTGTTTTCTGCACATTTAATGGCCGGTATTAGCAATGCAGGTAAGTATGTTGAGTACAGCATAGAGGGGTTAGATTATTATCCTTGGCAAGCAGGGGTGTTTACTCCTGATTATCAAATTGAGAATGGTGACTTAAAGATCAGTGATAAGCCGGGTTGGGGTATTGAGGTTGATCCACTTTGGTTGAGCTTAAGCGACTATCAGGTGAGTTATCACGCATCGCGCTTTTAGTTTGAGCTTTGAGAGTAAAAAAAACCGGCGAATAGGCCGGCTTTTGACAATAGATTTACAAGTGCTAATCGAATGATTTAACCAGAGAAGACGTATCCATACGGCCTAAACCCTTCTTTTGTAAGGAGGCATAACGACTATCAACATCTTTGGTTAACGGCAGTTCAACACCGTGTTTAGCTGCTTCATCTAAGCAAATGTTAAGATCTTTGCGCATCCAGTCAACCGCGAAGCCAAAATCAAACTTGTCTTGGCCCATAGTGACTAAGCGGTTTTCCATCTGCCAAGAACCAGCAGCGCCATGCTTTAAAGTATCAACTACTTGCTCGATCGGTAAGCCGGCAGCTTTTGCTAGTTGTAACGCTTCTGATAAACCTTGTAGAACACCTGCAATACAGATCTGGTTGACCATTTTGCAGCGCTGCCCTTGGCCGTTTTCACCGAGCAATTGAATTTGTTGCGAGTAGCTTTGCATGAGCGGTACAGCTTTATCAAACGCCGCTTGCTCGCCACCACACATGACAGTTAATTTGCCATTTTCAGCACCCGCTTGACCACCAGATACCGGTGCATCAATAAAGCTGACGCCTATTTTTTCACAGGCAGCTTGTAGTTCAAGAGCAAGAGTTGCAGAGGTGGTTGTGTGATCAACCAAAGTGTTGCCTGCAGATAAACCAGCTAAGACGCCATCACCACCATAAATGACAGAGCGCACATCATCATCATTACCAACACACACAAACACCGTTTGTGCATTTAGGGCAGCTTCTCTAGGTGTCGCGGCGAAGGCGCCTTTATGCTGTTCTGCCCATTTAACGGCTTTTTCGCTACTTCGGTTGTAAGTGGTAGTTGCATAGCCATTGCTTTGTAAATGACCTGCCATGGGATAGCCCATAACGCCAAGACCGATAAAGGCTGCTGTACTTTTTGTCATTGTTTAACCTCTAATACTTAATACTCTGAGATGTGATGCACTTATTGCAAGCGCATAAAATGTGATGGATCGATAGTATTTTCATAATTGACATATGTCAATCTGTTTGTTGTAATGCTCTCTCAAAGTCTAAGTGCTAGTGCTATGAATCAACCGAAATATCAAATCATTGCCGCCCAAATTAATCAGCGAATAGAATCGGGTGAATATCCCAAAGGCTCTAAGCTGCCTCCCCATCGTGTATTGGCCAAGCAGTTGAATACAACAGCGGTAACGGTGGCTAAAGCGTATCAGTTACTTGTAGAACAGCGAAAAATTGCCTCTTATGTCGGCCGTGGTAGCTATGTGCTCGGTGAGAGATTGGAGAATGTGATTCATGCGCAAATAGCAGCGGATGAATTTAACTTTTCAATATTACAACCTTGCTCAACATTGAATAACGCCGCTATAAAATCCTTACTGGCTACTCAGGCGCAGCACATCGACGATGAGCTTTTGCAATACAGTGAAGATAGCGGGTTAAAGCGCCATAGAGAGGCGGGCGCCAAATGGTGTCGCCATTTTGGGCTAGCCGTTGATGATAGCGAGGATATTGTGTTAACCAATGGCGCACAAAATGCGCTGGCAAGTTTGATCCAATTGTACTCAAAGGAGGGGGACTGCATTGCGGTAGAAGCGCACACTTATCCGGGTATTTTATCTATCTGTAAATATCTGCACCGCAGAGTTGTGGCGATAGAGATGGATGAGCAAGGAATGATGCCTAGCGCTTTGCAAGAGCAGTGTGAAAAAGAAAAGCCCACAATGGTGCTGGTGGTGCCTGCTCAGCAAAACCCAACAGGAGCAACAATGTTGCTAGAGCGTCGCCAACAAATAGCGATGCTTGTGAAAGCGTATCAACTGTGGCTAGTTGAAGATGATATATATGCCTTTTTGAATCAGCAGCTATTAGCGCCAATTGCCAATATTATCCCTGAAAGGACTTTTTATATTAGTAGTTTATCCAAGGCGATAAGCCCGGGGTTGCGCTGTGGATATATTAAGATACCTAAAGAGCAGCGCCCTAAAGTTGTTGATTATATTCGTGCTACTATTTGGTTGGCATCTCCTTTCATGTTTGAGCTGGCAACGGATGCTATTAATAGCGGTACGGCTTTTCAATGGGCGAATAGGCAAAAGAAGAAAGCGGCTCAAAGACAGTTGCTGGTGACTGAGTATTTACAACAACCCATGCAGCGTCAAAGTGCGAGTTACAGCTGTTGGTTGCAATTACCTGAGACATGGAGCGCTAAGGATTTTACTGCCAAGGCGCAGGCGCAGGGGGTGATAGTGAGCGATGCATCCTTTTTTAGTGCATCGCAAAGAGCACGAGCGGTGCGCTTATCGGTAATGGCGATAGCAACAGATGCACATTTCTTAAAAGGCCTACAAATCCTGCAACAGCTCGTTACGAGGGATTGTGATTTGCCAGATGCTCAGCCACAAAGCTAGCTGCATCAATAGGTCGCGCTTTATAAAACCCTTGCATTTGATTGCAACCTAAATCAGTTAATAAGGTTAACTGCTCTTTAGTTTCAACACCTTCTGCAATTGTTTCCATATTTAAGTTGCAAGCCACATCAATAATTGAGCGGGTGATGACTAAGTCGTCTTGATCCTTCGGAAGCCCCATGATGAATGCTCTGTCTATTTTTAATTTATCAATAGGGAAGCGCTTGAGGTAGGCAAGTGAAGAGTAGCCAGTGCCGAAATCATCAAGGGCAATTTTAATCCCCATTTTGCGCAATTGGCAAAGTGTATCTTTAGTGAATTCAGGATCTTTCATCAGCGCGCTTTCGGTGATCTCGATCACAATTAACTGCGGTTCAATCGCGTGCTTTTTCAAGCAATGTTGAATTGACTTAATCAAGTTTTTGTTGAATTGGTGACTCGATACGTTGACTGCAATCGGGACTAAATTTAACCCCTGCGCTTTCCAGTAAGCAGCCTGTTTGCAAGCTTCATCTAATACCCACTGACCTATTGGCAGAATTAGCCCAGTCTCTTCAGCAACAGGGATGAATTTGTCAGGCGGTGGCATGCCAAGTTCAGGGCAGTCCCAGCGAATCAAAGCTTCACAACCAATCAGTAAACCGCTTTGTAGATCAAATTGCGCCTGATAATGCAGCGCGAACTGTTGTTTATCAATAGCAAGTCGCAGACCGCGCTCAATCGTTAATTTTTCTGATGCGCGCTGGTGCATATCATCAGTGAAGAATTGCAGATTATTCCGGCCAAGCGCTTTAGCGTGATTGAGTGCTGCATCGGCATTTTTTAATAGCGAGTCAAAATTACTGCCATTTTGTGGATACAGCGCAATACCAATGCTTGGTGTGACCACAAGATCGTGATCGCCAATTTCTAGTGGTAGTGATAAATCTCTCAGTACACGAGTTGCCAGGCGAGCAGCAGCAGTGTGAGCTTTATTATGATTCACTAAAATGATGAATTCATCGCCACTTAAGCGGCTAATCGTATCCGATGCACGTATGTTTGCAGATAATCGTTTGGCGATTCTCTGCAGCACGATGTCACCAATGTTGTGCCCTAAAGAATCATTTATGTTTTTAAAACGATCTAAATCAATCAGCATTAATGCGAATTTATTACTCGTAACATTGCTGTTTTGGCTGATGACTTCTGTCACATGTTTGGCCAAGATGTGGCGTTTGGAAAGCTTAGTTAACGGGTCATAATCAGCTAGGTACGAAAGTCGTTTCTCGGCTCTCTTGCGCTCTGAAATATCAGAAAAGATAGAGATGTAATTATGAACTTCATTGTGCGCATTAACGCTGGTCGATACTGTTAGCCAAGCTAAATATAAATTACCTGTTTTGTGCTTATTCCAAATCTCACCTTGCCAATAGCCTTTTTGATCAAGCTCTTGTTGAATACGATCATAAAAATTGTCATCGTGATGATGATCAGAGCCAAGTATTCTCGGCTGTTTACCTAGTAGCTCTTGGATGTTGAAGCCTGATATTTTTGAGCATGCAGGGTTGGCTGTGATGATACGGTGTTTAGCATCTGTCACAACAATGGCATCGTTTGATGAGTCAAAGACTCGAGAGGCAAGTTTTAGCTTTTGTGTGTTGTCGTGAATTTCTTGTTGCTGTAAATCTAAACTGTCTTGGTAATTGCGAAACAGCTTTCTCAGCCAGAAGTTGTAAACCAGCAAACTGATGCCAGTTATCAAAGCGGTAATTAAAAGCACCATGATCAGCATGTTAAAATCTTGTTTGGATTGCTGTTCAATTTGCTTCTTTTGCGCTTCAATTAGCGCATTAACTCGGTTAGGTGAGATATCCGCAATAACGACCCAGTTCAATGGATAAATAGCCTCAACATATAGGAGGCGATCATCAGTTTGAGCTTGCTTGGAAAGTGCGCGTAAATCTATAAATCCGCCGCCGCTAGTTGCAAAATCAATGGCGTTACTACGGGTCTTCTCAGTCAAGTAGCTATTATCTTTAAGGGAGCCAATTGATAGCGATTGACCAATAATTTCGCGATCACTGTTGAGCACCGTAATGTTGGCATTACTGTTTGATTTGATACGGGCTAAGCGTTGCAAAGCTGATTTTTGTAAATCCTTTTCAAAGCTAGCAATGTAATCACCTGTACCTATTAACCATTTAAAAGGCTCGAAAACCCTGGCGTAACTGATTTTTTCGATACGTTCTTGCTGGTTGTTGGGGGCATACCATTTATAACGGGAGTAGCCCGCACCTTGCTCATTTTTGACAGAATCTAGAATGGTTTGCATGAGCTGAGCAGTGGTAGGGTTTTCTAAAGAGAATGTACCTTCCATATGAGGGGATGTGGGCAGTAAGAAAATTTCAGAATCAAGGCCGTCAATAAAGTAATAACCTCTGCCGTTAAAAAAGCGTAAATGGCGCAAACTGGCTAAGATTAGATCTTGTATTTCTTTATCGGTAGCAATACTGATTTGTTGTTGGTAAATCGCCAATGCGATATTGTAAGCTTTATCGACTTCTTGCTTAGACTGCTCCATCAGCTGTTCAACAGCTTGTGAGTTTTTGTAAATAATATACTCACTAGCGTTTTTGACATCTTGCTTAATTTGATTCTTCTGCGCGAGACGCACTTCTTTTTCCAAAGTCGCTAGACGGTTTTGGTGCGTATAATTATCTTGAAACAAAAAATAGCTGAATATACCGGCAATGATAACCAGTACAATCCCAATCATCCCTATTGATTGATAACGTAAAAGAGATTTGGCTTGATTATGTAATTTCATTCATTTTCCAACAGCCCTTAGTAAGGGAGTACGACGGGAGGAAAATTTTATAACAGATTAGCCAAACAGGGTAAAGTGAGCTGAATCAAACAATGACAATAAAAAACTTAAGCTGAATTCAATATAAATAACAAGCGCTTATGGCGCTATTTAAAACGCATGTTTGATTGTTTTTTGAGCATTGGTAGCCATTGCTAGTAGCAGGTACGAAAGCATGTAGAAAAACTAATATGCTTAGAAAACTTATAACTGATTTCTTAACATACTGGTTAAAAGTGTATCGCTTCAGCGGCGTTTCTGTTTTTTGTTACTAAATTAGGCTTTTATTTAAGTGGAATATGAGCGATGAAAACTTAAGTTAAAGAAGCCTCGTTATTGATGAAAAAAACACAGTTTTATGATTAAAAGATCTGACAACACAGCGTAGACCTAACACTGTATTGTCAGTTTCATCTAAAGAGAATAAGTCCAATTCTTCTGATATTAAACGTGTTGTTTGTCTAAATTATCTCTAATAATTTGGCTGTACCAGTTAACAAAATTAATCACACCGAATTCAAAAGTTTCAGAATATGGGCCGGGTTGATAGCCAATTGAGTTGATACCTTGCTGGTTACGCTCTGCAAGAATTCTGTCTTGATCATTAGTTGCATCCCAAACTTGTGTCAGCCTATTAACATCGTAATCGACACCTTCTACCGCATCTTTATGGACCAACCATTTAGTGGTTACTAGCGTTTTTTGTGCGCTGATAGGTAGTACTTGAAACACCACGCAGTGGTCAGATTGCATATGGTTCCAAGAGTTTGGTAGATGCAGAATACGTAGCGAGCCCATTTCTGGGTGAGTGATTGTGCCCATTAATTTTTTGCATGCCGCTTCACCATCGATAGTCATTGCTACCGTGCCTTCTTTTAAGGGCATACGAACCATACGGTTTCTCAAGCCATGCTCAACATGTTGATGGGGGATTTTTTGCTCATCCCACATTTTGGCCATTTTCTCACAAAGTGCTAAGAACTCTTTAGAAGCTCTTGGATCATTAGTATCGTCCCACTCTAATAAGCTATCAAGTAGTTCTGGGTGTGATGCATTGCAGTGATAGCACTCTCGGTTATTTTCAATAACTAGCTTCCAGTTAGCTGATTCCTCGATAGTCGTTTGTGCCGCAACCTTGGTATTTTCCATATCATAAGGTGCCATGTAATGCTCAAGATCCTGAGTGAAGGGGGCTATATCAGGTGCATCGCCCTCTGCTAGGCAGATAAACACAAATCCGCCAGCCACTTGGCAATGCACTTTTTTGAGGTTGTGCTCGCTTAGTTCAAAGTCGCTACCCATCTCAGTACCAGCAAACAGCAAGTTGCCTTTTAGGTCATAAGTCCACTGGTGGTAAGGGCAAACCAAGTTGGCAACTTTGCCGCGCTGGCTATCACATAGTTTAGATCCGCGATGGCGACATACATTGTGAAAGGCACCTATTTCACCTTGTGCATCACGCACAATAAGGACTGAGTTTTGACCAATGCTGACATTAATATAGTCACCTTTTTCAGGTAATTCGCAGCTCATTCCTGCAAAAATCCATTCTTTTTGAAAGATTTCCTGCATATCCACTTTGAACATTTGAGGGTCATTGTAAAGTGGCTGTGCCAGTGAAAGATTGCCTTTACGTGCATTTAAAAGACGATACATCTCGCTGCGGGCGCGATCAAAATCGATGTGCTTAATGTTGATTAGATCGTGTTGGTTCATGTCAATGTCCTGCTTTATAAGGGTGTTTTTTTGTGGGCAGATATTGTCTGAAAGCGTTTTTTAAAAGCTGTCCAATAACGACGCGGATAAAGTCTGCTGGCGACTTTCTCTCTCAGCGCAGGCGGTGCGCTCAAGGCATGGATAGAGTGATAGGGAGTGTTAAGCATTTGAATGTCGTAATCGGATAATATTCAAAAAGGGAAGGGGAAGATGATGTGCCGAAAATAACAAGGCATGTATTCAGCTATCTAGATGACAGCGTACACAGCACGAGAGAGCGAAAGATGAGCAAGACAAATGTATCCCCTAGCGACAGCTACCTACATGAAATAAATACTCAAACTTGGAGCAATGGCCGACACTTGGTGCGTTGTGTGAAAGTCATTGAAGAGACAAAGGATGTAAAAACCTTTTGCTTTATGGCCGAACAGCCAGTGATGTTCTTCTTTAAACCAGGGCAATTCGTTACTTTAGAGTTGGAAATAGAAAGCCTGCAGGTGATGCGCTCTTATACTATCTCCAGCTCTCCCTCGGTGCCTTATAGTTTCTCGATAACGGTCAAGCGTGTGCCTGGTGGTCAAGTATCTAACTGGCTACACGATAATATGACAGAAGGGGATGAGCTCGCGGTTCACGGCCCTGTTGGTCAGTTTAACTGTATTGATTATCCCGCTAAAAAAGTACTGTTTTTATCCGGTGGGGTGGGCATTACACCTTTGATGTCGATGGCGCGCTGGTACTTTGATACGAATGCTGAAGTCGATATGCATTTTGTCCATAGTGCCAGAACGCCTGACGATATTATCTATCGTCGTGAGCTTGAAAATATGTCATCACGTATCAGTAACTTTAATTTGAGTTTGATCTGTGAGCGTCAGCAAACAGGGCAAGTTTGGTCTGGATTTCGCGGCTATTTAGATGAACCAAAACTACAGATGATCTGTGCCGATTTTATGCAGCGTGAAATTTTCTGCTGTGGGCCTGAAGTGTACATGAGTGCTGTAAAGCGGATGCTAAAAGCACTCGGCTTTGATATGAGCCGTTATCACGAAGAATCGTTTGGTGCTACGCCACAAAGCGTTGAACAAGATGCCGTTGATCAAGCTGAAATAGCGGTCGATGAGGCAGATGCGTTAGATAGCGCAGATATGCTGAATATCGAATTTCTTAAGAAAGGTAAGAGCGTACAAATTCATCCAACTGAAACGGTACACACCGCAGCATCTAAGCTGGGGTTAATGATTCCAAAGGCATGTGGTATGGGTATTTGCGGTACATGTAAGGTATTGAAAGTCAGTGGTGATGCGCAAATGAGTCACAACGGTGGCATTACTGATGAAGACGTGGCAGCAGGTTATATACTATCGTGTTGCAGTGTGCCTAGTTCAGATTTGCAAATAGATTTTTAACGGTGGTTTGAAAGCAAAGAGTGTTATCTACAGTTGACCTGTTGGCGAGGTTCGAGATTGCTTCGAGCCTGTCGCACTTAAGTAGCATATTGTCGTATGTAAGTAGAAAACTTGGCGCTTTAAAACATACTATCTGCCTTATCAAAAGTTTGTCTCCCCTGCAATGCATTCACGGCAAGACTACTTCCTTCTTGCAGGGGCTTTTAATTTGAAAAACATCTCGTCTTGACCACTGTCAGCACACGAGATAAATCCAGAGGTTTATCCATGCAAAAATATTCAGGTTTCGGGCTGCTCAAGCATGCCCTGAGTCACCATGAAAACTGGCAGCGAGTATGGCGTAATCCAGTGCCGAAAAAGAAATATGATGTAATCATAGTCGGCGGTGGTGGACACGGTTTAGCAACCGCTTATTACTTGGCGAAAGTTCACGGAATTACTAATGTTGCTGTATTAGAAAAAGGCTACTTAGGTGGCGGTAACACAGCGCGTAATACAACGATTGTTCGCTCTAACTATTTGTGGGATGAGTCTGCAAAGCTTTATGAGCATGCGATGAAATTGTGGGAAGGTTTGTCACAAGATCTTAACTACAACGTGATGTTCTCTCAGCGCGGTGTATTGAACTTAGGTCATACGCTACAAGATATGCGCGATATTGAACGCCGTGTTAATGCCAACCGCTTAAACGGTATTGATGGTGAGGTGCTTGATCCTCAATCAATCAAAGAAATTGTGCCGATGATGGATTGCTCTGATAAGCCACGCTACCCAATTATGGGAGCCTCTTGGCAGCCACGTGGTGGTGTAGCACGTCACGATGCGGTTGCTTGGGGTTATGCTCGCGCAGCAGACGCTTTAGGTGTCGACCTTATTCAACAGTGCGAAGTAGTTGATATTATCCAAGAAGATGGTGCAGCGACGGGTGTTATGACCAAAACTCACGGTGTGATTAGTGCAAACCGTATTGGTTGTGTCACCGCAGGTAACTCCGGCGTAATGGCTGCGATGGCAGGTTTCAAATTACCGCTGGAATCACATCCACTACAGGCGCTTGTATCTGAACCTATCAAGCCAATTCTTGATACGGTTGTTATGTCAAACCACGTACACGGTTATGTATCGCAATCTGATAAGGGTGACCTTGTTATCGGTGCAGGTATTGATGGCTATCTCGGTTACGGTCAGCGCGGTGGCTACCATACTATCGAGCACACTGTACAAGCAATCGTTGAAATGTTCCCTGTTTTCAGCCGTGTACGCATGAACCGCCAATGGGGTGGGATTGTTGATACATGCCCTGATGCCTGTCCGATTATTTCTGCAACACCAGTTGAGAATTTATTCTTCAACTGTGGTTGGGGTACTGGTGGCTTTAAAGCGACACCGGGTTCTGGACATGTTTTTGCAGGCACTTTGGCTGCGGGTAAAGCAACAGAGATGGCTGAGCCATTCTCGATGTTCCGTTTCCACGATGGTGCGTTAATCGATGAGCATGGCGCAGCTGGCGTTGCCCACTAATTTCTCTTTAGGAGTCTTACAATGTTTTATATTTACTGCCCACACTGTGAAGAACACCGTGAAGAGGAAGAGTTTCATGCATCAGGTGAGGCGCATATCCCGCGTCCACTAGATCCAGAAAGCTGCACAGATAAAGAGTGGGGCGAATACATGTTCTTTCGCACTAACCCACGTGGTATCCATCATGAGCTTTGGGTGCACGCTATTGGCTGTCGCAAGTTTTTCAATATTACGCGTGATACACAAACTTACGAGATCAAAGAAGTGTATAAAATCGGCGAAAAACCAACAATTACAGCTGCTAGCGTAACAGCGGCGAAGGAGGTTTAGTATGACACAGCAAAACCGCCTTAACAGTGGTGGGCGCATTACTCGCGACTCACAAATTAATTTTAGCTATAACGGCAAAAGCTACCCAGGCTTTGTCGGCGATACGTTAGCATCAGCATTACTTGCAAATGGTGTTGATATTGTCGGCCGTAGTTTCAAATACAGCCGTCCACGCGGTATTGTTGCAGCAGGTGCTGAAGAGCCAAATGCGATTATGCAATTAGGTGCTACAGAAGAAACACAAGTACCTAACGTGCGTGCAACTCAGCAAGAGCTGTTCAACGGATTAGTGGCAAACTCTACTAACGGTTGGCCAAATGTTGATTTCGATATGATGGAAACGTTTGGTAAAGTCGGCGGCAAAATGATGCCTCCTGGTTTTTACTACAAGACTTTCATGTATCCGCAATCAATGTGGGACACCTATGAAAAGTATATTCGTAAAGCTGCAGGTTTAGGTCGCTCGCCGCTAGAAAACGACCCAGATAGATACGATCATTACAACCAGCATGCTGATATTGTAATTGTTGGTGCAGGCCCTGCTGGATTAAGCGCCGCACTAGTGGCTGCACGCAGTGGTGCTCGCGTTATTATTGCAGATGAGCAGTCTGAATTCGGTGGTGCGTTATTGCACTCTACTGAACTTATCGATGGCGAGCCTGCAGATCAATGGGTTGCGAAAGTAGTTGCAGAGTTGGCAACTTTTAGTGATGTGCTAATGCTGCCGAAATCGACAGTCAATGGTTATCACGATCATAACTTCTTAACAATCCATGAGCGCTGCACAGATCATATTGCAGATCGTGCACCGAAGAATACTTCGCGCCAACGTATGCATCGTGTGCGTACAAATTGGGTTGTGTTGGCAACTGGTGCGCATGAACGTCCATTAGTATTTGCTAATAACGATGTGCCGGGCAGCATGCTAGCCTCAGCCGTTTCAACTTACATAAACCGTTACGCTGTAGTCCCGGGCAAACAGCTAGTACTTATGACCACGAACGATAACGCTTATAGCGCTGCGTTTGATTGGAAAGCAGCTGGCCGTGAAGTAGTTGCCATTGTTGATACGCGTAAACAAGGCGGTGGTGTAGCGGTCACTGAAAAAGCGAAATCGCTAGGTATTAAAGTAATCACAGGTAGTGCCGTGGTTGAAGCGCAAGGTAGCAAGCGCGTGACAGGTGTAAGCGTTGCAGGCTTAAACGATGCAGGTGACAAAGTCATTGGAGCTGTTTCACAACTTAGCTGTGACACAGTTGCTAGCTCAGGTGGTTGGAGCCCTGCGATTCACTTATCTTGTCATACCGGTTCGCGCCCAACATGGAATGAAGATGTTATTGGCTTCCTGCCGGGTGAGACTGTTCAAAAGCAATTAACCGCTGGCGCAATAAACGGTGCGTTTGATTTAGCTAGCTGCCTTGCACAAGGTACAGCAGCAGGTATTGATGCGGTTCAAAATGCAGGTTTAACTGTTGCTGGCGACAGTGCTGCAGCAAGTGCAGAGCAAGTGGATGTGAACAAGCCGATGGCACTGTTCCATATCCCACACCCTAAATCGACCAGCCGTGCACCTAAGCAGTTTGTCGATCTGCAAAACGATGTAACGGCTGCGGGAATCGAGCTTGCGACGCTTGAAGGCTTTGAGTCAATCGAGCACGTTAAGCGCTACACTGCGATGGGCTTTGGTACTGATCAAGGTAAACTTGGTAATATCAACGGCATGGCGATCGCCGCTAAATCGATGAATAAGAGCATTCCTGAAACGGGTACGACCATTTTCCGTCCTAACTACACACCGATAACTTTTGGTGCCATTGTGGGGCGTAACTGTGGTGGTTTGTTTGACCCTGAACGCTACAGTTCAATGCACCAGTGGCATTTAGAGAACGGTGCGCTGTTTGAAGATGTGGGTAACTGGAAGCGTCCTTGGTACTTCCCGCAAGCGGGTGAAACTATGCAGCAGTCACTTGAGCGTGAATGCCTTGCAGTTCGCGAAAGTGCCGGTGTTTTAGATGCATCGACCTTAGGTAAAATTGACATTCAAGGGCCAGATGCCCGTGAGTTCCTAGGGCGTGTTTATACTAACGCTTGGGCGAAATTAGGCATTGGTAAATGTCGTTACGGTCTAATGTGCGGTGAAGATGGCATGGTCTTCGATGATGGTGTAACAGCATGTTTAGCTGAAAACCACTTTGTGATGACCACGACAACAGGCGGTGCGGCACGCGTACTTGAATGGCTTGAAATTTATCATCAAACAGAATGGCCAGAGCTTGACGTGTATTTCAATACCGTGACTGATCACTGGTCAACTATTACAGTGACTGGCCCTAATTCACGTAAAATTCTTGAGCAAGTGGTTGATGATATTGATATCAGCAATGAAGCATTCAAGTATATGGATTGGAAGGCAGCAACTGTACAAGGTGTACCTGCACGTATTTTCCGTATTTCATTCACAGGTGAGCTATCTTTCGAGATTAACGTACAAGCAAACTACGGCATGCGTATCTGGAAAGCTGTTATGGAGAAAGGCGCAGCCTTTAACCTAACGCCTTACGGCACTGAAACAATGCATATTTTGCGTGCAGAAAAAGGCTTTATCATTGCCGGTCAAGATACTGATGGATCCGTTCATCCGTATGACTTAGGCATGGGCTGGGCAGTATCACCGAAGAAGCCATTTAGCTTTATCGGTAAGCGCGGTATGAATCGTGAAGATTGCGTCAAAGAAAACCGCAAGCAGCTAGTAGGTATCACCACAAAAGATCCAAAAGTGGTTATTCCAGAAGGCGCGCAAGCGGTTAATGATCCTAACGAGCCAATTCCAATGACAATGCTAGGGCATGTAACATCAAGTTACTACAGTGCTTGCCTAGGGCACAGTATTGCGATGGCCTACATTCGCAACGGTCATAACCGCATGGGTGAGACAATTTATTATCCGCTGGCTGATGGCCGTGTTGTTGAAGCACAAATTTGCAGCCCTATTTTCCTAGATCCAAAAGGGGAACGTCAGAATGTCTGATCAAACAAATACAGCGGCGTTTAATTACGCGCAAACGATTAATGCGATGGATCAAAGACCTGTTAGCGACAGTGGTATTGAAGGGCATAGCCCCTTGCATCATGCTGATTTAGCAGCAATGGCTAAAGCACAGCAAGCTAGCACTGGTACGGTTGAGCTTACAGAGCTAAAGCTACGTGGTCACATTGTATTACGCGGCAAGCTTGAGAGCAGTGCGTTCACGCAAGGGGTTGAAAGTGTATTAGGGCTAGCATTACCTGGCACGCTAAAAATGGTCGTTAATGGCGATATTTCAATTCGTTGGATTTCGCCTGATGAATGGTTAGTTGTTGTGCCGGGTGAGCGCACCTTTGAAATAGAGCAGGCGCTTGTCAATGCAATGCAAGGTCACTGCGCAATAGTGAACGTATCAGGCGGGCAAACAATTCTGCGCTTGGCCGGAAGTGACGTACAAAAAGTACTGCAAAAATCAGCACCGATTGATGTACATGCAAGCAAGTTTCCTGTTGGTAAAGTGGTAACTACTGTGTTTGCAAAAACACAGGCGATTATCAGTAGAACAGGAGATCAAGAGTGGGAGCTGGTAATTAGACGTAGTTTTTCAGATTATGTCTGGTTGTGGCTACAAGATTGCTGTGCTGAATTTTCATTAGTTGTTCGTGAAGATTAACGACTGATTTAATTCACATTTTGCTACTTAAGTAGCATAGCACCCGAAAAGTAACTGTGATGTAATTAGGTTACTTTGTGCCCGATGGCAGTTTTAAGGTTCTGTCATCGGGTTTTTTTATGCTCCGTTAATTCTCCTCTTTTTAATCCCACATATTCTTTTTCTCGTTCATTCCTTGCTACTTTCTCGCGTTTTGTGCTTATTTTTTTTCAAAGTGAGCTGCTTGAATAAGGCACTGTTAACTAGCCTTATTTACACAAAAATATTATTGGCAGCTTGGAGCAACTATTGTTTGTCATTCAAGTTAAATGAACTGACTTATAATTGAATGATCTATCTGTATCTATATGAAATTTTGTTATGCTATAAGCAATAACTACATAGTGAGTCAGAATGAGGAGTAAGCAGGCTTTGGATACTTTAAAAGATCTATTTGAGAGAAACCTAACGTGGGCGAATGGGATCAAACAAGAAGATCCGGATTTTTTTAGTAATCTTTCACAGCAGCAAGCGCCAGAATATTTGTGGATAGGCTGTTCAGATAGCCGAGTTCCCGCAAACCAAATTGTAAACTTGCCACCTGGAGATATTTTTGTTCACCGCAATATTGCCAATGTGGTAGTGCACAGTGATTTAAATTGCCTATCTGTTATTCAATACGCCGTTGAAGTCCTTAAAGTAAAGCACATTATCGTCTGCGGGCACTATGGTTGTGGCGGTATAAAAGCGGCGTTGGAAAACTCGGAAAATGGCCTAATAGATAATTGGTTGGGGCATATCAAAGATGTTCGTCGTTTCAATGCAAAAGCTTTTGAAGGCTTGGATGAGAAGCAGAGCTTAGATAGGCTGTGCGAGCTTAATGTTATCGAACAAGTACGCAATGTGTGTAACACCACTATTGTACAAAAAGCATGGAAAAATGGTGTAAAGCTAAACGTGCATAGCTGGGTTTACAGCATCAAAAATGGCATATTAAAAGATTTGGCAGGTAGTATTGGCAGCAAGGAAGAGTTTAATAAAAGAATAGCTGAAGATTACCGCTAATTTTGCGCTATTGGCTAAGGGGCATGAAATCAAGTCTCAAATCTTCTGTGTGGATAACTAAGGGGTTAGATCACAGATAAAATACGCAGTGAATACCAATATTTTTACAAGTATTTTACAAAGCAGATGACCCCTTAGGTATCTACGCTTAGGGAGCTACAGGACATTGCGTGATCTTCGTTAATACTTTTGGTCGGGTAATCAATCCGTCTGTAAGCATTGCCTCAATCACGAAACATCCTGTAAGCCAGAGATGTTTGGGAAATAATCACATGTCCCTGACGATTTGAAGATTTTTTATTAGGGGTTTAGCCTGCATACTTGCTAGTATTGTGTGCTTATTCACAGTCGTGAATTTGTCGTGGTAAAGCAGGTGAAACTCTGCGCAAACTCCAGGCAGTAATAGAGAATATCGAGCCGTTTTAATGTTGTTAATGATAGATAATTATGATTCCTTTACTTTTAATCTGACACAGTATTTAGAGGAATTAGGGGCGCAGGTTTGCGTTAAACGAAACAATGAAATCAGCTTAGCTCAAATAGAGCAGCTTGATATCAAACAGTTAGTTATCTCGCCAGGCCCTTGCACACCAAAAGAAGCTGGAATCTGCGTTGCAGCGATTGAACAGTATGCGGGGAAAATACCAGTACTAGGAGTGTGTTTAGGCCACCAAAGTATTGGTGTCGCATTTGGCGGCAAAGTAGTGCGTGCAAAAAAAGCGATGCACGGCAAAACTTCTTGGATAAAGCACAGCAATCAAGGGGTGTTTAAAGGATTAAATAATCCTTTGCAGGTAACGCGCTACCACTCTTTAGTGGTTGAGAAAGAGAGCTTGCCAGATTGCTTAGAAGTAACCGCTTGGACGGAAAATGAAGATGGCTCAATGGACGAAATAATGGGTTTGCGCCATCGTGAATACAATTTAGAGGGGGTGCAGTTTCACCCTGAATCTATATTGACTAGCCAAGGGCATGATTTGCTGAATAATTTTGTTGATCAGTAATAACAAGATACACACTTAAAACTTGATGAAGAGTTTAAAATGGATATAAGAGAAGCACTGGCGAACGTTGCCGAACAAAAAGATTTGAGTACAGCCGATATGCAAAAAGTGATGATGCAAATCATGACGGGCAACGCAACTGAAGCTCAAATGGGTGCCTTTTTAATGGGCTTGCGCATGAAGGGCGAAACGGTAAAAGAAATTGCCGGCGCTGCACGTGTTATGCGAGAGCTCGCAATCCCCGTTAATATTGAAAACCAAGGTGCTGTTGATATTGTCGGTACAGGTGGTGACAGTGCGAATTTATTCAACGTATCTACAGCTTGTGCGATCGTAGTTGCTGCAGCGGGTGGCTGTGTTGCTAAGCATGGTAACCGCTCTGTCTCTTCAACCACGGGCGCTGCTGATCTACTAGAAACGGCGGGTGTTAATTTAGCGCTAAGTCCGAAACAAGTGGCTCGCTGTATTGATGAAGTGGGTGTTGGTTTTATGTTTGCGCCGCAATATCACCGTGCTATGCGCCACGCCATTACTCCACGTAAAGAAATGGGACTTAGAACCATTTTTAATTTGTTGGGCCCTTTGACAAACCCAGCAGGAGCTAAGCATTATTTGCTCGGCGTTTTTGAAAAAACATACTGCCTACCAATCGCGCAGGTGATGCAAGAGTTAGGCGCAAAACATGTATTAGTTGTGAGCGCTAGTGATGGTTTAGATGAAATTAGCCTCAATGGTGAAACCTATGTTGCTGAGCTAAAAGATAATCAGATCCGTGAATATAAAATAACGGCTGCAGATGCAGGGTTTGAACCACAGAGTTTAGATGGTTTGCAGGTATATAGCGCGGCTGAGAGTTTTGTAATGATTAAAGATGCCTTTGCAGGTAACAATGCCAAAGCTGCACAGATGATTGCCTTGAATGCAGGGGCTGCGTTATATGCAGCAGATAAAGTTGAAAGCATCCAAGCGGGTGCAGCACTGGCAACTGAAGCTATCAGCAGTGGCAAAGCAAGTGCGAAATTACAGCAACTGGTTGAGTTTAGCCGAGCGCTGAGTAATAGCTAATATTTAAGGCCTAAAAATAAATTTAAACTGCTTAGCAAAGTGAAGAATAATGTCTGAATTACCTACTGTATTAAAGAAGATCGTAGCGCGAAAAATTGAAGAAATTGCAGAGCGCTCAAGCGTTAAGAGTATAGCTGATTTTGAAAAAACAATTGCTATGGCTAAGGACAGCGATCAAACACCTCGGGGCTTTGCTAGAGCAATGCAGCATAGCATTGAGCAAGGTCGCCCAGCGATTATTGCAGAAGCTAAAAAACGCAGCCCCTCTAAAGGTTTATTAAGAGATCCGTTTGTACCTGCTGACATCGCAAGGTCTTATCAGGCTGGTGGTGCATCGTGCATGTCAGTGCTGACAGATGCTGATTTTTTCGAAGGAAGTGAGCAATACTTAATGGAAGCGCGTAGTGCGTGCCAGCTGCCAGTCATTAGGAAAGATTTTATCATTGATCCTTATCAGGTGTACGAAGCCCGTGCGATAGGCGCTGATTGCATCTTGTTAATAGTATCGTGCCTTGAAGAACGCCAAATGAAAGAGCTAAATAATTTGGCAATTCGTTTAGGGATGGATGTATTAATTGAAGTGCATGGCGGCGATGAGCTAGAGCAAGCGCTCAGTTTAGATAACCAAATGATAGGTATCAATAATCGCAATTTGCATACTTTTGAAGTGAGCTTGGAAAACACGTTCGAATTGTTAGATTTCATCCCTAAGGATAAAACGATTATCACTGAAAGCGCGATTCATTCACGTGATGATGTAGCAGCGATGCGCGATAAAAATGTTAATGGGTTTTTAGTCGGTGAAGCGTTTATGCGCGCTGAAGATCCGGGGGCACAGCTACAGAAGTTGTTTTTCTGAGTTTAAGTATTTGTTTAAAGTTGATCGAAGAAATTATTAAAAGGTGTTAAAAATGCAAGTATCCACAAAGTGGGACGGTGATGTACGCTTCAAAGCAACAACTGGTACTGGTTTTGAAGTGATGATGGATGGCGAGCAAAAGCAAGGCGCGAGACCAATGGAGATGATGCTAATGGGTGTTGCAGGATGCTCAAGCTATGATGTTGTTGGTATATTAAAGAAAACCCGTCAAGATGTGGTTGATTGTGTTGCAGAAGTTGAAGCGCAAAGAGCCGATGCAGTGCCTGCCGTTTTTACCAAAATACACATTAAATTCATTGTCAGCGGTCGTAATATCAAAGAAAAGCATGTTGAGCGTGCTGTGCATTTATCAGCTGATGAATACTGTTCCGCTTCTATCATGCTAAAAGCTGCCGGTGTTGAAGTAACACACAGTTATGAAATCATCGAAGTTGAGTAACGTTTAGCATCAACTGTATAACGACCCCAAGATTTTGAAGTAAGTATCAAGGGATTTGTATCTGGGTATCGTACTTTACTCTATCAATGGAGATTAAAGTACGAAACTTCTTTAAGTTAGAATCACTGTATATCGCACGCTGGCAAAAGCTTTCATAGCTTGGCATATCTGGCACAGACACTACTAATACAAAATCAACTTCTCCTGTCACTTTGTAGCATTCTTGTACTTCAGTCGCGGCTCTCATTTTTTTGATAAACGCATCATTTAGATCTAAGCGGTCACAGTGCATGATGATTTCTGTGATCATGTGAATATTGGGAGCAATTTTGCTTTGATCTAAAATAGCAACGCGTTTGCTAATAACCCCTTCTTTTTCTAATCGCTTTACACGTTTTAAACAAGCCGGTGCAGACAAGCCGATGATCTCAGCGAGTTTCAAGTTGCTAAGGGATGCATCTAGTTGCAGCTGATTTAATATGGCTTTGTCCAATCTATCAAGAAACATAATTAACCTAAATTCAATATAAAGAAATTAATAGTAAAGCAATGTCCAATAAGAAAGAAATATTTCTAAGCAGAGCGATATAATAGCGCCCCGTTTATAAGTATATTTAGAGTGTAAATGTGAGCAATGTGAAGCAGTTAGTAGAGCTAAGAAAAATATTTAATGAGATATGGCAAGTCTATATAACTCTTTTAAAGGTGATGGTACCTGCAATTATTATTGTAAAAGCCTTGGATATGCTTGGTGCAACAGCACTTTTAGGAAGTATGTTGGCGCCTATCATGCAGTTTGTTGGCTTACCGGAGCAGATGGGGGTTGTTTGGGCAACAGCGATTTTGACAAATGTTTATACGGCAATGGTGGTGTTTGTTAATGTCAGTGATACTTTAGCCTTAACAACTGCGCAAGTATCTGTGATCGGTATATTGATTTTGATCTCCCATTCTATTCCCATCGAAGGGGCGGTAGCGAAGATGGTGGGCGTTAGTTGGCGCATTACGATAGTGCTCAAAATTTTGGGTGGCTTGCTGTTAGCGGGCGCTGTTAATAGCCTTTATCTATTCTTTGATTACCAGCAGGAGCCTGCTGTATTGCTGTGGCAAGGCACTGTATCTGATGAGAGCTTAGGGCAGTGGGCAAAAGATCAGGTGATATTGATTGTCAGTATTTATTTTATAATAGCCACTTTAATCATTGGTTTAGGTGTATTAAGAAAACTAGGTATCGAGAAATTAATGCATTTGATGCTTTCACCAATATTGAAATTGATAGGCATTACCAAGGCTGCCAGTAATATCACTATTATAGGTTTAACGCTGGGGATGAGCTTTGGTGCTGGGCTTCTGATTAAAGAGGTGAAAAGTGGTACGGTGAGTAAGCAGGACGTGTTGTTATCGATTGTATTTTTAAGCCTGGCACATAGCTTAATAGAAGATACGTTGTTGATCTTATTATTGGGTGCAGATGTCGGCGCTATACTATGGCTGCGGATATTGTTTGCTGTGGTAGTGACTATGTTATTTGCTA
Source organism: uncultured Oceanospirillaceae bacterium (assembly GCA_937136055.1). Taxonomy (GTDB): domain Bacteria; phylum Pseudomonadota; class Gammaproteobacteria; order Pseudomonadales; family Balneatricaceae; genus Rs1. Next base: position 12,205 of record CAKZOD010000046.1, on the reverse strand, counting down.
AATGGCTACAAAAGCGCGAAGCATTAAAGGAGCAAGGAGAGTAATTACAAAATGTTTTGATGTAGGTCATTAAGTTGATTTAGAAGCTGGGGTAGTCTTAAGGTTGTGCAGTTATTGTACAAAGGGCAAGCCTATTAGGTTATAGCAAGGTGTTTAACGAAAACGCATAAGCTGCTATCCCTAGTAAAGGTGTTTTAAAGCTTAAGGTGTTTTGCATCGCAAAATGTGCAGATATGAAGGGCCTTAAAGACATCTCATTAAATCCAGTGAGGGCCGTGCAGATGGAAATAGCAACAAAACAAGACAATCTTGGTATGAAAATCTTGTCAGTGCTTCATAGAGATCATATTAATATGAGTAAGCTACTGACCTTGATAGAGAGGAATATTGAGCAGATTAAACAAGGCCATAGCGCAGATTTGAAATTGATGGCAGAGGCTATTGAATATATTGGCCACTATGCCGATTTATACCATCATCCCCTAGAAGATGTGCTGTACGACTATTTTAAAGATAAATCAGCTGAGCTGACGCTGTTAATTAATCGCTGTGAAAAAGAACACCAAGATTTAAAGGTGTGTACAGAACAAGTTTTGTCCCCAATAAGTGTATCGCTCCTTGATGGCATGCTACCTATGGCGAAAATTATTGAGAACTTAGAGGCATTTTTAGAGCAGGAAAAGCAGCATATTAACTTTGAAGAAGGTCAAATATTCCCTAAGATTGAAGCGCTTGCAAATGCGCAGGATTGGGAAAAACTAGCCAAAGAGTCATGGTTAAAAACTGACGCAATGTTTCAAAAATTTGACTCTAACCATTATGCCGAGCTCTATGCAGATCTTGAAGAAGCGATAGCTAGCTAAAAGTAAGTCACCCCATCGAAATTATAAAGGCTGCGATTAGCAAAGCTTTATGAATTGAAACGCACAAAATCAAATTTAAACTGCGTATTGAATTACCGTGCTGGTTGGCGAATAGCCTCTTTTATACAAAGAGGCTGCATTTGTATGTCTGAAATATTTATCACTAAAATTCATTGGTAGAGAAAATAGACTTGCTTTTCTAAAAATTCTACGCATAATGCTGTGTATTCATACAGTGTTTTTACTGATAAAGATTTTACTCAAGCCTAGGTGATAAAATGGACGAAAACAGAAAAAAAGCGTTAGATGCTGCACTCTCTCAAATTGAACGTCAGTTTGGTAAAGGCGCTGTTATGCGCATGGGTGACCAGCCACGTGAAGTGATTCCTTCTGTCTCTACAGGTTCTCTAGGTTTAGATGTTGCACTAGGTATAGGTGGTTTGCCTTATGGGCGTATAGTTGAAATATACGGGCCTGAATCTTCAGGTAAAACAACCTTAACATTACAAGTAATTGCTGAAGCGCAAAAGCAAGGCAAAAGCTGTGCATTTATCGATGCAGAGCATGCATTAGATCCAGGTTATGCTGAAAAGCTAGGTGTGAATGTTGATGATTTACTTGTATCTCAGCCAGATACAGGTGAACAGGCACTAGAGATTTGCGATATGTTAGTGCGTTCAAACACTCTTGATGTTGTGATCATTGACTCGGTAGCCGCGTTGACACCTAAAGCGGAAATTGAAGGTGAGATGGGTTCATCTCATATGGGCTTACAAGCACGTTTGATGTCGCAAGCACTACGTAAACTGACAGGTACAGTAAAAACAGCTAACTGTCTTCTTATCTTCATCAACCAAATACGTATGAAGATAGGTGTTATGTTTGGCTCTCCAGAAACGACAACGGGTGGTAATGCACTAAAGTTCTACGCATCTGTGCGTCTTGATATTCGCCGTATTGGGGCTATCAAGCAAGGTGATGAAATTGTCGGTAACGAAACCCGCGTAAAAGTTGTTAAGAATAAAGTTGCAGCACCTTTTAAACAGACTGAATTTCAAATCCTGTTCGGTAAAGGTATTTATCGTATGGGTGAGCTTATTGATATGGGTGTTAAGCAAGGACTTGTTGAAAAAGCAGGTGCTTGGTATGCGTATAACGGTAGTAAAATTGGTCAAGGTAAAGCTAATGCCGCTCAGTACTTAACAGATCATCCTGAAGATGCAGATGCAATAGAAGCGGGTATTCGCGAGCAACTTCTAGCAGTGCCTGGCGCTGAAGAAGATAAAGAAGCAAGCAAAAAAGATGACAAGAAAGATGACAAGAAAGATGACAAGAAAGATGACAAGAAAGATGACAAGAAAGGCGAAAAAGAAGGGGAGTAATACTACCTTAATTATCTAGCCGCTAAGCTGCTGGTTTAATACCGGCAGCTTTAGAAATTCCCCCAAGTATTAACTGCCCATGCAGGTGTAGACTTCTACAAATAGATTGTAAAAGTTAAGTCTAATTTTATTCCCCTCCAAAAAATTCCCATCATCAACACAAGCCCAGCAGCTAACACAGTGACTTGGCTGTGAGTAATCGAGATAGCTTTTCACGAGGCTTAAACACTACAGAGGTTAAGTGACGTTGTTGCGATGGCTCTTTACAAAGTAGAACATGGAAAATTTAGCGTAGCTAAGGAGTGTTTTATGCGAAAGTGTAATATGTAAAACCTAAAAGTTTACACAAAAAGAGTGGAGCGAAGCTTCAGATAGCTATGTAGATTTAAGTAATTTCAGCGAAAAATTAGACCGATATATAGCAAAAGCTGTTTGAAACCACTAAATTTATTGTGATTATAGAAGACTTTGATGAACTTTATGTTACAAAATTGTTTGAAATAACCTTATAAGTAAAAAAACTTTAGCCGCTATTTTTACTAAGAAAAAGTATTAATCCTTGCAAATTCAAGTATATAGTCTCACGCTATAAACCTTGCCTACTTTCCTGCTAATAACAAGGCGTTATATTGTTGATAAATAGTTCGAACAATTAATAACCGCGATATATAATAACCCGCTATTTTTTTGCATATCGTTTATAAGTGCGCGTTTTAAAGCCTCAATAGCAACTTATAAAACTATATGTGTTTGTTATTTAAGATAATGGATAATTAAAAACGTCGTTATGAAATACATGACTAGTGCTGAGATACGCCAAGCTTTCCTTAAGTATTACCAAGAACAGGGGCATGAAGTATTGCCTTCAAGCTCGTTAGTTCCAGGTAATGATCCAACATTGCTGTTCACTAATGCCGGCATGGTGCAATTTAAAGATGTATTTACCGGTGAAGACAAGCGCCCTTATAAAAGAGCGACGACTTCTCAGCGTTGTGTGCGTGCAGGTGGTAAGCATAACGACTTAGAAAACGTTGGTTACACTGCAAGGCACCATACATTTTTTGAGATGTTAGGTAACTTCAGTTTCGGTGACTACTTTAAAAAAGAAGCCATCCAGTTTGCCTGGAAGTTTTTGACACAAGTGCTAGGGCTACCAGAGGAAAAGCTTTGGGTAACTGTTCATCATACAGATAAAGATGCAGAAGCTTTATGGCGTGACGAGATGGGTATCGATATGAGCCGTTTCTCACGTTTAGGTGAAGATAATTTCTGGTCTATGGGGGATACAGGTCCTTGTGGAACAAGTACTGAAATCTTCTTTGACCATGGCGAAGAAGTATGGGGTGGACCTCCAGGTAGTGAAGATGAGGATGGCGATAGGTATATTGAAATCTGGAACTTAGTTTTCATGGAGTTCAATCGCGATTCTGAAGGTGTACAAACTAAGCTTCCGAATCCTTCAATTGATACTGGAATGGGACTTGAGCGTATCGCTGCAATTATGCAGGGAGTGCACAGCAACTATGAAATTGATTTATTCCAGAACTTATTGAAAGCAGCCGCAAGTATTATCGGCACTGATGACTTAGAAGCTAAATCCTTGCGCGTAGTGGCTGATCATATTCGTTCATGTGCATTCTTAATCTCTGATGGCGTTTTACCTTCTAATGAAGGGCGAGGTTATGTATTACGTAGAATTCTACGCCGCGCTATTCGTCACGGTAACAAGCTAGGCGCGAGCGAGCCGTTTTTCTATCGTTTGGTTGATGCACTCGCTAAAGAAATGGGTGAAGCATACCCAGAGCTTGTAAAGCTTCAGGCGCAAATTGAAAAAGTTATTCTTAAAGAAGAGCAGCAATTTGTTAAGACGCTTGATAATGGTATGCGCCTTCTAGAGCAAGAGATATCAAAGCTTGAAGGTAAGGTGTTGCCTGGTGTAGTGGCCTTTAAGCTATATGATACCTATGGATTCCCAGTTGATTTAACCGCTGATGTTGCACGCGAAAATGAACTAGAAGTGGATATGGACGCATTTGATGTAGAAATGCAGGCACAGAGAGAGCGTGCTAGAGCATCAGGATCTTTTGCAGCGGACTATTCCGACAAGTTAGACGTAGAAGGTACTACTGAATTTAGTGGTTATGAAAACCTTATCGGCAAAGGCAAGGTTATTGCAATCTTATCTGAAGGTGAGTCAGTTGAAACATTGGCTTCAGGTGCAAGCGGTACACTAATATTAGATAGTACTAGCCTTTATGGAGAGTCAGGTGGTCAAGTTGGTGATAAAGGTATCATCATCAATGGCGACTCTAAATTTGTCGTAGAAGATTGCACCAAGCAATCTGATATGCATTTACATCATGGCCAGTTATTAAACGGTGAAGTCAGTGTTGGCGATGAAGTTGAAACTCAAGTAGATGGTGCATTACGTAAAGCTTCTGCTTTGAATCATAGTGCAACGCATCTGTTGCATGAGGCGTTACGTCGTTTAGTAGGGGATCATGTTCAGCAAAAAGGCTCACTCGTCGATCCTGAAAAATTAAGATTCGATTTCTCTCACTTTGAAGGTCTAACTGCAGAGCAACTTAGCCAAGTCGAATCGATGGTAAACGAGCAGATTATGGCTAACAGTGAAGTTGTTACTCGCGAAATGCCAATTGATGAAGCAAAAGCACTGGGTGCACAGGCATTGTTTGGTGAAAAATATGCTGAAAATGTACGTGTTGTTAGCATGGGTAGCGATACTTTCTCGATTGAATTATGTGGTGGTACACATGTTTCACGTACAGGTGATATCGCGCTACTTAAAATCCGCTCAGAAGGTGGTATTGCAGCAGGTGTTAGACGCATAGAAGCAGTTACAGGTTATGGCGCATTAGCAATGGTTGATAATGTAGAAGCTCAGCTTTCGCAGATCGCAACGCTTGTGAAAGGCCCTAAAGATAAAGTGCTGGATAAAGTTAAGTCATTAACTGATAGAAACCGCCAGCTAGAAAAGATGGTGGAGCAGCTTCAATCTGAAGTTTCTGCAGCAAAAGGCTCGCAACTTGCTAATAATGCACTAGATTTAAATGGTGTGAAGGTTTTAGTAGAAAGTTTAGAGGGTGTGGACGCTAAGGCATTGCGCGATACGGTAGAGCAATTAAGAGATAAGCTCGCAAATGCGGTGGTTGTGTTGGCAAGTGTTAATGATGGAAAAATAAGCTTGGTAGCAGGTGTCAGTAAGGCGCTTATCGGTCAAATTAAAGCCGGTGACATTATTAAAAATCTGTCAGTGCAAGTTGGCGGAAAAGGTGGTGGGCGACCTGATATGGCGCAAGGTGGTGGTGTTGATGTTAGCGCACTACCGGCAGCACTGGCTGAGCAATTAGAAAGCTTAAAGAAAATTTTCTAATACAGATTAATTGTTAATGATTGGAGAGAGCATAAGTAATGGCTCTATATGTACAAAAATACGGCGGCACATCGGTTGGTACAATCGAGCGTATACAGGCAGTTGCTGAAAAAGTTAAAAAATTTAGAGATCAAGGACATGAAATCGTAGTTACCGTATCTGCAATGAGCGGCGAAACGAATCGATTAATTGCACTAGCGAGTGAAATGCAAGATGTACCATCTCCAAGAGAGATGGATGTGTTGCTATCCACAGGTGAACAAGTGACTATCGCGTTAATGTCGATGGCACTTGAGAACTTAGGCTTAAAGGTGAAGTCTTATACTGGCAGTCAAGTACGTATCTTAACCGATAATGTGCATATGAAAGCGCGTATTGAAGACATAGATGTTGCTAAAATTCGTGCTGATTTAGATGATGGATCTGTCGTTGTTGTGGCAGGTTTTCAAGGTGCAGATAAAGACGGCAATATCACTACACTAGGACGCGGCGGATCTGATACAACAGGTGTTGCGCTGGCAGCGGCACTAAAAGCCGATGAATGCCAAATCTATACTGATGTTGATGGTGTTTACACTACAGACCCTCGAGTTGTTGAAGGGGCACAGCGTTTAGAAGAGATTACATTCGAAGAAATGCTGGAAATGGCCAGTTTAGGTTCGAAAATTTTGCAAATTCGCTCTGTCGAGTTTGCAGGTAAATACAAAGTACCCTTGCGAGTCTTATCAAGTTTTGAAGAAGGCCCGGGTACATTGATAACAATAGAGGATGATGAGAACGTGGAAAAGCCGGTTATATCAGGCATCGCTTTTAACAGAGACGAAGCTAAGTTGACTGTAATGGGAGTGCCGGATATTCCCGGTGTTGCATCTAAGATTCTTGGCCCAATCAGTGAAGCGAATATTGAAGTAGATATGATTCTACAGAATATTGCTGAAGACCAAACGACGGACTTTACATTTACTGTTCATCGCAATGATTTTGATAAGGCGCATCAAATACTGACGCGTACATCACAATTGTTAAAGGCAAGAGAAGTAAAAGGCGATAACAAAATTGCCAAGGTATCTATTGTAGGAGTTGGCATGCGCTCACACGCAGGTGTTGCTACAAAGATGTTTGACGCTTTAGCAGACGAAAATATCAATATTCAAATGATATCTACCTCTGAAATTAAAGTGTCAGTGGTAATGGCTGAGAAATATTTAGAGTTGGCTGTAAGATCATTGCATTCAGCGTTCGAATTAGGTCGAAATGACTCAATCAGTGAATGACGCTTAGGTGTAATTGCTTTATAGTTATTGCAAGCTTTAGCCGACAAAAATCATATACTATTAATTAAATAATCAAGTAATAGGTATGTGAGCTATTTAAGATTAATAGGAGATTTAGAACATGCTAATACTTACTCGTCGTGTTGGTGAAACACTGATGATCGGTGATAAGGTGACTGTCACTGTATTAGGTATCAAGGGTAATCAAGTAAGAATCGGTGTAGACGCTCCTAAGGACGTTTCTGTGCATCGTGAAGAGATTTATCAGCGCATACAGAGAGAAAAAGTAGAAGAAACTAACTAATTTAATTTAATTAAAAAAAATTAAAATTAAGGGTTTCTATTTCAAAATCAGTCTTGTATAGTATGCGCCTCTTGAGGTGAGGTGGCCGAGTGGCTGAAGGCGCGCCCCTGCTAAGGGTGTATAGAGGAAACTCTATCGAGGGTTCGAATCCCTCCCTCACCGCCATTTAAAGAATTTAACGAAAGAGCCTTGGTTATTGCCAGGGCTTTTTTGTGCGCAAAAGGTTGTCAGGGGGGTGCAGAATTTTGTTCCCGACAAATTCAAAGTACTTACTTCCTGTAAGCAAGGTCCCTCGCGGTTCGAGCCGAGCGAAGCGAGACCATATCGGAGCTTGCGACGAAACCGACAAGGGGTGAAGAGCGTAGCGATGAATAATCCCTCCCTCACCGCCATTTAAAGAATTCAACGAAAGAGCCTTGGTTATTGCCAGGGCTTTTTTGTGCGTAAAAGGTTATCAGGAGGGTACAGAGTTTTGTTCCTGACAAATTCAAAGTACTTACTTCCTGTAAGCAAGATCCCTCGCGGCTCGAGCCGAGCAAAGCGAGACCATATCGGAGCTTGCGACGATAACCCCAAAGGGGTGAAGAGCGTAGCGATGAATAATCCCTCCCTCACCGCCATTTAAAGAATTCAACGAAAGAGCCTGGGTTATTGCCAGGGCTTTTTTGTGCGTAAAAGGTTGTCAGGAGGGTGCAGAATTTTGTTCCCGACAAATTCAAAGTACTTACTTCCTGTAAGCAAGATCTCTCGCGGTTCGAGCCGAGCAAAGCGAGACCATATCGGAGCTTGCGACGAAACCGCGAAGGAGTGAAGAGTGTAGCGATGAATAATCCCTCCCTCACCGCCATTTAAAGAATTCAACAAAAGAGCCTTGGTTATTGCCAGGGCTTTTTTGCATCTGCAATATGTTGGGAGAATAAGCTTGTACTTGATGCTTGCTTTCTCTTAGAAGGTTTCTTTGTGGGTAATTGTATCGCTATGGCTTTATTTTTTTTCAAGGGATTAGTTGTTAGTTCTCAGTTTTGTCTTTGCTTCTTCTGTCTGTAGAGGTTTGCGATCACGACGGTAGTGGCATTACTTATTAAGGTTAATGGTTTAATGAGGTGATTCGTATGATCTTTAAGGTTGGTTGGAAATTAAGAATATTTAAAGGGAAGGGCTCTTGCTGTAGCCTAGAGCTTTTAAAGGTTATTTAGTATGAATATTGACAGTACTTTTGATGTTTAAAAGCTTAAGTGGCTACCACAATAAAAAGCGGCAAATTGTGTGTTTCTCGAGGCGGCATTGCGTTGCCGATTATGTTAATTAAATATAATTATTTTGTAAGTTGTTGATATTTTAGTATTATTTTTCATTTAAAAACTGGCATAGCAATTGCTTTATAAAAACAAAGTAATTGAGGTAAGTAAATGTCTATTTCATTTGATAAAGCATTAGGAATTCACCAGCAAGCGATTCAGGTACGCGCTGATCGAGCAGAGATATTAGCAAACAATATTGCTAACGCCGACACGCCGCATTTTGAATCAAGAGATATCGATTTTAAATCGATATTGCGAGGTGAAACTAATAATGTTTTATCAGCATCGACAACGAGTGCTTCTCATGCACCAACTGTGATAGACCCAGAGTTTGCCTCTGAGCTGTTTTATCGTATTCCCAATCAGCCTTCTGTTGATGGTAACACGGTAGACGTACAAAAAGAGATGGCGGAATTCGGTCAAAACTCACTTGCTTATCAAGCGTCATTCGAGTTTTTAAATCGAAAGTTCAGTGGTCTAAAACTTGCCATTAAAGGGAATAGATAATGTCCATCGCAAATATATTTAATATCTCTGGCTCAGCGATGAGCGCACAAACAGTTAGGTTAAATACAACAGCTAGTAATATGGCTAATGCTCAGAGTATCAGTTCAAGTGTTGATGAAACCTATAGAGCACGCAAGCCAGTATTTGCTTTGCAGGAGCCTAGTGAAAGTCAGCGTAATGACCGTGAATTAGGTTTGTTGCCAGGGCAGGGAGTTAAGGTGTTAGGGATTGTTGAAAGCAATGCTCCTTTACAACCTGAATATTTGCCGAGTCATCCGATGGCTGATGAGGATGGTTTTATCTACCATCCCAATGTCAATGTGGTTGAAGAGATGGCTGACATGATTTCTGCATCCCGCTCTTTCCAGATTAATGCTGATGTGATGGATTCAGCGAAGAAAATGATGCAGCGTGTGCTAACGCTGGGTCAAGCTTAAGTAGGTGGATTATGAATACTATTGATAACACGAATGTTTTTCAGCAAATAAACAAAGCAAACCAAGCAGCTGATGCAACAGGTAAAAGTAAGTCTCAAGAAGATAGCGATATGTTCATGAAGCTTATGATTGCTCAAATGAAGAATCAAGACCCAACAAGCCCTACCGACACTGAGGCTTTTATGGGGCAGATTTCGAATATGAGCCAAGTTGAGAGTATGAACAACTTGACTAACTCTATTACGAGTATGAGTCAGGCAATGATTACAAGTCAGTCTGCGCTTCAAGCTTCATCAATGGTTGGTCAAAATGTGCTCATTTCCACTGACAAGACGCTGAGCGACAAAGATGGCGGTATCAAAGGAGCTTTGTCGTTGCCGGGTAATACGGATAATGTGCGTCTAACAGTGACAGATTCAACAGGGAAAGTTGTTGATACTGTTGAACTTGGTAAATACAACGCAGGTAACTCTGATTTTAAATGGCAAGGCCCTGCTGATAAAGCTGGCGAGCAATATTCATTAAAAGCAGAGGCGAAATTGAAAGATGGTAGCTATGAAAGAATAGATACCTACTTAGATAACCGAGTAACAAGTGTCACGCTTGGTAAAAATGGCGTTGGTATGCAAGTTAACACAGCTGTGGGTTCAACATCGATGGCTAACGTATTAAGAATTGGTGTATAGGAGATAAATCATGGCTGGATTTAACACGGCAATATCAGGTATTCGTGCGGCTACAGCAGCATTAGATGTCACTGGTAACAATATAGCAAACGCAAGTACTACAGGTTTTAAGTCATCGCGAACAGAGTTCGCAGATATTTATGCAACGGCAGCTATTGGTTCAGGGGCTTCTAATTCACCTGGTTCTGGTGTGTTGGTGTCAGATATTGCGCAAGATTTTAGTGGGGGTAACGTACAGTTTACCAACAATAATTTAGACTTATCAATTGATGGCAGTGGCTTTTTTCAGCTTGATGATGGTCGCGGCACAGTGACTTATACACGTGATGGGTCATTTGAATTAGATAAAGATGGTTTTATAGTCTCTAAAGGAGGCCAAAATCTTCAAGGTTATGGTGTTGATTCAGAGGGTAACCGTTTACCTATAGATGATTTGAAGGTTACAGAAAAAGAGAGTCCGCCGAAAGCAACTGAAACAATGAAGCTTTCTTTTAATATTGATGAAGCAAAAAATGCAGAATCATTAAATGTACCTTATAGTCGTGAGGATGCAGCATCTTCAACATTCAGTACTACAGTAGGTACATTTGATAGTTTAGGAAATGAGCATACTATTCGCTATGATATGGTAGAACAGCAGGCTAAGAAAGAAATACACACATTTGATCAGGGGGCGCTCGGCGCATTTGCTGGCGATGAAGTCTCTATCTCAGGTGTCGATGTGGATACTAGTGATGGAACACAGTTTGTCATTCCTGCTGGTCTTGGTAGGGGGGAATACGTGTCTATTTCTGCAGGAAAGCTGCAAGAGCTCCAATTGGCTGATCCAAGAATTTTTGATGTCAAATTTACCCCAGGTTTGGCTATTGCTGGTACTGATCCAGCCGTGCAAGGTTCGGTTCAGGTTATATTTAAGGCAGAAGCACGTGAGAGTGGGGAGTTAATTGTAGGTGCAGATTCAGCTGCAGCTACACCAGCAACAGACTTGCTTTCAAATCCAAGAGTCACTACGACAAAAAGTAATGAGATCCATACTTTTCAGATCCCTACGGGTGGTGGCGGCACAGGTGCTACTACTAGTGAAATTGGCTCATATGTCTCTCCCCAGCAGTTCTCAATTGCAGGGATTGACTTTACCTTTAATGCAACACCTACGACGCCTATTAATAGAGAGCAGATAGCTAATGAGATAATCTCTAAAGAGACTCAGATTCGCGATGCTAACCCTAATATTGAATCTATTAGTTTTGATAACGGAACAAATGAGCTTAAATTTACATTTAAAGCAGAGTCTGGTGATGTTCCTAATAGTTCTTTAGATATTAAACAGTTAGATGGTAACTTTTTCGGTGGAAGCGTAACTAATACAAATACCACTCCACCTGTAGTGCCTACAACTGCAGTCGTTGGGCCTGTTGTTTCAACCGATATAATTAAAGGCGATAACTCCTTCCAGGGTGTATATCGAATGTATGCTTATTTGAATCCATTAGGTCAGCGCCCAGAGGCTTTGGATATTGGTAAAACAGTAGAGCCTGGGTCTGCTTCTGATCCAACAACGACTGAAATAGGCCCTGTAATTGTTAAGTTTAATCCTGCGAATGGTATTTTACAGACGATTAATGAAGAGGCTGTTCCTACTACAGTAGGTGCAACAGTTCCTAAGCTGACGATAAAGAATGCAGACCCTGCTGATGCTTCGACCAATATCACTTTGGATCTAACTGGAACAACGCAATTTGCGGATACTCAAATTGTTAAAAGCCAAAGTCAAGATGGATTTGCTAAAGGTGATTTAACAGGTGTAGCATTTACAGCTACGGGTGAAATGATTGCAACTTTTAGTAATAACCAAAGCAAGACATTAGGTATTGTTGCAGTTGCAACCTTTGAAAACCAAGCGGGAATGCAGCCAAACGGTGGAACCCAATGGTTGGCAACTAATGTATCTGGTGAACCGGTTCTCAATCCACCTGGCTCAGGATTAAATGGTAGTTTGCGTTCTTCTGCACTTGAATCATCTAACGTAGATTTATCTGCAGAGTTAGTGAAGCTGA
>CAKZOD010000045.1 GCA_937136055.1 uncultured Oceanospirillaceae bacterium | reverse complement strand
AGAAGCTGAAAGAGTAGAAGCTGAAAGAGTAGAAGCTGAAAGAGTAGAAGCTGAAAGAGTAGAAGCTGAAAGAGTAGAAGCCGAAAGAGTAGAAGCCGAAAGAGTAGAAGCCGAAAGAGTAGAAGCTGAAAGAGTAGAAGCTGAAAAGTTAGCTGCTGAGAAGGCAGAGGCTGAAAAATTAGCTGCCGAGAAAGCAGAAGCCGAAAGAATAGCAGCTGAAAAAGCCGCTGCAGAGGCGCCTAAAGAAAAAGTTGGCTTTTTTGCAAAAGTTAAACAAGGTTTAGCTAAAACAAAAGCAGGCATGACCAAGCAGATGGGTGATCTGTTCTTGGGGGCGAAAGAAATTGATGATGAATTATTAGAAGACCTTGAAACGATTCTAATTACGTCTGATATCGGTATGGCTGCAACCACTGAAATTATTGGAAAACTAACCGATCAGGTTGACCGCAGTGAGCTGAAAGACCCGCAAGCTTTGCAAGATGCTTTAAAAGCAGAACTTGCAGATATTCTTAATGCAGTAGATAAACCTCTTGTTGTTGATAGCGCTAAAGCACCTTATGTCATTTTAATGGTAGGTGTGAATGGTGTTGGTAAAACAACTACTATTGGTAAGTTAGCTAAGAAATACCAAGCAGAAGGTAAGTCTGTAATGTTGGCTGCAGGTGATACTTTCAGAGCTGCGGCTGTTGAGCAGCTACAAGTATGGGGTGAGCGAAATGATGTGCCGGTTGTCGCTCAGCATACAGGTGCTGATTCAGCATCGGTATTGTTTGATGCGGTTCAGTCGGCGAAAGCAAAAGGTGTGGATGTACTTATTGCCGATACAGCAGGGCGCTTGCAGAACAAAGATAATCTGATGCAAGAGCTACAAAAAGTTATTCGAGTAATGCAAAAGCTCGATCCCGAAGCACCGCACGAAGTGATGTTGGTACTTGATGCGGGTACCGGTCAAAACGGGTTAAGCCAAGCGCAAATCTTTGGCGAAGCAGTAGGTGTTACTGGTATTACACTGACAAAATTAGACGGTACAGCTAAGGGTGGTATTATTTTTGCCATTGCTAAATCAATGAATATTCCGATTCGTTTCATTGGTGTAGGTGAGCAGGTTGATGATTTACAGCCATTTGAAGCGGAGCCGTTTATTGAAGCGCTTTTTGATGCTGAGAAAAAGTAAGCGTTAAAACTCTCTCTATTAACCGACAGAATATATCTTAGGTTTTTAGGGATGCCCTAAGGAACATGCGATTAAGCCCCAAACGCCTCTGGCGTTCAGGATTTTTCGTGATTGAGGCAATGCTTACAGGCGGGCTGGTTGCCCGGCGAAAAGCATTAACGAAAAGCACGGAATATCCTGTACGCCCCGTAGGGTGGATATCTAAGGGGCCACCTCCTTTGTCAAAACACTTGTAAAGGACTGGCCATTCACTGCGTATTTTTCCGCGGATCTGGCCCCTTAGTTATCTACAGAGAAGATTTGGGGAATTAATCGCATGTTCCCTAAAGCACTTTGTTTATCTGCCGCTAGAATATGGATATTGAGGTACGGTCTATTAATGATTAAATTTGAGCACGTTAGCAAGAAATACGCGACAGGATTTGAAGCAATTGAGGATGTCTCTTTTGCGATTGCGCCGGGGGAATTAGTTTTCTTAACGGGCCATTCTGGTGCGGGTAAAAGCACCGTGCTCAAGCTTATTATGTTGATGGAGCGGGCAACCACAGGCTCTATTAACGTGGCTCAAAAAGCATTGTCAGCCATGGGCTCAAAAGATATTCCACTGCATCGCCAGCAAATAGGGGTGGTCTTTCAGAATCACCAGTTACTATTTGATCGCTCAGTATTTGACAATATTGCGCTGCCATTGCGCATTTGTGGGTATGAAGAAAAAGATGCGGCGAGAAGAGTGCGTGCAGCTTTAGATAAAGTTGGTTTGTTGCGCCGTGAAAAAATGAACCCCAGGGCGCTTTCAGCAGGTGAACAGCAGCGTATTGGTATTGCTCGAGCTATTGTTCACAAGCCTAAAATCCTACTGGCAGATGAGCCGACAGGTAATCTTGATCCTCAGTTATCCGCTGAAGTAATGACGTTGTTTCAACAGTTTAATCAAGTGGGAACAACAGTGTTGGTAGCAAGTCACGATTTAAATCTTATTCGACGCATGAATTGTCGTACATTGACCTTAAAACAAGGTAGGTTGGTGGACGATGTCTAATACTAAAACGCGTCCAGCTGCCCAGCAACATAAAGTCACAGTGCAGGATAGGCGACGCCTTTGGGCGCAGCAACATAAAGAAGTAGCAAGAGATTGCTTTAGGCAGCTGTTCATGGCTCCGCTTTCTACGTTTATGACAGTGCTAGTGCTGGCTATTGCGCTAACCTTGCCAAGCTTTTTGTTTACATCCTTGGCGAATGTTGCGCGTTTGGCTGATAGCTGGGAAGGTGAAAATAAAATATCTCTCTATCTACAAACGAATCTCTCTGCCAGCCAAATAGATGGCTTTGTGCAGCGTTTGCTCTTGCGTGAAGATTTAATTGCAATTGACCTGATTGATTCTGAGCAAGGGTTATTGGAGTTTCAGCAGTTATCGGGGGTTGGTGATGTGATTTCAGCACTCGAGCAAAACCCACTACCAGCAGTGGTCTCAGTATTAGCGAGAGATACCTCTGAAGAAAACTTGGCTGCGCTTTCGCAAGAGTTAGCTGCAATGGCGCAAGTAGAGCAAGCTCAGTTAGATTTAGAGTGGATTCAACGTTTTAATGCTGGCCTGCTAGTCGTTGAGCGGGGAGTCATCGCATTGAGCTTTCTATTAGCGTTTGCAGTGCTGCTGGTGATTGGCAACACGGTACGTTTAAACGTGGCTAGCAGGCGTGATGAGATACTTGTCTCTAAGCTGATGGGCGCCACCAACGCTTGGGTTAGGCGACCTTTCTTATATACAGGTATCTGCTATGGTTTTGCTGGCGGTGTCTTTGCGTGGTTAATGCTGGAGCTATCATTGTTAGTGATGCGTACTCCCGTTGCAAATTTAGCGCAGCTCTATCAAAGTGAATTTGTGCTCTCAAGCTTAGGTATGATCGGCGGTACTGTGTTGCTAGCAATTGCTGTTTTTCTAGGCTGGCTCGGTGCTTTGTTATCAGTCAATAAATTCCTTAGCCATTTAGATCCTCAGTGAGTAACAGCGCTTTAGCATTTTGAGTGAAATAAACCCACTACTTGACTAAAGTCAGGCATGCTGGTGGTTTTTTCTTGATATAATATTCCCAGTGTGTATGCTTTCACGTCCGCTATTGCTTTTATGGTTGTTTTGTCAGTAATAATTGATGCTGCAGCTATTATCAGTATTACAATTAATAGCGGGTTTTAGCGAATTAGAATGATTTTAATAGCTGCTAAGGAACTAACTAAGTCTTTGGCTGCCATAGAATAGCAAATTGAAAAATGTTGATTATTATTCCACTCAAGGGTGAATAAAATCAGATAGATAGACATGAATATATGTCAGTAGATTGATTTAGAATCTACAAATTGAAGTATTAAATGAGGTGGTTAAGTCAATGGGCAAGAGCTTACTAGCAATTGATCATGTTTCTCCAGGACAAAATTTAGATGCATACCTGCAAACAATTAGTGCAATCCCTGTACTATCTGTTACAGAAGAGCGCGCGCTAGCTGAACGTTTGAAAGATCAAAATGATCTGGAAGCGGCTCGTCATCTGGTTATGTCTCACCTACGTTTCGTTGTCCATATTGCCAGAAGTTATTCAGGTTACGGTTTGCCATTAGGCGACCTTATCCAAGAAGGCAACGTTGGGATGATGAAAGCAGTAAAACGTTTCGACCCTGAAGTCGGTGTACGCTTGGTTTCTTTCGCCGTGCACTGGATTAAAGCTGAGATGCATGAGTACATCTTAAAAAATTGGCGCATTGTTAAAATTGCGACAACTAAAGCTCAGCGTAAATTATTCTTTAACCTACGCTCAAAGAAAAAAGATCTTGGCTGGATGAACAACCAAGAAGCTTCTAACATTGCAGAAGATTTAGGTGTTGAATTAAAAACGCTACGTGAAATGGAAGGTCGTTTAGCTTCTACAGACACAGCGTTTGATATGACAGGTAGCGATGACGACGAAGGCGCTCAATTTGCTCCTGCTCAGTACTTAGAAGACACTTCAGCTAATCCTGAGTCTCTACTTGAAAGCTCTGATTGGAAAAACCATTCACAAGGGCAGCTAATCAGTGCATTGCAAAACTTGGATGAGCGCAGCCGCGATATTTTGACGCAGCGTTGGCTTAGTGATAATAAAGCGACTTTGCATGAGCTAGCTGATCAGTACCAAGTATCTGCTGAGCGTATACGTCAGTTAGAGAAAAATGCGATGAAAAAACTGAAAGATGCGATAGGCGTTGAGCAAACAGATTTTATTGCTTAAGCAGTTTTGAGAGTATTAAAGGAACCGTCTTTTTAGACGGTTTTTTTGTTTTTATAGGATTAAAACTTGAGAGAGCTCGGTGAATGAAACTTAAACATATGCTGATGTGTGCTGTACTTTGTGCTGGTTTATCTGTTGTTATGGGGGCGATCGCCAGCCATGCTTTAAAAGCTATATTGAGTGCTAAAGAGTTAGCATGGATTAGCACGGCGGCTCAATATCAGATGTATCATAGTTTAGCGTTAATTTCAGTGGTGTTGTTAATGGTGAAACTAGGTAAACAGCGCTACTTGATGATGGCTGGCTTTAGCTTTTTGGCGGGTATTGTGATGTTTAGTGGTAGCTTATACTTGTTGGCGCTAAGCGGTGCTAGATGGTTAGTTTATCTGACGCCGTTAGGTGGATTTGCATTTATAGCGGGTTGGCTCATGATGCTGCTAGGGGTATTTAAGCTGTCATTTAGTGATGATGGTTGATGGATAAAAAACCTGAAAATCGATAAAATGCGCGGCTATATAGGTGAGTGAGTAATAACACCACATTCAAATGATTAAAGCCTGTGCGCTTTAAGAGCACCAATTGGTAGAGATAATGACTGAAGAAAAACCACATTTACGTACAATTCGCAGCTTTGTGATGCGTGCAGGAAGAACAACCTTAGGCCAAGAGCGTGCACTTGAAGAGGTATGGCCGACATTTGGCTTAGAAGTTAAAAACGGCAAAATCGATTTAGCAGAGCTATTCGGTCGTGAAGCAGATACGGTACTTGAGATAGGTTTTGGCATGGGAGAATCTTTGATCTCTATGGCGAAGGCATCTCCGCATCTAAACTTTATTGGTATCGAAGTGCACAGACCCGGTGTAGGGCGCTTATTGTCTCGTGTTGATGAAGAGCAGCTAACAAACATTCGAGTTTACAGTGAAGATGCGATAGAAGTGCTAGAGCACTGTATTGCCGATAACTCACTGTTTACACTACAACTGTTTTTCCCAGATCCTTGGCACAAGAAAAAGCATCATAAGCGTCGTATTGTTCAGCCTGAGTTTGCACAAATGATTCGTGCGAAGTTGCGAGTCGGTGGTTGCTTTCATATGGCGACTGATTGGCAACCTTATGCTGAGCACATGATGGAAGTTATGGAAGTTGCACAAGGTTATGAGAACGTTGCAGGAGCTGGAGAATACTCACCGCAACCTGAAGCACGCCCCGTGACTAAGTTTCAACGTCGCGGTGAAAAGCTTGGCCACGGTGTTTGGGATCTGATTTACGAGCGTAAAGCTTAAGCAGCTAGCTAGTGCGTAAAACCTTGGTGTAGATCAATTAATCTAGGTAAGCTATTTAAAGTGTTGGTTTAGTAAGATATATTCGGACAAGCGCCCGTTAATTGCTGAGTGGCGTTTGCTTATAATATATTTAGGATCTATATTTACTGAATAAGCAGTTTAAGCGATAAGCGTTTTTCAGTGCTTTGTTTTTTGACTTAAATGTTTGATTTAAAACCGACAAAACAATCGGCGAGCATTTAAAAGTACTGTTATTATGGTTTATGACTCAATTAATTTATTGATTAAAGGATAAGTCTGTGTCGGATACAAAATATCGTTTGGTAACACGTAGTGATTTTGATGGTTTGGTCTGTGCAGTGTTGCTCAAGCATTTAGATTTGGTTGATGAAATCAAATTCGTACACCCTAAAGACATGCAAGATGGGAATGTTGATGTTACAGGTAATGACATCACCACTAACTTGCCTTACGTACCTAGTGTGCACATGGCATTTGATCACCATCTTTCAGAGACAATTCGCAATGAGAAAGCAGATAATCATGTAATCGACCCCGCTGCGCCTTCTGCTGCACGAGTAGTATTTGATTACTACGGCGGTTTTGATGTTTTCCCTAAAGAGTGGGATGACATGATGATTGCGGTTGATATTGGAGATTCTGCCCAGTACGATCGTGATGATATTGTTAATCCTCAAGGTTGGTCGCTATTAAACTTTTTGATGGATGCGCGTACCGGTTTAGGGCGTTTCAGAGAGTTTAGAATTTCAAACTATGAGTTAATGATGGATCTGATTGATTACTGTAAAGATCATACCATCGACAATATTTTGGAATTGCCGGATGTGAAAGAGCGTGTTGATCTCTATATGGATCAGCAAACTAAATTTGTTGAACAAATTAAGCGCTGCTCTCAAGTGTTTGACAACTTAGTGGTGCTTAACCTGCAAGGTGAAGAAGAGATTTGGGCGGGTAACCGTTTCATGATTTACGCGCTGTTCCCTGAAGTTAACATTTCTATTCATAGAATCTGGGGCATGAAAAAGCAGAACACTGTGTTTGCAACCGGTAAGTCAATCTTTGATCGCAGTTCAAAAACCAATGTTGGCGAGCTGATGCTTAAATACGGTGGTGGCGGTCACGAAGCTGCGGGCACTTGTCAAATTGACAATGATAAGGCTGATTCAGTGTTGAGTGAGCTGGTTGAAACAATCAACGCTGACGGCTAAATAATTATTAAATTATAGAGAGACAATAAAAAAGGGCGTTAGCCCTTTTTTATTGCTCACACGCTAGATTAGTCTAGCTTTGAGAGGTCGCGTACAGCGCCTTTGTCGGCTGAAGTGGCCAGTAAGGCGTAAGCCTTAAGTGATGCAGAAACTTTGCGAGGACGGTGCTTAGTAGGCTTCCAAGCAAGTTTTCCTTTTGCTTCCATCGCAGCGCGACGTTTAGCTAATTCTTCGTCAGAAACTAGCACATTGATGCCGCGCTTAGGAATGTCAATTAAGATGCGATCGCCATTTTCGATTAAGCCAATTGCGCCACCTGCGGCGGCTTCTGGAGAAGCGTGACCAATTGATAATCCAGAGGTGCCTCCAGAGAAGCGTCCGTCAGTCAATAATGCACAAGCTTTGCCTAGGCCTTTAGATTTAATGTAAGAGGTTGGGTAAAGCATTTCTTGCATACCAGGACCGCCTTTAGGCCCTTCATAGCGAACAATCACAATATCGCCGGCTTTTACTTTATCAGCAAGGATATCAGCAACTGCTTCATCTTGTGATTCTGTGACGTGAGCAGTACCTTCAAAAACTAAGATAGACTCATCAACACCGGCGGTTTTAACGACGCAGCCATCAAGTGCAATGTTGCCATAAAGAACGGCTAGGCCGCCTTCAAGAGAGTATGCGTTGTCAATTGAGCGTACACAGCCACCGACTCTATCACTATCAACACTCGCCCAGCGGGTTGCTTGGCTGAACGCGGTTTGCGTTGGGATGCCAGCAGGTCCAGCACGGAAGAACTCAAGCACTTC
Source organism: uncultured Oceanospirillaceae bacterium (assembly GCA_937136055.1). Lineage (GTDB taxonomy): Bacteria > Pseudomonadota > Gammaproteobacteria > Pseudomonadales > Balneatricaceae > Rs1. The sequence goes on along the minus strand of CAKZOD010000045.1, from coordinate 16,097 downwards.
AGAAGTTGGATTGCGCATAATATCCCACTTGTCTAATGCCTCTTTCATTGTGGCACTATGAACAGTTGGGACGTCAGTATGGATTTTACCCGCTCTATCTAGCTCACCTAGGATAGCGAAAATACCACCGGCGCGGTGGACGTCTTCCATGTGGTATAGAGGAGAGTTAGGTGCAACCTTACACAGCTGTGGAATGTTGTGAGACATTGCCTCCATGTGCTCAAGAGTGAAGTCGACTTCAGCTTCGCGAGCAATGGCTAATAAATGTAAGATAGTATTGGTTGATCCACCCATGCATATGTCGAGTGCCATGGCGTTCTCGAACGCTTTAGGAGAGGCAATGCTTCGCGGTAAGATACTGCTATCGTCTTGTTCATAGTAGCGTTTAGCAAGTGATACGATAGAGCGGCCAGCTTCTAAGAATAACTCGCGACGATCTGCGTGCGTTGCTAGCAAGCTGCCATTGCCTGGAAGAGCGAGACCAAGAGCTTCTGCCAAGCAGTTCATTGAATTAGCAGTAAACATACCCGAGCAAGAGCCACAAGTTGGGCAGGCAGAGCGCTCAAAAGCTGCTACTTTCTCATCGCTAGCGGTGTCGTCTACAGCGACAACCATCGCATCAACTAGATCTAGCTTATGCTCTGAAAGCTTAGTTTTACCTGCTTCCATTGGGCCACCTGTTACGAAAATAACAGGGATGTTTAAGCGCATAGAAGCCATCAACATGCCCGGTGTGATTTTGTCACAGTTGGAAATGCAGACAATCGCATCGGCGCAGTGAGCATTAACCATGTATTCAACTGAGTCAGCAATTAAGTCACGAGAAGGTAGTGAGTAAAGCATGCCGTCATGGCCCATTGCGATGCCATCATCAACCGCAATTGTATTGAACTCTTTGGCAACACCGCCCGCTGCTTCTATTTCACGGGCGACTAACTGGCCCATATCTTTTAAGTGAACGTGGCCAGGTACAAATTGGGTGAATGAGTTGGCAATGGCAATGATTGGCTTGCTGAAATCATCATCTTTCATGCCCGTTGCTCGCCATAATGCGCGAGCACCAGCCATATTGCGTCCAGCTGTGGATGTTTTTGATCTATATGCAGGCATGACAGTTCCTTTCTTATTTAGCTGTTTAAACTAGTTTGTTATCAGGCTTCTCAGTCGCATATGAGCGTTAGCTATCACAAGTGCGCCGAGATACTTGCTATTTGAAGCCTCTATTTATAATAGTGGGCATTATATCAGAGTATTGTGTTGTGAATATTCGAAAAAACAACATTGATTGTCCCGAAAAACGAAATGCTAAGTTTTTTGTACAAATGGTAAATAAATTAGCTCAATGGGCGATGACATATAAAGTAAAGTAGTAGAAATTGGGCATAAGTATGGATTTTAGGAGTCATTTCGTTAATTTTTGAGGTTTGTTGCATTTGCAATAGTTTAAATTTGCAAAAAATGAAACAAGCGCTTTAATTAATTTGGCAGCTGATTGATTAATATCTAAAAAATGAACGGGGAAACTGCTTACGTTAAGTTTGTAGTGTGTATAGTTGCGCGCTAGAAAAATTTAAGTGCTCTAGTTTGCTGTTATTGTTATTTGATAGTAGATAACAAAACAAAGCTCTTTAGAAACTGTTAAATAACATGTAAATGCATGCGTATAGGTTCTAGACGCTCACTCATAAAGTGTTATAGACTGCATATAATAAGATAAATTTTATGCGGTGTTAGAGCTTGCAGTTGCTTTGTTAAGCTAGTTGAAATTACAAGAGTTTTAGTTGTTATTAGACAACTAAAATTGATACGGATGACACAACAATTAAGGTGTCGTCATTGCATTACCAGCAAAACGAATAAAAGCGAATGCAGACGCCCATTATGTTTGCAGATTTGTATGCCATGTAGATGGTTTAAAACTTTTTAGTTACGGGAGTATTGAGATGAAGCTATTGGTCGTGGAAGACGACGCAGATTTACGTCGTCAGCTGGTCAGTGGACTTGAATCAAGAGGCTATACTATCGAAGAAACAGGCGATGGTAGAGAAGCATTGTATATGGGTTGTGAATTTAACTATGATTTGGCAATTGTCGATCTAGGTTTACCTTCTCTTTCAGGTGTAGATTTGATCAAACAGTGGCGGGCTGCAGAAAGGAATTTCCCAATACTGATTTTAACAGCACGTGGTGAATGGCAGGACAAGGTTGAAGGGTTAGAGGCTGGTGCTGATGACTTCCTAGTGAAACCTTTCCACATCGAAGAGCTAGTTGCTAGATTGAACGCCTTGCTTCGCAGAGCTGCTGGTCACGCTAAACCGGTATTAGAGTTTGGTAACTTAACGCTAGATACGGTTGGTCGTGTTGTCGCTTTTGAAGGGCGCCCAATTAATTTGACAAGCTATGAGTACCGCACGCTTGAATACTTAATGATGCACGCGGGCAAAACCGTTTCAAAAGCAGAGTTAACAGAGCATCTATATCATCAAGACTTTGATAGAGATAGTAACGTACTTGAAGTATTCATCCGTCGACTACGCCAAAAGCTAGATCCTGAACAGACAATGTCGCCAATTACGACAGTGCGTGGTTTAGGTTACCGCTTTGATTTGGTACGCACTTCTTAATGAGCAAGCCGTTAGGAGGTAAATTTAAGTCAATCCGTTTGCGGTTGCTGTTTACCTTCTTTCTGTTAGTTTGTGCTGTGTTTAGCAATATCGGTTATTTTTTGGATTACCGCTTCGGTACTCAGAAAGTGGTTGAGCTTGAACAGCGATTAGAAACACAGACAAAAATATTTGAGCTTTGCACAGAAGGGAAAGATAAAGCCAATCGGCAATTAATTTCTCAGTGTTATGCCAGCCAAAAAGTGATTAGCGAACACACTAGTTTTTACTGGTATCGCGAAAACGACACTATGATTGCTCAGTCTCGAGCATCTAACAAACAGCTCCTTATTCCCGCATCTATTTATGTAGAAATAAAAGAATCTCTGCAACAAAACTCTGTAACCTTCTTTGAAGCAGATGGCTTTTACTACTACGCCAGCGTGCTCAACGACAACAGCATGTTGTTATTAAGCTATGAGTCTGAATGGATTAGCCGTGATGTCGGTGAATATCAGAGTTACCTGTATAGTGCTTTGTTTATTATATCGTTGTTGTTAATTATAGGATTCTACTTAATTGTAAGAATTGGCCTGCGCCCTTTAGATCACATGGTAGTTGATTTAGAGGAGATTGCTAAAGGCAATTTAGATCAATTAAAGAGCCAATATGGTTCTGAATTCGACGCTATGAGCTTAAGTTTAAACAATTTGTTAAATGCAGAGCGCATGCAGCGCGAACGATATCGAAATACTTTGGCTGACTTAGCGCACAGTTTGAAAACGCCCTTGGCGGTTATTCAAGGCGCTGCCAATGAAGGTCTAGACTTTCAGGCTTACAATAGCATTATTGGTGAGCAAGTTCGCAGGATGGATCAAATCATTCAGTACCAGCTAACCAGAGCGGTAAAAAGTATTGGAGATGGTGCTAAAACGAATGCAGTCGAGGTGGCGCCAATTGTTGAGCGAATCTTGTCAGCGCTAGGTAAAGTGTACCGCGAAAAAGAAGTGCGAGTAGTCCTTAATCTTGAGCCGAAAATAGCGATCAATGCAGATGAGCGAGACTTGATGGAGATGCTTGGTAATATGATGGAGAACGCATTCAAGTATTGCCGCTCAGAAGTTGCAGTATCGCTTTATAGCGATGAAAATAACATTTATATCGATCTTGAAGATGACGGTGCGGGTGTTTCAGAAAACATGCGTAATACCATATTAGAGCGCGGTGAGCGTGCTGATACATCGGCAGCACCTGGGCAGGGCATCGGTTTGAGTGTTTCTGTTGATATACTTAGTTCGTATAATTGCCGCCTGGAAGTTGAGGATTCATTTTCACTTGGCGGCGCAAAATTTAGTGTTACATTTCCTAAACACTAACCTTCTAGTTTTTCCTTAACACTATCAATTTTATCTTGGATAGTTTGTGCTTTATCAATACGTGTACCTAGTTTCATGTGGCTAGTAATACGCACAGCACCCATTTCGTGAAGCTCTTCGTGGCAGCGTTTAACAGCAGCAACAACATCATCCCACTCGCCTTCAACGTTTGTGCCATAGCTGTGTAGCTGATGGTTTAGGCCTGCTTGTTGGAAGATTTTCTGACAATGTGCGACGTAAGGTGAAACTGAAAGGCCAACACCGCCGGGTGAAACCATAATATCCATGAGGACGTGCATCGTTAACTCCTTGCTTGTATTTAATAATCATTGAAATAGATAAAAATTAATTGTGCGCTCGAGTCGATTTGAAGATCACAGAGCACGCTCGATCAATGGTTAATTGATGATTGCAGACAATATAAATTGGATGCACTAGTTAGACAATAGCTAAGTGATATTGGCTCTACCTACTTGATAGAGTTGTATCCAATTATATTAAAACTCAATTGATACATTTTTTTGCCTTTAAAAAATATTGTTCTATTCTTTATTTATAGCTTTGAAAACGGCTTTAAAGCACTTAAAAAAGCGCAGTTTACATATGTCTGTAGTCTCTGTAGCTGAAAATTTTGAAGTACTGATTCAGATTATAAATAGAAACGGGTTGGAAGTTTGGCTGAACAGTATTTGCCATCGAACCAGTATATTGAATGTAGATTAAGGAGAGAAAATGTCTTCATCATTACGTATTTTAGTTGTTGATGACTCCCTGAGTATGCGGCTGGTTGTAGGGCAGTTATTGACTAGTTTGGGGCATCAAGTGGTAGGCGAAGCAAAAGATGGCTTAGAAGCGCTGCAGTTGTACATGGAACATAAGCCAGATTTGGTGATGCTCGATTTAGTGATGCCAAAGTTTGATGGTAAGAAAACGTTAAAGAAAATCTTGCAAGTGGATGCTCAAGCACAAATCATTATCTGTAGCTCTTTAGGTTCAGAGGGAGATATTGAATATTGTTTGCGAGAAGGCGCTAAGTTTTATTTGCAAAAACCTTATGAGATAGCAGGTGTAACCACTGCTATAAACAGTCTCTCTGAACCGGTATCTTAGTGAGTAACCTATGTCTAATAAATTTTTTGGTCAATATTTACTGGAAAAAGGTGTCATTTCCAAAACGCAGTTGTTAACTGCAATCGATTTGCAAAAGGCTTCACACCTCAACTTAGGTCAAATTGCCATTAATAAGGGCTATCTAACTGAAGAACAGGCCAAGCAAATTAACCTTGAGCAACAGCGCTCTGATAGGCGCTACGGCGCAATTGCAGTGTCGATGGGTTTGTTGAAAAGTCGTCAAGTTTCAGAGATTTTTATAGCACAGCAAAATCAGCGCAAGTTCTTTGGAGAAATATTAGTGGAGCAGAAGTACCTCGATAAAACTTCACTAATAGATTATTTAGAGGAGCATGCCGAGCTAAAAAAGCGCTCCGCCTTGCAGCTTGATAATGCTATTTATGCACAGCCTCACGGTAAATTAATTGCGGATACAATTAATACATTAGTTAGGCAGTTTTTACGAATTACCAAGCAGCAGATTCAAGTTGAAAGTTACTGTGAAGGGGATTTAATCGTGCCGCAAGGGCAGTGGGCATTTTCGCAAATGGTGAAGCTAGCATATCCGGTGAATGTCGGCATCATGCTTGATGATGAGCTTATCGGCGATGTTGCAGAAAGTTTTTTAGATATGCAGATAAGAGACAATCAAGCGGTTTGTCAGGATTCAGTGTGTGAATTTTTGAATATTATCATGGGTAACTCTTTGGTAGGGCACTGTCATCATGAGTTAACCAATTTAGCTCCACCTAAGATAGATGAAGCGGGTGTCGACTTAAAACTACCTTTTGAGAAAGTGTTTAGTGTCGTAATGGCTGCCCCAAGTAAGAAGCTTACACTGTTTTTTAGTAGTGATTAGCAGCGCCAGTTCTCATGGCAACTGCTTTAAGAAGACCTTGGATTTACGTTGAAGGTTGTAAATTGATTGCTTTTCTTTGGGCAACTGATCAACACTTATTTCATTAAAGCCTTGCTCTAAAAACCAATGTGCAGTTTTAGTTGTGAGCACAAATAATGCATTCAGGCATTTATCCAGCGCACGTTGTTGAACAGCTTCAAGGAGCACATTGCCACGGTTGCCTCCCAGATAATTTTGATTGACTGCTATACAGGCAAGCTCACCAATGTTTTCTTCTTCAAAGATATAAAGAGCAGCGCATGCGATGATTGCGTTGTCGCGTTCAATGACAATAAATTGCTCGATTTCTGCCTCTAAGCGCTCTCGAGATCTGCGTACTAAAATGCCTTTTTCTTCGAGGGGGTTAATGAGTTCAATAATACCGCCAATGTCGTCAACGTTGGCGTCCCGCACTTGCTCGTACGACTCTTCGGCGAGCATTGTGCCGCTACCGTCGCGTGTATAGAGCTCAGCTAACAGTGCGCCATCTACCTGGTAAGAGATTAAATGGCTACGTGGCACACCTGCGTTACAAGCGTGTAGTGCTGTTTCTAGCAGCAAAGAAAGCTCAGACTGACTTTGGTTTGGATCTTCAATTTGATTTTTGTATTGGTTAAGCAGGCGCTGGGCTGTATTGCTTAGTAGTTCACTGCGGGTATCACCGTTACTGTCAGTCACACCTTGCTCTTTGCCAAATAAAATCAATTTATCAGCTTTTAGCGCAATGGCTGTTTTAGCAGCAACTTGCTCAACAGTTAAGTTGAACATTTCACCTGTAGGTGAATAGCCAATAGTAGATAGCAAAACGATTGAATTGAGATCGAGAATATTGCGAATACCAGTATGGTCAATACGCCTTACTTCGCCAGTATGACAAAGATCAACACCATCGTAGACACCTGCTGGTTTAGCAACCACAAAATTGCCGGATGCTAAGCGTATTTTAGCGCCGTGCATGGGCGTGTTTATCAAGCCCATTGAAAGCTTAGCCTCAATCAGTGCTCTGATAGCACCGCTTGCCTCAACTGCACATTGCAAAGTATGAGAGTCAGTGACACGCCTGCGATGGTGAAGCTGTGGAGTGTGACCGTTATCAGATAACTTTTGTTCTATTTGGGGGCGTGCGCCATAAACGATAACTAAGCGGATACCAAGGCTGTTGAGTAATGCAATGTCATGGATAACATTATCAAAATTATCGTCTTTAATCGCCTCTCCACTAAGCATAATAACCACAGTATTATTGCGTAGTGCGTTGATATAAGGTGATGATTGGCGAAACCAGTTAAGGTATTGGCTAACGTCGGACACAATGGCCTCCAAAAATTTTCAAGGTGTTTATTGTGCAGCGTTTTTGTAGAGAGGTCGAGGGGTAATCAAGCTTTTAGAAGGGAAAAACAGCATGGGTTGAATGGTAATAGAGAGGGATAAAAAGAGCAAAAACACTACAGTTTTTGCTCTTTTTAGGATGTTTTAGCTAAACATGCCCTTAAACATAAAGAAGAACATGATAGAAAGTGCAGCACCTGCAGGTAATGTCACTACCCAAGATACGAAGATAGTACCGATAACGCGCATGTTAAGCGCCGCTAGCCCTCTCGCGAGACCTACACCTAGCACAGCACCCACTAAGGTGTGAGTAGTTGAAATTGGCAAGCCAGTACCCGATGCAACAACAACAGTAGTCGCCGCAGCTAAAGTTGCTGCAAAACCACGTGAAGGTGTTAATTCAGTGATGTTATTACCAACGGTTGCTATAACTTTATGGCCGTACATCACAAGACCAGCAACGATACCTGCACCACCTAAAAGTAGGATCCACGAAGGCATGGCTGTTTTTTGCAGTACTTCACCACCGGCATTAACAACACCAACGATTGCGGCGATAGGGCCAACAGCATTAGCAACATCGTTTGAACCGTGAGCGAAAGCCATGGCACAAGCGGTGAACATCATTAGAACGCCAAATACTTTTTCAACACTGCTGAAGTGGTATTCTTTGTCTGCATTCTTATCTTCCTTGATGCGATTAAGCATTACCTTGCCGACAATCATGGTAAGGAAAGCGATGCCAACAGAAATAATTGCGCTATTGGTAAAACTTAAATCAAGACCGATATGTTTAAGACCTTTGGTAAAGGTAACCATCGAGATAATAAAGCCAACTAGGAAGATATAGCCAGGGACATATTTTTGGGCATTCGCGAAAGGGTTGGCTGTATCAAGTACTAAGCGCTGCACCGATCGGAATAAGAAGAAGGCTATAAACCCTGCGGTGACCGGTGACACTACCCAACTGGCAACGATTTTAGCCACTTTCCCCCAGTTTACTGCATCAGCTGAGATGCCTATCGCAGCAAACCCTACGATGGCGCCAACAATTGTATGAGTTGTTGATACAGGCCAGCCAAAATAGGTGGCAACTAATAACCAGATAGCCGCAGCAAGCAGAGCAGACATCATACCGAAAATGAGCAGTTCAGGTGTGCTAGAGAGTAGAGCAGGGTCAATAATACCTTTACGTATCGTAGCAGTTACCGCGCCGCCTGCAAGGTAAGCACCGGCAAATTCAAAGACGATAGCAATCATGATTGCTTGCTTTAATGTCAATGCTTTAGAACCTACAGAGGTTCCCATTGCATTGGCAACATCGTTGGCACCTACGCCCCAGGCCATAAAAAAGCCGAACAGGCACGCTAGGATGACAATGATATCACCGTATTCAGAAATAATAGTCATAGTGTTAACTCTTAAATTTTACTGCTAATTCGCAAGAAGTAATTGAAGTCTGTTACCGACGTCTTGTGCGCGGTCTGCTAAGTCTCCAATCCATGAGATTATTTTATAGAGAAACATCGCATCGATAGGATCAAGTTCTTTCTCTACTTTAAATAGTGAGTGGCGGATGTGACGTTCTAATTCGTCAGTTTTGTGTTCAAGCGCGTCTAGTTTGTCGATAAGCGCTTCAACAACTTGTACTTCACGGCCACGAAAGCCTGAGGCGACAAGCTCATCGAGTTCGTTCAATGCAGCGAGTGCTTGACCTGATGTGTCAACAGCAGTTGTTACAAATTCAAGCATTTCTTGCTGAATAATTTCAGGAATAAGTGTTTTGCGACCTAGCATAATGCCGGAAATATCTTTGGCTCTATTGGCAATTTTATCTTGCATGCGCAATAGATTAAGAAGGTCAGTACGGGGAACGGGCAAAAATAAGCTGCTCGGTAGAGATTGACGAATCTCTTTTTTGACTTCATCAGCTTGATTTTCTAAATCAGCAATCTTTTGACGGTGCTGTTCTGCTAATGGCCAATCATCAGCAAACGTAGCCTCAAAAAATGGTACTAATTGTTGTGCACAATCTTGTGCTATTGCTATGTGTTCTTGCATAGGTTTGAACGGTGAACGTGCAAACATTTGCATAAAAGGATTAGTGGTGACCATAATCCTAAAACCTCGCTAGTTACAATTTTGCGAAGTATAAGTGTAGATGTCATAAAATTGTAGTAAAAAGTTAATCTTTAAACATGTTTATTTGCCTGATTTACCTGTAAAAATGCCCACTTATCGATAAAGTGCATTGTATTTCAGTGGCTTATAAGCGATTGTTTGTTTTATAACAATTAATTATAAAGCTTGTTGAATCGGGTTGTAGGTTCTTCTTTTTGTATACTGCAGCTGTTTTAGTGGGAAATTATGTGATGAAACAAGAAATTGAAGTTAAATTAAGCATTGAGCAGAGTGAGCTCGAATCATTGCTCAAGTGCGAATTTATGCAACAGTTTGATGAGCCAGAATCTGAGAAGTATTTGCAGAATATCTATTTTGATACCCCAGATTTAGCACTTAATCAAAGAAAAATAGCATTGCGGGTTCGCTCGGCGGGCAATGACTATTTTCAGACATTAAAGACACAAGGTGTGAGTCATGAAGGTTTTAGCCAGCGTTCAGAATGGGAGTGGAAAATACAAAATCCTGAGCTTGATTCATCCTTACTGCCAAAAGATGCTTGGCCTGCTCAAGTTGATCCAAATCAGCTAAAAGCACAATTTACCACGAATTTTACTCGCTGCCTTTGGTATCTTCGTATTTCTGAGAGCAATACAGCTACTTTGATTGAAATTGCACTTGATCGAGGAGAGATAGCAGTGAGTGGGAAAAATGAACGGCTTACAATTTGTGAGTTAGAGCTAGAATTGAAAGAAGGCGATGCAGAGCAGCTTAAAGTAGTATCGCAAACGCTCATAAAGCAATGTCCTGCTTTAAAACCTAGCGATGTGAGTAAAGCGCTGCGAGGGTACCAGCTTTTAACATCTCAATAATCCAAAGCGTATATTGAGCACTTTCTGTTATTTTCACAATGACTCGTGTAGATAGTAATCACTAATAATTTTAGGCCAGATCGATAAGGAAATTTATGAAGGATATAGCCGTAAGCCACTTACCAAAAGCCATTCAAGAGTATGTAAACCAACAGTGGCAAAGGCTTGCAGAGACTCTTGTAGATGTATCGCTTACTCAACAGCAACAAATTGAGCTGGCCAACGTTATTGCAGGTAGTGACTTTGTTGTTAAGCAGTTAATAGCAAAACCTAATTTATTGCAGAGTTTGCTTGATACCGATGTGCTATCAAGAGCTTATCAAGAAGGTGAGTATGCACAAAAGATCGCTTTGCTATTTTCTGATATAGAAGATGAGAAAAGCTTAGAAGTAGCGCTGAGAAGGTTTCGCCAACAAGAGATGGTGCGCCTTATATGGCGTGATTTGAACAGGTTATCATCAACACAACAAACGATTGCTGAGCTGAGCAATTTTGCAGATGCATGTATCGATGAGAGTTTGAAAAAGCTTTATCACTGGCTGACATTGCGCTTTGGCATACCTTACTCAAGAGCAAGAGAGGGAATTGATCCAGAGCAGCAGCATATGGTGGTTTTAGGGATGGGGAAATTAGGCGCAAAAGAGCTTAATTTATCATCCGATATTGATTTGATGTTCTGTTATCCAGAAAACGGCGAGACCCAAGGGCAAAAGAAATCGATCGATAACCAAGACTTCTTTATCCGCTTGGGCAAAAAGCTAATTCAGATGCTAGATGCACCTACTGCAGAAGGCTTCGTATTCAGGGTCGATATGCGCCTTCGCCCTTTTGGGTCTGTTAGCCCCTTAGCTTGTAGCTTTGTCGCTATGGAAAACTATTATCAGCAGCATGGTAGAGAATGGGAACGCTATGCGATGATCAAAGCGCGAGTCGTTGCCGGGCGCAGTAAAGCTGCAGATCAACTGATGATAGATTTAAAGCCTTTTGTTTATCGTAAATATATTGATTACTCTGCATTTGAATCACTGCGAGAAATGAAGCAGATGATCAACAGTGAAGTGCGTCGTAAAGGTTTGACGAATAATGTGAAGCTAGGAGCAGGCGGCATTCGCGAAATTGAATTTGTGGCGCAGGCGTTCCAATTAATTCGCGGTGGGCGAGATAATCGGCTACAGCAGCGGGCGTTGTTAAAAATTCTACCGCTGTTGCACGATACCATGGGTATGCCTTTGCATGTGATTGAAGAGCTAACGCAGGCTTATCTGTTTTTACGTGATACAGAGCATGCTATTCAGGCAATCGCCGATCAACAAACCCAAGAGCTACCGTCTGATGAACAAGGTTTGCTGCGTATTGCTTGCAATCTAAGTTTTACTGATGTGGCTAGTTTTTTAGTTTGCTTGGATAAACACCGAGAAAATGTGAGCCGTCACTTTGCTCAAATATTAGCACCTAGCGAAGAAGAGCAGGTGCCTGAAAATAAAGATAATGATTGGCTGCTGTTGTGGGAGCTTACGCTTTCTGATGAGGAAGGCAGCCAGTTGTGTGAAGAAAAAGGTTTTAGTGAGCCTGATGTGGCGTGCAAGCTAATTACAGATATGGCGAATTCTAAAGCTGTTAGGTTATTACAGCCTATCAGCTTAGAGCGTTTGAAATTGGTGATGCCTAAGCTATTTAGAGAGATAGGCAAAGCCGATGATAATATGGCGACGCTGCAGCGGGTTCTTAAATTGATAGGGGCGATTTTACGGCGCTCAGCTTATTTAGTGCTGTTGGCTGAAAACCCTTATGCGCTGCAACAGCTCGTTAAACTCTGTTCTGCTAGTGGTTGGTTTTCTGATGTGCTCACCAAGCAGCCTGTACTTCTCGATGAATTAATTACCCCGCAAACCTTATATGCGCCCCCAAACAAACTTGAGTTGGATTTAGAGCTTAATCGGCAAATGTTACGCATTCCCGAGGATGATGAAGAGCAGCAAATGGATGCTTTGCGCTATTTCAAACATGCGCATTTGTTAAGAGTTGCAGCAAGCGAAGTAACTGGGGTGCTGCCTCTTATGAAAGTGAGTGATTATCTGACTTGGTTGGCAGAGTCGATACTTCAGCGTGTACTGGATATGGCTTGGCATACTTTGGTTAATAAACACGGCACACCTTGTGATGCTAATGCCGTAGAGTTAGGCCGCAACTTTATCGTAATTGCCTATGGGAAAATGGGAGGTATTGAGCTCTCTTATGGCTCTGACCTTGATTTAGTCTTTTTGCATGGGGCTGATTCAAATGCATCAACTAATGGTGCAAAGCCAATTACAAATGCGGTTTTCTTTACTCGGTTAGGGCAAAAAGTTATCCACATATTAAATACCTTTACTACTTCTGGACAACTTTATGAGATCGATATGCGGCTGCGTCCTGCGGGTAATTCAGGCATGCTGGTAAGTACCTTGCAGGCTTTTGAAGAGTACCAGCTTAAAAATGCCTGGACTTGGGAGCACCAAGCGCTAGTGAGGTCCCGTGTGATTAGCGGTTCGAACAAACTCGCCGAACAGTTTGAGGCTGTCAGAGCTAAAGTACTGGGGCAGGCACGAGAGCCGCAAAGTTTGCTGGCAGATGTGAGCGAAATGCGTGAGAAGATGCGTGATCACCTAGGAACCAGTGAAGGGCAGAAAGATCAGCAATTTAACCTCAAACAAGACCGCGGTGGTATTGTTGATATTGAGTTCATAGTGCAGTATTTCTGCTTATGTTATGGGCATCAGTATCCACAAATATTCACCTACACAGATAATATTCGTATTCTAGATGCACTTGAACAGGTGGGACTGTTGCAAGAACAACAGGCTGAGCAGCTGCGCGAGGCTTATAAAGCGTTTAGAGCAGTAGGGCATCGCAAAGCATTGCAGGAGCAATCGTCAACAATCGAGGCAGGTCAGCTGAATGAATATCGTCAATCAGTGAGCGCTTTATGGGATGAGTTGATTGTGCAAACGATTCACAGTGAATCTTAAGGCTTTTTCTTGGAAGGTCTTATTGAGAATAAAGCTGCCAGCATGTTACTGGCAGCTGTGTGAAAGCTTGAAATTAAACTTCAAATAACCAATTGTGCTTATCTTCTGCTAAGCCCCACTGAATATCGTTCATCGCTTGGCGAAGTTGCTTAGTTACAGAGCCTTCTTTGCCATCGGCAACTTGGTATTCTTTATCGTTATGAATGAAGGTGCCGACCGGTGCCAATACTGCAGCAGTACCAGAAAGCGCTGCTTCACAGCTAGGCTTAGCCGCGCGCTCTAGAATTTCTTCAACTGATAATTCACGCTCTGAAACTTTTAAGCCCATATCTTTTGCAAGGGTAAGAATAGAGTTGCGTGTTACACCGTGCAGGAAGCTCTCATCAAGTGCTTTAGTGATAATTTCGCCATCATCAATTAGCAAGAAGTTAGCTGCGCCAGTTTCTTGTGCGAATCCACCTGGGCAGAAAAGCACTTGATCCGCTTGGAACTTATCGCGTGCCTGCATGATAGGGCGCAATGCACTAGCGTAGTTACCGCCGCTTTTGATCATGCCATTGTGCGGTGCACAGCGCATACCCGTTTCATCAAGTAATAAGCGCAAACCGCCAGCATCGCTCTTGAAGTACTCACCTACTGGGGACAATAAAATGTACTGTAATGACGTATCAGAGGGGGTAGCCGCTTTACCGATCGCAGGATCAATACCAAAATGCGTTGGGCGAATGTACATAGAACCCGGTGGAGCAGGTACTTCATTGGCATATTGTGCAACGATGTCAGTGATCATTTTAGCAGTGGCTTGCTTGTCGATTGCAGGCAGTGATAGCAAATCGCTGCTTTGTGCGAAACGATCAATGTTCATATCCATACGGAAAAGCTTGATAGAACCATCAGGTTGTTTAAACGCTTTTAAACCTTCAAAACAAGTGCTTGAATAGTGCAGCACATGGGCGCCTGGGTGCAAAGAGATGCTGTCGCTTGCGACCATTTCGGCATCACTCCAGCGTGAACCATCAAAACGAGAAAGTGCCATTTGCGGCATGAAAACTGTACCAAACGCGGCCATCTGAAACCTCAAACTAATATAGGGTGACTAAAGTATAAAGCTAGTTATTACTGTGAGATCTGTTTCTTAACATTCAAGGTAAGGAAAAGTAATAGAAGAGCTTTCAATGATGGCAAATTTGACCATCTGTTATTTTTTCAGCAGTGATTGTAATCACCGCTGACATAAAAAGGAATTGCTGGGTACAATAAAAGTGGAGATTTATAGAATAAACTAGGGCTAAGGTCGCATTTTTAGTATGATTAGCCGCGATATACAAAGATTAGAATAACAAACTTACAAAGTATCAATACTGGAGACTTGGATTTGAAAATTTTGCTTGTCGGACCTTCATGGGTAGGGGATATGGTTATGTCTCAATCGCTGTTAAAGCGCCTGAAGGAAAATAATCCACAATGTGAGATTGACGTTTTGGCTCCTGATTGGTGCCGCCCAGTATTGGCGAGAATGCCTGAGGTTAATCAAGCAATCGCGATGCCCGTCGGTCATGGCTCGCTGCAGTGGAAAGTTCGAAAACAAGTAGCGGCAGGGCTTCAAAAAAACAATTACGATCAGAGTATTGTTTTACCAAATTCACTCAAATCGGCATTAATTCCGTGGATGGCTAAAATCCCAAGACGCACGGGTTGGCGCGGTGAAATGCGCTATGGCTTGCTCAACGATATGCGCCCGCTTGATAAACAAGCGTTCCCGTTGATGGTTCAGCAATATATCGCACTTGGTGAAGGCTCTAAAGCGTCTGCTGATCAACTGCAGCCGCTCTTATCGCCCAGTTTAAGTGTCGATATTGCACAGCAACAAGAAATATTAGCGCAGTTTAATATTGATATTGATCAGCCGATGATCGCTTTTTGCCCAGGGGCAGAATTTGGCCCCGCCAAGCGTTGGCCACATTACCACTTTGCAAAGCTGGCCAGTATGTTGATTGAACAGGGCAGACAGGTTGTTTGTTTAGGTTCTGCAAAAGACAGTGTGGCAATTGATGAAATAAAAGTATTACTAAGCACTCAAGAGCGCGAAAGTTTTATCGATGTATCAGGTAAAACCACCTTAACCCAAGCTATTGATATTCTTGCGAAAGCCAGTGTCGTTGTCTCTAATGATTCAGGCTTGATGCATATAGCGGCTGCAGTTGGCGCACCATTAATCGCACTGTATGGTCCTACTAGCCCCAATTTTACCCCGCCGTTAAGTGAAAAAGCAGAGGTTATTCGTCTGATAGAGGGCTACATAAAACTGCGCAGCGCGAATACAGAGCAAGGTTATCACCAGAGTATGATGGATATTCAACCCGAGCTTGTATTTGACCGTATGCAAGCACTGTTAGAGAAGGTGTCTTAGTGAGAGTTCTCATCGTAAAAACCTCTTCCATGGGGGATATTATTCATACCTTACCTGCAGTGACTGATGCAATGAACGCTATTGCCGGCATTCGTTTTGATTGGGTTGTTGAAGAGGGCTTTAAAGAAATACCCCACTGGCACAGCGCTGTTGATAAAGTTATTCCAGTTGCGATTAGACGCTGGCGCAAAGCACCACTAAAAACCTGGCGCTCAGGGGAGTGGAAAGCTTTTAAGGATAATCTTCAACAAAGAGAATACGATGCTGTTATTGATGCGCAAGGATTGCTAAAAAGTGCAGCAATAGTGGTGCGCTGTGCTAATGGACCTAGTTATGGATATGACAAAGGTAGTATCAAGGAGCCGTTAGC
>CAKZOD010000044.1 GCA_937136055.1 uncultured Oceanospirillaceae bacterium | reverse complement strand
TGCGGGAATAGCTCAGTTGGTAGAGCGCGACCTTGCCAAGGTCGAGGTCGCCGGTTCGAACCCGGTTTCCCGCTCCAATTTATAGTATGGTTTCAATCATACTTTAAGTTTTGATATGTCCCATTCGTCTAGTGGTCTAGGACACCGCCCTTTCACGGCGGTAACAGGGGTTCGAACCCCCTATGGGACGCCATCAAAACTCACTTCTTCTCTATATTCTTAATTTCTCTCTATTTTTTAAAATTATTTGTTATAGCTTACTGTCTTTTTGTTATTTTTATCGCTAAGCTTCTTCTTATATTTGTCGATAAAATCTATCGTGAAAAGGAAAAAGACGGCACCGAAATTAACTGTAAAATTTTACTATTTCTTAGTTAATGACAAATAATTAATTGAGCTTTAGTTGTTTGTTCGGCTATTACTCGTTTGGTTTGTATTTAAAGCCTTTGGTAGTAAGGGTGAGCAGGTTGCTTATGCCTTATATAATTTTGCAAGGAGCTAATGCATTGCGCGAGCAAATTGATAATCAAAAGTTCAGACCCTTTTTAAGTATTCGCTGGAAGTTGTTCTTAGCGTTGGCTGGTCTGATTGTTTTGATCCATACAATTTTTGCTGTTGGCTTTTTAAATTACCAGAAGCACTCTTATTTGCAGATGACAGAAGGGGTGAAAGAAGAGCGCATTGCCTTTTTAAATAACTCCATAGCATCAGCGGCTCAATCGTTACATGTTGGTTTGGATGAAATATTTTTAAGCCCACATACCGAGGATCAAACAATTCGCTATGTTTTGCGTAATACAATTAACGAGCATTTCACTGAAAAAGCCCACTATAGCCTGTTTAATAGTATTAGTTTGTATGATGAAAATGTTGAGTTAGTGCAACATTGGGGAAAACTGGGCTTTAATCTAGCAGAAAATAAGGCTCTGCTTATCGCCACAAGAGATTATAAAAGCGGTATTCAATGTGCTGTTACTTGCTCCCTCTATTTGATTAAAAAAATCAAAATTGAAGACGGTTTTAATTTTACGGTGGTGGCGCAGCAGCGTTTAGAGCCGCTCCTAAATCAATTTAGTTCAGCGAATCAATTAAGTGTTGGCCTTGTGAAAGGGTTTGCTGATAAGGCTGATTTTGTAAGTTGGGAGAAACAGCTTCTTGAGTTGAGCCAAAGCAGTATAAATATGCCGTTACTTGTGAAGCTTACTCAAGAAAATACGCATTTGAGAACAGCTGAAAATTACTTGATCAGCGCTTTTGATAATAAGTACTTGATGAGCTTTCAAGAACGCATAGAAGATCAGAATAAATGGCTATTTATTCAAGATGTTTCTCAGATGCACAAAGCTTACCAGCAACGAGTTACCAATGTTTTCCTATTGGGTGTGTTTAGCTTAGTGCTCAGCTTATGTTTGTTATATGTAATTGTTAATCGTATTGCTCATCAGTTGCCTAGAATATTAGAAATGACACAAGCACTCGGTTTAGAAGAAGATGTAGGAAGTGCTGTCAATAAGTCCGGGAACAAGCGAATTCTAGATGATGAGTTACAACAGTACGACCGCCAGCTCGCTAAGATTAGCCACAAGATGGACTTGCTTAGGCAAACGGAATCTAACAATGCGATTAAGTTACAAGCGACGATGCGTGAGCTTGATCAAACAAAAAGCTTTGTAGATCGGTTGCTTAACGATCAGCAGACTATAATTTTAGTGCAAAAGCTAGGCGGAGAAATTATTGCCCTTAACCAAGCTGGCAGTAAGCTATTTGAAATAGAAGATTTTAATGGCCTTACCTATGCAGAAATATTCTGTTCGGATCTATTAGAAGAAGATGGCTTAGCAGCCTTAAACTATTTGTACCTCGGTGGTGAAACTCTAGTTAAAGCTGAAGTGCAATGGCGCAATAGTAAAGACGAGTTATTTACCTTGTTGTGGGTGCATGCACTGCTTTCAGTACCGGGAACTATTGATCCGGTGATTTTATCTATTTGCGTAGATATTACCGCACAGCGTAAAGCAGAAGATCGTTTGGAGTGGCTTGCTTTTAATGATCCGAGCTTGATCAACTATAACAAGCAAGTGTTCCTGGAGTATTTGCCTTTTGCTATATCAAGGTCTCTTGAAAGACACAAAATTCTTGCATTGTTGTACTGTGAAGTGAATGGTCTTCCAGAGCAAAGTGAAGAGCAGTCTAATGATACCAACCCACAGATAATGAAGCTCTTGAGTGAAAGGATGTCAGGTTGCTTGCGTCAATACGATATGTTGACACAGCTTAGTGAAGATCATTTTGTGATTATACTAGAAGGTTTAAGTGATGTATCTGATGCGGAGATAGTGACGGATAAAATAATATCAAACTATCAAAAGCCGGTGGAAATTGATGATAAGTCTTTCCAGTTAGAGATAACAATTGGAGCAAGCTATGCTCCTGATCATACAGAAAGTGTGCCAGAGCTGCTAAGGAACGCTGAAATGGCAATGTTTCAAGCAAAGCGGAAAAACATTGATTATTTCTCCGCTGTTATTGCCGATGTATAGAGCTAGTTATTTTTCAAGTTTGAAAAAAGCTGTACGCTGCTCACCGTAATTAAATGCTTGTTGCTTTGCCTCTGCATCATAGCGCAGTTCATCTAGTTGCTGAAATTGATTGATTTCTTCATCTGGCATGTAGTGTAAACAGTCCCCGCCGAAGAACCATAATAAATCTCTTGGTAGAACAGGGACTAAATCAGGGTAAGCTCGTACCCAGTGTAGGCAAATCTGTTGCCCTTTTTCTATGTACTGGTCAGTAAAATTTTCACAATACTCTATAAGCTCGATAAAGTTGTCGAGAAACTCTTGATCTTGTGGGTTGATATCACTGCTATTAAACGCTGAATAACTTAATAGGTGATTGTAAGTTTGCTTGAGGAGCTCTAGGTGAAACTGGTGGTATTGATTCATGGGTATTGCTCAATATGGCTGTATTAAATTATTGAAGGTTTTGCATGAGCACTATTTTAACTGCTTCACTGTTAAGATGCACCTAAACAAGCTGTTTCAGCTATCAATGAAAGAAGCCAATGGCATTAAGCTGTGTAACTCAAAATACGTTAATAATTGGCTGAAAAAGACAGAGTAGTGATCACTAAATAGCCCCTTGAATTATCGGTAATAGCCCCAAACTATGCTTAACTTATCCAGCTGCGCACATTTTATAAATTTTTTAGAAACTCCTAGTTTACGTTTTGATGCTTATAAAGTTCACTGAGCATAATGATAAGTGTGTCTGCGAAAAATTACTGAATCAGCTTTTTAGTAAGCACTGTTTTAGTCGCCCAGTTTAGAAAATCCAATAGAGGTATTTGATGAAACCTGCTCTATCAATCACTAATTTAACAAAGACATACGGTAATGGCTTTGTCGCTTTAAAGGGGATTTCCTTTTGTGTGGAGCAAGGGGATTTCTTTGCGTTGTTAGGCCCCAATGGAGCCGGAAAATCCACTACCTTAGGTATAGTTTCATCGCTTATTAAGGCAACTGAAGGGGAAGTATCTGTTTTTGGACATGACTTACATACAGATATGACACGCGCTAAAAAACATTTAGGGGTCGTTCCACAGGAGTTTAATTTTAACGCCTTTGAGAATGTTTATGACATAGTGCGTACGCAAGCAGGCTTTTATGGTTTGAGCAGCAAAATTGCCAAACAGCGAACAGAGCATTATCTAAAAAAATTAGGTTTATGGGATAAAAAAGATACGCCAGCGCGTATGTTGTCAGGTGGCATGAAGCGACGTTTGATGATTGCTAGAGCGCTTATCCATGAGCCTAAGCTACTTATTTTAGATGAGCCAACAGCAGGTGTTGATATTGAGCTTAGACGCTCTATGTGGAGCTTCTTGCAAGAGATTAACGCAGCGGGCACTACAATCATTTTAACGACTCACTACCTAGAAGAGGCGGAATCTCTGTGTAAAAACGTGGCGATTATTGATCAAGGTAAAATTGTCAAAAACACCAGTATCAAAGCACTCTTGCAACAATTAGATAGTGAAAGTTTCGTATTAGATATCGCTCCAAATATGCCACAAGCGCCGTCGATTGATGGCTATAAAATGCACTTAGAAGATGAACACTCTTTAGTGGTTGAAGTGAAAAAAGATCAGAACCTTAGTGATCTTTTTGCAAAGCTAAAAGCGCAGAGTATTGAAGTGAAGAGCATGCGTAACAAAACGAATCGTCTTGAAGAAATGTTCATATCTATGGTTGAAAATAATACGGAGTCAGCAAGTGAGTAACCAAGAATTATTAATCGCTCTCTATACTATTGTACGTCGCGAAATACGCCGTTTTACACGCATATGGGCACAAACATTATTGCCACCTGCTATTACCATGAGTTTGTACTTTATTATATTCGGCACTTTAATCGGTAGCCGGATAGGACAAATGGGTGGATTTAACTACATGGAGTTTATTGTTCCAGGCTTGATTATGATGTCTGTGATTACAAACTCTTATGGTAATGTCGTTTCCTCCTTTTACAGTTCTAAATTTCAGCGCAATGTAGAGGAAATGCTCGTCTCGCCAATGCCAAACTGGATTATTTTGGTCGGATATATTTTAGGGGGCGTATCTAGAGGCCTAGTTGTAGGTTGCGGTGTTACTATTCTCTCGCTGTTTTTTACAGATCTTCAGATACATAATTTAAGTGTGGTTATTATTGTTACATTACTCACATCAGTGCTGTTTGCGACCGGTGGTTTTATCAATGCAATGCTAGCTAACTCCTTTGATGATGTGTCTATAATACCTACATTTGTGTTAACACCTTTAACGTATTTAGGAGGGGTGTTCTATTCGATTTCGCTACTGCCTGATTTTTGGCAAGGCGTGTCTCAGCTCAATCCAATTTTGTATATGGTAAGTACCTTCAGATACGGTATTTTAGGTGTGAGTGACATTGATGTTTACACTTCATTTGGAATAATTATTTTCTTTGTGGTTGCACTTTTTGCAATTGCATTACGTATGTTAAATCAAGGTAAGGGGATACGTTCATGATCGATAAAAGCAGTGAGCAAAGTTTAGCGGATTCGCCACTTGGAGATCATACGCGTTATGTAAATCAATATGATGCATCGTTATTGTACCCTATTGATAGAGCGCAGAACTGGGATAACCGTGGAGTTGACCGTGCTGCTTTGCCTTTTATGCAAGGGAGTTGTGTTGATATTTGGAATGGTTATGAAATCTCATGGCTAAATTCCCAGGGAAAACCGATAGTAAGGGTGGCGCAGTTTTATATTAGTGGCCAATCTAAATACATTATTGAATCAAAATCTTTTAAGCTGTATCTCAACTCATTCAACTTGACTAGTTTTGACTCTCAAGAGCAAGTAATTGCTCGTATGCAAGCTGATTTATCACAGGTTTGCCAGGGCGATGTCCAGGTGCAGTTTTATCATTTAGATGAAGTTGCAGATATTGCAAAGCTACCGGGTGAGTGCATTGATGAATGTGAAATAAGGGTTAAAGATTATTCCCCGAACCCACAGTTACTGCAAGCTAATAGCAGTGAGATAGTTAGCACGGCCGTGTATAGTCATTTATTGAAATCGAACTGCCCAGTGACAGGTCAACCCGATTGGGCGAGCATCTCGATTGAGTATAAAGGGGCGAAGATTGATGAGCAGGGATTACTTGCTTATCTCATTTCGTATCGCGAGCACGGAGATTTTCATGAACAGTGTGTTGAAACAATTTTCATGGATATTTGGCAGCAATGCAAACCAGAGCAGTTGAGTGTGTATGCACGCTATGTCCGCCGCGGTGGATTAGACATTAATCCTTATAGAAGTAGTTTGCAGCTTAGCCCTGCTAACTTGCGTTTATCTCGTCAATAAATTGAATAAAAATATAGAAAGGGACAGGGGAAATATGCAGGCACTTGAATTATTACACAACAGGGTTTCTAGCCCTAAACTAGTTGCACCAGCGCCTAATGAACAGCAGCTAGAAGCGATGTATCAAGCAGCAGCTAGAGCGCCAGATCATGCAAATTTGCGCCCTTGGCGTTTATTGGTATTAGAAGGCGAGCAGTTAAATAAACTGGGGCAGATATTTGCAGAGGTTAGCCTTGCTAAAAATCCAGCGTTAAACGAAGCACAGTTACAAAAAATTGCATCAAAACCACTAAGGGCTCCTATGGTTATTGCGGTTGTGGGCTGTATTACTGAGCACCCTAAAGTACCTGAAATAGAACAGTTGATAACAGCAGGTTGCGCAGCACACGCATTGACGCAAGCTGCTTTTGCACAAGGATTTGGCGCCATGTGGCGTTCAGGTGGAATGATGTTCGATGCGGATGTTCATCACAAAATGAAGCTGGCAGAAAACGAAAAGCTAGTCGGCTTTTTATACCTTGGCAGCGCGGCAAAATTTCGCAGTGCACCTGAAGCAAATAGTGCGGATTTTGTTTCTCACGCACAGCTTTAGCGCTAGTTGCTCTAGAGGTACTTTTCATAAGTTACAAAGCTATCACCCGTTTTTAGAGGTGCTTTAAGAAGTACCTCTAACTTACTCGTTGTTTTTTCACACAAGTACGAACTTTAAAGAATAAAACAACGAGTGCTATCCTATCTTAAAAGCATTGACTCTATTCTTTACTATAGGGTTTATACTATCGCTATATTTGAGCTACTTGATAAATAGTATAGGTATAGCAATGTCTAACGACTCTAAAATTCAATATTACTCACTTCAAGGTATTTCTTGCGCTGGTTGCGTCCGCTCGGTAGATAAAGCGCTTCATCAATTACAACAGCAACAGCCAGCATTAGAATCCTATTCGATAAATTTTGCAGATCGCACGGCTGTATTCAGTGGTCAATTAGCTGCAGATATTGTGATAACTGCGATTCAAAAAGCTGGTTACGATGCAACGCTTTTATCTTCAGAACAAGATAGAGAAGCGATAGAAGCAAAAGAGCAACAGCATTTCAAAAGTACGGTGTTTAAAAGTATGTTGGCTTTATTAAGCGGTGGCTTGATGATGCTGTTTCAAATGCTTGGTAGTTTTGCACCTTTAACTGAAGCATTAGGTTTATGGCAAGGTTACTTCCTGGCAGCTGTTAGCGCTGCAGTGATGTATTTATGTGCTGCAAATATTTATCGAGGGGCTTGGCAATCCCTTAAAACAGGCGCATTTAATATGGATATTTTAATTGCTCTTGGGACATTAAGCGCTTGGAGCTATTCCATCATTATTTTATCTCTACTGACAATATCAGAACATTGGGTGCCTAAAGCCGCCCAGCATTTATATTTTGAAGCAGCTGCTATGATATTGGGCTTTATTTTACTGGGCCAAGCGCTAGAGGCTAAAGTACGTGGCTCCACTGCAAAAGCGGTACAAAGCTTGGTTAACTTGCAACCTAAACTTGCATGGCGCAAAACGCGGGAAGATCAATTTGAACAAGTACCGGCACCATTGCTTGTGCCAGATGATATTGTGCTTATAAAGCCCGCCGAAGCGATACCTGTGGATGGCATAGTGATTGATGGGCAAAGCGTGGTTGATGAATCCATGATCAGTGGTGAATCATTAGGAGTTGCTAAAAGTGTCGGCGATTTGCTAGTTGGCAGCACTTTAAACGGTAATGGTTCGCTGACCATGAAAGTCAGCCAAGTGGGTGATAAAACAGTTCTCTCGCAAATTATTAGCCAAGTCAGGCAAGCTCAAAACAGTAAACCTGCACTCGGTAAACTAGCGGATAAAATTGCAGCGGTGTTTGTGCCAGTTGTGTTGCTTATTGCCCTTTTGACAGCGCTGATCTGGTGGTGGTTTGTACCGCAAGGTGAGTGGAGCTTAGTGCTCAGTGCAACGATGACAGTACTTATTATTGCCTGTCCATGTGCTTTAGGTTTGGCAACGCCGATGTCAACAATGGTCGGTGTTGGGCTTGCTGCAAGTAAGGGGGTGCTGATCCAAAAAGGTGATGCATTACAAGTTGCTGAGAAGTTAACCACTGTTGTTTTAGATAAAACAGGCACAATTACTCAAGGCAAACCACAAGTTACCGATGTGTTATGGCTCAATCAGGATGTTGAACACCTTCAGCTCCTAAGGGATTTAGCCCTTGTTGAGCAAAGATCAGAGCATCCATTGGCACAAGCCGTGTATCAATATTGTAAGGATCAAGCACACAGTATGGCGAGCACTATTGATGATGCTCGTAGGATTGAAAGTGAGGGAGAAAGTCAATTAAAAAGTACGGCCTCTGATATACAAGACTTTCAAAGCCATACAGGGCTAGGCATCAGTGCGAAGGCAAGCACTCAAGAGATAAAAGTGGGTAGCTTAAACTGGTTGGGCAATAACTTAACAGATCAAGCTTCTCAAAATGCTGAGAAATGGATGGCACAGGCAAAGTCGGTAGTATTGGTGGAGGCTGCAGGTCAAGTTTGTTTGATGCTCGCTATTGCAGATGCTGTTAAAGAGGATTCTCTAGATGCGATAAACGCGCTCAAAGCGCAAGGGCTGCAAGTACTGATCTTATCTGGCGATAAAAATCAAAGTGTTGCGGCAATCGCTAAGCAAGTAACTATAGATCGCTATTATGGGGAGTTAAGTCCTGCTCAAAAATTGGAAAAGATTAAGCAGCTTCAAGCAAAGGGAGAAGTCGTAGCTATGGTGGGAGATGGTGTGAATGACTCTCCAGCTCTAGCGTTGTCTGACCTTGGTTGTGCAATTGGAAGTGGCTCTGATGTCGCTATCAATAACGCGGATATCACATTGATTCGCGGTTCGCTAAGCACCCTCAATGCAGCTATTAAAGTTTCTCGTTTGACGATGCGTAATATCAAACAAAATTTATTCGCGGCTTTTGCCTATAATATCGTGGCGATTCCTGTAGCAGCTGGGGTGCTGTATCCATTGTTTGGTGTATTATTAAACCCAATGATTGCTGGTGCCGCAATGGCGTTCTCCTCTATTACAGTGGTGTCTAATGCTTATCGCTTGAGGCAAAAGCTCGACAGCTTATAACGTTCTATGGGGAAATGAGCAGCGTATTAGCCGCGCTATATGCGGCTAATACGTTTAATGATAATAGGCTTGATAGGCGCGTTGTCGTTGTTGGTTTGCTGTCTCGCGATTCTGCGTACAACGTTCATTCCAGAGATGACTTTACCAAAAACGGCATAGCCCCAACCTTTCGGGTTTTGTGAGGTAAAATCTAAATGAGGATTGTTTTTGGTATTGATAAAAAACTGTGAAGATGCCGAATGCGGATCCGGCCCTCTGGCCATAGCAATTGTACCTCTTAAGTTTTTTACGCCGTTGATCGCTTCATTTTTGATAGCGGGGTGGAGTGCCTTTTTCTTCTTGGCATCTTTTGTTAGAAAACCGGTCTGTACCATAAAGTTCTTTATAACACGATGGAAAATAACATTCGTGTAAAAGCCTTCATCAACATACTTCAAAATATTTTCAACAGTCTTTGGAGATTTTCTTGGAAGTAGTTGTACTGTGAAATTGCCTAAATTTGTGACAATTCGAATACGCACTTTTTCATTGCTGTAGCTAGGCATACTAAAGCTTAGTAAAAAGCAAAAAACAAAAAAAGCTATAGCAACATTGGCCATCAAATGGCGCTTGGCTCCCATAAATATCCTGTGTTTCATTTAACGACTTGGTCCTTTTTGAAAGGTTACTTGCATAGCTTTAATAGTAGCAAAGGTTTGGTAGTTTTGCCTGTGTTAAGGCTAAATTAAGCTTTTGGGTTGAGGTTATTTACCTTAACTTTATTTACTTTTAAAAAGATTCGGTTTTCTCCTTTGTTATTCAACAGTTGTTTAGCGCTTTAATAGTGACTATGCTTAGCCTTCAAGTACTTATACGGTTCTTACTATCGCTAATAACGAGTCATTAGGGGGCTCTATGTCAATGCAGTGGCAAAAGTTACTAACGCCAAAAAGATACGGACACGAAGATCTTCCTCAGGAGCTTGGACGCAGCCATTTTCATAAAGATCACGATCGGATAATTTTCTCGAGTGCCTTTCGCCGCTTAGGGCGTAAAACACAAGTTCACCCTCTTGCATTGAATGACCATATCCATACGCGCTTAACTCATTCTATTGAAGTGGGCAGTATTGGCCGTACTTTGGGAATTCGAGTCGGTGAGTTAATTAGTGAAAAGTTGCCCAGTTGGGTAAGCCCACATGACCTTGGAATGATTGTACAGTCGGCGTGTTTAGCACATGACATTGGAAATCCACCGTTTGGTCATGCAGGTGAATACGCCATTCGTGACTGGTTTAAACGCGCGGAGGGAGAACAGCTATTAATTTCCTTAAGTGAGCAGCAAAAATGTGATATCCAAACCTTTGAGGGGAACGCGCAAGGGTTTAGGGTTGTGACAACTATTGAGAACCACTTATACGCAGGGGGCTTACGTCTCACTTATCCGACCTTAGGTACATTGATTAAATACCCTTGGTTATCATCTGGCGCCACAGCAAAGGGGAAATTTAGCTGTTATTTAACTGAACTTGAATTCATGAAAAAGTTAGCGGATGAGCTAGGCTTAATCTCCCTCGGTGAAAATCGTTGGTGTCGTCACCCGCTAACGTATTTAATGGAAGCGGCAGATGATATTTGCTATGCCATTTTAGATCTAGAAGATGCTATGGAGTTAAATATTCTCTCCTTTGAGCGTATTCGGCCAATCATGCAAAAGCTATGTGGTGATTTAGAGTTCGATGACAGTGTCTTCCATTCACAAGCTTCTTCTAGGCGCAAGTTGTCGGCACTACGAGGCAAAGCAATGGAAAACATGGTTGAGTCAGTGATTTCTGTATTTATTGAAAACTATGCATTGATTATGAAAGGAGAGTATCAGGGAGAGTTATTGCTAGATGGTAACCCGCAAGTTGCACAAGGCCTTGCAGAAGCTAAAACCATCGCTCGCCAAGAGGTATTTCCCGATACGCGTAAAACAGAGTTAGAAGTTGGTGCATACAGTAGCTTAGGTGTATTACTTGGATCCTTTTGCCAAGCGGTGTTTGAGCAGCATCAAAAAGGAGCAGCGAGGTTAAGTTATCGCAGTGAGAAGATACTGAGTCTGATGGGAATACATGCACCGGATCCTGAGTGGGATTTGTATCATGCCTATATGCGAGTATTAGATTTTATCAGCGGAATGACGGATAATTACGCCGCTTATTTATCCCGTCAAATAGGCGGGATTTCCAGTTCAGCCTAAAAAGAGATCACATCATTGAAATCACTTAAAGAGCAGCTCGGTGGCCTTGTTTATTCCACTGATAAAGGGGTTATGTGCCCACAGTGTGACCACGCGGTGGATGATTGCCAATGTAGCCAAATAGCAGACCAGCAGCGATTAAATAACCTCGATGGCATTATTAGGATCCATCGAGAAACGAAAGGTCGCAAAGGAAAGGGAGTTACGTTGGTAAAAGGCGTTCCTTTAGATGAGAAAGCACTTAAGAAGCTTGCCAAAGAGATGAAACAGCACTGTGGAACAGGTGGCGCGCTTAAGGCTGGAGTGATTGAAATACAGGGCGACCATCGTGATCAATTGAAACTATTTCTCGAAAAACGCAATTATAGTGTCAAATTAGCGGGAGGATAGGGTGGTTAAAAAACGTAAGTGCAAGCGTTGCCAGCAGGTGCGGGTTTTATTAGTATTCGTCAGCTTAGCTGCAATGTTACTATTATTGATGGCCAGCCAGCCCTAAAATTTGACGGGTACAGCGTCAAATTAAAGGCTTAAAGGGGGGGGGGCGTTATGTGTTTAAAAGCGATTTGCCAGATTTAGATCGAGGGTCGCTTTTAATATTTTAAAGAGCTTGATCGATGCATCAATTTCCTCCTTTCTATTCGTTAAGCTTTCTATATTTAGCCCTAGAGGAATATTTAAATTTGCACAGTAAGTGAGTATTTTTTGCAAATTTTCTTCGCATACTCGCAACGACTCTGAAAGTGGGTTGGCCGCATTTAGTAAACGCGTTCTGACAGCGCTTGAGGTCGATATGCCAAGCCACTGCATAAAGGCTAATGTTGTTTCACTGCCACAAGGTGTGAAAGTGAGAATTACGCGATTAGGTTTCACACCTTTTTGCTGACAAAGTTGGCTATATTGCTGCAGCATGTCGATAGTCGCATCGGCGTTATAGACAGCCTGTGTGATAAAAAATCGGCATCCTTGTTCGCTTTTATGATGAATGCGAATGTGCTCATCACCTTTTTTATTATGTCGCTCAGCAATCGCTACTCCCCCTAAGTTAAAAGCTCTTGGGTGCTTTGATAGCTCGCTATACGCATCGGGTAAGCTGAGTTTAATTTGAGATTGTGATGAGGGGCTGCCCACTAACACAATATTTCGTAAGTCATATTCAACCCAAGCTTGCTCTAGCCAGCTGTTAAAAGCATCTGCTGATCGCGCTGATACGCTTTTGTAAGTAATAGTAGGGTGGTTAGATTTATCACTGAGCACTTTCGAGTAAACGCGGCTATCGTAAGTTTCATTAAATGGAAAAGGTCTAGGAAGATCTGTGCGGCTGCTTTCATCCTGAATATCGTAAACAACTAATCCGTCATAATCGATAGAGGTTAAACGTGCGAGAAGCTTATCTGCTATGACTCCCATTTGCATTTCACTCGCTTCTACTCTTGGTGGTGTTGTTCCAACAAAGTATACCCCGCGAGTGGGGTCGGCAAGACGGGTTGCTAAGCTAGCGCGCATGATAGATTTCCATTATGATCTGTTAAATTTTAAATAAGTCTAACAGTGAATAGATTTCAAGTTAACAGATCTGCACTTGATAATAATTGAAGTTATGATGAGTGATATTAATGCATATAAATCACCGTCACTTTTCATTTATAAATAATCTGAAAGACCGATACAGGATCGACAGAAAATGTCTAATACCTTTGATTTTGATGGCATTTTAAGTGCTATAGATGAACAGTCACGTCCTCCACTACATTTGTGGCAACCTGCGTTTTCAGGGGATATAGATATCACTATAGATGCGCAAGGTGTGTGGCGACACTGTGGTGATGAGTTCCAGCGCTTAACCATTCCAAAAATGTTTGCTCGTATCTTGTGCAAAGAGCAAGACCAGTACTTTTTGAAAACTCCTGTTGAGAAGTGGCGTATACAAGTTGAACAAGTGCCTTTTTACTTTATTCATTTAAAGGTCGAAGAGGGTAACGCTAAAAGGGTACTGACTTTTATCAGCAGTACCGAGGATGTGGTTATTCTTGATGATGAACACCCGCTGCGAATTGAAACGGATCCTGAAAGTGGTGAGCCTAGCCCTTTAATTAGTGTTCGTGATGGCATGGAAGGGAAGCTGAGCCGCAATGTGTTTTATCAGCTAGCTGAGTTAGCAGAAATTGATGAGCAGCAACAAAAAGCGTTCGTGCAAAGCGCTGGCCAACGCTTCTGTTTAGGTGAGTTTTAATCGCGAATGTTTAAGGAGTTAAGAATTAATAATTTAGAGCTAAGAGCTAAGAGATAAGAGGTAAGAGCTAAAATCAACCGACAAGCATACCTTTATTAACAAAATCGTGGCTAGCCATAGTATGCATCCAGCGTTGAACGTTTTTAAAATCTGCTAGCTCAATGTTTTGCCAAGCATATCGCATACACCAAGGGTATATTGCGAAATCAGCAATGCTTAATTCGTTAACGACATATTCTCTATTGGCCAGCTGTTGATCTAATACACCCCACAGTCTTTGTGCTTCTTTTAAATATCGCATTTTGGGATAGGGGATTTCTTTTTCAAGAAAGTGGTTAAAGTGATGTGCTTGGCCTAGCATTGGCCCAAAACCACCCATTTGCCACATTAGCCATTGCAGTACTAATGCTCTGTCTGTGGTGTTTTCAGGTAAATAACGTCCTGATTTTTCAGCTAAGTAGATTAATATAGCACCACTTTCAAAAAGGCTAATCGGGGATTGATCAGGACCTTTGTGATCGACAATAGCGGGAATTTTATTGTTTGGACTAATCGCTAAAAAGTCGGCATTAAATTGGTGATCAGCTGTGATATCTATTTTATGTACATTGTACTGTGCATTTATAGCTTCAAGCATAATGGATACTTTTCTTCCATTAGGGGTTGCCCAAGTATATAAATCAATCATAAGTAACTCTAAATATTTGAGTTTCGCTATTATTGAGCGTTTTTAAAATGCTGATAGATACTCATTAACTCTTCTTCAGTAAAGGTTACGATAATAAGCTGTTGACCAGGTTTTATATAATCCGGATTTTTTCCGATGTTTCCCTTCTCGTAGTTATAAACGTATGTTGTCAATACTTTGTAGTTAAGTAATTTACCCAGGAATGAGCTGTTTTTATTACTTAACATTTCATCGGCATCATCTGGAATAAGTGTACGAATAGTACCGTTGGCTTGTGACAAACTAATTCCTTTTGAAAAAGTGCCGGTTAAACCCTTTTGTATAATGCCCCAAATGCCCTGTTCATCAGTAGCATTTACAGCATGTAAGTAGAAGATGCGCTTTTTATCAGAATCAGTATCGTTAAGGAGCTCTTTAAGCTTTATGCGGTTCTTTTCCGATTGGGTGCTAACAGCGTTCTGGGCCTTGCCCACTTTTACAGATTTAGCGTTTTGAGCAAGCTCTATAGTTTGAGTGTTGTTACTTGGTTTATTAGTGCTGTTAGCGGCTGTTGTTGTATCGTCAGTGCTAAGGATTTGCGTTTTTACGGTCGTTACTTGAGGGGCTGAATTATTAGCCGTATTCGAGGCGGTACTTGTGTTGGGTGTTGATGTTACTAAGCTCGCTAATTCTGAAACTTTAATATCAGAAATTTCTTCAAGATTCTTCTTCAGTGCACCAATGATGCTTTCAGTGCTTTCAGTGCTTTCAGTGCTTTCATTTTGTTCGATATTGGTTTTCGCCTTAACTACCACAGGTGTTACTTTGACTGGGTTTACTTTTACCGCAATAACTTCTGCGGGTTCTTCAGCTGTGCCAGTTACTGTGGTTAATATTTTAACAGGTTCGCTTTTGGCGATGTTTTGGCTTTGTTTAGGTTGAGTAGCATTTTCAATAGTTTGTGTACCAGTTGCAATCGAAGCTGAGTCAGAAACCGCTTTGCTGGTAGCTTTTGATGAAACCGAGCTTGGGGTACTAGTATTGCTTGCTGCTGGGGAGCTATCACTAGTAAGTGTAGCGGGCTCAGAACTGGTCGATTTTTTGAATGATGGAATTTTAACGGCAAAACTTTGTGCTGCTTGGGCGTTGTTTTGATTTGTTTGAGCAAGGCTAACTTGCTCATTCTCTTTTACTGGAGCACTAACTATTACATCAACTTGTTTTGGCGTTTCAGAGCTCGCTTCGTTTACTGTTTCAATTTTAATAATTTCAGCTTGTAGTTCAGGTAGCTCTAACACTTGTTCGGCAGTTACAAAGTGATCAGCTTTTTTAATTTCAATCGGCTTTTCAGGTGCTGTAGTAATGCTTTTGACATGCGCTTGCGCCTGTTTTGTTTCTGCTTGTGTCAATTTAGGTAAAGCAACTGGTGCAGGTTCAGGAGAGGCCTTGGAAACAGTCGATTGTGGAACGCTAGAGTCTTTAGAGCTCGTTGTTTCATTTGACGGTGCTGATGATTGAGTCTCATCTGTAAGAGTATTGCTAGTGGTATAGAAGAAATATCCAGCTGCACCTATAGCAGCAACAAAAAAAATACTGACAAACCTAAACATGCCTACTCCTAATTTTAATTATGCTAGGACTGTAAGTTAGTTTTTACTAATTTGGAAGCGCTTTTAAATAGTTATCGGCTTGATTCAGCATTTAATATTATAAAGTTGATTTGCTTGTATTGTTTTCCCTACTGATATTTATAAGGGGTTAATAATCAAGTCTCAGTGAGCTGCTAAGGGTGCTATAACGGGAGTAAAAACGAGGCGGGGAGGTGTTTTTGATAGAATCTAGCGATATGTATACCACTAGATTCAGTCGGTCAATCACAGTGTAATGATTTTATGCGTACAGATCCTCTGCGATTTGTAAGCACCAAGCAGAGACACGTTCATCAGTCAGTTCGTTCTGGCAATCTTCATCGATTGCTAAACCGACAAAAGATTTCTTGTCAGCTGTTAGAGCCTTAGATTCATCAAACTCATAGCCTTCAACTGGCCAGTGACCGATGATCGTAGCGCCTTTAGCTACTACAACATCATGCAGTAATCCCATGGCGTCTAAGAACCACTCCGCGTAGCCGTACTGATCGCCAAGGCCAATAAAAGCAACAGTTTTTCCAGTGAAGTCACACTCTGATACTTCATCCCAAATTTCTTGCCAATCTTCTTGTATCTCGCCGTAATCCCATGTTGGAATAGCAAAAATAATTTTTTGATAGTTATCTAGAATACTCACAGGAGAGTCTGCGACATCGAAAAGATCAATATCTTCTAAAATTTCGCTAACTTTCTCAGCGATATCACCCGTGTTACCGGTTGTTGTGCCGTAAAATAATGCAATGCTCACAGCTAATCCTACTGTTAAAGGTTAATAAGAATCATTATTGGTTGTGACGATAAGCGTTTGTCAAATGTCTGTCAATTTTTTATTAATAATAAAAAGGACGGTCGTTATAACAATTAATATCTATGTAGGTTCTGATAGCGATTTTTCAAGGGGGAAGGAGGAGGTAAGGAAAAGTTAAGCTGCTCCCGAAAAGAGCCTAATCACTTTCGGGAGCGAGATGATTTATTAGTGAGCGAGTTCAGCTAATTCATCATCCTCTAGGATATCAGGCACGGGTTCCAGATGTCTTGGTCCGCCCTTTTTGTGTGTCATTTTGTCTTTCGCCTTGGCAAGTTGGCGATCAATCTTATCGGTGAGAGAATCTATTGCTGCAAACAAATTAGCAGCCTGTGTTTTGGCGTAAACTTCTTTACCATTGGTGTGTAAAGTTGCTTCTATTTCATCGCCTCTCTCTATTGTATCGATGGTGACTTGCGCACTGGTAATAATATCGTAGCGCTCTTGGCTATTGTGAAGCCAGTCTTCAATTTTTTCTCTAACTGCTGGTGAAACTTTATCTTTACGATGTGTAATGTTTATGATCATTAGTTATTCCTTACTGTTCTGTCTTTACAAAAATATATAAGTACAGTTTATTTGAACTAAGCCGTAAAAATTGCGGCTGTAAGGTAAAAAATCCTCGCTCTATTTGGTTTTAAAGGATGGTCAAATTTGACCTTCCAATTCACTATAGCGCTATTTTGTAAGAAAGGGGAGTGTTGAATATAAAAATTATCGATAAAATTGTCTTAAGACAGGTTTTTGATTTTTGGGTGAGTGTATCTTTATGATTTTAATGGTTTATTTGTTTTTGTTAAGAAGTTATTAAAGACTAATTATTCTCGAAAATATAACCTTTAGGGGATAAAAAGCTATTCTTCGACCCAAATTTCTCGTAGTGGATCACCAAAATCATCGTATATTATCTTTTTAACGCGTCTGGTTTTTATAGGTGTCGAGCTTTTCGGCGTTTTAGTTTTGCGTTGGTCTATCTGTTGCATTGTTTCAGGCACAGGAGTACGAGATTGCTTTGGAAAACCGTATACAAACTGATTTCTGTCATAGCGACCATCAATCAATGAGCTATCGCCTTGGTCAAATTCTTTAATCTGACCGCCTTGCTTGATAAACTCATCAACTTGGCTACTGAGTGATTCCCGAATCTCGGATTTTGTCTGCCTTTTAATCATGGGCGCTATTATGCCCTAGATTGCTACCTGAAATACAGGTATTGATTGGCTTGATTGCTTTAAAGATGCAAAGTCGCCGTCTTCGTTAGTCTCAATATTAGTTTTTGCTAATGCAAAAATATTTTTTAAATATCTATTTTTTTATCTGCTCTCAATATTCAATATTTATAATTTTATGCTTGCTTAGAATATAAAATTATTAAGTATGAGTTATAATATCCTTATTTTTTCAAAGGTATTCATATAGATGAATTACATCCCCTTGGAAGACTATCGTTATCGATGGTTTTTTTCTCATAAAGATTTACCTGTGGATTCCACTGATTTACAAAAGATAAAGCCAATTGCTAGTGATAGCGCTATACAGATTTGGCAGCAATTAATTAGTAATCGTGCCAATCACTCTGAGCTTTTTCATAAGGATGATTGGCCTAAGTTAAACCAAACATGGTCAGAGACTGTTCAGTGGCAAGATGCTTGGGATGGGGAAGAAACTGGCTTACCGCGAGCTGTTTTAGATGCACTGAATTGGGAGCCAGAAACAGTAGTTTACTTCTGTTATCACAGTGAGAATATCATTGAGACTAATTGGCAGGTGTTTGAGAAAAACTGGAAAAATTTCTTGTTCTTAGATGACGGGCCAATATTGATCGGTAAACGAAGAGCTGAAGCTTTGCAATTTTTGGACGATGGCCAAGTTAAAATCGGCGTTCGCGGTATAGTTTAAAGCTTTTTCCTGTCTCTCATACATAGTTCTCATAGCATTACAAAGCGCGAAAGAAACACGTTTTTTTCGCCTTGTTTAAATGCTTACTGGTTCCCTCAGAAAATCAAATTGGTTCTGTTTTAATCAATTAAATTAGCGTTTAATACGCCAGTCAAATTCTATGCTTTTCTGGTAAAACAGATTGACTGTCTTATCTTGTTGATTAGTAAGCATAATCAAAGGCTGGTTGTAGAATTGTTCCATTCGCTTTCTTCTGTGTTAGGTTAATAAATGCATAATCGTTTTTTGCCATTTCTCGCATGGTTTCGGTGTTTAACAATAAGTGATGTTAAAGCCGACTTTTTTGCGGGTCTTACTGGTGCTGTTATTGTTCTGCCGCAAGGTGTTGCCTTTGCTACTATTGCTGGTATGCCTCCTCAATATGGGTTATATACCGCAATGGTAACGCCTATTATTGCTGCGTTATTTGGCTCGTCACGGCATTTGATTTCAGGGCCGACTACAGCCATTTCGATCGTAGTATTTTCTGCTATCTCCGGCTATGCAGAACCTGGTAGTGAGCAATTTGTTTCAATGGCATTAACGCTGACTTTACTGGCGGGTGTTTATCAGCTTGGTTTTGGTTTGGCGCGGCTGGGAAAGCTGGTCGATTTTGTCTCTCATACTGTTGTAATAGGTTTTACAGCAGGTGCTGCAATTTTAATTGCAACTAGCCAGCTGCCGCATATTACCGGTGTGTTTACAGAGAAAGGGCTGTCTTTCTTTGCCAGTTGGCAGCACATATTCCTCGATATTGATCAGATCAACTTTGCAGTATTCACTGTTGGCGTGGGTACATTGATCGTTGCTATTTTAGCGAAAAAGTTCTTCCCTAAAATACCTAACTTGCTAATTGCTATGGCAGTGGGGAGCTTTATTGCACTAGCGATAGGTAATGATTCAGGGATAGCGTTAGTCGGTGAAATTCCTGCTGGAATACCGCCTCTATCGATGCCAGACTTTTCTCTGTCTACTTTGCAAATGCTCGCCCCTGAAGCCTTTGCGATAGCGCTCTTAGGTTTGATTGAAGCGGTATCTATCAGCCGGGCGATAGCAATAAAGTCTCAACAAAGAATTTACCCGAACCAAGAGTTCTTAGGTCAGGGCCTTTCAAATATGGTGGGGAGTTTCTTCTCGTGTTATGCAGGCTCTGGGTCTTTTACACGATCGGGAGTTAACTACTCAGCAGGCGCTAAATCTGGACTATCAGCGATTTTTGCTGCTATCTTTTTGTTGATCATCGTATTGCTGGTTGCACCTTTAACTGCGTATTTACCAGTGGCTGCGATGGGTGGCGTGATTCTGTTGGTTGCCTATAACTTGGTTGACTTTGTTCATATAAAGAAAATTTTAAAAACCAGTAGGTCTGAATCTTCAGTGTTATTGATAACTTTTTTCTCGACACTATTTTTAGAGTTAGAATTTGCTATCTATTTGGGAGTGATGATGTCGCTCATTCTCTTTTTAGCTAAAACTTCTACACCAGAAATTACTGAAATGTCTCTTAATGTGAAGCAGCACCGTTTTATCGAAGCTAAAAAAGAAGGTGGTCAGCAGTGCCCACAGCTAAAAGTGCTACGTGTTGATATGTCTATCTACTTTGGCTCTGTTAATCATATTCAAAATAGAATAGAGAATGTGTTGGCAGATCCAGGGGGCAACCGGGTGTTAATTATTTGTGGAGGTATTAACTTCATTGATTTGAGTGGCACGGATTTATTAATTGGTCTGGATAGAAAGTTAAAAGCTAAAGGTGGTGGGTTATATTTCTTTGCAATGAAGCCAAATGTGAAAGAGAGGGCTTTTAAGTTAGGGTTGACACCGGCGCTTCGAGAAAATCAGTTCTTTGAAAGTAAAAAAGCTGCAATTGAAAGTATTTTTCCGCACCTTAATCAAAGTATTTGTGAGCAATGCGAGCAGCATGTGTTTAAAGAATGCGTGAAATTTGATGTTAAACATATAGCGTAAATTGAAATGTGCGACGCTCATTATTCATTAAGAGTTTAGTGAGCGTTGCAACGGTTAGCCTGCATTAAAAGGCTAAAAGTAAAGTCTTAGAATTTCAGATTGCCCCTGCTTAATATTGAGCAGGAAATAACCCCATGTTTGAGTTTATATGTCGGATTCATCCAGCCAGTGTAAAGCCTCAAGAAATTTACTGACAGGGAAGTGACTTACTCGTTTGCTGTCAAATTCATTTGCCCATTCTAGCCAGCTAGTATCCGCTACGATTGCCATTCTCAAGATGGTGGCATCGCAGTGCTTAAAAAGCTTCTCTGGCTGCCAGTCAGAGTCTTTATCGATATCTGTTAACGCGTGATCTAAATATAGCATTACCCTTAGTTTGTGGCCTGGCTTTAACTGCTTGCGTATTTGTTCTATAAAAGTGGTTTGATAATCTGTTTGGGTAAGGGATTGCGTCGCTTGCACGACTAATATATCGCCTGCGGAATCGGGAAGCACATATAACATTTTTTAATCTCTAAGCTTTATCTATCGCTACCTTATTTTAACTATTAAATAGGGTGGATATTATCAATGAAATGGAATTGAGAGTATTTTACTGAAGGGGATTGCTTACAGCTAGTGTTTTTAGAAGTGTCGATGAGAGGGGAGGGAGCTCCCTTAATGCTGAGCATTAAGGGAGGAAATCAATTAAGACTTTTTGACGCCTTCAACGAAGAAGTTAAGTTTGAATTCGTCAGTGCCAATTTTTCCTTTAGCATCGATGCCAAAATCAGAGAATTTAAGAGCAGTGTTGGCTTCAAAACCTACACGGTAGCCGCCCCATGGGTCATTTCCTTCACCAAGCTTTTTAGCGTCAAATGTAATTGACTTAGTTTGGCCGTGTAGTGTGAAATCTCCTGTCACAGAAAGCATGTTGTTGCCTTTGTCTGTGATCTTTGTGCTATTGAAGGTAGCTTCTGGGTATTTAGCAACATCTAAGAAATCACCGCTCTTAACGTGTTTATCACGTTTAGCATGGTTAGAGTCAAAGCTAGCTGTGTCAATTGTCACGCTCACTTTTGAATCGTTTGGCTTATTCTTGTCGTAGCTAAGTGTGCCTTCGAAATTGTTGAAGCGTCCTTTTGAGTAGCTGATGCCTAAATGGCTTACAGCAACATCTATTTGAGCATGTGCGCCAGCTGAGCTTGCGTCAATCATGTAATCAGCCGCGAATGCAGAGCTGCTCATTACAGCGATTCCTGTTGCTAGAACAGTGTTTTTAATAAGTGTTTTCATTGTTTCTCCTTAATGCCCAGCATGTTGCTAAGCGTAGTGTCTTTATCAATAAAGTGGTGTTTAAAAGCAGCTAGAGCATGCAATATAACTAAAGC
Organism: uncultured Oceanospirillaceae bacterium; assembly: GCA_937136055.1. Taxonomy (GTDB): domain Bacteria; phylum Pseudomonadota; class Gammaproteobacteria; order Pseudomonadales; family Balneatricaceae; genus Rs1. The sequence continues at coordinate 74,217 of CAKZOD010000044.1, read as the reverse complement.
CATGAGTGCAAGAGCAGCAAGTTCATGTATTTCGCCTGCTGTCGATGCTTGGTTTTCAAAAAATTCAGCAGGGCCTGGAATCGTAAACCAATCGAAGATTTCAAGACCTTGTCCTCCCGCAAAAGAGATAAGCAAGCCTGAAATTAAAATTACAAAGGTTAGTATGTAGATTACTGAATGAGCAATTTTGCTGGCTAAATTGACGAGCTTGGAATTGCTCGCAGGGGGTGTTGGTTCAATGTTCGTTCTTCGCCAAATAATGCGAAAAACCATAAATGCTAAAACCAATATTCCAACTGCTTCATGTATCTTTGGTGCCAAGGTATACCATTGATCGTAATAACCAAGATCAATCATGTAATCACCGAGAAAATACAAGCCAATAATTAAAATGGCTAATAGCCAGTGGGTGATAATTGCGACCCAGCCAAAGCTGGACTGGTTATTTTTAAAGTTGCTAATAAAGCGCATATTGATCCATTAAAAGGTTCTAAAAAGAGTGAGCAATTTCATTGGGAAGTTACTGGTTTCTCTTCGATTGAATAATTCTTATTTAGTTTCTTGTTAATTGCAATTTTTAAACGATTGTTTACGTTACCTTCTTATAGCTGAAATTTAGGCGTTACGGATATATATAAGCTAGATGTGCTAACTGTAATTCGATACTATTTAAGCGTCAAATGCATAAAGGTTATAATTATCATGCGTAAAGTGAATTTGAGATCGGTTGATTTGAATTTATTAACAGTATTGGAAGCTCTGTTAGAGGAGCAGCATGTGACTCAAGCAGCAGAAAGGTTGCATATGAGTCAGTCGGCAGTGAGTCGGGCATTGCAGCGTTTGCGCGTGCTGTTTAATGATCCTTTATTAGTAAGAGGGGCAGAGGGTTATAGCTTATCAAGTAGAGCAAGTAAGATAGCAACAGAGTTGTCAGTGACCTTGCAAGGGCTTTCAACTTTGATACATGCGCCTGAGTTCGATGCGACAAAAAGTCAGGGAGCCCTGAGATTTGCAGGTGTGGATTTAGATGCATGGATTGATATGCCCAAATTTGTCGGTGAAGTGCATAAAATTGCACCTAAACTGAAATTTGAAGTATCGGTGTCCCAAGCTGATTACTTTGAGCAATTATCTAAAGGGCGAGTGGATTATGTGGTCTCAGGGTTTGATTTAGAGTTTGATCAGGAGAATATCCATTCAAGTGTTATTGGAGAGTCTGAGTTAGTTATTGTCATGGGTAAGCATCACCCGTTAAGTGGTAAGCAGATAACAATGCAAGACTACTTAAACGCCAAGCATGGCTATGTTGCAATTACGGGGAAAGGCTCGACCTTTTTAGATAGTTATTTGCAGACATTGGGGCTCAAGCGTGACGTGGTAATACGAGTCTCTGACTTTAAGTCTGTCGTTAACTACTGTGAGAAAACTGATATTATTTTTATGCTGCCTTTGCAGTTAATAAAAAAATCTTTAGTAGGTCGAGAGGTAGCGATTAAGGCGTTACCAGAGCAAATTCATAATCCCAATGTTGAATTTCGATTATTCTGGCATGCGCGATTTCATAATGATCCAATGTACCAGTGGATAAAAGAGAAGTTGCTCGCTTGCAAGCAGGCTAAATAACGTTCAAAACCAAGAGGTTGTTGGTTGAAAATTAGGCTTTGTTGGTCGTTAAATAAATAAATCTTAAAGAGTGGGAAATACTTTTTGCAATCTTATTTTAGGCTGTTATACTGCGCGCTCTCTCATTGAGGGGAACGGTGTATCGCCGAACTATGGTAGTTCTGTCGGTCCTCCCGCAACGAAACGTCGTGAACCTGGTCAGGCCTGGAAGGGAGCAGCCACAGCGATTTCTTCGTGTGCCGGGATGCGGCTGGCGGAACTGCTTCCAATTTTCCATTCTTTAGTTTTTTTAATCATATTATTAATTATTTGTATGCTGCTTTAAAAATAGCTGTTGTTACAAAATGTAATTAATTTCAGAGCCGTTTTTTGGTATTCCCATCTGTTTGCGTTTTTGCTGTGCGTTTATTTTCTTTTGCTTTGTTTGAAAAAGCATCACTCGATTTTTGAATACGCAGTTGTAGCTTAATAACAGTATGATTTTAAATATTAATTTCTTTTTTCTGATACCTTGTTTAGTGCAGTGTTTGTGCGCTAAATTTGTGATACAATCTCGCGGTTAAAAATAGCCCCCTAGCATTAAGTGTCATTAGTTTTGGCTTGTTTATTTGTATAGAGCGAGAAGACACTGGGCTGTTCGAAATTTAAAAATCAAAGACCAATCAAGGAAAACTGCGATTTATGGTTGATTTAGCAAAACAAGTTTCGCCGGTAAATATTGAAGATGAGATGCGTCAATCTTATCTTGATTATGCGATGTCAGTAATAGTAGGCCGTGCACTTCCAGATGTTCGAGATGGCTTGAAGCCTGTTCACCGTCGTGTTTTATTCGCAATGAACGAATTGAAAAACGACTGGAATAAACCCTATCTAAAATCTGCCCGTGTGGTTGGTGATGTAATAGGTAAATATCACCCCCATGGTGATATTGCGGTTTACGATACTATTGTCAGAATGGCGCAAGATTTCTCTATGCGTTATATGTTGGTTGATGGACAAGGAAACTTTGGCTCTGTTGATGGAGATTCAGCAGCGGCGATGCGTTATACCGAAATACGTATGCGCAAAATATCGCACGATTTATTAGCTGATTTAGACAAAGAAACCGTTGATTATGTTCCAAACTACGATGGAACTATCCAAATTCCGGATGTGTTACCAACGCGTTTACCCAATTTATTACTCAATGGTTCATCAGGTATCGCAGTGGGTATGGCGACGAATATTCCGCCACACAACTTAACGGAAGTCGTCAATGGTTGTTTAGCGTTGATCGACAATCCCGAGATCGATATTGATGGTTTAATGGAGCATATTCCAGGGCCTGATTTTCCAACAGGTGCCATCATTAATGGCCGCGCAGGAATCTTGCTAGCATACCGTACTGGTCGTGGGCGTATTTATATTCGCTCGAAGTACCATGTTGAGGATGTTAACGCAGCAGGTAAACAAGCCATTGTTGTTACTGAAATTCCTTATCAATTAAACAAAGCGCGTTTAATTGAGAAAATTGCAGAGCTTGTAAAAGATAAAAAGCTGGAAGGGATAACGGAATTACGCGACGAGTCTGATAAAGATGGTATGCGTATTGTTATCGAACTTCGCCGCGGCGAAGTGCCTGAAGTTATTGCCAATAACCTATTTGCACAAACGCAAATGGAAGGTGTATTTGGTATTAATATGGTGGCACTTGTCGATGGTCAGCCTAAGGTGTTAAACCTTAAGGACATGCTATTTAACTTTGTGCGTCATCGTCGTGAAGTTGTTACTCGCAGAACGGTTTATTTGCTTCGCAAAGCGCGTGAACGTGGCCATGTTTTAGAAGGCTTAGCGATTGCATTAGCAAATATTGACCCTGTGATCGAAATGATCAAAACATCCCAGTCACCTGCCGATGCGAAAGATCGCTTAATTGCACATGCTTGGGATCCAGGTTCGGTCACTGATATGTTGGCAACAGCGGGTGAGCATGCATGTCGTCCGGATGATCTTGAAGATCAATACGGTATGCGTGAAGGTAAATATCACTTATCACCAGTACAAGCGCAAGCGATATTAGATTTACGTTTACATCGCTTAACAGGCTTAGAGCATGAGAAGCTGATTGCTGAATATGCTGATCTATTAGTGCAAATTGCTGGCTTCTTAGAAATTCTTGGCTCTTACGAAGTATTGATGAATGTGATTCGCGAAGAGTTACGCGCTGTTATTGAAGAGTACGGCGATGATCGTAAAACAGAAATTATTGCGTCTAAACAAGACCTAACGGTTGCTGATTTAATCACAGAAGAAGATATGGTTGTGACTATTTCTCACGGTGGTTATGCGAAAACTCAGCCATTGACCGATTACCAAGCGCAGCGTCGTGGCGGTAAAGGTAAATCTGTTACAGCAGTAAAAGATGAAGATTTTGTCGAGCATCTTTTAATAGCAAATACTCACGATACTATCTTGTGTTTCAGTAACTTAGGTAAAGTTTACTGGCTTAAAGTGTTTGAGATTCCAGTTGCTTCGCGCATCGCAAGAGGCCGACCAATCATCAACATCCTACCGTTGGCTGAAGGTGAAAGAATTTCGACAATACTACCGGTCAATGAATACTCTGAAGATAGATTTGTCTTTATGGCGACCGCGAGTGGTACCGTTAAGAAAACATCATTAGTAAACTTTGCAAGACCTCGTAGTTCCGGTCTGATCGCCGTTGATTTGTTAGAAGATGATGCGTTGATCGGCGCGGCAATTACCGAAGGGGATAATGATATTCTATTGGTAACAAGCGCAGGTAAAGCGGCGCGTTTCCATGAAGGTGATGTACGTGCAATGGGCAGAACAGCGCGTGGTGTACGTGGTGTTAAGATGCATGATGGCGTTAAGGTTATCTCTCTTATTATCCCTAAAGAAGACGGAAAGATTCTTACTGCATCTGAGCGTGGCTTTGGTAAACAGACAGAAGTATCTGACTTCCCTTGTAAGGGCCGTGGTAACCAAGGTGTTATCGGCCAGCAGTGCACAGACAGAAACGGCGCGTTAGCCGGTGCTGTTCAGGTCTTTAGTGGTGATGATGTCATGCTTATCAGTGATCAGGGCACTATGGTTCGTACTCGCACAAGTGAGATTGGTGTGTTAGGTCGTAACACTCAAGGTGTGCGTTTGATTCGTGTTGTCGAAGGTGAAAGCTTAGTCGGTATTGCACGTATTGAAGAGCCAACTGAAGAAGAAGCCGAAGAAATAGTTGAAGGCGTGAATGAAAACGCAGAAACAGAGGCTATTTCAGTAGATAGTACGGATGATTCGTCAAGCTCAGAAGCTGAGCCTAGCGAGTAAAAAGCGTACTATTCTTCAATTAAAAGTGCGGCTTATGCCGCATTTTTTATTTACAGGATTGTTATAAAACAGCTTGTTTATTAAATCAAACAAAGCTGAGTGTATTGAAACTACTGATTCGGGTTAAATAATATTATCCGCTTGAAGCGTTAGATATTTAATATTTGGCTTGTAATGGAAAAGTGTTTTGATGAAGGTGGAGTAGCACCTTGTTATTGTTTTTTAGTGTTATTTGTATTCAATAGATGAGATTTTACTAAGGATTCAAACTATGTCTCGCAAGCATAATTTTAGTGCTGGTCCTGCAGCAATTCCAACTCAAGTTTTAGAGCGTGCCCAATCAGAGCTTCTTGATTGGCAAGGCAAAGGTCTCTCCATTATGGAGATGAGCCATCGTTCAAAAGAGTTTGTATCAGTCGCTCAAAAAGCGGAAGAAGACTTTAGGCAGCTGCTCAATATTCCTAGCAATTACAAAGTGTTATTTTTGCAAGGTGGAGCAACCAGTCAATTTGCAATGATACCGCTTAACTTTGCTCGAGCAGATCAGCGTGCAGCATATATAGAAACAGGTATGTGGTCTAAGAAGTCTCTGACAGAAGCGGCCCGATATTGTGATATGCAAGTTATTGCAAGTGCTAGCGATAATGATTACTTAAGTGTTCCTAGACAGTCAGAATTGATATTAGATGCTGATTTAGCCTACTTACATTATGCGAGTAATGAAACTGTTGGCGGGTTGCGCTTTGATTATACCCCGCACTCTGGGGATGTTCCTCTTGTGGTCGATATGTCTTCAGATATATTGTCTTGCCAGATCGATGTCACTAAGTACGGCATGATTTACGCAGGTGCGCAAAAAAACATAGGGCCAGCAGGCTTAACCGTTGCCATTATTCGAGAAGATTTACTTGGAAAGGCACAAAGCTGTACCCCGAAAATGTATAACTATGATATTCATGCGCAAGCAGGCTCTATGTCTAATACGCCGCCTACATTTGCCTGGTATTTATCCGGCTTAGTGTTTGAGTGGTTATTAGAGCAAGGTGGCGTTGAAGCGATAGAAAAAGTGAACCAGCGCAAAGCTGAAAAACTTTACCACGCAATCGATGATGGTGGTTTTTATGTGAATCGCATAAAGCCTGAAAATCGCTCATTAATGAATATCCCCTTTAATATCCATGATGCAGCTTTAGAAAGTGTTTTCTTAACTCAAGCACAAGATGCTGGTCTGTTAAACTTAAAAGGGCATAAAGCGGCAGGTGGTATGCGCGCCAGTATTTATAATGCAATACCTGAATCATCAGTGGATGCGCTCATTGAATTTATGAATGATTTTGCGAAACGTAATGGGTAATAGGTGCTGCGATGATTGAATTGCAGAACATTAAAAACAACGTTTGGTATTCAAAAAGTTAGAGTTAGGATCGTTATGACAGTTCATCAAAAACAACAAGAACAAGAACAGGAAAAAGAGTTATTAAAATTACGCGATAAAATTGATGCTATTGATCAGCAAATGCATCAATTGCTTAATCAGCGTGCAGATTGTGCACAACAAGTGGCTCAAGTTAAGGAAAAGTATCAAGGTGTAACGGATGCTGTGTTCTATCGTCCTGAGCGTGAGGCACAAGTGCTGCGCAAGGTTATGGAACGTAATAAAGGACCATTAGAAGACAAAGCTGTTGCTCGTTTGTTCCGCGAGGTTATGTCTGTGTGTTTAGCACATGAGAAGCCTTTACAAGTAGCCTATCTTGGACCTGCCGGTGCATTTGCCCAGCTTGCGTCTCATAAGCATTTTGGCAGCTCTGCAGTTACCCATGCTGTAAATTCTTTAGATCAAGTCTTTAAAGAAGTTGATAGCAGTGCGGTGAATTATGGTGTGGTACCTATTGATAATAGTAACCAAGGTGTTGCTGTTCAAAGTTTGAATTTGTTTAAACGCTATCCATTGAATATCTGTGGTGAGGTTGAGTTAGCCGTGCAATTGCACTTGTTTTCCAGTCACAGCCAAAGCTTACCTGAAATTACAAAAATATATGCCTCAAGTGAAACGCTTTCGCATTGTAGCCAATGGTTGGATGAGCATTGCCCAACCGCCGATCGCATTGCTTTAACTAGCTCAGAGCAAGCGCAGAAAATGACAGAAACTGAGCAGCACGCGGCAGTAATAGCAGGGGATGGCACGTTGACAGGTGAATGGCGAGTCATTGCGCAAAATATTAGTAGTAGCAATGAGCATAAAGCGCGCTTTTTAATCATAGGCCGACAGGAAATATCACCGTCGGGTCATGATAAAACATCTATTCTTATCGCGACAAAAGATCAGCCTGGTGCTTTATATTCTTTGTTAACACCTTTTAGAGAGCATGAAATTAGCTTAACTCGAATCGATACACATACAGGTGAGAGTGCCTTAGGTACCGATTGCTCTGTTTTTTATATTGATTTTGAAGGGCATAGAGATGATCAGCGAATTAGCACAGTCTTAGCGCATCTTGAGGAGTCGAGTGTTGAGATAAAAGTGTTAGGTTCTTATCCTCGAGCTGTTCTATAGCTGCCTTAAGAGTTATGTCTTTAAAGAAAATGATCGTATTTTAGAAGTGGGGCTTTTATAAGCCTCAGGTATTAAGCTCAAGAGCAAGTAGATAGTGTGGTTATTCACGGTTAACAATTAAGTGTTAAGTGGTTGATAGTCAAGACAGCCATTGAATTGAAAAACCGATTTAAGCGCCATACAAAATATTAAAATAGAAAATTATGCCTAAGTGGCAGCATTTTTCCGGCGTTCGTTGAAAAAACAGTGAACACTGGAGTGATAATAAGAAAGGAGGAGACTAATGTCTCAAAATGAAAGCGAATCAATTGGTCCGGTAATAACGATTGATGGTCCAAGTGGCTCTGGTAAAGGGACGATTTGCAAGCTTTTAGCAGCCAAGCTCGGCTGGAATTTATTAGATAGCGGTGCACTGTATCGTCTCACCGCATTGGCTGCGAAGCATCATGGCGTATCTAGTGATGATGAAGATGCGCTACAAGTATTAGCCGCTCATTTGGATATTCAGTTTGTTATCCAAGAAGGGGAAGATGAGCTTCAAGTGATTTTAGAGGGCGAGTCGGTCACACAAGAGCTACGCTTGGAGGAGACGGGTAATCTTGCATCACTAATTGCAGCAATTCCCGGTGTGCGAACTGCATTATTAGACAGACAGCGTGAGTTTGCTCAGCTACCGGGTTTAATTGCAGATGGTCGCGATATGGGAACAGTCGTGTTTCCTGGTGCGCAATTGAAAGTCTATCTCGATGCCAGCGTTGAAGAGCGCGCAAATCGTAGATATAAGCAGTTGATAAATAAGGGGCTGGATGCTAGCCTTGAAGAGATATTAGTTGAATTGAAAAAACGAGACGAACGAGATACACAACGTGCAGTCGCGCCTTTGAAGCCTGCTGAAGAAGCAATCATGCTGGATTCAACGAGTTTAACAATTGAACAAGTGCTAGAAATTGTACTCGAAGAAGCGCGACATAGAGGGTTACGTTAAGGGAAAAGTAGTCAACCCACAGAGAGGGGCAGGGTGCATTAATATATTTAGTTAGCAAAAATATAGCACCCTAAGTAATTTTCTTGAATCTCAACGTCAACAAGGATGATTGAATATGAGTGAGAGTTTTGCTGATCTTTTTGCTGAAAGCTTAGAAGATCTTAATATGTCCCCTGGGGCGATAGTATCTGCCACTGTAATTGCCATTGAACATGATTTTATTATTGTTAATGCCAATTTGAAATCTGAGGGCGTTATCCCCCGAAGTCAATTCACCGATAGCAATAATGAGCTAACCGTGAAAGTGGGTGATAAGGTGAAAGTTGCCCTAGAATCCGTTGAAGACGGTTTCGGGTCTACTCAATTATCGCGGGAAAAAGCCAAGCGTGCAGAGGCTTGGGAAGTACTGGAAATTGCTTATCAAAAAGGCGAGATCGTTGAAGGTGTTATCGTTGGCAAGGTTCGCGGTGGTTTTACGGTCAATGTTGGATCTCTTCAGGGTTTCCTACCCGGCTCATTACTTGATATGCATCCCTTAAGAGATTCCTCTCACTTAGAAGGATGCCCTCTCGAATTTAAACTCGTTAAACTTGATATTAAAAAGAACAATGTTGTTGTCTCACGCAGGGCAGTATTAGAAGAGCAAAACTCTGTCGTCAGGAATGAGCTTTTAGCAACACTTGATCAAGGGCAAGTCGTAAAGGGTATTGTCAAAAATATTACTGATTACGGTGCATTTGTCGATCTTGGTGGTCTAGATGGCCTGTTGCATATTACTGATATCGCTTGGAAACGCGTCAAACACCCCTCGGTTGTACTGAGTTTAGGTGATGAAATAGAAGTTAAGATACTTAAATTTGATCGTGAAAAGTCACGTGTCTCTTTAGGCCTTAAGCAATTAATACCTGATCCTTGGACCACGCAGATTGAAAAACTCAAAGTCGGTGAGCAAACGAGCGCTACTGTCACAAACCTTACAGACTACGGCTGCTTTGCTCAGATAGTAGAAGGTGTGGAAGGTTTAGTGCATGTCTCGGAAATGGATTGGACTAACCGTAATATTCATCCCTCTAAAGTTGTCAAAGTTGGTGAAGAAATTCAAGTGATGGTGTTGGATATAGATACCAATAATCGTCGAATTTCTTTAGGCATGAAACAGTGCGGCCAAAATCCTTGGCAAACATTCTCTGGCAAGTATGCAGCTGGGGATAAAATAACAGGTAAGATTCGCTCAATCACCGATTTTGGTTTATTTGTGAGTGTTGGTGAAGGTGTTGACGGTTTAGTTCACCTTTCCGATATATCTTGGGATCTTCCTGGAAATGAGGCGGTCAAAAGCTATAAGAAAGGTGATGAAGTTGAAACGGTTCTTTTATCCGTTGATATTGAAAAAGAACGCATAGCATTGAGTATTAAGCAATTATCTGGGGATGATTTTGCAAGTTTCACTGCAATTCATAAAAAAGGAGCTATAGTTACAGCTAAGGTTGATGAGGTTGATAGTAATCAAGCGCAATTGAACCTTGCTGAAGGTGTTACAGCGACTTTAAGACGTGCAGATGCATCGCGAGAACGGATTGAAGATTTAACAAGTGTGATATCTAAAGGTCAGTCATTAGAAGTAATGATTTCCCAGATTGATAATAGGAATCGCAAGATCCAAGTATCGATTAAACTGTTAGAGCAGCAGCAAGAAAAAGAAGCTTTAGACTCCGTAAAAGAACGTGCGAATGAAGATTTAGCACCTACAACCATCGGGGATCTTATAAAAGCGCAATTAGATAAGAAAGATAAGTAACAGGGCGCGACAAAGCCTTGCAAACGAGGTTAAAATAGCGCGCAACTTTTACCGGTCGTTGAATTGTTAAGGAAAGATACTTTTTGAAGTGTTTTTTACTGTCTCTTTTACGATACAAACTGTTGAATAATGGTTTTTAGTATTAAGTGAATAGAAAAATGAGAAAACAGTGGCGAGTTCGGCTAAATTAAATGGCACTGAAGTGGAGATCTAATCTTCAATAAGTTATGCTTAACAACAAGTTAATAAGTCGAAGCTGTTTTACTTTAATCTTAGAAAAGGTTTAAAGATCAATTTTATTGAACGGTTAAACCTCTAGGAGAAATTAAATGACAAAATCTGAGTTAATAGAATTGCTAATAGATAAGCATCCTGAACTATCAGTTAAGGATGTTGAATCTGCTGCAAAAACGATGCTGGATCACATGACAGAATCATTATCAAACGGAGGGCGCATCGAAGTGCGCGGTTTTGGTAGTTTTTCTCTTCATTATCGAGCACCGAGAATTGGCCGTAATCCAAAATCTGGAGAATCGGTTGCGCTTTCTGAGAAATATGTACCTCACTTTAAGCCTGGCAAAGAATTGCGCGAACAGGTTAATGAGAGTATTGGAAAAGATTAGTTTAAACTTATACGTATAATTGGAGAATACCGATGCGTTGGTTAAAGATGTTTGTTGTACTTCTAGTAAGTATTGTAGTTTTGTTTGTCGGTATCATGTTCACTATACATAATACTGATAAAGTGGCTATTGATCTTATTTTTATACAATTACCTGAAGCTAGTTTATCCCTTTGGTTGATTGCATTTTTTGTATCGGGCGGTGTGCTGGGCACAATTCTGAGTACATTTGCTGTAATAGGCCTAAAAACAAAATTGAATCTATCTAATCGCAGAGCAGAAGCCGCTAATAAAGAGTTAGCAGCTTATAGAGCATAAGCGATAACATAGTTGAACCATGCTGCTGAATCGTTCAAGTGATATCAGCAGTATGGCGCTCTTTCTACTGATTTAACTCTCAAGATCGCTTTCACAATAGTCGTACCTCACAATCCCTCTTGCCATAATTCCTCAATCTATCTTTACGTACTCTTGCTTTGCACTAAAGAGAAGAATATTTAAGCCTCACAATTATTAAGATACCTCAACATCACAGGATATAAAGCTCCAATTTAGTGAGTTAAAACGGTAGAATTACGCGTGTCAAAATCTAGCATAGATCTATCAAGGGAGAACAAATGAGCGATATTCAACGAGCGACTAACCTACAAGATAAGAGCGACAAACCTGTCATAGTAGCATTGGATTACCCTGAAATGGATTTAGCGTTACAGATGGCTAAACAGCTAGACCCTTCTCGCTGTCGTGTGAAGGTAGGCAAGGAGCTATTTACTCGTAGCGGTCCCAAAATTATAGAGAGCTTAAGTGATCAAGGCTTTGATATTTTCTTAGATCTGAAGTTTCATGATATTCCAAATACTGTCGCCAAGGCTGTTAGAGCAGCTGCCGAAATGGGTGTCTGGATGGTAAACGTGCACGCTAGTGGCGGCAGACATATGATGGAAAAAGCATACTCTGAGCTTCAAAAAGTACAAGACAACCGTACTTTATTAATCGCAGTAACAGTGCTAACGAGTATGCAAAAAAGTGATTTACTTGAAATTGGCTTGGATATTGAGCCGCAACAGCACGTAATGAATTTAGCAAAACTGACACACAGCTGTGGTTTAGATGGAGTAGTATGTTCAGCGCAAGAGACGGCGATGCTAAAAGGCCAGTTTGGCAGCGAGTTTGCACTGGTTACACCAGGTATTCGTTTAGCAACAGATAGTGCTGACGACCAGCAACGCATAATGACACCTTCTAAAGCGTTGCAAAGCGGTAGTACTCACTTAGTGATTGGTCGTCCAATCACCAAAGCGGTCGATCCTTTAAGAGCATTAGCAGCAATAGAAGAAGATATTGCCAATAACGTATAGTAAGACCTTTTATCCAAAATAATTGATTATTGAAACTTGTGTAGCACAGCCCTTAATTTAAGAGGTGTTGCTACGCAGGCATTATCAATAAATTAAGTTGAATACGATGACAATAGAACGCACATTCCTCTGGCACGATTATGAAACCTCAGGTGCTGATCCTAAGCGCGACAGACCGCTTCAGTTTGCAGCAATAAGGACAGATGAGGCGCTTAATATTATCGGTGAGCCAATAGAAATATTCTGTAAGCCTAGCGATGATTTTCTACCTCACCCACAAGCATGTTTGATAACAGGAATTACACCGCAGCATGCGATGCGTGAAGGGGTTTGTGAAGCGCAGTTTATTGCGCAAATTAATGCTGAAATGAGTGTGCCGGGCACTTGTTCTGTTGGCTATAACAACCTTAGATTTGATGATGAAATTACCCGAAATACACTTTACCGTAATTTTTTCGATCCTTATGCAAGAGAATGGCAAAACCAGTGCTCACGTTGGGATTTGATCGACATGGTAAGGCTTACACGTGCACTTCGCCCAGAGGGTATTGAGTGGCCTAATTATGAAGATGGCACGCCAAGTTTTCGCTTAGAGGACTTATCAAAGGCTAATGGCATTGAGCATACGAATGCGCACGATGCGATGGCAGATGTTTATGCAACCATTGAAATGGCACGCATTATTCGCGATAAGCAAACTAAGCTTTATAATTTCGTGCTGTTGAATAAAACTAAACAAGCAGTACAAAAACAGCTTGATGTTGAGAGTATGAAGCCGGTGTTGCATATCTCTTCACGCTATCCAAGTAGCATTGGCAACGCTGCTATAATAGCGCCATTAGCGCAGCATCCGGTTAATAAAAACGCAGTAATTAGCTGGGATTTAAGAGAAGATCCGACACCATTGTTGGAGTTAGATGCCGCTGAAATTTCTCGCCTTATGTATTTGCCACGTGATCAGCGTAAAGAGAGTGACCCTAAAATTTCGCTAAAGCAAGTGCACATTAATAAGTGCCCAATAATTGCCCCAGCAGGTATGCTTAATTCAGAAGAAGCTAATAGATTGAATATCGACGGGTCAATCTGTCGGACTCATTTGGCAATGTTGAGAAATTATCCTGAATTAAAACAGAAACTGGCCGATATATTTGCTGTAGATGAGTTTGAAAGTGACGGTGATCCTGATCACATGTTGTACAGCGGTGGCTTCTTTTGTGACATTGATAAAAAGTCGATGGATTTAATAAGAGCAACAGCGCCAGAAGATCTCGGGCATCAAGAGTTTGCCTTTCAAGATCCAAGGTTGGAAGAGATGCTTTTTAGATACCGAGCGCGTAATTACCCAGAGTTTTTAGATGGGGATGAGCAGCAGCGCTGGGAAGCTTACCGTCATGCGAAGCTGGTTACCCAAGATAATCGTAAACTGCTAACGATGCAGCCTTTCTACAATCTATTAAATGAAATGTACAAAAATCCAGAGTTGAGTTCGAATGAACGAGACATTCTGGAAGAGTTGGCAATTTATGCTGAATCAATTTTTCCAATGGATGTTTAAAAGACTGAACGCCTTTTAGAAGATAGATTTAAGCTTTGTAGAAAACGAGAAATGATTTATGGTATTTAGAGATAAGCTTAAATCTGGCTTTGCAATCACTTGCTGTTCTTTTACGAGCTTGCCTGTGAGTGCAGCAGGCTTATCTCATACCTACGATTTTCAACCTTTGCAGTCCCAAGAGTTTTCAACGGCAGTGGTGCAGGCGAAAAATTTTGCTAAACAAAAGTTTACCGAAGTCATACCTGTGCAGCTAAACAACTATCGTGATTTGACTGCAAACGTGCAAGTAGTTGCAGTTAAAAATAATGCAGCTAAGCACCCCCAAGTAACTACAATTGCTTTTAATCATAATTTTGATCAACTCGCCCCGAACGTGCAAGTCGTTGCGGTTAGAAATGATGTTAATAAGCAGCCGCTTGCTCCTACCATAAGTTACTCTTACCAAAAGCCGAAAGTACCGAGCGTTAATGATGTTACTGTCGTGAAAGTAGAAGATTACTTTGATCGAAGAGTGCAAATTACATCATCAGGTATGAGTCGCGATTATGTTGATACCTATTTGGTAGGCGGTAGTGGTGAGACAGGCTTTAATAAGGAATCAAAGAGTAAGCTGCAGCGGGTAGAGCTAAAAATTGCTCAAAACCCTCTTGTGGGCTGTGCACCTTTGAGTGTGAATTGCTCGCGTACGGCGTCAGATAAAAAAGATGAAAGCGCTACGCGTGTTCAGCAACCGACACAACGCCAACAAATCACCCCATAATACTATCAGCTAGTGTTCTATTACTTTTATAAACCTTTCGCTAATTCGGTTTCTTAAGCCATGTATCATCTAGGTTGATGGGAGAGGTCAGTGTATTTAAAAAGGCCTCAAGCTGGATCAGTTGCTCTGAAGCTAGTGCTAAGGGTTCTATGTCTAAGTGTGTGACGGATTGTTTAGATAGAGTGCTAGTATCACGTTTGGATTCAACATCTGTATCTGAATATTGAGACTTGGCACGTGTGTAGAAGTGCAATACTTGCTGTAAATTATCAAAACTACCGTTGTGCATATAAGGTGCTGTTTGGCTTATGTTTCTCAAGGTAGGAACTTTAAATGCAAAGTTCAGCTCATCACCAGAGGATTTAGCATAATCTAATTCTAGGCATTCAGTATCTTTATCTTGTGTACTTGAGTAGGGACTGCGGCAGTTGAATTCACTATTAAGGGCAATTGTAATCCCTTCTAACCTGCCACTGCCTAAAGGAAGTCTTGGGTCTTTTATACCAGTGACTTGAAAATCGTTGTTAGTCAGAAAAGGACCGTTATGACAGCGAATACATTGCCCTTTTTCTTCACTGATAAAGAGTTTTAAGCCTTGTTGCTCAGTACGGTTTAAAATATCAGAGCTACCTTGAGTTAATAATTGTGCTGCGAATTTATCAAACCTTGAAGGACTGGGAATAAGGCGTGATTGATAGGCAGCCAAGCTCTTACCTATGTTGGCAAATACTTGATTTACAGCATCTTGATCGGTGACGCTCATACGCTGCCAATTATTGCGCCATAGAGGGTTGTCAGACAGTGGCGTTGCGTGAGAGGCAAGATGATTGAAGTCACTAATAGGGCCGAAAATTGCCTGGTACTGTGGTTTGTATTTTGTCGCTATTAGTTTCGCTAACTGTAAGCGATTAGCACCATGTTCCGCGGGGTCTTCAAGAGGTCCTAATGCTTGAGCCCATAAGCTATCGGCTCTACCATCCCAGAAGAACCAAGGGCTAAAGGCTGCACCGAGTAAACTAGGTGAGTGTCGTTTGGTTGTTGATATACCGATAGAGAGAGCCTGTGGGTCAGCAAAGCCTTCACTTGGTTGATGGCAAGTAGCGCAAGACACTGCTTGGTTTTTGCTTAATTGGTTATCAAAAAAAAGTTGTTGGCCGAGTTTTGCTGCAGCTACATCATCCCAAACAGTGTTGCCTGTATGAATCACATTTTGTAACAGGGTCTTTTCATCCGCAAGGCGTAAAGAAGCTATTGTGGCGCGCTCGTTATCAGACCAGCTCAATGGTTGTTGGCGATTAAAAAAGCCCGCCCAGCCTAAGGCGCCAAGCACTAAAATACAAATAATTATGCGTAACATTATGGGCTTAAATTAAATTCGATAATAAGGGGGGCCTGAGTGTCAGCAACATGAACTTGTAGATGCCAATTTCCCCACATTTGAAACTTCAAACCCTGAATATCGAAACTGATTTGACGATCGTTGTTATGGGTTAAGTTTAATGCTTTTGGCTGCGTAGGTAAGCCGTGTCCATGAGCCAGCATACCTCCACTAATAGTAATATCACTTAGAGATATTTGACTTAGTGGCTGGCTACCTTTGAGTACTGCCTTCCAGCGATAAATCTTATTTAAGGAGGGGCTCTCAGGCGCTGTTAACTCGAGTGAAAACTGATCATTGCTTGTTTCAAAGAAGAGCTCTTTCGCTTGTAAGTTAAAGCTAGTGAGTAGCAAAAGGCTACTTAGCATTGAAAGAAATAATTTTATGTCGTACTTATAGTTACTATTTTTTACCGAGCGAGAGAAGGTAGTAACTATTATGCGTGATAAGAACATCGATTGCTGCCTTTTATGATATGAGTGGCTCAACGGTATTTGATAGCATGCGATCAAACCCTAACACAGAAGTTTTGGAAATTGATCGTATACTCCCTGATGCTCATTTCAAAAGGTTAAGAAATAGAGCAAAAGGAAGGTGCGCTTAAAAGAGTTTCAATTGATTAAGCACTTTCATTTAAATGAATAAAACGATTAACAACCCAGCCTGACAATGAGCCTAACAAAATGAAAAACAGCGCCATGCCGATACTTGTCATTAAAAAGAACTCACTGGTTAATTGACTTAAAGCGCTAACAGCTTCAGGAGCAGTATTGGCAAAGCCGTGTGACTCAGGGAGTGGTGCGCCAACAATATGAGGAGCTGCCAGTAAAATGATGCCTATAAATTTAAATTTATTAGCACTGTAATATAAAACAGCGATACCAGTGACACTTATACCCGCACAGAACATCCACCATTGTTGGCGATTAATCAGTTCAGCGGCAACGGTCCCCGGTACTTCTGGGTGCAAGCCAAAGAGTGCGGGTGCAATAAATAGAGCAATTAAAGCAGCAATTCCCCAAACGGCCCCTTGCTTGGCTGAAATCTTAGGTTTGTTTGACTTTGCATCATGTAATGCCATGAGCGAAATCATAACGAGTGCATAGGCGATCGCAATAGTGATATTGGCAACCATCGTTGAGGTAATCCTTTGCGCTCCATCTTCAGGTGACCAAGCTTCTTCAGGCTCTTGCGCCTCAACGTTTGCTGCAGCATCGGTATTATGGCTATGAGCCAGTGGTGCATCCGTCACTTCGTACTCTTCAGCGCCGTATATGATTGGGTTAATTTGAGTTTGTTGAAATAGCCCATACACGATACCTGTGATAACGCCAACGGCGATTGCCGCTAAGATGATGTTTCTTAATGCCACGATTTCTCTCCTTTTTTGAAATATGCTTAGTATCTGTTAATAAATCAGCTAAGCAGGAATAAGCTTTAAACGGATGTTCATTAACTACCCCGTTTAATGGCAGGGAAATGCAAATGCATGCCGAGCATCGTGAGCTGCATTGTGGACAGCTTCAATAGGTGCAAACGCTACCAGTAGAAACAGACCTAGACCTAAGCCTAAGGCAAGTGATATTTGTAGAGAGGTTGAAATGGTTAAAGCACTTTTAGTGAAAGTGCGATTGTCTATTGTGTTTAGCACAGAAATACTCCTTTACACTCACCCGTGTAAATACATTTATTGGTAATGCTATTTAGGCTGGTTCCGGGCTACCTACAGACTATCAAATGACAGATTGTAGAATACCGTTGCGGGGGCAGCGAAGGTTTTGTTCTTACTTCCCAATTACTTGTTTAAGAACCTAAAATAGCGGCGTTACAGTAGCATGCACCGGTAAATGTTAACTAGCGGTATTGCGACTATTTTAGATTAAAAAGAACGCTTTATACTCAAACAAGTTATCACTTTCGTTTTAGTATAAAGCTTATGGTTTATTAACCGCTGTTATTTTTTTAGTTTGGCTGTTTGGTTATTTGCACGGCTGGTTAAAATAATCTTTTTGTTGAGAAGTGATTGCCAGGCAATAATTAAATCATCTATTGATAGTTTTTTAACGGCAGCTGTTAGCATTTCTCTTTCATCAAAGCTTAAAATTTTGTAGTTCAGCTCACTCCATAAACGATTACTGCGCTGATATATAGTGCGTTCTGGAGTTTGGTATCTGGCAACTAAACTGCGCTTAAAAGTGTTCACTTGATCCTTTGTTAATGTTCTAAGCTTTTGTATAAATCCTTGTGTGAAAGCTTCATTACTTGCTTGTATATCTTCGATTGTCGAATTGGGAGATTGTACAACAAATGCAATGCCGGGCATTTTTTGAACGTTCATCCCTGTTGCAAATACTAAATAACCAAGTTGTTGCTCGGTGCGCAATTGATTTGAATAATCAGTCGCCAGAATTTCAGTTAGCAGGTTTGTTGAAGCACGCGCCTTATAACTTGTGTCTTGCCCTTGTAAGTACCAAATCACAGCAGAATCGCTATTATCAATTTGCGCTTCAATATTGATTCTTTGTTGATCATCAAGGATGCGAACATTGTTTTGATCAGCGACGGGTATTGTTTGTTTAATTGCCAGTTTGTCAGTGACTTGTAGTGCTAGTGCCTGTGCACTTTTAAAATCAATATTACCGTGAGAAAGAATCCGCAACTCTGCTTTCTCAAAAAGGGATTGAGCTATGTGCAAAATATCGTTAAGGCTAATACTTGATAGCGTTTTGAGTTTATCGTCTATGCTGGGTTCACTGAGCAAATGCTCGCTTAAGCGGTCGAACAATTGCTCATAAGGTTTATCTTGTAAGTTGTTGACCAAAGAGCGGCGGTAGTTTTCTTTAATGATATTGAAGCGATCCACATTAAAAGTGGGTGTCGCTAAATTATCCAGTAGATCAAGCAGTAATGCCTGCTTTTCACTGTAACCCGAAATCTTTATGCTAATGCCACGCCTATGGGCATATAAATCCAAGTAAAGACCGGCAGATCCCGCATCATAAAGCTGCTTGTTGAGCGTATCGTTGATGAGTCGTGTATAGAGGCTTAAGGCTATTTTCTCTCTTGATGTGAGCGTTGATGGGGAGCGAATAATGCCGAAATATAAAGTGGATTTTGGTGTTAAAAACTCTTTATCTTGCAGGTGCCACAAATTAACACCACTTGAAACCTGTGAATGCTTAACTGCATCAGTAGCGGTATTAGTGGCTTGGGGGACTAAGGTTAAATCTTCTGCGATAAAAGGGTTTTGCTTGCGAATATAGAGTTCAGAGTTTGATTGAGGAGAGTGCCATTTATTGAGTTGCTTCTGGCTAATACTTTGGGTGCTGTACTGTCCGCCAAAGTGCGGCTCTGTTTTATCTGTGTTGACAGAGCGTGCTTGTATATTGATCAGCATATTATCAGGTGTGATAAAACTGACATACTTAGCAATCGATGCCTGATCAAAGCGCTCTAACAAATAAGGGGCGTTTATCCAGTGCTTTTCAGGGTAAAGCTTCATTCTTTGTGATAATTGCACTACATAACTGGCAGGGCTTTGTTTAGGAATATATTCAAAGGCTTGTTTAGATAAACGTTGCTCTTCTTTATAAAGAGATTCTTGAATACCACTTTCTTTTAACTTACCAATAAAATAAAAGAAGTTTTCAATCACCTTGTCAACCTGGGTTAAACCTTTCTCAGTTAAGCTAATGCTTGTTTGAAAAGAGGATTCAACATCTGATTCATCACTATTACCAGCACTTAAGCCGTTGGCTAATCCTTGTGCTTTTAAATAGGCAATTAAACTGCCTTCACCTTCGTAGCCAATGATAGAACTGATGTAGCCTAATGGCTTTTGATCATAAAGAGTTTTAGCGCTGGTGGTTGGGAAAGTTAATGTTAGTAACCTAAAATCCTTTAATGTTTTAACTTTGAAGATCAACGGTAAGGTGCTGTCCTTCAATCGATTCACGGCGATCGGTTGCTTTTTTAAGTTACGGTTTTGAATGGCAGAGAAGTATTTTTTAACGCGCTCTTTTAATACCGATAGCGGTTCTTTTCCTAGCACCACGAGTGTCATTCGGTTTGCAGAGTATTGTTGTTGATAAAACTGCACTAAATCATCGCGAATTTTAGAGTGCTCATTATCTGAAAGGCTCTCTAGGGAGCCAATAAAAAAACGGCTTCCAGGGTGGGCTGGGTTCATGATTTGTTTAAAAGCGGCATAGTTTCTTTGAGCGTCATCTTTTAAGCGTGATTGATACTCTGAATGAACAGCTTTTTTCTCGCGCTCAGTGTACTTAGCGGAAAATAGCGGTGCGATAAAAAATTGCGAAAAGCGATCAAGGGCTTCATCGAGAGAGTCGTGTTTGATATCAAAATAATAGTTAGTGTTGTCTTGAGAAGTAAAAGCGTTTTGTGAGCCACCGTGAGAATCAATGAAGCTTGAATACTCATTTGCTTGAGGGAATTTTTGGGTACCTAAAAATAGCATGTGCTCTAAAAAATGAGCAAGGCCCGGGCGATTTTTAGGGTTATTGGCAGAACCTACTTCCACATTTAAAGAAGCTGCTGATTTCGTTGTTTGCGGATCTGAAATAACTAACACGGAAAGTGCATTGTCTAAGGTAAAGCTTTCGTACTGGCGAGTATCGTTAGCGCTTTTTTGAATACTATTAGCACTAATCGTTGTACTAAATATCAAGCTAATTAAAACAAAACCGAGAGAGTGAAAGCGCATGTATATCCTTTTTCTTAATTAAATTCGAGTCGAATAACGATCGATCTATACTTAAAGTAATTGGAGAATAGTTAAACTAATTGAATTGGTTATGAGTTGATAGAAGCTTAAATGTTCCGTAACTAAGTGTCTTTTTTGAGCGCTTTGGCGTGCTTATAGAGCTTTTCAAGAGATGAATAGAACTGGTCTTTCTCGCTTTGACTAAAGCAGCTTAGCAATTGCTTTTCATATTGATGTGATAGTGGAATGATTTCGTTGTAGACATCAATACCAGTGGTTGTTAACGAGAGCATCGAGCGTCGCTTATCTGTTTCAGAGAATACTCTTTGGATCAGCTTACGTTGTAAAAGCTTACTGATTGCCCGGCTTAGAATTGATTTTTCAATCTGCGTTTTGTGTGAAACGTCATCTGCACTTATATCAGGGTTTTCTCCAAGGACAGCCATAATACGCCACTGTGTGATAGTTAATGCAAACTTGTCTTGATAAATATCTGCAAATAAACCGCTGATTTTATTAGAGGAAACAGATAGTTGGTAAGGGAAGAAGTTATCGAGAGTGAGCACATTTTGCTGTTCTTCGGTCATTGATGTGAATCCTTTTATCACTAAAAACTTGACATTAGTTGCTGTTGCAACTAATGATAGTTGTAGAAGCAACTTAATGCTCAGTCAGATAATATAATACCTGAAATCGCACTTTCAAAGTGAGTATAGAGTGCAACAAATTAGTTTCACAGTGCAATCTTAGTTGCAGCTATAGATTCAGGTCACAATATAAAAAGCGATAGAGTACATCTTAGGAGAAATGAAATGGCAGATTTATTTGAAAATCCAATGGGGCTAGCCGGTTTTGAGTTCGTTGAGTTTTCAGCACCTGAAGCAGGTTTATTAGAGAAAACATTTTTGAGCATGGGGTTTACGCATGTTGCTAACCACCGTTCTAAGAATGTTCAGCTTTACCGTCAGGGTGATATCAATTTCATTATAAACTATGAGAAAAATAGCCACGCAAGTTACTTTGCCGGCGAACACGGGCCAAGCGCCTGTGGTATGGCTTTCAGAGTAAAGAATGCACAGTTTGCTTATACAAAAGCACTTGAATTAGGTGCGCAGCCGATTGAGATCCCAACAGGTCCAATGGAGTTAAGGCTGCCAGCAATCAAAGGTATCGGTGGTGCTCCACTATACTTGATTGATCGTTATGAAGAAGGTAAGAGCATCTACGACATCGATTTTGAGTTTATAGAGGGTGTTGACAGAAACCCTGTTGGTTTTGGCTTTAAAATGATTGACCACCTAACTCATAATGTTTACAGCGGTAGAATGTCTTATTGGGCCGACTTTTACGAAAAGCTTTTCAACTTTAGAGAGATTCGTTACTTTGATATTAAGGGTGAGTATACGGGCTTAAAATCAAAGGCATTAACGGCTCCCGATGGACTAATTCGTATTCCTTTAAATGAAGAAGGGGAAGGCGGTAAAGGACAAATTGAAGAGTACTTAAGAGAGTATAATGGTGAAGGTATTCAGCATATAGCGTTCTCCTGTGATGATATTTATGACAGCCTAGATATGTTAAAAGCTCAAGGCTTAGATTTTATGAAGTCGCCACCAGATAGCTATTACGACATGTTAGAAGAGCGTTTGCCGGGGCATGGTGAGCCTGTAGATGAGCTGAAAAAACGTGGTATTTTAGTTGATGGCTCGACAGAAAATGACGATCCAAGATTACTGTTACAGATCTTTGGCAACACTGTTATAGGGCCTGTGTTTTTTGAATTCATTCAGCGTAAAAAAGATGATGGCTTTGGGGAAGGTAACTTTAAAGCTTTGTTTGAATCTATTGAGCGTGATCAAATCAGCCGCGGTGTTATCTAATCACATTTTAAAGTAGTGATAGATGAACAAGCAAGTCCCTAGACTTGCTTGTTATAACGCTAATATTTAATAAAGCATTTTTTGGTTGCAATGTTATTTTTTCAAATAACTATTCTCTATTGTGAAACAGCGCTAACTTGCCAATGAATTGGCATTTGTGGATCAAACACTTTTATCGTGCCATCATCTGTTTGCACATCTTTTGGCAATGGAATAGCCTCATCTGAGCGTGTTAGCGTCATTTTTCCAGTATTGATCGGTAAATTATAAAAGTTTGGTCCATTCACGGAAGCGAATTTTTCAAGGTTCTCAAGTTTCCCTTCCTGCTCAAATACCTGTGCCAGAATCGCCATCGTATTAGCAACGTTAAAAATACCAGCACAGCCACAAGCTGCCTCTTTTAAGTGAGCCAAATGCGGTGCAGAATCAGTACCTAGGAAAAAGCGAGGGTCCCCACTGGTTGCCGCTTCTTTTAGTGCAAGGCGATGACTTTCACGTTTAGCAACAGGCAAGCAGTAATAATGAGGCTGTATGCCTCCTACTAGCATAGCATTTCGATTGATGACTAAATGATGCGTTGTTACTGTTGCAGCTGTATGCGAATCACAAGATTGCACATAATCAACACCATCTTTCGTCGTAATGTGTTCAAAGACAATTTTCAGGGTAGGGAAGCGTTCGCGAATCGGAATCAGCTTAGTTTCGATAAAAACAGCTTCTCTATCGAAAATATCAATGGCTTGATCAACGACTTCACCATGTACAAGAAACGGCATACCAATTTCCTGCATGACTTCTAATACTGGGTATATCTTCTCTAAATCTTTTACACCCGCATCGGAGTTAGTTGTTGCACCAGCTGGGTAGAGTTTTACCGCAGCAACCTGGCCGCTTAAGTATCCGGCTTTTACATCTTCAGGTTGAGTTTGCTCTGTCATGTAGAGCACCATAAGCGGTGAAAAAGCATGTTCTGCAGGTGTCGCTGCGAGTATTTCTTCTCGATATTGTTGCGCTTGTGCCGTCGTTATAACAGGAGGTTGGAGGTTTGGCATTACAATAGCGCGTTTGTAGTGTGTGCTGGTATATGGCAACACTTTTTCAAGAACGTGGCCATTGCGAAGGTGTAAGTGCCAGTCGTCCGGTTGGATGATTGTGAGTTCTTTTTGCATGGAGCAGCCTATGAGGTATCGAGAAAATTGAAATACAATTTTATCATACCAAAGCACAATAATTGGTTATTTGATTGAGCAATTTTTGAAATAAACAGTATCTAAAACTTCCATTGAATTAAGGCTATAAATTAATGGAAGTGATGGAAGGTCAAAGAAGTTATTGTAAGGATCGTGGGTCAACTCAGAAAAGATGCTAATAAAAGAAAAGCTGTTGCTGCTTATGCTAGAAAAATATCATTTTGATGTTACCTAGCAAGACTCTTAATCAGTAGGTTTGCTAGGTATGTTGAGTAAGTGTGCACTATTTAGTGCTTTATATAGGGGGAATCTAACCTTTTTAGTGGCTTAGTAAAACTCATCATACTTTTTGTTTTTTCTGAAAATAGAGATGATAAAGAGTAAAAATAACGCAAAAATAGTGACGATACTTGCGTGTGTAAACCAGCGTATTAAATTGCTATCGTCTAGTTTATCTATCTGATTACTAAGGGAGTTAATCTCTGAAGTAAGCTTTGTCTGGGTATTGGTTTGACGCTCATTTTCTATTTTTTGGCTATTAAGCAGTGACTTTAATCGATGAATTTCATCAGCTTGTTTCTTTATTAAAGTCACACTTTCAGAGAGCGAGCTTTCAAGAGCAGCATTCTGCGATTTTAAGCTTTCTCCTGTTGTTGTTTTGTTTTTGGCAATCCAGACAATTTTACCATTTTGTGTTTTGATTTTTAAAAACTTACGGCTCGCTTTATCGTCAATAACTTTAAAACTATCCCCACTAGCAAGTGTACCAGCAACTCGATATTTTAATGATGGGCCTGTTCTCAAGTTAACTTTGAGATCGTCTGAAACATGTGCTTTATAAGCAAAGCTCGTTTGAATAAAAGAGAGCAGGAAAAGTGTTACAAAAATTTTTTTCATTTTAAATCAGTCAATTTGTTGATAAATATAAAAATTAAACTATAGGTAATAGTACTACAAATTTAGTACTACTGGATAATTTTCGAGAAGTCAATTTTTAAGATGAAAATATAACGTGAAAGAAAAAATAAAAATAAATACATATTTCCGTCATATCTAATAAGTGTCATTAATTGGAAACAGCTGTGTTTTTTATAAATCTCTTAATAAAGAGCAAAATGCAGTGGCGATCAATTTCTCCCCAACTGCTTTTATTTTAACCTTTATCAGCGATTTTAAGATAGCATCGCTCTATCCTTACACTCTGGCGCGGTATGATACAGAGGAATGCTACATGAATCGAGCGCAATCTTATTAGAAAACTCAGCATTAGCGATAATATAATAAGCTGAATGTATGATAAATTATTGTTGATGCTCAATGAAACTGACTATAATGAGCTGGATTTTTAAACCAATATGCTTTTGGCTATCGTAAATAGAGTGAAATTAAACTTACGATAAGTTTTTGTATCATCTAATATTGCCATCAAGTATTTGGGAAATAGCGAATAAGTCCCGAGTTTTCCACCCTTTCGGGCATACAAAATAATCCGTGATCTTCGTTGATATTTTTTGCCGGGCAAGCAATCCGCCTGCAAGCATTTTGGCTATCACGAAAAATTCTGTATGCCAGTATCCGAGGATATAAAGGGTGTTTGGGACTTAATCGCTGTTTCCTTAGTATAAAAGCTTAAGGAACATGTAATTAAGTTGATAGGTTTATAGGAAGAGCTATGTTTTCATAGTGCAATCTTTACCTTTTGCGTAGTTTAATTGCAAAAAAGGTATTTGGACTTTATGGCTAGTTTCTTTGCTCTCATCTGATAGCTGCTGAACTTAGTTTGTTTGAGTAGCTAGCAGTTAAGTATAGAGAAATAAGTCATGTTTTGAATTTAACAAGGAGAAGAATTTATTATGTTTGACCAGTACATATTACCCTGGGTAATTAACATTGCTTTTGCGATAGCTATTTTTGTTATCGGTAAAATCGTCGTTAAAATGATCATTGGTTTATTAAGAAAGTTATTAAACCGATCGAACATGGACAACATGTTAATCAATTTTGTTTTATCAATTGCTAATGCGGTGCTATTTCTTGTAGTCATTGTTGCTGCATTAGATAGCTTAGGCGTTGATACGACTTCACTTATCGCAATTGTTGGTGCTGCAGGTTTAGCTATTGGTTTATCACTACAAGATTCTTTAAAGAATTTTGCAGCGGGTGTGATGTTGTTAGTCTTCAAGCCTTTTAAAGAAGGTGATTTTGTTGAAGCCGCGGGTGTTTCTGGGGTCGTTGAAGATATTTCTATCTTTAATAGCAAAATGCGTACAGCTGATAACCGTGAAATAATTGTGCCTAATGGCGCTATTTACGGTGGTGTTATCATAAATGTATCTGCTCGTGATACTCGTCGAGTTGATATGGTATTTGGTATTGGCTACGGTGATGATTTACGCAAGGCAAAAGAATTGCTGGCTCAAATTATCGCAGAAGATGATCGTGTATTAGCTGAGCCAGGTGTTGTCATTGCAGTATCTGAACTTGCTGATAGTAGTGTTAACTTCATTGTTCGCCCATGGGTTAACAGCGCTGATTACTGGAATGTGCTTTGGGAAACAACTGAAAAAGTTAAGCTTAGATTCGACGAAGAAGGCATTAGCATTCCTTATCCTCAAATGGATGTACATTTGCACAAGCAAGAAGAGAGTTAATCTTGCTATAATAAATTTCCCGCTGTTATATGATGGCGGGGAATTTTTTTAATGCCAATTCTTATCTAGATATTGTGCTGTGCCAAGAGTAACTAAAATTGAAAACCCTCCTCATATTTCTGCGCTCTATTCTTACTCACTTCTTTTTATTGCTAATTAAATTTTATCAGTATGTTATTAGCCCGATGCTGGGTAATAATTGCCGATTTTATCCAACCTGTTCTAGCTACACGAAAGAGTCTATAGAAGTACATGGTCCACTGAAAGGCGTTGCTTTAGGGGTTCGGCGTATCGTTAAATGCCATCCTTATCATGATGGAGGTGTTGATTTGGTACCGGGAGGAAAAGAGGATATTGAGGAAAAACAATCCCACTAAATAGCGGGATTGTAGGTATGAAGATAAAACGCAGTTGTTAGTCTTTTAATCCTAGTGTTGTTTGCGTGTATTGGCGCACGCGTTTAGCAAGCTCAACATCTTCAATTAATGACTCTCCATAGGAAGGGATCATTGCTTTAATTTTGGTTTGCCATTCAACAGAACTTAGCTGATCTTTAAAGCAGCGCTCAACAACATTCACCATTGTATTCACAGCTGTAGATGCTCCAGGGGATGCACCTAACAGAGCAGCTAGTGTGCCATCAGCGGCTGAAACAATTTCAGTGCCGAACTCCAGTTTGCCATTGCCTTGAGCATCTTTTTTGATAATTTGAACACGCTGACCTGCATTTGCAAGTGACCAGTCGTTATCTTTAGCCTGTGGGTAAAACTCACGTAGTGAATCCATTCGTTCAGTGTCTGATTGGAAAACTTCACTGATAAGGTATTTAGTCAGATCCATGTTGTTCTTGCCGACAGAAAGCATCGGCTTGATGTTGCCCATTTTAATGCTTCCCATAAGGTCCAATACGGAGCCTTTTTTGAGGAATTTAGTGGTAAAACCTGCAAATGGACCGAACAGTAATGCTTCTGTATCACCGATATTTCTGGTGTCTAAATGAGGAACAGACATCGGTGGAGCGCCAATTGCTGCTTTGCCGTAAACTTTTGCATGGTGTTGATTAACGATAACTGGGTTAGTGCAAACAAGCCATTGGCCTGTTACAGGGAATCCACCGTAACCTTCGCATTCAGGGATTTCTGATTTTTGAAGTAGTGGTAGTGCACCGCCACCTGCACCTAGGAAAACAAATTTCGCCTTGATGTCGTAGCTTTTCTTTCCCTTGGGTTCAACAGTAACTGTCCAGCTGCCGTCACTGTTTTTATCAAGTTCTTCAACAGAGTGGCCAACCATCAGGTCAAAGTTACCTTGTTTGGCAAGGTTGGAGATCATGCTGCGAGCAATCGCACCAAAGTCAACATCACTACCGTGCTCTACTTTAGTCGCTGCAATAGGGGTGCCTGGCTCGCGGCCCTTCATGACTAATGGAACCCATTCTTCAACAGTTTCAGCTTGCTCTGTAAATTCCATACCCTCGAAAAGGTGATGAGAACTGAGTTTGCGGAACCTATTACGCAAGAAGTTTACGTTTTTCTCTCCCCACACGAAGCTCTTGTGAGGTGTGCGGTTGATAAAGGAATCTGCTTGAGGCAATTTGCCTTGTTCAACTAAGTAGCTCCAAAATTGAAGAGAGACTTCAAATTGTGAGTTAATTGTTAGGGCTTTGGATATGTCTATGTCGCCGTTTTCGTCTTCCGAGGTATAGTTTAGTTCGCAATAAGCTGCATGGCCGGTACCGGCGTTATTCCACCCGTCTGTGCTTTCGTTGGCAACGTGTTCTAGACGTTCTACCATGCCAATGCTTAAGTTGGGATCCAATTCCCTTAGCAAAGTCCCTAGTGTTGCGCTCATTGCACCTGCGCCAACTAACAGTACATCAAATTCTTTATTAGACATCGCTTTCACCTCGTTACTCCTACTTTAATAAAAGTAGAATTGTGCTATCTGTGCTAGGGAAGTTATAAGTATGCCGCCATCAAATCAGCGCGAAAGGCAACGTGCGCTCATAAGTGTGCTTACTGTTGAGCCTGCAATTAGGGTACTTCTAGCAGGCTCATTTTGTATACTTCCCTAAGTAAAAAACCGCTTGTATAGATTTTTACTTGTATTTCAATTCATTAGGTTCGCTAATGGTTGAAATTTAGTAAGGGTAATTCAGGGGTTTAAGTTGCTTAACTACACATATTTTATACTAAGTTGTAGTGGGGTGTTATCTGTAAATTCTATCTACTCACGATATAAATATACCGATAAGGTGATAGTTAGTACCAATTATCACTAGTATTTTGCAATATTGTAGCTTACAGGCCTGCATTATATGTTCAAGTTAGAAAATTGAAAGGTATAAGTAGTAATAACCTACTAAAGTTCTAGAGTTTACCCTTAATTATTGAAAAATAAAGATTGAAAAAACTGACTAAAAAGTCAGGAAATATGAACGGATTTGTATCTGGATTATGAGTGTTAACGCTAAAGATAAACGAATAACAACCGTTGCTGAGAGAGCCGATGAGGAGGGTGTTAAGCGAGTTGTTGTTGATAAGCTTTTGTTTCAAAGAGGTTTTATAGTGAGTCTAAAAGCTTAAGAAACTTGTTAGTTTGAGGTTTACGTAATATAGTTTAATTAAATGTTAGTTTATTTTAGTTATTGACTAGTAAGTCCTCACAGGGGTGTATTCCTCTTTTGTCATTAGTCGGTACTCGTAAATTGGTACTCGTATATATTGGGGTTTAAAGGTTGATAGCTAAGCTTTATAGATGGCCGAAGGTGAACCAATAAAGTCATTTCGAAGATATTTAGAATATGACTTAAAGGTATAGACAGCAAAGCTGTTCGCTATTTATTGAATGCTTTGTAAGGTCATCTCTTCAGTTTTATTGAGGAGTAGTATATTTATGACAACCCAGCAATATATAGATGCCAGTGTAAAACCGCTTGATAGTTTAGATACCCTTTCTCCTTATGAGGTCGCTCAGTTACAAAAAGAAGCGGCTGATAACCGATTATACCATGTGTTTCGTCAGTGCTCGCTTGCGGTGTTGAATACAGGAAGCAATGAAGATAACACAAGTGATGTGTTGGAAAAGTTTAAAAATTTTGATATTCAAATTGAGCTAAAGCATCAAGGTGTGATGCTCAATCTAAAGAATGCACCGGTTAATGCGTTTGTTGATGGAGAGCTTATACTTGGGATTCGTGAACATCTCTTTGCCGTATTAAGAGATCTGCTTTACATCGGTGATGAGTTAGATCAAACCAGTGCTTCTCTGTCTGCCTCTGAAAACCTCACAAATACAGTCTTTCATATTCTTCGCCATGCTGATCTTATCAAACCTAATGTAAAACCCAATTTAGTCGTTTGCTGGGGAGGTCACTCTATACAGCGCAAAGAATATGATTACTCTAAATTAGTAGGTTATGAGTTAGGGTTGAGAGCTTATAATATTTGTACGGGCTGTGGCCCTGGAGCTATGAAAGGACCAATGAAAGGCGCTGCGATAGCACATGCAAAGCAACGTGTTACGAATCCGCGCTATGTTGGTCTGACTGAGCCCGGTATTATCGCCGCTGAATCGCCCAACCCTATTGTTAATGAGCTGGTGATTTTCCCAGATATCGAGAAAAGGTTAGAGGCTTTTGTCAGATTAGGTCATGGAATTATCGTATTCCCAGGTGGAGCAGGCACAGCGGAAGAGATTCTCTATATGCTTGGGATTTTGCTACACCCTAAAAATGCAGGAATCCCGTTCCCATTCATTTTTACCGGTCCCGATGGTTCGCAAGCGTATTTTGAGCAGATAGATGCGTTTATAAAAGCGGCAATTGGCGAAGAGGCCAGTCGTAAATATCAAATAATTGTCAATGATCCACAAGCGGTAGCCGTGGCTATGCAAAGCCATTTAAAAGAAGTGCATAGCTATCGTAAAGAACAAGGAGAGTCTTTTCACTTTAATTGGGATTTGCATATCCCAAGTGAGTTTCAAGAACCATTTGAACCCACGCACGAAGCAATGGCTGCTTTAAATTTACATGCAGACCAAGAAGACTACATACTGGCTGCGCAATTGCGTCGTGCAATGTCAGGCATAGTCGCTGGTAACGTGAAAGAGCCGGCTGTCAAAGCGATTAACCAGTTTGGCCCGTTTTCACTCAGTGGGGATGATGCATTGATGGATAAGTTGGATAATCTGCTGGCAGCTTTCGTCGCGCAA
The DNA here is from genome assembly GCA_937136055.1 of uncultured Oceanospirillaceae bacterium. GTDB lineage: Bacteria > Pseudomonadota > Gammaproteobacteria > Pseudomonadales > Balneatricaceae > Rs1. The sequence continues at coordinate 43,604 of CAKZOD010000044.1, read as the reverse complement.
AAGCGTATGAAGTTGGATTATGAAAAGTACGTTCCTTGTTACAACGTCATTAAACATTAAATTGCATTTAAGTGTTACATCTTTGAACTTTTTACTTTAGTACCAGCCTATAAAGAGCGCAGGCTCTTGGCTGGTTCAAGATGTCTATTAAAAATTCAAAGTATCGGTTTAAAAAGGTAGCTGCTTTATTCGCAAGTTCTTTAATTCGTGGTTCCTTTTAAATTAGATATTAGTAGTGCGTTTAGCTTCACAAGAAGCTTAAGCTTGCGCGTTCTCATTATAATTGGCAATAAATAATCAAATACTGACGATAATGACTGTGCAAACGCTCACGTTGATTATAAATTTGCTAAAATTGGATGAGATCTCAATATATTTGAACGGTAAGATAAAAACTAAGTGATTTGTTGAATGTTAATGGCTTCTTATAAGCTAATGGCTTCTTATAAATAGTTATGCATGGAGATGTGTTTACTCGTGATTGAACTGAACGTTATAGTGTTAGGTTAGATAAGATTGAAGACAAATATGGTTATAACCCTGACGACAGGGGCAGGCTCCAAACAATTCTCAATGAGCAAAATTGCGCGTTATTTTGCGCTAGCAGTGCTCGTTTTAGCGTTATCCTATGTTGTATTAAGTAATTGGTTGTGGGTGCAAACAACTGATAACCTTCAAGCTCTGGAAGAGTCTCATGAATCCCTCAACGATCAATACAACGATTTATTAGGTACCCAGCAAAAATACAAACTAGAATTAGATGAGCTGACAAAAGTGTTTCAAGGAGTCGCTCAGCAAAAAGATTTCCTAGAGAAAGAAAATGCGCGTATTGATGTGTTGAAAGAGCGTATCGAGATGATTATATCTGAGCGCGATAAGCTCATTGTTGATACAAGTAGTATTCCTAAACTTAAACAAACATTAACTCAAACTCAAAGTGAAAGAGATAGTTTGCGCGCTGAAAATATCAGAGTTGAGCAAAAAAATAATGCGCTTAAGGAAAACGTACTAATTCTTGATAAAAGTTTAGATGATCTTGAAGGGATGTTGAATCTTAATGCACCTTTGCATTTAAACGAAGATAGGTTTGCAAGACTTTCTGAACTTGTTAAACAAAGAATATTTCTTCTTAACACAATACCCAATGGATTACCGGTTAAGGCTATTCGCGTCAATGATGGTTTTGGTATGCGTTACCACCCAATCAAAAAGACTAGAGCGATGCATAAAGGGATTGATTATAAAGTGTTAGTTGGCACCCCTATTTATGCACCTGCTGATGGTATAGTGGAAATGGCTGAAAGGCGAAACGGCAGTGGTAAATTCATTAAACTAAACCATAGCTTTGGCTTTGAAACTAGCTACTCACATTTAAATAAATACTTTGTGAAGCGCGGTGAATACGTACATAAAGGACAAAAGATAGCTGAAAGTGGTAATACGGGCCAATCAACTGGCCCACATCTGCACTATGAGCTTCTCTACCTTGCAAAAGCAATTAACCCAGCACCCTTTGTTAAATGGAATATCGCAAATTTTGAAAATATTTTTACTCAAGTGGAATCGGTAAAATGGGCTTCTTTAAAAAATCTGTATCCGCTGAACCAAAGCGTACAGCACTAACTATCATTTCAAGAGATAATAAAATCTCTGGCGATATGACTATCACGGGTAAGTTACATGTGGATGGTAATATTGAAGGGCGAATTAGCTCCATTGAAGATGTCTCTATTGGGCGCACAGGGTTTGTCAAAGGTTACATCAAAGCTAAAAATATTACTGTCAGCGGTTTGCTTGAAGGTGAGGTGCACTGTGATTATTTGCATATTTTATCCGGGGGTAGAGTCGTTGCCAGTGTCACCAGCTTAGAATTGATCACGGATAGTCATTCTCAGTTTATTGGGGAGCGTCGTGAAAGTCTTATCTCTATCAACGATAAATCTGTTGAGCAGGCCAAAATTGCTGATGAAATTGAGCTTGATATCATCGATAACCTACCCAATAAAATTACGCTAGACCACTCGGGTAAAGGAAATGACAGTGCGTCAGATGATCTAGCTACCGATCCTGACTTACAAGTATCAAAAGCTGAAGAGCTTGAAGCTGATGATCAGCATCTAAGTGAAAGCGCTGAAATTCAACCTGAAGAAACAAATGCGGATAATAATGAGCAAAAAGCAGAAGATGACAAGCATGCTTTAGATGATTTGGGCGTGTTAAGTTATATGGAAGGCTTAGAGTTTCTCGATGAGTTGGATGCACAATGTGATATGCAAAATGAAACACTAGAAAATGAGATCGAATTGATAGAAGGGAAAGATAGGCGAACTGAAGAGCCGCTTTTAGGTGAGAACCATGAAAGACCATCAATCTCTTCTATCGTTAGAATTTTACCTGATGAAGAGCTTGTCGATAATAAAGCGATGAATGAGAGTGATATACAAGGAGATACCGAAATAGCGGCACAAATATCTGAGGAAACTGATAAAATTGAGCGCAACAAAAGAGATTCATCTAATTCCAAAAGAATTGATGAAAATACGACAAAGTTGGAGTTGAAATTTTAATGTGTGAATTACTGGGTATGAGTGCAAATGTACCTACTGATATTTGTTTTAGTTTTTCGGGTTTAATGCAGCGCGGTGGTGAAACAGGGCCCCATAGAGATGGCTGGGGTATCTCTTTTTACGAAGGAAAAGGGCAGCGTAGTTTTCATGATCCTGATCCGAGCTGTAGCTCTAAAATTGCAGAGTTTATCAAAAGTCATCCAATTAAAAGTACGTTAGTGATCAGTCATATACGTCAAGCGAATGTAGGCAAAGTCAATCTGGAAAATACGCATCCATTCTCAAGAGAGCTCTGGGGTTATATTTGGACATTTGCACATAACGGTCAGCTCGATACACGTTTATTTAATTTGCCATTAGAGTTTTATTTGCCAGTGGGTAACACTGATAGTGAATATGCTTTTTGCTGGTTGATGGATCAATTACGTAAAACGTTTAAAACAAGACCTAGTGATCCCAAAGTGTTAAGTGATTTTATTCACCAGTGCTGTGAAAAGCTCAGAGAGCTTGGTGTGTTTAATATGCTATTTGGGGAATCTGAATTCTTATTTGCTTATAACACAACAAAGTTATGGTGGATTACACGTAAAGCACCGTTTGGCGAAGCCAGTTTAAAAGATTGTGATGTCACTGTTGATTTTAAAAATGAAACCTCAATTACAGATAAAGTGACAGTTGTTGCTACTGAGCCTTTGACCAAGAATGAGCAGTGGAACGCAATTGAAACAGGTGAATTGATTACATTTGAACTAGCTGACGTAGTTGATCAAAAATATAGCAAAGGCATTGTTTAATCATTATTTCTTTAATTCTCTATTTAACCTTCTAAATAACAGAAGGTTAAATCCAGCCATTCGTTTACATATGATTACAGCTTTTATCGATGACAGTAAATTAGTTTTCAACACTAATACCCGAAGTGTTTTTAAAAAACTGGTTTGATCGCTGATCAGACAATATAATTGCCACTTTATTTATTTTGCTTCACGCATTTTATCCTGAGATTTTACCTTGACCGATCTAGCTGTATTACGCCAAAGACTTGCTTTGTGCGAAACCAAAGTGAGTGCCAAACTACGCCATAAATTGACTCAGATATCCCATCGGGAAAAACTGGGCAAAGATACTGATAGGATGCGCGAGCAACTTTTGCAGCAGCTAGAGGAATCTGAAAAACGTATTGAAAAAAGGCATGCAAGTGTCGGTAAAGTAGCGTTAGCCGATCTACCTGTTGCAGAGCACGCTGAGAAAATTGCGCAATCTATACAGGAAAATCAAGTTGTTATCATTGCCGGTGAAACAGGCTCTGGTAAAACCACTCAGCTTCCTAAAATTTGTTTACAGTTAGGTTTAGGTGTTAGAGGGCTTATTGGGCATACGCAACCGCGCAGACTCGCAGCTAGAACGGTTGCAACACGTATTGCACAAGAGCTAGATAGTCGCTTGGGGGACAAAGTCGGTTATCAAGTACGTTTTACAGAGCAAGTAACGGATGCATCGTTAATCAAATTAATGACTGACGGTATCTTGCTTGCTGAAACACAGCATGATGCAATGCTGGATAAATACGAAGTCATTATTATTGATGAAGCCCATGAGAGAAGCTTGAATATTGATTTTTTATTAGGTTATCTCAAGCGTATAGTTAAAAAAAGACCAGACTTAAAAATAATTATTACCTCTGCAACAATCGATCTACAAAGGTTTTCTGAACATTTCGATAAAGCACCTGTTATTGAAGTATCGGGAAGAACCTTTCCGGTTGACATAAAATATAGGCCACTACTAGCTCAAAGTAATGTGGTTGATGAAGCACCCCAAAAAGAGCTTACTCAAATAGAAGGTGTGCTTAGTGCTGTAAATGAAATTATAGAGCTGCATCGCAAACGCTCTAACCAAGGCCCTGGCGATATTTTAGTTTTCTTTTCAGGGGAGCGAGAAATACGTGAAGCAGCAGAAGCGTTGCGCAAAGCTCAGCTTCGCCACTGCCATGTAATGCCTTTGTATGCCAGGCTAAGTGCAAAAGAGCAAAATAAAATATTTCAGATTGATGGCGCTTCAACCGGTAGAAGAATCATACTTGCAACCAACGTAGCGGAAACTTCTGTAACAGTACCTGGAATAGGCTTTGTTATTGATACGGGCGTCGCAAGAATTTCTAGGTATAGTTATCGCTCAAAAGTGCAAAGACTGCCAATTGAAAGTATCTCACAAGCCAGTGCTAACCAAAGGGCTGGACGCTGCGGACGTATTGCTCCAGGCACCTGTATTCGTCTGTATGCCGAAGATGATTTTGTGGCACGTGCTGAGTTTACCGATGCTGAAATCCGCCGGACTAATTTAGCGGCTGTTATTTTGCAGATGCTAAATTTAAAGCTAGGTGATATTGCACAGTTTCCGTTTATAGACCCGCCTGATAGTCGATTCATAACCGATGGTTTTAAATTATTAGAAGAGCTAGGTGCAGTAACCAAGCAAAAGAAGATGACAGGGCTTGGGCGTCAACTAGCAAAGTTACCGGTAGACCCCCGTATTGGTCGGATGATAATCGAAGCTAATCGTCAAGGTGCGCTCAAAGAAGTCCTTATTATAGCGAGTGCACTAAGTGTTCAAGATCCAAGAGAGCGCCCGATCGACAAACAGCAAGTAGCTGATCAAACTCACCGAGAGCATCAAGATGAAGACTCGGATTTTGTTAGCTTTGTGAATCTTTGGAATGCATTTGAAGAACAGCGACAAACTTTATCCAGTAACCAGTTGCGAAAATTCTGTACCAAGCAGTTTTTATCTTTCATGCGCATGCGTGAGTGGAGAGATGTGCACCGCCAATTGCATTTGGCCTGTAAGTCTTTGGGCTATGAGAGTAAGGAGGAGGATGCGAGTTATCAATCAGTGCATGTCTCTTTACTTTCAGGATTGCTGAGTCATATTGGTTTTAAGCAAGAAAACAGAGAGTTTTTAGGGGCTCGAAACCGGCGTTTCTACATTTTTCCAGCATCTACACAATATAAAAAACCAGCTAAATGGGTCATGGTGAGTGAGCTAGTAGAAACTTCCAAGCTCTTTGGGCGGGTTGCCGCTAAAATTGAGCCTAGTTGGATAGAGCCTTTAGCTGGGCATCTTATTAAGAAAAGCTATCATGAGCCTAAGTGGCAAAAGAAGCGGGCACAAGTAACGGCTTACGAGCAGGTCGTGCTGTATGGTTTAGTGGTAGTACAAAAAAGAACAGTAAACTATGGATCAATTGATCCTGTTATAAGCCAACAAATTTTTATACGTAGCGCATTGGTTGAAGGGCATTATTATACAAAAGGTCACTTCTATAAACACAATCAGCAGCTACTTGAGCAGGTTGAGCAACTAGAAGCAAAGTCTAGGCGCCGAGATTTGTTAGTTGATGAAGAAACACTCCATGATTTCTATGCTCAGAAAATAGCCTCTTTGAGTGATAACCCCATTGTTAATGGGGCTGGATTTGAAAAATGGCGTAAGAAAATTGAAAAAAACGATGCTAAAGTATTGTTTTTGCAAGAAACAGATATATTGCAGCGCTCAAGTGATCATGTTCGTGAAAGTGATTATCCCGATAATTTGAGCTTTAAAGGAGTTGAGCTAGCCTTAAGCTATCATTTTAACCCTACGAGTAAAGATGATGGCGTGTCTCTTCATTTACCAGTTGCCTTGTTAAAGCAGTTTGATCGTGATCGACTTGAATGGTTGGTACCAGGGTTGATAAAAGAGCGTTGTATTGCATTATTAAAGTCATTGCCTAAGAGTAAGCGCAAAAACTTTGTCCCCATCCCTGATTATGTGGATGCATTTCTTGAAAGTACTCCCTTTGCAGAAGGTAATCTTATTGAGAAGTTAATTCATCAGCTGTTACGTATGACGGGTGTGAAACTGCAAAAAGAGGATTTTGATGGGCAGGACCCTGATGACCATTTACGCTTCAATATAAAGCTCATTGGTAATAAACCTGAGCCAATTGCACAAAGCAGAGATATTGAGAGTTTAACCCATCAGTTTTCTGACTTGATAGACAGCGAGCTACAAGAACAAGCTGATCAAGTTTGGGGTGAAACAGGTTTAACATCTTGGGATTTTGATCAATTACCAGAATCCATTGAAGTCATTCAAGGGGGGATAACAGTCACTGCATGGCCAGCTCTTAAGCTAGTTAAAGAAAGTGTAGATTTAGTGTTAACGATGAACAAGGAGTATTCAAAGCAATTAAGTGTTAAGGCGATTACATTTTTTGCGAGTAAATTACTGTCAGGGTCTACAAAGAAAGCGCGTAATCAAATTCCTTATATAACTGAAAGCACTTTATTTGCAGGAAAGATATTCAACAAAACTTTGCTTGAAAATGAAATTAATTCATTCGCTTTACGTGAGGCGCTGTTGCTTGAAGAGAAGTTGCCGCGTACACAAGAAGCGTATCTTGCCTGTGTGAATAAAGTTAAAAACAGCGAGCTGTTTAATACTTGGGTGAAAAAAATTGCAATGCGTGTGCACGAGCTGCATAAGCAATATCATCTATTACACAAGCAATTGAATGGTTCTCAATTGTTAACCACCATTACCATTACTTCTGATATAAAAAGTCAGTTAGATAGATTGTTTAATAAAGACTACTTAAGCGATATCTCGTGGTATAGATTGGATCAATACACAAGATATATGAAAAGCATTGAAATTCGATTGGAAAAGTACCAAAGAGAGTTGCCAAGGCAGAAGCTGTTAACGGCGCAGTTAAATGAGCTGGAGCAAGCGCTGTGGAGCCGCTTGGAGGCTGCGAAAAAAAATGAAGAAGTTTTACCAGAATTAGAGTCTTTTAAATGGCTAATAGAGGAATATCGAATATCGTTATTTTCTCAGCAGATAAAAACCATTGAGACAGTCTCTGAGAAACGCATACGTCAAAAATGGCGTGAAATCAGCCGCTAAGAATGGTGGGCTGTAGGAAAAAATATAATTATTAAAAATAAAGGGAACTTTTTTAAAGGGTTGCACTATCGCTTACCTTGTGATGTAATGCCGCAAAATTTAATGCAAATGTATAGACACTTAGATGTTAAGTATTTTTCCTAGCATCTAATTTGTTAACAACTTGCAGTAACAATTTGAATATAAATGCAGATATCACATTAAAAAAGTGTAGATGTATTTAAATTATTCTAAATATATAGTATTTTTTCAGTGCATTAACGACTATACTCAAGTTGGATAACGCATTAAAAGAAAACTAGAAATAAAACATTCACTACTAGTATGTTGAATATTTAAGGGGAAAATTAAATGAAAAAGTCAATTATCGCTCTAGCAGTAGCTGGCGCAATGACTGCACCAATGGTTGCTCAAGCTGACGCTACACTTTTCGGTGAAGCTCGTTATGACATCGTAAAAGAAAAAGACACTAAAATTAACAGTGATATCACACGTATCCGTTTCGGTGTTAAAGGCGAAGAAACTATGGATAGCGGCCTAACAGCTGGTTACTTCCTACGTTTTGACGGAACTGGTTCTAACGATGTTACAACTCAAAAAGCTGCGCTATATGTTGCTGGTGATTTTGGTAAGGTTGTAATGGGTCAGGCTGATAGCCCGGCTGCAAACGTTGAAGATCGTACTGCTTACGTTTCAATTCGTGGTGATGAGCTAGGTATCGTTGGTACTGAGTGGGATCATTCAGGTCTTCAGTACGAGTCAAACGACCTAAACGGTCTTAAGTTCTCTGTTGGTATGGGTAACGTTGATACAAATGATGCACGTGGCGAGAATGGTTACGGCGCAATGGTATCTTACGATACAGATGTATTCGGTGTGACTGCAGGTGTTGGCGAAACAGCTGGTGCTAACGGTAAAACACAAGCTGGTATCTCTGGCGAATACAAATTCGGCGCTGGTGCAGTAGGTGTTTCTTTCACTGATGTTGAAGATACTTCTTCTTACGTAGCTGTTTCTGGTAAGTACTCAATTGATAAGCTAACACTAGCTGCTCAATTCGAAACTAAGAAGCTTGACGCTAACGATGATAAGCAAAAAGCAGTTTCTGTTTCTGCTTCTTACGCTTTGGGCGGAAATGCAGCAGTTGCAATCTCAGCAGTTAACTTCAATGATAACGCTGAAGCAGTTGCTAAGAAAGATGCAGTAGTTGTACGTTACTCTGTTTCTTTCTAATATAGATTGAAAGTAGAAAGGCCTCTTCGGAGGCCTTTTTTTTTGAGTGATTTAAAGCTTCTTTATAGGCTTTATTTAAATATTTTATGATAAAGTGCACTTTTAATGATTTGGGGTTATCGGGTGAAAAAAGCTAAATTTATCGTTTTTGGTGTTTTGATGTCGATCTCATTCCATCAGAGTGCTCAGCAGAGCTCGGATCCTTTTGAAAGTGTGAATCGTAAGGTTTACGGTTTTAACTCCTTGGTCGATTCTGTTGCATTGAAGCCGCTGGCTAAAGGCTATAAAGCTGTAACACCTGATGTTGTTGAAAAAGGAGTAGGCAACTTTTTTGGCAATATTGGTGATGTTGGTACATTGGTGAATAATGTTCTTCAGCTAAAGCTGAGAGATGCAGCTGTGGATTTCTCTAGAGTTGTTTTTAATTCTACCATTGGCTTAGGTGGTGTGATTGATGTGGCTTCTGGTATGGGGTTGGAAAAACACTCTGAAGACTTCGGTCAAACATTAGGTGCATGGGGGGTTCCAGCGGGGCCTTATTTGGTAATGCCGTTGTTTGGACCGAGTACATTACGTGATGCACCAGCTTCTTTTGTGCCGTTAGATGCGTGGCGATATGTAGAGCATGTTCCCACTCGAAATGTTGGATATGGTACACGGCTGATAGATGGGCGAGCTCGCTTGTTCCAAGCGGAGTCATTGATTTCGGGTGATGAATATCTGTTTGTTCGTGAGGCTTATCTTGGGAATCGTGAGAAAGCAGTGTCAGATGGTGCTAGTGATGAGGAGTATAACGAAGACGATTTTTAAAAATAGTGTTCGTTGTAAAGTAAAGTTAATAAAAATGCCGCTTATATGCGGTTTTTTTTGCCTTTCCAATTGAGTGGTATGAGTTGGTGTTTAGTTTGCTTGAGGTGCAAATGATGCAAGATGGTGGAGCCAAGGAGGGTCGAACTCCTGACCTCAACGCTGCCAGCGTTGCGCTCTACCAGCTGAGCTATGGCCCCATTTCTGGTGCTTGAGGTATAAGCTAAATAAGCTTGTAGTCTCAAGAGGCGCGTATTTTCCCATATTCGAGATTAAAATCAATAGCTAACTATGCAATTGCTTAATATTTTAATCGCAAGTGTGCAAGGTTAGCTATTAAAAACTGTAAAGCTAAAGCGGCTCTTTTATAAAGCTTTGTACTCTTTCTCCCAACGCTTAGCTTCTTTTTTAGAGGCGCTGCCTAAAGTGTTAAGTGCATGGCGCACTCTTGCTCTGCTCATATCTGGGCCTAAAATAGACATAGAGTCGACAACTGATACGCTTTGGCTGGTACCGGAAATAGCCACAAATAGTGGGAAGAGCAAGTCGCGGATTTTTAAATCCATTTGTTCTGAAAGTGATTTTAACTCGCTAAATAGTGAGTCTTTATCCCATTGGTTGTGGGTATCTAAACGCCAAACTGAGAACTGTAAAATCTTTCTGATCTCTTCAATGGTGAGTGACTTATGTTTAAAGTCTTCTTCATTAAGGTCTAGCATTCCAGATAAAAAGAAGTTGGCAAGTGGTGCAACATCAGAGAACTTTTCGACTCTTTGTTGAATCAAAGGAATAATTTGCATTAAGTACTCAGGGTTTAATGCCCATTGTTGAAATGCGAGTGCAAATTCTTCAGTGGTTAAATTTTCACGTACCCATAAGCCATTAAGCCAGCTTAGTTTTGTTTGATCGAAGATAGGACCGCCTAATGACACTCTTTGAATATCAAAATTGTCGAACATTTCTTTGCGGGTGAACTTTTCACGCTCATCCGGCATAGACCAGCCCATACGTGCCAAGTAGTTTAGTAAGCCTTCAGGCATATAGCCCATGCGCTTGTAGTATAAAATACTAGTTGGGTTTTTACGCTTTGAAAGTTTTGATTTATCCGGGTTGCGTAGCAATGGCATATGGCACAGAGTCGGCATGTCCCAGTTGAAATATTTGTAGAGAAGTTGGTGCTTTGGAGCAGAGTTGATCCATTCTTCACCGCGCAGTACGTGAGTGATTTTCATTAAGTGATCATCAACAACATTAGCTAAGTGGTAAGTAGGCATACCGTCAGATTTCAACAAGATCTGCGCATCAACCATATTCCATTCAATTTCTATTTTGCCGCGCAGCATGTCATCGAATTCGCACACGCCTTGGGTTGGAATTTTCATTCGAATAACAAAAGGTGCGTTAGCAGCTTCGCGTTTTTGTTGCTCCTCAGTACTTAATGCTAAGGCATCTTGTTGAAGAGGCGCGGGTAAACCTTGTTCGCGACGTGAGTTTCTGATGTCATTTAACTCATCCGCTGTTAAGTAGCATTTAAAAGCGTGGCCTTCATCGAGTAGTTGTTGAGCGTATTTAGCATAAATATCTTTTCGCTCACTCTGGCGGTAAGGCCCGTATTCGCCGCCGACATCAGGTCCCTCATCCCAATCAAGTCCTAGCCAGCGCAATGAGTCGAGAATAGTTTTTTCAGATTCGGCAGTACTGCGTGTTTGATCTGTGTCTTCAATACGCAAAACAAATTTACCACCTTGTTGTCTGGCGAATGCTAGGTTAAACAAAGCAATATAGGCTGTGCCAACATGTGGGTCTCCCGTTGGAGAAGGTGCAATACGTGTGCGAATAGTCATGTGTATCCTACTAAAAACGTTGAATGAAAGTGCGCAATTATACCCGTGCTAGAAGCGGATTTATAGCGCATAGAACACAAGCTATCAGACTAATTTATAGCGCTATTCTATTAGTGTTGTTCAAAAATTGAATGTAAGAGGTTTGTATTTCGAGTTTTCTTGGTTCAATCCAGCCTTGGCATATCATCTTCTTCTATTTCAAGAGGTGTTGTTTTTCTTGCGGCAGGTGAATGTGCGCGTTGCGACTCTTTGCGTTTAGTTTGTTGACGTTGTTGAAGAGTATCTAGGCTTTCTGGTTTTAATTGTTCATGACTATCTTGCTGGGTTAGTGGTTCTGCAGATTGTGACCCTGGGTTTTGTAACTCAGAGGTTTGCGATGAGCTAGGATTAGTTTCTGTGTTTAGGCCACACGCTGTTATAGCCGTTAAAATAAAAACAAAGAGTGCGCATGTTGGTAGAAATTTGATTTTATTACTCATTGGAATACTCAGTTTTTTATTTTGAACATCATAAGCTCAATTGTTTAATTGCCCATGAAAATTGCTCACTTTGCTTTATAGCAGGTGCGCCTAGTGGTTTGTAGTGAGGGTCTCTAAAGGCTTTATTAGATGAAATTAGCGCGTCAAAAAAGAATTTGCAATCATTTAAATTTTTGGTGATGGCGCTAAAGCGAAGTCCGTTTCTAGCAATTATCCATTGGTAAGGCTCTTTTTTTAATACCGCTTTACTGGCGTTGATGAAATCGGTTTTATCTAAATATTGCAATAGTGATTGATCATGGTAGCGATCAGCTGCGTGTAAGCTGTTTAGATAGCATGCAAGCATGTTTTGTTTAACCTTATACAATGTAAAGCTATCAATTGCATGCTGATCAGTTACTTGGAGCAAAAGCTGGTAGCAGTTTTGGTAATGTATTAGTGCGTTATCTTTAGCCTGTTTTAAAAGATCGCTTTGCCCATTGTTCCTAAAGTTTGGAATCTGGTCTAGGTGAATATCCCCGATTAGCCAGTGTATACGGGCCCTCCTTAAAACAGAGCCATACTTTACATCTTCTTGTACGAAGCAAAGTAGGTCCTCTATATCCTGAATGTTATCTTTGTGGTTATCTGAGAAGATCCGTCGATTATATAGGCTTAGTAAGCTTTCAGTTTCTTTAGGGAAAGGCGAGGGAAATTCTCGCTCGTGTAATGTGGTGATCAGTTTACTTATATGGCTAGAAGCCTTTCTATGTGGATTGCGATATAAAGAAAAGAGTGTCTTTTCATCGATGCCAGCAGGATAAATACTGTCAATTTGTTGTAAAAAATGTTGCCAAGTCCAGCCGAGAGATTTTAATCGGTGGACTTTGCTGTACAAATTGGCCATAACATAACTTTCTATCTAATTGAAGACCCATTTTACGAGCAAGCTGGAATTAATACTAGGGGCTAATACAAATACACTGACTCGCAGTCATTAAGGATTTTTTATCTTTTAGTCTGTAAGGAGTGAATATGAGAAGTGTCATTGTTTTAGGAAAGAAGACGGTTGATAGCAAGAAGACAGTTGAAAGTAAGAAAACGGTCGAAGGAAAAATAGTAACAGCGAGAAAGCATTTCTCGTTTGGAGCTGGGGTGAAATATTTAGCCCCTATCGCGCTGGGTTTATATGGAGGTGCAGTGGCGGCCCAATGTAATGCAATCAACACTCACCAAACGGTTGAGATTGATCAGCAGTATGAACGCAATGCAAAACAACTACTATCTAAACAGACTGTACAAAATCAGCGTGTCACAGCACCTTTGTTACATAAGCAGCAGGGTGAAAAACGTATAGCAATGGCAGAAATGTCATATGCTCAGCAATCACCAGTTGTTAATCACGATAGTGCTTTTGTGAGCGAATTGCAGGAGTTTAATAGCGGCAATGAAAAGTATCAATTGATTAACCCAAATCGTTTTGTTGATGTGTTAAAACGACCAGTAAGCACTTTCAGTGTTGATGTTGACACAGCAAGCTATGCAAACGTAAGGCGCTATATTAACCAAGGTGGCTTGCCTCCAAAAGATGCTGTTAGAACAGAAGAGATAATTAACTACTTTGATTACCAGTACCTAAAACCTTATGCGGAATCAGTCCCTGTCAGCGTTAATTACGAGCTAACAGGTACACCTTGGAACAAGCAAACAAAATTATTAAAGGTTGCATTGCAGGCAAAGGACGTTGAAGTTAAATCGGGTAGTAATATTGTTTTTTTAATTGATGTTTCCGGCTCAATGGCTAGTACTAATAAACTCCCTCTGCTTCAAAAATCACTGGCAATGTTTACCAAGCAATTAACAGCGCAAGATTGTGTTTCTATAGTGACTTATGCAGGGAGTGCCAACATGGTCCTCAATGCAACATCTGGTAATCAGCAAGCAAAAATTATGCGCGTAATTAATCAATTACGAGCAGGTGGGTCGACTCATGGAAGTGATGGTTTGGCACTTGCTTATGAGTTAGCTGCTGTAAATTATCAAAAAGATGCTGTCAACAGAGTATTGCTAGCCACTGACGGGGATTTTAATGTGGGGATGAGTGATCCTTCAAATATGGAGGCTTACATAACTAAGCTTAGCAAAACTGGCGTTAACTTGAGCGTCCTTGGATTTGGGCAAGGTAATTATAACGATCATCTGATGGAGTCTTTATCAAATGCTGGGAATGGTAATGCCGCATATATAGATAGTTTACAGGAGGCGAATAAGGTTTTGGTTCAACAAATGCGGGCCAATTTTGTCACTGTCGCTTACGATACAAAAGTGCAATTGGAGTTTAATCCCAGTGTAGTATCTAGTTATCGTTTGTTGGGTTATGAAAACCGTGCATTAACCAATCGTGAGTTTATTGATGATAAAAAAGATGCCGGTGATATGGGTTCAGGACAAAGCGTGACCGCAATTTATGAGTTGTATTATGCGCAAAATGATGAGGCAAATAAATTGCGCTATCAAAATACAACTAAAACAGAGAGAGTTAAGCCTGCTGAGCTGGGTTTTATAAAGCTGCGATTTAAGAAGCAGTTCAATGTAGCATCGCAACAGATCGTAAAACCTATTTTATTAAAATCCAACGACTCATTAACGAAGACGAGTGATAGCTTTAAATTAGCAATAGCGGCAACGGCTTTTGCAGAAAAACTAAGAAATAGCAGGCATTTGCGTGATTATTCATGGGACAGTGTTATTCAATTAGCCGGTAGTGCAAACACAAAAGATGAATTTGGTTACCGTCATCAGTTTATCCAGCTTTTAAGATTAGTAAAAACATTGCACTAATATCAAAATAACCTCAAAAAAAGTATAAGGATTAAAAAGCAGCTCATCATTAGAGTTACCCTTAAAGCTGTGTGGTGATTTACACGAATGTAAGTTGCCTGCAGCTTGCACTGATTGTGCAATACAATGAGCTAGAAGTCGTTCTGTAGTACCTCTCATATTCCCTTCAATTTATGCCTTCAATAGCTAGCTGTTAACAATATTAACAATAAATAAATCTTAGTTAATTCACTGTGTTTTCTGGAATTTACGCAATCCTTGTCTATCTTTAAATTAGGGATATAGGATGAATGGTCCTGCAAAAAAGAGATATTTAGAACAAGCTATATTTTTCTTATTGGTTCGAAATAATTTCAGCGTTGGTTTGCTGGTATTAAAAGGCCTTTTATGTCTGTGTAAATAGAGAATGTTTATGGAAGAATTTTGCAGTATTGAACTGCCAGAAAACATGACAATTGGGAATATTAAGCACTGTGAAACTCAGTTGTTTAAGTCGTTAGTAAAGAAGCAGGTGCTCCAAATAGATCCTAAAGAGCTACGCCAAATCGATAGCTCAGGAGTGCAATTGCTGTTTTTTTTACTGATAGAGGCCAAAAAACAGGATATGGATGTGAGTTGGCTTGGTAGTAACGAAACCTTAAATACCGTTGCACGCAAATTGGGGTTTATTCAATTACTAGAAACAAGTGCAGAGTAAGATTTGAAATGGGGAGCACTCAATGGCTTCGATATTAGTAGTCGACGACTCGGTTTCTTTACGCTCAATGCTTAAGGAAATTTTGTCACAGGAAGGGCATAACGTTTTAGATGCATCAGACGGAGAAAATGCCCTAGATATCGCCCAAGATGCAAAGTTTGATTTAGTACTAACAGATGTGAATATGCCCATTATTGATGGCATTGAGCTCTGTCGTGAGTTGCGGCAGATGGAAGATTTTCGTTTTACACCTATCTTAATTATTACCACAGAAGCAACTGATGATATGAAGCGCTCTGGCAAGCAAGCAGGTGCTACAGGATGGTTAGTAAAGCCTTTTGATCCAGATAAGCTACTGAGCACTGTCAACTTATTATGTGGTAAGCCAAAGTGAGTGTTGATCTGAGCCAATTTATTGGTGAATTTTTACAGGAGAGTTACGAAGGCCTTGATTTGATGGAGTCCTGTTTGTTGGCCTTTGATAATGACCCTGAACAAGTGGATAGTATTTTTAGAGCTGCGCACTCTATCAAAGGAGGAGCTGGTACTTTCGGGTTTGTCGATGTAGCGGCCTTCACTCATAACGTCGAAACCTTATTGGATGAAATTCGAAAACTGACAATTGAAGTTGACGACGAAATTATCAATGTGCTCTTAGAATCTGTTGATATCTTGCGAAACATGCTACGTGCGACGGAGCAAGATGAGCCACAAAATACAACTCAAATAGACGCTGTAAGTAAGCAGCTAGAGCACATTTTAGCGCTTAATTTGCAAGAAGAGACAAGCAATGAAAACCAAGCTGCTATTGATCATGATGAGGAGCAAGAAGAGTCCTTAGAGCTCACTGAAGTTAGCAGCCTTGAGCAGCAAGGCGCCGTAATAGAATGGCAGATTAATTTCTCTCCTAAGCCTCAGATCCTGCAAAGCGGCAATGAGCCGATGTTTATTTTCGAGGCTTTGGCTGAGATAGCGCCCGTTTCAATTACCGTAGTTTATGATCAGTTACCGAGTAAAGATCAGTTCGATTCAGAGCAGTTATATATCTCTTGGGTGCTCACACTTAATACACAGGAGCTCGATCAAACTACTGAATATATTCGTGAGCAAATTAATGAAGTGTTTGAATGGGTAGAAGATTTTAGTGATATTGAAATAACACCTAGCCGCTATGCACCAAAAAATATTGTGCAAGCGAGCGTAGACTTAGCCGTTGAGATTGAAACTGATACAGATAAAGCGACAGCCTCAAACGCTGCACAGAATGAACCAGGCAATGAAAATAAAGAGCAAGCTGTTCCACAGGCTTTGCAAGATACCTTAAATGACAGTGATGCGGCGACAGCCAACCTTGTTGATGTGTGCGATGGGGATCCACTGAAATCAGACGCAGGTAAAAAGTCGCCTGCAAAAGAGGCGGACCCTGCGAAAAGCAAAGCTACAAAGCATCAAGGGGCAGAAATTAACTCTGTCAGAGTTGATATCGAGCGTTTGGATGAGCTGATGAACAGGGTGGGAGAGCTAGTTGTCACTCAGGCAATGTTGTCACAAGCAGGAAAGGAAGTCGCTAAATCTGGTATGCATAACCAGCGGTTGGAGCAAGGGTTATTACAACTGGAGAGTAATACACGAGACTTACAACAAGATGTGATGCGTATGCGCATGTTACCGATTAGCTTTGTGTTTAATCGATATTTGCGGTTGGTGCATGACATTAGCTCAAAATTAGGTAAAAAGGTAAGTTTGAAAATCACCGGTGAGCAAACTGAAATAGACAAAACAGTAATGGAAAAAATTGGTGATCCATTAACGCATCTTATTCGAAATGCACTTGATCACGGTATGGAGACTTCCCAAGAGCGCATAGATGCAGGCAAGGCCGCAAAGGGAGTAATTGCATTAAATGCTTATCATCATAATGGCTTTATCGTTATTGATGTTATAGACGATGGGCGAGGGTTAAATTTAGAAAAAATTCAACAAAAAGCGATCCAAAAAAAGCTAATAATGCCAGATCAACAGCTCAGTGATGATGAATTAAAGAATTTAATTTTCAAGCCGGGTTTTTCTACTGTTGATCAACTCTCAGAGCTTTCAGGGCGTGGGGTTGGGATGGATGTGGTGTTGCGTAATATTGAATCATTAGGGGGGCAAATTAGTGTTGATTCCCACCAGGGGCATGGCACTTCGTTTAGTGTAAAAGTGCCGTTGACCTTAGCCATAATTGAAGGTCAATTAATCAAAATTAATGAAGAGAATTATGTAATTCCGCTGGTTTCTATTATCGAAACAATATTAGTTAAATCTGGTGATATCAAACGTCTAGCTGATCACGATGAGTTTATTAATTATCGAGATGAATATATCCATTTAATAAATTTAGCGCACTTATTCTCATATGAAAAAGAACACATTGATGCCGCTAATAATGAGCAGATGGAACTAGAACAAGACAATATTGAGGAAGTGAAGTTAATTATTGTGGTTGAGTCTGTCGGAAAAAAAGTCGGCTTTATCGTTGATCAATTAGCTGCTCAGCAACAGTTTGTGGTGAAGCCGTTAGAAACAAACTTTAAGAAAATCCCCGGCATAGTCGGCGGCACTATATTAGGTGATGGCAGTGTCGCGTTGATCCTCGATAGTGCAGGCTTAATCAGCCACTGTGAGCAGTTAAGTTCTCAAGATCAATCAGATACTAGTGCTTTGAAGCGTTAAATACTGATTGGCAGTGTTAATAATATAAGAATGAGTAATTCAGGTTGTAGTCTTGCTGAAATTACTCATCGCTAGAGCGTTTTAGTTGGAGTGTAGAAATGAGTGTGCCGCAGCAAGCCCATGATAATCAAGGGGTAGAAGAAATTGAAGGCAAGCAATACTTAAGTTTTTTACTGGATAATGAAGAGTACGCTATTGATATATTACGGGTGCAAGAGCTAAGAGGATGGGTGCCAGTAACAAGAGTGCCGGATATGCCTGAATATTTAAAGGGAGTCTTAAATTTACGGGGCGCGATTATTCCGGTGATTGATCTGCGAGAGCGGTTTTCTCTGCCAGAAGTAAGTTATAGCCCTACAACAGTGGTGATTGTTATCAATGTGATGAGCGGTGATACAGAAAGGATTATGGGGATTATTGTTGATGCGGTAGCAGAAACGTATGTGTTTTCTGAGCAACAGGTACAAGCAGCGCCGCAAGTGGGTGGAGCCATCCACTCGGATTTTATAACAGGGTTGGTTGCGCTGGATGAGCGCATGATTGTATTGATGGATATCGATGCGTTGATGAATTCTGAAGAATTATCGATCAACCTTTCTAAACAAGAAACAGAGCAAGAAGCGTTAAGTGTTGAATAACTTTTAAAGACTAATTGCAAAGGATGCTTAGTTTATTTAGTGAGTAAAGACAGTCACTTAGGCTAGGTTTTCTCAGTATTGGATAAGAAAATGAAATTAAATATGCCAATTACCAAAAATGAAGTGCTGTTAACCGCTGAGCAATACTTGGTTACTAAAACGGATCTTGAAGGAAAAATTATTTATGCGAATGAATCGTTTGTAGAGATCAGTGGCTACTCGATGGAAGAGCTAATAGGCAGTAATCACAATATATTACGCCATCCTGAAATGCCTGAAGCCGTTTTTGAAAACTTGTGGCAAACCCTAAAGTTAGGACGCCCATGGACTCACTGCATAAAAAACCGCTGCAAGAATGGTGATTATTATTGGGTGAAAGCCAATATTACCCCTGTGTTTATTAAAGGGAAGATTGAAAGCTATATGTCTGTTCGTGTGAAAGCAAGCGAGCAGGAAATAGAGGCTGCAAATGAGAGCTTTGCGCAATTAAGTGACAATAAAAAGCAGCTAACGCCTCCTAAATCAATTTCGAACAATAACCTCACTGCTGCACATAATAAAAGCAGCGCCATCGCTTTAGGGTTAATGCTGGTGGTTTGCACGCTGATATTGGGATTGAATTTAGGTATTGAATTTCTAGCAATATCACCACTTGTCGGCTTTATTGCGCTTTATATTCAAGTTGATCGTTTTTTGAAAAAACGTGTGATAGAGCCATTAAAAGATTTAAAGGTAACCATGATGCGGATCTCCCAAGGGGAGTACTTGGTTAATAATAAGCTCGATTGTAACGGTGAAATTGGTGATTTAAACCGAGCAATCAATATGCTCGGTGTGAAGCTAGGTTTTGATGTCAGTGATGCAAAGGATCAGATAAATCGCCATTTAAGAATTAAAGTCGCTTTGGATAACGCATCCTCCAGTATGTTATTGGTGGATCCTAAAGGGGAGATTATTTATACCAATCGAGGAATGGATCGCCTGATGGAACATGCACAAAGTGACATCTCCCAGGTGATTTCAGGATTTGATAGTCAATCTTTGTTAGGTAAGTGTGTATCAATTTTTGATACACATAATAGCTCTCTTTTGAAAACATTAGAGTCTCTTAATGGTACGCAAATACTCTCGTTAAATATTGCGGATTTAACAATGCGTTTGGTTGCCACGCCAGTCCATGATGGCAATGGGCAAAAACTGGGTACGGTAATTGAGTGGCAAGATCTGACTAAGCAGCTGGTAGCAGAAGATGAAGTTCAGCGTTTAATTGAGGATGCTAGCAAAGGTAACTTTGATAACCGACTCGATGAAAATGAATACACAGATTTCATGTACAAGGTGGCAAGCGGCATGAATCTCATTATGGATTCAGTAACTTTGCCGATTAAAGAGGCGAAACGTGTGTTGGAAAGTGTTGCCCAAGGGGATTTAACGCAGCAGATGCAAGGCGACTATCAAGGCGAGTTTGAGCAACTCAATAATGCTGTAAATACATCAATCGCTAAGCTCTCGTCTATGGTGGGTAAGATTCGTAATGCGGGAGACAACATCAAAAGTGGAGCATCAGAGATCGCGGCAGGTAATACAACCTTGAGTAGCCGTACTGAAGCACAAGCGAGCACTCTAGAAGAAACCTCATCCTCGATGGAGCAAATGACCATAAGCGTGAAGCGCAATGCGGATAGTGCAGAGCAGGCGCGTGAGCTTTCAGGAAATTCTCAGCAGCTGGCGATTGCTGGTGGGGAAATTGCCAACAAGATGATTAGCTCAATGTCTGATATCAGTGCCAGTGCTGCAAAAATTGCAGAGATCATCTCTGTGATTGATGAAATTGCGTTTCAAACAAATCTATTGGCACTCAATGCGGCAGTTGAAGCGGCAAGAGCGGGAGAACAAGGGCGCGGATTCGCAGTAGTGGCTTCAGAAGTGCGTATATTGGCGCAGCGTAGCGCGAAAGCTGCCAAAGAGATCAAAATGCTAATCAATGAAAGTACCGAGAAAGTGGCAGAGGGGAATACCTTTGTACTGGAGTCCGGAAAAGCGTTGGAGAACATTATAGAGTCAGTGCAAAACGTTACAGAAATAGCATCGCAAATAGCCGCTTCAAGCCGTGAGCAAGCAACAGGTATTGAGCAAGTAAATACCGCAGTAAATCAAATGGATGAAGTTGTTCAGCAAAATGCTGCATTAGTCGAGCAAGTCTCAGCGGCTTCTATATCTCTAGATGGTGAAGCTGTTCAATTAAAATCATTAGTGAGTGCTTTTTCGGTAAATAATACCGCAGAAATAGAGCGTAGAGCTGAAAGAAATCCACTATCTGCTCTGGCAAGTCAGCAGCAAATATCAGAAGCAGACATCGCTGATACAGGTGCTCGCCATGTAAAGCGTACATCCGATAAGCGAGCAGAGGATGGCAAGGTATTCGGGTTATCTGAAAGTAACGAGGAGTGGCAAGAGTTTTAAAGTGCGATAAAAGTACATGAACATAGCGCTTAAAGTACTGAAGAAATAATAATCAGAAAATGGAAAGCATTTGAATGGATAATTAAATGGAATCTGTATTGAACTACGGGCGTGAATTTGAATTTACTACCGCTCACTTTTCAAAGGTTAAAAGTGACCTTTACGAATATGCTGGGATTGTATTAGCTGACCACAAAAAAGATATGGCTTATAACCGTTTAGTGAGGAGGTTAAGGGCACTAAGCATTATGAGTTTTGACGATTACTTTTTATATATCGATTCAAACCCGCAAGAATTCTCTGAATTCATCAATGCATTAACAACCAATCTTTCTGGCTTTTTTAGAGAACGTCATCATTTTGATTTTATCAAAAGCATGATTGTGCCCAAAATTCGAGAGTCTAAAGCGCAGTCTGTCAGGGTTTGGTCCGCAGGTTGCTCGAGTGGTGAAGAGGCTTATTCAATCGCTATGACGCTCGCTCAAGAAATTCCAAATATTTCTCAATACGACATAAAAATACTCGCCACAGATATCGATTCAAGCGTACTGCAAGCGGCGCAGTTAGGCATTTATGATCTAGATAGAGTATCTGATTTGGGAGAGGATATATTGCGCCGCTTTTTTCTCAAAGGCGTCGGCTCGCGTGCTGGTAAAGTGCAAGTTATTGAAGAGCTTAAAGGGGCTGTGTCTTTCAAACATTTAAATTTAATTAATCATTGGCCTATGAAAGGGCAGTTTGATTTCATCTTTTGTCGCAATGTGATGATTTACTTTAATCGGGAAACTCAGCAGGAGTTAGTGCAAAATTTTTACCGTTACTTAAAGGATGATAGCTATTTGTTTGTTGGGCACTCAGAAGCACTAGCCCATCACACAAGTGACTTTAGCTTGATAGGAAAAACCATCTATCAAAAGAAAGTTTCTCTATGAAGCATCCCTTAGTACCAATTTCTCTATTAGGATCACAGCACTTAGAGGCTTATTGGCGTGAGAAATGGAACTGCTATGGGGTGAGTATTAAACAAGGTGATTATTGTGTAACCGATCAACCAATCGTGATCACCACTGTTTTAGGCTCCTGTATTTCTGTTTGTGTCTATGACAAGTCAACAGGGTATGGGGGCATGAATCATTTTATGCTGCCTAAAAAAAGCGATGATAAAGATATGTACCGCCCCTTTAGGTACGGGCTGTTTTCGATGGAGCAAATGATTAACCAGTTTTTAAAGCAAGGTGTAAGCAAAGAGCATTTGGAAGCAAAGGTGATTGGCGGCGCAAAGATGATGGGTAAGCTCTCTAATATCGGGCAGCTCAATATTGACTTCATTATGCAGTATTTATCGGATGAGAAACTGCGTCTTATCGCTCAAGATATTGGTGGGGAGCAGGGAAGAAAATTGGCATTTTTCCCCAATACAGGGCGCTTGTTAGTCAGCAAAATTGCTCAGATAGAAAATAATAAGCTATTGGAAAGCGAGTCAAAAGTGTTTCTTAAGGATGAGCCAATAGGCGCCCAACATGGAGTTGAATTATTTTAGCAATGAATAAAGCATCGATTAAAATATTGGTGGTAGAGGATTCGCCGAGCATGCGTAATTTGTTGTGTGAAATACTGGCACAATCAGGTGATTTTGATGTGCGCTGCGCGAAGGATCCTTATGAGGCGAGGATTGTCATTAAGCAGTTTGAACCACATGTTGTCACCTTAGATATTGAGATGCCAAAAATGGATGGCATCACATTCTTATCTAATTTAATGAAGCTTTACCCGCTACCTGTTGTGATGCTATCAACGCTGACGCATAGAGGCTCCGAAGCAACATTACTAGCCCTTGAAGTAGGAGCAGTGGATTTTATTGCTAAGCCTACCTTGGATGAAAACTCGGTAAGTTTTACTAAATTTGCCAAAGAACTACATGAAAAAATAATGATGGCAGCGAACAGTTATGACATAGTGCGAAATAAACGAAATGCTATAGCTCTCAAAGATAGAGTTCAGGTTGGTGTGGCAGATCAACCTAAGCTCGATGGAAGGGTTATCGCGGTGGGCGCATCAACAGGAGGGATCGAGGCTATAAAGCTATTATTACAAAGCTTACCGACTTGGATGCCCCCCATTGTCATTACTCAGCATGTTCCTAGCTTTTTTTCTGAGAAGTTTGCAAAGCGCTTAAATAATTGTTTGGATTTCAATATCAAGCAAGCAGAACAAGGGGATGTGCTGAAATCAGGCTGTGTGTATATTGCACCGGGCGATTATCATCTAGAAGTTCAAAAGCGTAATGGTGAGCTTGTTTGCGCTTTGAACCAATTAGAAAAAGTGAATATGCATCGCCCATCTGTGGATGTAATGTTTAATTCTCTGGCCGCTTTAGCACCGAGTCATGTGATGATGGTACTGCTTACAGGTATGGGTAAAGATGGGGCTCAAGGTATGAATGTTGTAGCGGAAAAAGGTGCGTGCAGTATTGTGCAGGATGAAAAGACCAGTATTGTTTGGGGAATGCCAGGCAGTGCGGTGGCTTTGGGAGGGGTTGAACATATCCTTCCAATTAACGAAATGTCAGAAAAAATACAAAACTACTTCCTCAAATAGCGCTTAATTACCACTAGAATTGGCTAGTGTCTGTATCTCATGTAAACATACCAAAAGCATTGTCTATTAAAGTGGGTCCTCTATTTTGGCCAAAGTGGGGCTTATGTTTGAAAATCCTATTCGATATTCTCTGTGATAAATGTGATCTCTAAAAAATGCTGCTAGTTGCGAAACGCGTGGCTTAAAGGTGTTCTATAAATTGATTGCAAGAGAGCAGCATTTAGATCTGAATCAAATGATAATAAAGCTTCAAAGGCAAGAGTATGAATAATAAAATCAGCGAGTTACCTAGCGTTTGTCCGTTAGATTGCCCAGACACTTGTAGCTTAACGGTGACCTTAAAGACAGGGAAAATTGACAAAGTACGCGGTTCAAAAAGCAACCCCTTTACCAGTGGTAGTATCTGCAATAAGGTTTCAAAATTTTACCCAGATTTTGTTCATGGCGAGCATCGATTGACTCAGCCTTTGATCAGAGTGGGCCTAAAAGGTGAGGGTATTTTTAAACCCGTTAGTTGGGATGAGGCACTCGATAAAGTATATGCAGGTATTCAAGGTGTCATCGATAAATATGGCGCACAGGCTGTTCTCCCACTTAATTACGCAGGCCCCCACGGGAAGCTCGCGGGCGGCTCGATGGATGTGCGATTCTTTTCTCGTCTTGCAAGTAGTGATTTAGATCGCTCTCCTTTGTGTGGAGGGGTACGTTCACTCTCATATAAGTCAACCTACGGCAGTGCCCAAGGAATGCCTCCCGAGCAAATTATTCACTCGGATGTGATTTTAATATGGGGCAGTAATGTGACAGTTTCAAACTTGCACCTAATGCGCTCTATCAATCGAGCTAGAAAAGCGGGGGCTAAATTAGTTGTGATAGACCCACGAGAAACTCAGGTTGCGAAGCAAGCGGATCTATTTTTACAAGTCACTCCCGCCAGTGATGTGGTTATTGCATTAAAGTTACTTGCTAGACTTGATAAATTAGGTGTACTAAATCAATCTTTTGGGCATGGAGTTATAGGCTCAGAAGCCTATCTAGAAAATGCGAAACAATTTGAAGCGAGTGATACATTAAAGCTGTGTGGAGTTGAAGGTAGTGATTTCGAAAAGCTAGTAAATATAATGAAATCAGCGAAACGGCTTTGTTTAAGTACAGGTGTTGGCTTAGAGCGCACACGTAATGGCGGAGCTGCCATACGTGCAGCTCAAAGTTTGCCTCTGTTTATTGGCGAGCTTGGTGAGCTAGGGCAAGGTATTTTGGGGAGTTATTCAAAGGCGTTTAATGCAAGTGCTGAGTTACAGGATAAAGCAGATACTGAGTACTCAAAAAAACGGCGTGTTTTCAATATTGTGGATGTCGCTAAGCACTTATTGGACGAGTCGTTGGAAACCCCGCTTAAAGCCGTTTTTATTTATAATCATAACCCTATCGCGACTCACCCTGATCAAAATATGATGCGCAAAGCGCTCGCTCAAG
This sequence comes from uncultured Oceanospirillaceae bacterium, assembly GCA_937136055.1. Taxonomy (GTDB): domain Bacteria; phylum Pseudomonadota; class Gammaproteobacteria; order Pseudomonadales; family Balneatricaceae; genus Rs1. The sequence goes on along the minus strand of CAKZOD010000044.1, from coordinate 18,320 downwards.
AGCAGCTCTTTAGCGTAGGTTGTGACGTGCAAATGAACGATAGCATGAAATATTGTGATGTTGTACTACCTGCTTGCACTCATTTTGAGCATTCAGATGTTTATTCATCCTACGGGCATGGCTATTTGCAAAAAGCTGATGCTGTTATTCAGCCTGTGGGTGAATCATTGCCGAATACCGAAATTTTTCGCCGTTTAGGGCAAAGGTTTGGATTTACGGACGATGCGTTTACAGATTCAGATGAGCAGCTTATTGATCAAGCTTTTGCTGTTAATTTTACTGATTATGGGGTTGATAGAGTGAGCCAAATGATGCCGGAGCAGGTGATAAATATGCAGCCGCTTGATCGCTGTTGGTTATCAGAAAAAGTGCTAGATACCCCCTCAGGAAAGATAGAGCTATACTCGAAACAGCTAGAGATAGATTTTGATCAGCCATTACCTGCATATAGAGAAATCCAGCAAACAGCGGAGTTTATTTTGATAAGCCCTGCTTCTGCTAAACGCATAAATGCAACTTTTGGTGGATCAAGTGCAGCCGATAACGAAAAACTGGAGATTAACCCGCATGATGCGAAACTTAAGGGGGTCGTAGAGGGGGATAAAGTGTCTGTTACGAATGCGCTGGGAAGTGTGCTCCTAGTAGCGAAAGTGACAACTGCAGTCGCTGTGGGAGTCGTTTGTTGTGAAAAAGGAGCTTGGTGCGAAAGTAGTGAAACGGGGCAAACTGTGAATGCATTAATTAGCAATAGTAGCAAAACGGATATTGGTGATGGTGCAGCCTATTATGATACGTTTGTAGATGTTCGAAAAGTAAGCTGATCTTTAATCTTGGCGCATTTAAAGGCAGAAAAATTTGTAAGCTAAATAAAAAAGGCATCGTAAATGATGCCTTTTTTCGTTCTGTGAGCTGGCTATCGCTTAGCGATCACTACACTCTACGTAATCACGCTTGCTTGGGCCTGTGTATAACTGGCGTGGACGGCCAATCTTGTTAGGCTCTGAGTGGAATTCAGCCCAGTGAGAGATCCAACCTATAGTGCGAGACAGCGCAAAAATAACAGTAAACATACTGCTTGGGATGCCAATCGCTTTCAAAATAATGCCAGAGTAGAAGTCAACGTTCGGGTAAAGCTTACGCTTAACAAAGTACTCATCTTGTAAAGCAATTTGCTCTAATTGCTTAGCAATTTCTAACATTGGATCGTCTTTGATGCCTAGCTCTGCTAATACTTCATCACAGGTTGTTTTCATGACGTTAGCACGAGGATCGAAGTTACGATAAACGCGATGACCAAAGCCCATTAAACGGAAATTATCTTCAGGGTCTTTAGCACGAGCAATGAATTCAGGGATGTTTTTAGCATCGCCAATTTCTTCCAGCATATTAAGTACAGCTTCGTTAGCACCGCCGTGTGCAGGGCCCCAAAGTGTTGCAACACCTGCTGCAATACAGGCAAATGGGTTGGCACCTGAAGAGCCAGCTAAACGCACCGTTGAAGTAGAAGCGTTTTGCTCATGATCTGCATGTAATAGGAAAATACGATCCATAGCACGGGCTAGGATTGGGTTTGGTACGTACTCTTCACAAGGGTTACCAAACATCATATGCAAGAAGTTTTCAGCATAAGATAAATCATTTCGCGGATATTGGAACGGCATACCAATGCTGTATTTGTAACACATTGCCGCAATTGTTGGCATTTTAGCGATTAAGCGAAATGCGCAAACTTCACGGTGCTTAGCATCGTTGATGTCTAAAGAATCGTGATAGAAAGCAGAGAGTGCACCGACTACAGAAACCATGATTGCCATTGGGTGCGCATCACGTCTAAAGCCTTGGAAGAAGTGATGCATTTGCTCATGCACCATTGTATGGCCTTTAACTGTGCCAACGAAAGCAGCAAGCTGATCTTTAGTTGGAAGTTCGCCATTAAGTAATAAGTAACAAGTCTCTAAATAACTCGAATTTTCTGCCAGTTGCTCGATTGGATAACCTGCATGTAGCAGAATACCTTTTTCTCCATCGATGTATGTGATTTTTGATTCACATGCAGCAGTGGAGACAAAACCTGGATCGTAAGTGAAATATCCTTGGCCTGTAAGTGGTCTTACATCGATGACATCTGGGCCTTCTGATCCTGAGTACATAGATAGTTCGATTTCGCTATCACTACCATCGATACTTAATTTTGCGATCTTATCAGCCATAGAATGCTCCTTAACGTGTTATAGAATATGCATGTATGTGTAATTATAGAATATAAAGCCATAATTAATGTGCGGCATATCAACTGCGCACAAATATAGGGATTGAGGCAAATTTGTCAACAAAAACAAAATATAACTTTTGCAAAGGTGCGTATTGTGCACGCTTGAATACAGTGGCGCAATCATTCCTTTGTCTAATTGAATTGAGTGACAAAAAGCATAAAATCTTTAGAAATAGTAGGTAGTTGAGTGCAACGCGTTGTGAAACGAACGTGAAATGGCTATACTGCATTTGCAGATTTTAGCTGCCTCGAAGAAGGATGGGCCGAAGTAAATAATAATTACAAAACCTATCCCTAACCCTTGTTCGTAGAAACCAAAACAAGTGTGAAATGAGCCGTGAATAAAAAAAGACCAGTAAATTTAGACTTAAGTACCATTCATATGCCGCTTCCGGCAATAACCTCAATAATACACAGAGTCACAGGCATTGCGTTATTTTTTGGCGCCGTGTTTATGATGTATGCATTGGGTTTATCGCTTGAATCAGAAGCGGGTTTCCAAGAATCAGTGAACATGTTTGAAGAAAGTTTTTTTGCGAAGCTAATCGCATGGGGATTACTCTCAGCACTGATCTATCACAGCGTTGTTGGCATTAAGCATTTCTTTATGGATGCAGGCCACTTCGAAGAGCTTGAAAGTGGCATGATGGCCGCAAAAGCTGCTCTGGCGGTTGCCGGAGTATTAATTCTACTAGCGGGGATCTGGGTATGGTAACTAACGTAACTAGTTTTGGCCGCAGTGGCTTATACGACTGGATGTTTCAGCGTGTCACCGCAGTAGTAATGCTAGCTTATACTCTATTTATCGTAGGGTATCTTTTACTCAATCCTGATATGGATTACACACAGTGGAAAGCGTTATTCGATAATTTAGCAATGCGCATCTTTTCATTATTATTAGTGTTTTCCTTTGCAGCACATGCATGGATTGGTTTGTGGTGTGTAACCACTGACTATATTCCAATGGCTGGTCTGCGAATTTTAGTGCAAGCAGGTACAGGTCTAATCACCTTTATCTATGTTGCTTGGGCTATCCAAATTATCTGGGGTGTTTAAACAATGAGTAACCTTCGTACACTTACGTTTGACGGTATCGTCATTGGTGGTGGTGGCGCTGGTATGCGCGCTGCATTACAGCTGGCACAAGGCGGTTTGAAAACTGCTTGTATCACTAAAGTATTTCCAACTAGATCTCACACAGTATCTGCTCAAGGCGGTATTACTTGTGCGATTGCAAGTTCTGATCCGAATGATGATTGGCGCTGGCACATGTACGACACTGTAAAAGGGTCGGACTACATTGGTGACCAAGACGCTATTGAATATATGTGTCAAATTGGCCCACAGGCTGTATTTGAACTAGATCACATGGGTATGCCTTTTTCGCGTACTGAAGAAGGCCGTATTTATCAGCGTCCTTTTGGTGGTCAATCTAAAAACTTTGGTGAGGGTGGCCAAGCTGCTCGTACTTGTGCTGCTGCTGACCGTACCGGTCATGCTTTGTTACACACGTTATACCAAGCTAATTTAAAAGCCGGTACTACCTTCTTAAATGAATGGTATGCGGTAGACCTCGTTAAAAATGCTGATGGCGATGTAGTCGGTTGTATTGCTATTAACATTGAAAATGGCGAGACCGTTTATGTTAAAGCGAAAGCGACTGTGCTTGCTACAGGTGGTGCAGGTCGTATTTATGCATCAACGACTAATGCATTGATCAATACTGGTGACGGTATTGGTATGGCCATTCGTGCCGGTGTTCCTTGTCAAGATATGGAAATGTGGCAGTTCCACCCAACTGGGATAGCAGGTGCTGGTGTACTTGTTACTGAAGGTTGTCGTGGTGAGGGCGGTTACCTGATTAATAAAGATGGTGAGCGTTTCATGGAGCGTTATGCGCCAAACGCGAAAGATCTTGCCGGCCGTGATGTTGTTGCGCGTTCAATGATTTTAGAGATCCTTGAAGGGCGTGGTTGTGGTGAAAACGGCGATCATGTAATGCTTAAACTTGATCACTTAGGTGCTGAAGTACTTGAAGAGCGTTTACCGGGTATCCTTGAATTGTCTCGTACATTTGCGGCAACTGATCCTATTAAAGAGCCAATCCCAGTAGTGCCTACTTGTCACTATATGATGGGTGGTGTTGTTACGAATATTGGTGGTCAAGCACTTGCACCTAGCCGTGAGTTAGGTGGTGAAGATACAGTTATTCGTGGATTATTTGCCTGTGGCGAAATCGCTTGTGTATCAGTACACGGAGCTAACCGTTTAGGTGGTAATTCGCTATTAGATTTGGTTGTATTTGGCCGTGCAGCGGGTATCGAAATCGAACGTCAAATGCGTGAAGGTTACGAAGTAACGAATGCGACTGATGAAGATTTAGAGCGTGCGATGACGCGTCTTAATCGCTTGAACAACAGTGAAGGTGGTGAAGATGTTGCTCAAGTACGTGCTGATTTGCAAAGCACGATGCAGCTTTACTTTGGTGTATTCCGCGATGGCGAGAGTATGCAAAAAGGTCTTGAGTTGCTAAAAGATTTGCGTAAGCGTGTTGAAAATCTTGCGCTAGCTGATAAGAGTCAGTCTTTCAATACTGCAAGAATTGAAGCTCTTGAGCTAGAAAACTTGATGGAAGTTGCAGAGGCAACGGCTATTGCTGCTGAGATTCGTAAAGAGTCGCGCGGTGCACATGCGCGTAACGATTTTGAAGACCGTGATGATGAAAACTGGTTATGTCACTCTGTTTTCTTCCCAGATGATAAGACGATTGGTAAGCGCTCAGTAAACTTTGCGCCTAAAACCATGGAAGCTTTCCCACCTAAAACTCGTGTTTATTAAGAGGTCGTTACGATGTTAGTTAGTGTTTATCGTTATAATCCTGATGTCGATGATGCCCCATTTATGCAGGATATCCATATAGATATCCCAGGTGGCAAAGACATCATGGTCTTGGATCTATTGCAATTGTTGAAAAACAAAGATCCATCACTTGGTTACCGTCGCTCATGCCGTGAAGGTGTTTGTGGTTCTGATGGTATGAACATGAACGGCAAGAATGGTTTGGCGTGTATCACACCATTATCTGCGGTTGTTAAAAATGACAAATTGGTACTGCGCCCGCTTCCAGGTTTGCCTGTGATTCGTGACCTAGTTATCGATATGTCACAGTTCTATGCGCAGTATGAAAAGATTAAGCCTTACTTAATCAATGATACGCCAGCACCTGCTATCGAACGTCTGCAAAGCCCTGAAGAGCGTGCAGAGCTTGATGGATTGTATGAGTGTATTCTGTGTGCTTGTTGTTCAACTGCATGTCCATCTTTCTGGTGGAATCCTGATAAGTTTATCGGGCCATCGGGCTTGTTGCAGGCTTACCGTTTCTTAGCGGATACGCGTGATACTGCACAAGATGAGCGTTTGGCAGATCTTGATGATCCATTCAGCGTATTCCGCTGTCATGGTATTATGAACTGTGTGAATGTTTGCCCTAAGGGTTTGAATCCTACCAAGGCAATTGGCAAGATTCGAAACATGTTGCTACAAAAAGCAACTTAGAAATATGAGAAATGAAAGGCGCCTTGTGCGCCTTTTTTTTGATCTGTGGTTTTTATAAGTATTACATGTATCAATAATTACCTATATAAAGCTTTAAGATAGGCATAAATTCATTTATAGAACTATATTGAATGCGTAGATGCATATTGAGTGGTGAAAAACAGTATTATTACGCTTATGTAGAAATAGAATTTTAAATGTGTTTTTTAAACCTTTTTGATATGAAATAAAATTCGGTATTACACTAAAAGATTAGTACTTTCGGCTGATGATGCTTTATGTTGCAGTAGTATTTTGATGTGCTGAGTAGGTTTTCTAGTAGTTGTTTCTGAAAAAGGGTGGTTTGTTGCTTTTAGATATCAGTAAAAAAATGCGATAAACTGTCACGTGTAAGCAAAAAATCGTTAAAAATAGATAAGATATGAAGTACCAAGCGGTGTAAAGGCTGTTGTAAAACGTTTACAATGCACAGCGTAATGTCAGTGTTGTGGCACTTAGTTAAATAATTTAAAGAAAACGACAGCTATTCTCATAACCAGAAATTTGTTTATGTATTGCTAGGGTTAACTTGCGTTTATTCAGGCGACTAAACTTACTTCTAAGATTATGAAAATGCTAATTTAGGGTGGTCAGCAAATGCAAGAAGGCATGATGGAGTTGTTGTGGAAAAATGCGCATCTATACGGTGGTAACCTTTCCTACATAGAACAGCTTTATGAAACATACTTAACAGACCCAAATGCAGTATCAGAACAATGGCGTGCAGAGTTCGATCAATTGCCGAACACAGAGCATGCTAATGTCACTGATGTCAAACTCGCTCCTATCGTAGACCAATTTCGCGAGTACGCGAAAAATGCTTCAAAGCAAGCGTCTGCCGTATGTAATAACGTCTCATCGGAACACGAAGCTAAACAAGTATTAGTTTTGCGGATGATCAATGGTTATCGAGTGCGCGGACACCAAGAAGCGCAAATTGATCCATTGAAATTGATGCATCAAGGAAAGATTTCAGATTTAGATCCTGCTTTTCACACATTGACGGAAGCTGATTTAGATACAGAATTTTCTTTAGGTTCATTGCGTTTTGGTACCGAAACAGCCACGCTTCGCGATATTTTAGTTAATTTGAAGAAGACTTATTGTGGTTCAATTGGCTCTGAATACATGCATATCGTCGACACCGTTGAAAAACGCTGGATACAAGGACGATTAGAACCAACGTTTGGTAGCCCAAAGCTTGAGAAAGAAGACCGTGTACACATATTAGAACGTTTAACAGCAGCTGAAGGCCTTGAAAAATATTTAGGTTCTCGTTTTGCTGGTGCTAAGCGCTTTGGTTTAGAAGGTGCTGAAGCACTCATTATTGCTCTGGATGAAACAATCCAACGCGGTGGTGCAAACGGTGCGAAAGAAATTATTATTGGTATGGCTCACCGTGGTCGTCTCAATACATTGGTTAATATCTTTGGTAAAAATCCATCAGATTTATTTGGTGAGTTTGAAGGTAAAAAGCTTGTTCAGAACAAATCTGGCGATGTGAAATATCACCAAGGTTTCTCTTCAAACGTCAATACACCAGGTGGCGAAGTTCACTTGGCGATGGCGTTTAACCCATCTCACCTTGAAATTGCAGCACCTGTTGTTGAAGGTTCTGTACGTGCACGCCAAGACCGTCGTGGGGATAAAGTAGGTTCAACTGTAATACCTATTAGCATCCACGGTGATGCGGCTTTTGCCGGCCAAGGTGTTGTGACAGAAACATTCCAAATGTCGCAAACACGCGCTTACAAAACGGGCGGCACTATTCATATCGTTATCAATAACCAAGTCGGTTTTACAACCTCGCGTAAAGAGGATGCACGATCTACTGAATATTGTACTGACGTAGCAAAAATGATTCAGGCACCTATCTTCCATGTTAATGGTGATGATCCTGAAGCAGTGCGTTTTATCACTCAGTTAGCGATAGATTACCGTACTCAATTTAAACGTGATGTTGTTATTGATCTAGTTTGCTATCGTCGACGTGGGCATAACGAAGCGGATGAGCCATTTGGCACTCAGCCTCGCATGTACACTGCGATCAAAAAACAAAAAACGACACGTACTTTGTACTCTGATGCTTTGATCAATGATGGCGTAATAAGTGTTGCTGAAAGTAAAGCGATGGAAAAAGACTATCGTACAGCACTTGAAAACGGCGAGCATGTTGCGAAGGCACTTGTGATGAAACCAAACACAGAATTGTTTGTTGATTGGAAGCCGTATCTTGGTCTTGAGTGGTCATTTGAGTGTGACACAGCTGTCGATTTGAAATTGATTCGCGAATTAAATGAAAAACTCAGTGTTGTGCCTGAAGGTTTTGTTGTTCAGCGTCAAGTTCAAAAAATTTATGAAAATCGTAAGAAAATGGCTGCCGGTGAAATGGAATGCAACTGGGGTTTTGCTGAGACGATGGCATATGCCACAACTTTAGCAGAAGGTTTCCCAATTCGATTCACAGGGCAAGATGTAGGGCGTGGTACGTTCTCACATCGCCATGCGGTACTTCATAACCAAGAAAATTCAGGGGATTATACGCCGCTGAAAAACTTGTCAGATGATCAGCCTGCTTTTGAATTGTATGACTCATTCTTATCTGAAGAAGCTGTTTTAGCCTTTGAATATGGCTATGCGACAACAATGCCCAATGTACAAGTTATTTGGGAAGCGCAATTCGGTGATTTCGCCAATGGTGCACAAGTTGTTATCGATCAGTTTATTACATCTGGTGAGCAGAAATGGGAGCGTTTGTGTGGCTTGACACTGTTGTTACCTCATGGGTTTGAAGGTCAAGGTCCTGAGCACTCATCTGCACGTTTAGAGCGTTTTTTACAAATGTGTGCTGAGCACAACATTCAAGTTTGTACGCCAACAACTCCGGCACAAATCTTCCACTTGTTACGTCGTCAAATTGTAAGGCCTCTACGCAAGCCATTAGTGGTGATGTCCCCTAAGAGCTTACTAGGGCATCGTCAAGCAACGTCACCTATCGAATCACTATCAACTGGGACTTTTGAGCCTGTGTTACAAGAAGCACAGAACCTTGAGCCTGAAAAAGTGAAGCGTTTAGTGTTGTGTGGCGGTAAAGTTTATTACGATTTATACAACAAGCGTGAAGAAGAAGGGCGTGACGATGTTGCTATTGTACGTATCGAGCAACTCTACCCTTTCCCAGATGATGCTTTGTATGAAGCAATTAAAGATTACACGCATGTTGAGTCTATTGTTTGGTGTCAGGAAGAGCCAATGAACCAAGGTGCTTGGTATAGTACTCAGCATCGTATTCGTAATGTACTTGAAAAGAGCCATCCTAGCATTAAGTTAGGTGGTGTGGGTCGCCCACATGCCGCTGCACCAGCAGTAGGTTATATGTCAGTACATTTGGAACAGCAAAAGAATCTCGTTGAAGAAGCCATCAACGGTTAATCGAACAGTAGCTCACGAATATGAGCTACTTTTTAGAGCTAATAAGGAACAGATATGTCCATCGAAATTAAAGCACCTACTTTTCCAGAATCTGTAGCTGATGGCACAGTAGCAACTTGGCACAAGCAACCTGGGGAAGCTTGTTCAGCTGATGATTTAATCGTTGATATAGAAACGGATAAAGTCGTACTAGAAGTCGTTGCACCTGCAGACGGTGTGATTTCTGAAATCCTGTCAGGAGAAGGCGATACTGTCCTTTCTGATCAAGTGATTGGTAAATTTGAAGCAGGCGCAGCGGGTAGTGATGCTCCAGCTGCAGCAGAGCCTGAAGCTCAGTCATCAGCAAGTGATGATAAAGTTGGCCCTGCGGCGCGCAAGCTAATTGTTGAAAACAACCTAGATGTCAGTGCCATTAAAGGTACAGGCAAAAATGGTGGTATCACTAAAGAAGACGTGCAGAACTTTATGAGTGCTGCACCAAAAGCAGCTGCTCCAGCAGCAGCGGCTACGCCAGCACCAGCGCCGGTTGCTGCGCCAGGTGAGCGTGTTGAGAAACGCGTTCCAATGACGCGCTTACGTGCAACGATTGCTAAGCGTCTTGTTGAAGCGCAACAAACAGCAGCAATGTTAACAACGTATAACGAAGTTAACATGGGCCCTGTTATGGAGCTTCGTAAAACTTATAAAGACCTATTTGAAAAAACACATGGTACGCGTTTAGGTTTCATGTCTTTCTTCGTTAAAGCAGCGACAGAAGCGCTAAAACGTTTCCCTGCTGTTAACGCGTCAATTGACGGTAACGACATGGTCTTCCATGGTTATCAAGATATTGGTGTGGCTGTTTCAACGGATAGAGGCCTGATGGTTCCTGTATTACGTGACACTGACTCAATGGGACTTGCGACTATCGAATCATCGATCCGTGATTTCGGTCTACGTGGTCGTGATGGTAAGCTAGGTATGGATGATATGGCTGGCGGAACATTCACCATTACTAACGGTGGTGTGTTCGGGTCGTTATTATCAACACCTATCTTGAACCCGCCACAAACAGCTATTTTAGGTATGCATAAGATTCAAGAGCGTCCTATGGCTGTTAACGGTCAAGTGGTTATTCAGCCGATGATGTACTTAGCACTTTCTTACGATCACCGTATGTGTGATGGAAAAGAAGCGGTTCAATTCCTCGTCGCTATTAAGGATCTTTTAGAAGATCCAACTCGCATCTTGTTAGATGTTTGATTTTTTTAAGGGAGCTTAGGCTCCCTTGTTTCTAGAAAAGCGCAAGCCTTTAAGCTTGCAAAGACAAGGTAAATACAATGTCTGATAAATTTGATGTAATCGTAGTTGGTGCGGGCCCTGGTGGATATGTTGCTGCAATAAGAGCGGCGCAGCTTGGGTTAAAAACTGCTTGTGTGGAAAAATGGGTAAATGACAAGGGTGCCGCTGTATTGGGCGGTACTTGCTTGAATGTTGGTTGTGTTCCTTCAAAAGCGTTACTGGAATCAACACACAAATTCCACGATACACAGCACAACAACCAAGTACATGGCATCAATGTTGATAACGCAACCATGGATGTTAAAAAAATGGTTGCTCGTAAAGATAAGATTGTTGGTAACTTAACAATGGGTATCGCAGGTTTATTCAAAGCCAATGGTGTTACGACTATCCAAGGTACTGGTAAGCTTCTTGCAGGTAAGCAAGTTGAGGTAACAGCAGCGGATGGTACGGTAAGTACTCACAGTGCTGAGAATATTATTTTAGCTTCAGGCTCACTACCTGTGAATATCCCGCCAGCACCATTGACTGACGGTTTAATCCTAGATAACGAAGGCGCTTTAAACATCGATGAAACACCTGAAACATTAGGTGTTATCGGTGCGGGCGTTATCGGTTTAGAAATGGGTTCAGTATGGGCGCGTCTAGGTACTAAGGTAACAGTACTGGAAGCAATGGACTCTTTCTTAGCAGCTGCTGATAAAGATGTTTCTAAAGAAGGTGCCAAGTTACTTAAAAAGCAAGGTTTAGACATTAAACTTAACTCGATGGTTTCAGGTACTGAAATTGTTGATGGTAAGGTTAAAGTCTTCTACAAAGATGCGAAAGGCGATCAAGAAATTATCGTTGATAAGTTGATTGTAGCTGTTGGTCGTCGCCCACAAACTCAAGGTTTAGTGGCTGATGATTCTGGCGTTAAACTTGATGAGCGCGGTTTTATCGAAGTTGACGGACAGTGTAAAACAGCTGCTGCTGGCGTTTATGCAATTGGTGACTCTGTACGTGGACCAATGCTTGCGCACAAGGCATCTGAAGAAGGTGTGATGGTTGCCGATATTATTGCAGGCCATCATGCACAACTTAACTATGAAGTAATTCCTAGCATCATTTACACACATCCAGAAATGGCGTGGGTCGGTAAAACTGAGCAGGAATTAAAAGCAGAAGGCACTGAAATTAAAGTGGGTAAATTCCCATTTGCAGCTTCAGGTCGTGCAATGGCAGCGAATGAAACTGACGGTTTTGTTAAAATTATCGCTGATAAAGAAACAGACCGTGTTCTTGGTGTTCACATGGTTGGCGCGATTGCTTCTGAGCTTATTTCACAAGGCGCTATCGCAATGGAATTCTGCTCAACGGCTGAAGATTTACAGTTGATGTGCTTTGCCCATCCAACGGTTAGTGAAGCGGTTCACGAAGCAGCTTTAGCTGTCGATGGCCACGCTATCCATATTGCTAACCGCAAAAAACGTTAATATTTGACCTTTGTCTAGGTTAATTATTCATTGATATTTTGCTATACTTCGCTCGGCTTGATAAATGACATTTATGTTGTTGAGCGAAGTAGTAAAACTTACCGTAATTTTAAAACTTTACGCCCTCCTAAAATAATAAGTAAATTTTTAACATTCCGGCAAATTGTTTGGAAGTTTGAAAGTTAATAGAAATTCTTTTATTAACAACTCCCCTGTTTATTTGTTTTGCTTAGATTTTATCTGAGTGACGCATCTGCACGGAAGTATCAAACTAGGTGTGAAAGCCTGTTCGTAGGTTTTGTTATTTGCCACTTAGCGTGGTGAATTTGCCCTAATCTAAAGGGTTGAGCTGAATCACAGAATCTTAAAATTAGTGAAAATACACGGATAATACGCATGAATCTTCACGAGTATCAGGGCAAACAGTTGTTTGCACAGTATGGTCTGCCGGTATCTAAAGGATACGCAGTAGACACTCCGGAAGCAGCTGCTGAAGCTGTACAGAAAATTGGTGGTGACGCTTGGGTTGTTAAAGCACAAGTTCACGCAGGTGGTCGTGGTAAAGCTGGCGGTGTTAAGCTAGTTAACTCTGCTGACGAAGCAAAAGAATTTGCTGCAAGTTGGTTAGGTAAGAACCTAGTAACTTACCAAACTGATGAGAATGGTCAGCCTGTTGCCAAAATTCTCGTAGAAACATGTACCGATATCGCACAAGAGCTTTACTTAGGTGCTGTTATCGACCGTTCAAGCCGCCGCGTTGTATTCATGGCGTCTACTGAAGGCGGTGTTGAGATTGAGAAAGTTGCTGAAGAAACTCCTGAGAAAATCATCAAAGCAACAATCGATCCATTGACTGGCGCACAGCCATATCAAGCACGTGAATTAGCTTTCAAATTGGGTCTTAACCCAACACAAGTTAAGCAATTCACCAAAATCTTCCTTGGCCTTGCGAAAATGTTCGTTGAGAAAGATTTGGATCTACTAGAAATTAACCCTCTAGTAATCACTGATGAAGGTAACTTACACTGCCTAGATGCTAAGATTTCTATCGATAGCAACGCAGTTTACCGTCACAAAGATATTCAAGAATTTCACGATCCATCACAAGAAGACGAGCGCGAAGCGCACGCTGCTTCTTGGGAGCTAAACTACGTTGCACTTAACGGTACAATTGGCTGCATGGTTAACGGTGCTGGTCTTGCAATGGGTACGATGGATATCGTTGCAATCAATGGTGGATTCCCAGCTAACTTCCTTGATGTTGGGGGCGGTGCTACTAAAGAACGTGTAACAGAAGCATTCAAAATCATCTTATCTGATTCGAATGTTAAAGCGGTATTGGTAAACATCTTCGGTGGTATCGTGCGTTGCGATCTAATTGCTGAAGGTATTATTGGTGCGGTTAAAGAAGTTGGCGTTCAAGTACCAGTTGTTGTACGTCTAGAAGGTAACAATGCTGAACTAGGTTCTAAAGTACTTGCTGAAAGTGGTTTAGACATTATTGCAGCAACGAGTCTTTCTGATGCAGCTCAACAAGCTGTAAAAGCTGCAGGGGATAACTAAGATGGCTATTTTAATAAACAAAGATACTAAAGTAATCTGTCAAGGTTTCACAGGTGGACAAGGTACTTTCCACTCTGAGCAAGCGATTGACTACGGAACACAAATGGTCGGTGGTGTTACACCGGGTAAAGGTGGAACGACGCATTTAGGTCTTCCTGTATTCAACACAGTTGCTGAAGCAGTTGCAGAAACAGGCGCTACTGCTTCTGTTATCTACGTACCTGCTCCTTTTTGTAAAGATTCTATTTTAGAAGCTGCAAACTCAGGCCTTGAGCTTATCGTTTGTATTACAGAAGGTATTCCAACAGTTGATATGCTTGAATGTAAAGTTAAGTGTGACGAGCTAGGTGTTATCCTAATCGGCCCTAACTGCCCAGGTGTTATCACTCCGGGCGAATGTAAGATCGGCATCATGCCTGGTCACATTCACTTGCCAGGTAAAGTAGGTATTGTATCGCGTTCAGGTACACTAACTTATGAAGCGGTTAAGCAAACTACTGATGCTGGTTTCGGTCAGTCTACTTGTGTTGGTATCGGTGGAGATCCAATTCCTGGATCAAACTTCATTGATATTTTAGAGCGTTTCGAAAACGATCCTAAGACAGAAGCAATCGTAATGATTGGTGAAATCGGTGGTTCTGCTGAAGAAGAAGCGGCTGCTTACATCAAAGCAAACGTTACTAAGCCTGTTGTATCTTACATTGCTGGTGTTACTGCACCTGCTGGTAAGCGTATGGGGCACGCTGGTGCAATCATCTCTGGCGGTAAAGGTACTGCTGATGAGAAGTTTGCTGCATTAGAAGATGCTGGCGTTAAAACTGTCCGTTCACTTGCTGAAATCGGTACAGCTTTGAAAGAAGTGACTGGTTGGTAAACGACCGAGCTTCAAATAGAAAAGCGGCCTAGGCCGCTTTTTTTATGTTTACTAGAAAGTACGGGGGAGGGGGAAGCTGTAAGTTAGAGAGTTAGAGAGTTAGAGAGTTAGAGAGTTAGAGAGTTAGAGAGTTAGAGAGTTAGAGAGCTATAAGCTCAAAAACTCAAAAACCCAAAGCTCAAAGCTCAAAGCTCAAAGCTCGCAAACTCGACCCTATAAATCCTTCCCTTGCTTAATCGCCTTATCATGTTCTTGCTGCTCCCAATAACCAATTAATATTCCTGCTTGAACCTCATGGCCTCTATTTTTATTAATCTGTTCATCACTGATGGTTATTCGGTTATGGTGCTGCAGCGCCCATTGAGTTAAGGCTTGCTCAAAACGTTCACAAACAGGTTGATAATTGCTATCTAAAGCGAGGTCTTTGAGCTCTTTGGGATCATTTAACAGATCAAATAGAATAGGGCGCATACCTTGCACATATGTGTATTTATAACGCTCGTCTCTCACCATAATCATTCTTGCATCAGCAACAGGCACAGCTAAGTCGGTACTTGCCTTGCGCATTGAGTAATCATATTCAGAGAAAGCATACTGCCTTAAAGGCTTATCAATTCCTTCAAGGATAGGCATTAAAGATTTACCCTCTAAAACATGGTATTTAGGTTTACCGCCCATATAATCGATGAAAGTTGGCGCTAAATCGATAGATTCCACTAGCTGCTTACTAACAACCCCACGACTAGCATTAGCAGATGAATCTGGATTAAAGATGATTAATGGCACTTTGACTGACTCTTCGTGAAATAACTCTTTTTCACCCATCCAGTGGTCACCTAAGTAATCACCATGATCTGCTGTAAAGACAATCATAGTATCATCAGCAATACCGGTGTCTTCTAAGTGTTGAAATAGAATGCCCATTTGGTCATCTATTTGCTTAATCAGCCCCATGTAGGTAGGAATCACTTTTTCTTGTACTGCATCTCGGCTAAAAGTTTGTGAAACAAAATGATCCATATAGGCTTTGTGCAAAGGATGGGCTTGTTGTTTTTCTTCTTCACAGCGATTTAGCGGGATGATGTGATCTTTAGTGTACATATTATGATAAGGCACAGGTGCCATATAGGGCCAGTGAGGCTTAATGTAAGAAAGGTGGAGGCACCAAGGTTGCTCACCTGCTTCATCGATAAACTGCATTGCACGACGTGTAAGGTAAGGTGTTTCAGAATAGTAATCAGGAATACGTGCGGGCTTATCCGCGTTTTCCATGAGCCAACCTGATAGTAACTCACCGTTTTCTCCTTGTGCAGAGTTTGCCCAAGATTGCCAAGGGTTGTCACCCTCAAAGCCGTTATCATTTAAATATTGATTGTACTTAGGGCTAGGGCCATGGTGTTCATCAGGGTGAAGGCCATCATCTCGCTCGTATACATCGAATCCGCATTGTGAATTAAACACGCCTATTTCAGAATTAGGATCGATGCCGAGTTTTTCTAACCCTTGAATATCTGCACGCATGTGAGTTTTGCCTAATAGCACGTTGCGTACACCTATTTCACGTAGATGCTCGCCTAATGTTGGCTCTCCGATTCTTAGGGGGGTTCCGTTCCAAGTAGAGCCATGGGATCTTACATAGCGGCCAGTGTAATAGCTCATGCGTGAGGGGCCGCAAATAGGAGACTGCACATAAGCGTTTTCAAAGCGCACGCCTTTAGCAGCCAAAGCATCAATATTAGGTGTATGTAAATGAGGGTGTCCATAGCAACTTAAATAATCATATCTGAGTTGATCGCACATGATGAATAAAATATTTTTAGCCACGGTAATTCTCTTTTTATAATAATATGAAGATTTACTAAAAGTTTATAGTTTGAAAATTTAACTAGCAAGGGAATGGTCCGTGTGGTGGAATGAGCTGTGAGTTACGAGTTACGAGTTACGAGTTACGAGTTACGAGCTACGAAATACGAAATACGAGATACGAAATACGAGATACGAGATACGAGATACGAGATACGAGATACGAGATACGAGATACGAGATACGAGATACGAGATACGAGCTACGAGCTACGAGCTACGAGCTACGAGCTACGAGCTACGAAATACGAAATACGAGATAAAAATTGGGAAGAGGCTAATTACAGTCAAAATGGAGATTAGTTAATGGGGGAGTTAAACCAGACCTTTAATAAGGGATTACAGGTTGTTGAGCTGTTGCAATTACATCAGCAATTAAGTCTTGTTGAGCTAGTAGCACTGACCGAAATGTCAAAGCAATCTCTGTTGCGCTGCTTGGAAACGCTAGTTGTTAGAGGCTGGGTAAGAAAGCGAGTTAATGATTGGCGTTATGTATGGATTGGCATCGCGAGTAGCTCTTTAATAAAGCAGCACGAAATTTGGGCGAAACAAATAATGCCATACATACAAAAAATTCCATTAAAAGAAGGGATGGCATGTGATCTGGCATTACTTAATGAAGCAGCTGTGTTGACCTTAGTTGATTCAACTCGCTCACGAGGAAGTGAAGGAGTGAATGGTTATGTTGCAGGTTACCAACCTTCTTTAGTGATGACAGCACTGGGAAGGGCGTATTTATTTGCGTGTTCGAAGAAAGAGTTTGATAAAAAGTTTAGTCAAATTTCTCATCAAGGGGATTTGGCAGAGAGAAACTTTATCAACCAAACACGTTGGTTACAAGAGAAGCAACGAATTGAAAAGCAAGGGTTTAGCTTAAGAGAAGTTAATGATCATCTCTCACAATTAATTACCGAAAGCTTGCCTTCACAAGCTATTGCTGTACCAATAATTGCATCTAAAAACTCTGAACACAGGATAGGTAACCAAAGTGCAGCAAATGCTATAGGAGCTATAAATCTAGTATGGCAAGCACAGAAATATACCTTTGAAGAGGTAAAGCAAGAGTACCTAGATATCTTAAGAGTAATTGCAAAAGATATTGCTGTCTTAATTCAGTATTAATAAGTTATTAGCTACAAACAGAAGTAAACCCAGGTAGTCGTTTGTTGAAAACAAGAAACGGCAATAAATCATTTGGTTAATAAAAGAGTTTTATTGGTAGATGGAACAGCTATTGATGTAGGTCACAAAAATAAAAAAAGGTATCAATTATAATTAACCTATTAAATCAATTTGATTGAGAGAGATGCCATGATTCCTACCGTTAAAAACATTTTATACGTATCAGATATCAGTGAAGGATCACGTCCTGCATTCCGTATGGCGGTAAGCCTTGCTGAGAAATACGATGCAAAAATCACTTTCTTGCATGTGATTGAGCCTATCCCTGATTCAGTACGTGTTACTTTAGAAAGTACGCTATCTGCGGATGCTTATAGCAAGATTCAAAGCGATGGTGCACAAAACTTGAAAGAGATCATTGAAGGTAGAATCCAAGCATTTAGCGATTCAGAGATGTCTGAATTAACATGGAAACCGCAATTTGATTCACTTGTAGTAGAAGGTATTATCCATAAGCGTATTATTGAAGTTGCTGACAAATTAAATGCTAGCATGGTTGTAATGGGTACACGTACTCACAGTGCAACTAAGCAATTCTTCATGGGCTCAACTGCGAATAAAGTAATGCGTCATTCAGATGTACCTGTGTTGGTTGTTCCGTTAAGTAGTTAAGAACACAGTATCGAGCAAGAAAAGTTACGAGTAGCGAGTAAAAGATAAGGCAAACAAGCGAAATAGCTTGCCAGCAGGTAGTGTCATGCAATGCTACCACTCGCCACTCGCCACTCGCCACTCGCCACTCGCCACTCGCCACTCGCCACTCGCCACTCGCCACTCGCCACTCG
>CAKZOD010000043.1 GCA_937136055.1 uncultured Oceanospirillaceae bacterium | reverse complement strand
GAAAAAGATAGGAGCTTAACTTCAGCTGGCTTCTCTTTCTACCGGATTAGATGATGCACTTCAGATTTGAATTCAAGCAAGCTTATAGCCAAGAGATTCATTCTTTACACTTTTTGATACAACTGCGATCCCGATTCTTTAAACTCTTTCGCTTTCTCTTGCATCCCCTTTAACGCCTCAGCATCTATTGCAGCAATTTCACTGTCATCTAACTCACGCACTTCTTGGCTAATCTTCATCGAGCAGAATTTTGGTCCGCACATTGAGCAGAAATGGGCTACTTTTGCAGAATCTTTCGGTAGCGTTTCATCGTGATAAGCTCTTGCTGTATCAGGATCAAGCCCTAAGTTAAACTGATCTTCCCAGCGAAATTCAAAGCGCGCTTTACTCATCGCATTATCGCGTATTTGCGCACCAGGATGTCCTTTTGCTAAATCCGCAGCATGCGCCGCCAGCTTATAGGTAATAATACCGGTTTTAACGTCATCCTTATTTGGTAATCCTAAATGCTCTTTAGGTGTCACATAGCAAAGCATGGCACAGCCAAACCAACCAATCATCGCCGCACCAATGCCCGATGTAATATGATCATAACCCGGTGCAATATCTGTGGTTAATGGGCCTAGTGTGTAAAAAGGCGCTTCATCACATTCGCTAATTTGTTTGTCCATGTTTTCTTTAATCATGTGCATCGGCACGTGACCAGGCCCTTCAATCATCACTTGCACATCGTGTTTCCAAGCAATTTTTGTAAGCTCACCTAGCGTTTCAAGCTCGCCAAATTGCGCTTCATCGTTGGCATCGGCGATTGACCCTGGGCGCAAACCATCACCTAATGAGAACGAGACATCGTAAGCTTTACAAATTTCACAGATCTCTTCGAAATGGGTATAGAGGAAGTTTTCTTGATGATGTGCCAAGCACCATTTAGCCATAATAGAGCCACCGCGAGATACAATACCTGTGACTCTTTTTGCAGTCATTGGCACATAGCGTAGCAATACACCTGCATGGATAGTGAAGTAATCCACTCCCTGCTCTGCTTGCTCAATTAAAGTGTCTTTAAAGATTTCCCAAGTTAGATCTTCAGCAATGCCGTTCACTTTCTCAAGCGCTTGATAAATAGGTACTGTCCCAATTGGCACATGGGAGTTACGGATAATCCACTCTCTAGTTTCATGGATGTTTTTGCCCGTCGACAAATCCATAATGGTATCTGAACCCCAACGCGTGCCCCAGGTCATTTTCGCCACTTCTTCCTCTATGGAAGAGCCCAGCGCAGAGTTGCCGATGTTGCCGTTAATTTTAACTAAAAAGTTACGCCCGATAATCATCGGCTCAACTTCTGGATGGTTAATGTTAGCAGGAATGATCGCACGACCACGAGCCACTTCTTCACGAACAAATTCAGAGGTAATCTCATCGGGAATAGTTGCACCAAAGTTCTGTCCCGGATGTTGAAAATTAAGCTCAGGATTAGCTTTCGCTTCAATCAGCTTCATATTTTCACGAATGGCAATGAACTCCATCTCTGGCGTGATAATGCCTTGGCGAGCATAGTGCAACTGTGTCACATTTGCCCCAGGTTTTGCTTTGCGCGGTTTGCGTTTAAGATCAAAGCGAAGGTTGTCTAGTTTTTCGTTATTGGCGCGCTCTATTCCATAATCAGAGGTTAAACCTGCTAATTCTTGAGTATCATCACGCTCTAGCACCCACTGGTCACGCACACCTTTTAGGCCTTTACGAACATCTATGGTCACTTGTGGATCGGTATAAGGGCCCGATGTATCGTAAACCATCACCGGTTCATTCTTTTCAGGGGCTTCGTCTTTGCTAAAAGCAGCGGGAGAATCCGCTAGGTGGATAGCGCGCATAGGCACTTGAATATCAGGACGGCTACCTTGAATATAAACTTTAGTGGAGCCAGGGAAAGGTTTGATAGATTCAGAATCTACTTGAGCGGTAGAGCTTAAGCCGGTGCTAGAAATTACATTACTCATACAAAGTTCTCATTTTGACGGTTATTATTGTATGTCAAGTCGAGAACAGAGCGTGAAACAGTTAGCTCGGTTTATCTATTCAATGTTTGATCGATTTATTTATCGATTTTTAGTTTTCTAGGCGCAATCATTATTTGCTCTCACCAATCTTTTTTATCATGCAACGAAATAAATAATAACGCGCTGATAAAAACTAGACAGATAAATAATGAAACTCAAACAACATTGAATTTCGCTTGTTTCCTACGCCGGTATTAACCGGATCAGGTTCGCGGGTTGGTTTTCACCTCTCGTCCCTTTTTACAAAGAGAACCCCGACAAGACATTGAGCGTTACTATAAAGATTTTATAAGCTTTGTATATAGGTCCAGCTGGAAATCGATGAGTCCAGCTAATGAAGACATTACAGTTAGTAGCGAGCAATAAGAGAACAAAGAAGCCTAAAGGATGCGTATATTAATTGCCCCTTTTTTTATGAGCACAGCAGCTTTAACTGGCCCGCTTCTTAGTCATTGAGACAGTTCTGAGCATAGCATTATTGAGCTCAGTCGTTTTACAACACTCAAATAACGCTCAAAAATTTAAAACACCACAAAACTAAAAGAAGTTTTCAATCCATTTCACCGTCTCAGACAAGGTATAAAAAGTTGCCGATACGAATTTATATGAAGGATAGTTAACTATTAAAACTAGAGAGTGTTTATTTAGAATTGTGTTTTAATTTGAGGATTTTAAGCTTTCAATATTTTGACTCTCAGTCAAAAATTTTTAGCGTCATATTTTCAACTTAAGCTGAAAAATGATGGTGCCCGGGGCCGGACTTGAACCGGCACAATCTTGCGATCGGGAGATTTTAAGTCTCCTGTGTCTACCAATTCCACCACCCGGGCTTCGAGTGTCAGCTGCAACAAGCTGAAGGGAATAAATGGAGGCGCGAGTCGGAATCGAACCGGCGTTGACGGAGTTGCAGTCCGCTACATGACCACTCTGTCATCGCGCCCCTCTTACTTATTACTCTGAGAATCTGGAGCGGGAAACCGGGTTCGAACCGGCGACCTCGACCTTGGCAAGGTCGCGCTCTACCAACTGAGCTATTCCCGCATCGCTGCGTTCTCTGTAACAAGTGGGGCGTATTATAGAGATCCTGAGAGACATGTCAACAACTAAAATATAATTATTTTTTGCTTAAATATTAATCACTTATGGCGCTTTTTTAAGCAATTTTAGCTATTAATAAAACACTCTCAAAAATAACTTCTTTATATTTCAACAACTTAATAAAACGCACATCTATTTGAGTGCAAACAAAGGAGGGTTATTGGGGATATATACGTGAAAAATAAAAATTAATTTTTTAAATTTGTGAATTAAAGTAGCGCTAAATACGTTTTTACCACTCCAATTTCAAAGTAAGCACTAAGATCTGAAACAAACCATTCAAAACCACGCACTTACTACGCTCCTACTCTATTGGTTGACCTTGATTAAAGTAATCACTATAGAGTTTTCGATAAGGCATTTTTATTTGCTTTGGCAACCAGCGCTCAACAATTGCTCTGTGTTCAACTGTGCCGACTACGCGCTCTAACACTTTGTTAATTGCCGCAATGACTTTTGCTCCCTCAGGGTTTCGTGAACAAGCGATATAGGCTACAAACCCCCGCCCACTCTCTTTTATTGGTACGCTGCTAAATTGATTTTCAAGTCCCAGTTTTTGCAGCCAATAAGCAGTTACGATGGGATACTCTATAGTGAAATCTAAGCGCCGAAAGCGTAGCTGCTTATAGATACTGGCCATTGGCGTACTTACTTCGAATGAACGTATCTTTTCTGGGTGTTGATTTAATAGTTTATCTATTTGTGGGTTATAAGAGCGATTGAGGGTCACACCTACACTATACTGCTCATCACCCTCTAATAGCTGCTGCAACGGGAACGATGTTTCCAAAGAAATTCCACTACTTTGCTCAAGTTCTCTTTTTCTTGAGGTCAGATAGCTCAACGTATGAGCGGGATACATAACCACTGCTTGAGAGAAAATTACCTGCTGCTCTCTATCACTTGTTTTATTCATTCCCGTACACACGACACCAGTATTGGTAAAGCTACGCATGATACGTGGGAAGCTCGCGCTATGATCGATATGTTTATATTGTGTCAGCTCACGCTGCAATAATTTGAGAGTTTGCCCGGCAATTCCTTCACCCCGCTGCTCGCCCGTTTCAATATAAACTGGCGGAAAAGGATATCGAGACCACTGAATAACGCCTGCCTCTTTAGCCTGTAAATGAGCAGGTAAAAGCACAACACAAGCGCATAGTGAGGCTAATCGCAGAGTAAAAAGCCTGTTTTTTTGCAACGGCCTATACCAAGTATCTAGCATGCTCATTTTATCCTTGCACAGCAAAGGTTGTTCATTATGTTTCTCTATAATTTATAGAAAGCGGAGCTAAGTAAACATAAAGCCCCGCTAAACAAATATTGCTTACACTTAAAAGATTTTGCCAAAGAATTCAGCAACGTTATGGTTATAGGAAAGTGGTGATGACTGTAAAAGGTGGCCGGGACTAAATCGCGTGTCCCCTCTTAGCCACCCTAGCCCTTAGTCACCCTACCAGCTCTATGAAGAGGCTTTTTAACTGTGTTTTTTTAGATCGCTCCAAGCGGCACTGAGATAAATAAACATAGACCAAATCGTCAAAACGGCAGCAATGTATAAAGCAATAATACCCGCCCAACTGAACCAGTGATCTTTATCTACTGACAACAACACTAAAATAGATAGCATCTGCATGGCAGTCTTTACTTTGCCAACATAGGAGACTTTAACATTTGAGCGTTTTCCAAGTTCTGCCATCCACTCACGCAACGCAGAAATGACAATTTCTCGACATATAATAATAATTGCCGGAATGGTAATCCAAGGGCTTGCATAAGTCACACAGAGCATCACTAACGCAACTGCAACGATGAGCTTATCCGCAACGGGATCTAAAAATGCACCTAAACGGGTATTCTGATCGAGCATTCTGGCTAAATACCCATCCAACCAGTCTGTAAAACAGGCAACTGCGAATACAATCCCGCAGGCAATATTGACCCAGCCAAATGGAAGGTAATACAAGATAACTAAAATAGGAATGAGCGCGATGCGAAGTAAGGTTAAAATATTCGGTATATTCATAAAATGACAGCTATCTCTCATTACCTCCGATTAAATACGGGTACGTAAGCTAAACTGTATAACTCCTGTGATAATTCCTAATTTTTATCTATCTGGATGAAGGCTAGCATATATATCTTGTGCTAGTGCGGTGCTTATACTAGAGACTTTTTTAATTTCTTCAATGCTTGCGCTTTCAATTGAGCCGATAGAGCCAAAATGTTTTAAAAGCTCTCTGCGCCTTTTCGGTCCAATTCCTTCAATATCTTCTAATTTTGAGCGTTTTCTGGCCTTTGCTCTACGCGCTCTATGGCCGGTAATTGCAAAGCGGTGCGACTCATCGCGAATATGTTGTATCAAATGTAGCCCTGCTGTATCTGCTGCCACATCAATTTCTTGATTGGTATCTGGGTTGATTAATACTTCCAATCCTGGCTTTCGAGTAACCCCTTTTGCAATACCAATGACTTGTATATCATATATTTCAAGAGACTTTAACACATCAACGGCTTGAGTTACTTGCCCTTTACCACCGTCAATAAAAAGAATGTCGGGCTTCTTGCCCTCTCCTTTCTTAATTTTTGCAAAGCGTCTGGTGAGAGCTTGGTGCATCGCTGCGTAATCATCACCACCGGTAATGCCTTCTATATTAAAGCGCCGATAATCTTTTTTCAGCGGCCCGTTATGATCAAACACAACGCAAGAGGCAACAGTTGCCTCACCTGAGCTGTGAGAGATATCAAAGCACTCCAACCGCTTAGGAATATCTTCAAGACCTAAAACCTCCTGAAGCGATAAAAAGCGTTTAAAGATATTCTTCTTACTTGCCAACTGATTAATTAGCTGCTGTTCAGCATTCGTTTGGGTTAAACGCTGCCACCCTGCTCTATCTGCGCGCACATTTGCTGTCAGCTCAATTTTGGCTCCTCGCTGCTGAGCCAGCGCTTCAACTAATACCTCTGTGTCATTTAATGGATGCGATAAAATGATACTTTCAGGTATCTCACGATTAGTACCTAGATACCATTGTGCTATAAAAGCGCTAAGTACTTCAGCTTCACTTTCCTCAATGGAGACCTTTGGATAAAGCGCTTTAGAGCCGATAACGCGCCCGCCTCGTACGAACATTTGATAAACGCACACAGCACCATGTTCAATAGCACAACCTATCACATCGGCATTACCCGCATTGGATATCACTGATTGCTCTTCTTGAACATGTTGTAATGATTGTATTTGATCACGAATTATCGCAGCCCTTTCAAAATCGAGCTGCATTGAAGCCTGCTCCATTTGCTGGGCTAAATCTGACATGATTTTATTGCTTTTTCCCTGCAAAAACATAATCGCATGTTTAATATCTGCACGGTAACTCTCAGCTGATATCAGCTCGACACAAGGGGCTGAGCAGCGTTTTATTTGATGCTGCAAACAAGCGCGAGAGCGATTTTTAAAAAAACTTTCGTCACATTGGCGTATTTGAAACACTTTTTGCAAAATATTAAGAGTTTCCCGCACTGCTGTACCACTGGGAAAAGGCCCAAAATAGCTGCCTTTACGCCTTTTAGCACCACGATGAAAGGTAACAGAAGGATACTCTTCTTTATCATTGACAAAAATAAACGGATAGCTTTTATCATCACGCAATAAAATATTATAAGGAGGACGATATTGCTTTATTAAACTTTGCTCTAGCAAAAGCGCTTCGGTTTCGCCGTGTGTAATTGTAATATCAATAGATGCTATTTTAGTCACAAGAGACTGTGTTTTAGTCGTCAATCCTGTTGATCTAAAATAACTCGACACTCTATTTTTAAGATTTTTAGCTTTACCGATATAGAGCAGCTTTTCTTGCTCATCGCGCATTTGATAAACACCGGGGCGTGTCGTCAAGCGCGCTAAAAACTCTTTACTATTAAATGGCTCCAATACTTAACCTTTTTCTTTGTCCACGGGTATTCTTCATCTTACGTTGTAATGCTTTAATGCACCGCATAACTTATCAGGAATGGTTATCCTTGATATTTGCTTGCATCAGTTTATTTAACGCTTTTTGATGTATTTCAGCTAAACGCTCACGGGCGTCATCAGTAATACCAGAACCAGAAGAGAGTGATACTTCTAGGTACACGCCAATCTCTGCAAAATAATAAAGACGGGCATTATGTCCACCAGCACGTTTTAGCTTACTATATGAAATTTGCGCCCCATGAACCAAAATATGATTTATATCATTACCATTCATCAGCGGGTTGCGCTGTTCTTTAACCGCGTTTCTTGCGTTTTCTTCAGATCTTGTCTGACTCATTCATCACTCCCTCGCTCACACTGACTTTAGATCCACACCATTGATGGTAATATTGACCATCAAAAAGACAACATGACTTACTGAGATCTCAGCATAAATATGCACTTACAAAAAGATATCTTAAACTGATCAAACAGAAATTGGGAAAGGTTTTACAAGAAAAAGTCAATTAGCTTAAAAAACAGCGAACTATGACTTTATTTTAGCCAGATGTAGGTCCAATTCAATGCAGCGGCCATTTGCCATCGCAGACTGCATTAACTGTGCAACATTTGTCGGTAACGACTGAATCAATGAAGCCGATTGCATCTCGTAGGCACTTTTTATCAGCAGTGCAAAGTCATTATCAATATTTATAAAAGTATCCTGATTCTCTTTAACAGAGACATAAGGCATTTCATGAAATTGATCACTACTAAGATCACGTGCAATTTTGCCACTAAAGCAGTAACTATTCTTTTTAGCGCTGGCTGAATTTGAAATAACAGCTTGTTGAGTGTTTGAAGGATTACCAGCAGCGGTTGCCTCTGCATTTAAGGTAGGATCTAAACCTGCGAGCAATTGAGATTGAATATTTTGCACATCCAAGTCTTGCTTTTCCTCCCAATTGATAAAAGCCATTTCCCAGCGTCGATCATCCATAGACAGCGTGACAACACTGGCTAATAGCGCGAGTATTAAAAAGATAGCACCTTTGTGAATATCTCTCATAACGGCCTCAATAATCAATCTATCTGCATCGGCTACACACAATTGTGAGCTTTTCGCACATCTACTTTAAGCTAACATATTACAAAACCTAAGATTTATGTTTGATGAACAGAATCTAAACAGCACTATACCTAAAAACTATCACCTAAAATACACAGCCGCTTTGATTGCCAGTAAAAAGGCTACATTGCTATTATTGACAGTTTTTTGATACTTTCAAACCCCTCTCTCAATCCCAACTAAACCATTAACAAACAAACACTTATATCAATTAGCAAATTGCGCAAAGTAAAACTATTATAGCTCTATTAAACCTAAAGCCACAAATGGGTAATATTCTTCTAAAAAAAGACTGCTTTTTTTCTGATTACCCCTCAATATTTTTACACACAAGCCGATAATTATGTATCGTATTAAATTAAGAGGGCTCTGTTATGATTAATACACTTTATTCGAACACATCATTTGTACAGCAAAAATCAGAATTTATTGCTACAGAAAACGAGGCAAGCCGCAATCCTGGCAACACCGCTAATGAAGCATTGATGGAGCGTCTTGCTAAAAACGTTCCTGGTCTAAAAAAAGATGACGTTACCGATTTAGCCACTAGTGACTTCTCACCTGCTAAAGTTGCCGACAGAATTTCTAAATTTGTTGCAATGGGCTTAGAAAATGCCCGCAATGAAGGTCGTAGCGAAGCAGAAATTCAAAGCAAATATGAAGCGGCGATGTCGGGCGTTAAAAAAGGCTTTGAAGAAGCCCGTGAAATTTTGGATGGGCTTAATTTTCTCACTGAAGATATTGCGAGCAATATTGATAAAACAGAAGATTTAACATTTAAAGCACTCGAAGCACTTAACCCTTCTGCTGAGAGCCAACCTAGCCTACCTGTTTATCACACTCAGGTGGCAGCAGCAGAGCGTTACAAAAGCGCAGAAACCTTCTCCCTTGATCTTAAAACCCAAGATGGCGATTCTGTACAAATCTTGTTTGCCAACCAAAGCAGCCAAGAAGCCTCTTTTGGCCATGTAAATGATGGCAAAG
Source organism: uncultured Oceanospirillaceae bacterium (assembly GCA_937136055.1). Classification (GTDB taxonomy): domain Bacteria; phylum Pseudomonadota; class Gammaproteobacteria; order Pseudomonadales; family Balneatricaceae; genus Rs1. The sequence continues at coordinate 86,074 of CAKZOD010000043.1, read as the reverse complement.
GCAACTCTGCAACCTCATTTCAATTTAGCCAGAGCCAAAGCAGCGCTTTTCAATTCCAAGTGAGCGGCGACCTAGACGAAGGCGAACTTGAAGCTATCAATAAATTGATTGATGACGTCAGCAAAATTGCCAATGAGTTTTTCAATGGTGATGTGCAAAAGGCCTTTGAGCAAGCGACTGAGTTTAAGATGGACAAGAGCGAGCTTTCGTCGATGCACCTACAACTCACTAAATCTCAAGAATACAGTGCAGCTTCAAGCTATCGCGGGGTACAAAACAACGCGACACCTGATGTAGGCAAACTTGCAGGACACTTATTGAACAACTTCGACAAAGCGATTGAAAGACCTGAGCTAGGCTTCTTAAAAGATATATCTAAAGTTAGCCAGCAGTTACTTGATAGCCTTGTACAGCAAGACAGCCGCTATATCGATGCAAGCAAAGAACAGCAATCTAGCTTCGAAGCAAGCCTTGCTAAGATTCGCGAAGTCATTGACGCTCTATCTTCCAATATTGAGCCTAATCAACAAGCCGTGAACGACGTACTTCCCGCCACTGCCGCCAACTCAGAAGACAGCTAAGATCACACCTAACAGAGCCCGTTAGCTGATGAGACTCTTAGAGCAATCACTCTAAGAGTCTACTTTGAACTTGCATGCATCCATTGTGTCAGTATTATAGTGACCGTTACAGATTCACAAGCGAGTCATCGAACAGCACTGGAGCCCACTTATGAGCAATAACGTCATCAATTTCAAAGACAAACAACACTTAGCTAAACATGCTCAAAAAGAAGCAGGCTTTGACAAAATGAAAGCCCGTTTTGAAAACAGCGTTCCCAACGAAAAATCAAGCAAAGACAAGTTACTTGATATTTTTAAGAAAAAGAAAAATACCCGCACCCCAAAAAAGAAATAATGCCACTTTAAGTTCTAACTGAATTTTTTCAGCCCTTCCCTTCTAACTGTATCTTCTTTTTAAAAAATTTCACGATACGCGTAAAGCCCAGGGCTTCCTCCCGTATGCACAAACAACTGCTTTGAGCCCTGCTTAATAACATCTTTTGCACGCAAATCAAACAGCCCTGCCATCGCCTTACCCGTGTACACAGGATCCAGTAACAGCCCCTCAAGAGATGCACACGCCTTAACAGCTTCAATCATCCCCGCTGTAGGCACGCCGTATGAGTCACCAAAGTAATCACCATTTGTATGAATTTTATCAGCTGCTAATTGCGGCTCCAGCAACAGATACTCCATCACAGGTACTAGCAGATCATTGACAACTTGCGCTTGATGAGGCGCTGTTTTTGAAACACTAATGCCTAAAACAGGAATATCACTACTGGCAGCAATAAGCCCTGCAATTAACCCAGCTTGGGTACCAGCGCTACCACTACCAATCACTATTTGATCAATTTGCAGATCCTGCGCTTTAATCTGATCGACGATTTCCAGCGCGCAACGTACATACCCCATACTGCCAATCACACTCGAGCCACCTACTGGTATCAAATAAGGTTTTTGGCCTTCACCCAAGATCTTAACAATCAGAGCCTCACTATAAGCCTGTAGATCTTGATCGATTTCTAAACGGTGAATATTTGCACCAAGCAACTCATCCAATAAAACATTCCCATTATGATAAAAATCTTGTTTTGGAGTACCTGCAACATCCTCTAAAATCAGCTCACAACGCAAACCGAATTTTGCCGCCGCCGCTGCCGTTTGGCGCGCATGGTTGGATTGCAAACCACCGATTGTCACTAGCGTATCAGCCCCTTGAGCTAGCGCATCTGCCACTAAATACTCGAGCTTTCGTGTCTTATTACCACCACCTGCTAAACCTGTACAATCATCTCTTTTAATATACAACTGACAACCCAAATGCTCTGACAATCTTGGTGCATGCTCTAAAGGCGTTGGACCGTGCCCCATCAACTGACGTGGTATTTGTTCAAAATTTCGCATATCTCTTCTCATTAACATAACTGCCGGTTATCGTTTTAATCTCATCGAAAGGAGCGATCTTTCATTCACTGCTCATTCAATTATCTCTTTGAATAGTAACAGCCTTTAATCAAAAATTTACCTTAAATACCAGAAAAACCATTCAGTACTGTGTAATTCAACATCAATCCTTCTCTCCTTTTTGGAATCGCGTTAACATTCAAACTTATTTTTTAGAGAACACCACATGATTGCATTCCTTCGCTGTTTGATTATCCCTTTAGTATTTATACTTTTTAGTGTATTTGGCATGCTATTTTGCCTTTGTCGCCCAGGGCATGCCAACAATACTAAGATACTAGCTTTAGCGCTTAGTCGCGTGTTCGCACCTATTCTTGGCATAAAACTCATCGTCCGACACAAGGCTAATTTTCACAGCGAGCCTGCGGTGTTCATTGCCAATCATCAGAGTAATTATGATCTTGCTTGCTTTGGGGCTGCGTTTCATAACAATACATTATGCATCGGCAAAAATAGCATCCGCTGGATCCCATTCTTTGGTCAACTTTTCTGGCTTTCTGGCAGCTTATTTATCGACAGAAAAAACCACAATAGCGCGATATCAACTATTAGCTATGTAACGCAACGCATTGTTAATGATGGAATTTCAATTTGGCTATTTCCTGAGGGAACACGTAGCTCTGGCAGAGGTTTACTACCTTTTAAGATGGGTGCATTCCACACTGCCATTCAAGCACAAGTGGCCATCTTACCCATCGTCTTAAGTAGCACATCTCACTTTAGACTTAACAAAATCAATAATGGATATGCGATTTTGAAAGTCCTTGATCCAATCGACACCAGCCACTTTAATGCACAAAACATTAAGCAGTTATCGCGAATTTGCCATAACGTCATCAAACTCACAATCACTCAGCTTGATAAAGAAGTCGCTCAACTGAATTCAAAAGATAAACACTAAACCCCTTGCCTGTTCCCAGACTTAATACTAGACTTGCGCTCATCTTGTCGGGGTGCCTTCATGTGTGATTAAAATCTTTCACGCAAGGATGAGATTGGCTATGCCATATCCCGTTGAACCTGATCAGGCTAACACCTGCGTAGGGAACAAGTAATAGCGATCCTGCCTGTAATTTAATTACCGCCCAGCTTCGGCTAACTGCTTGTTCCTGATTTTATATTTATGGGAACACTACGTTGATTGATGCTACTAATATCGCCATTGTTGGCGCCGGTCTTGTCGGCCGCTTACTTGCTGTTGAGCTTTCAAAACACTCAATAAACGTTACACTCTACGAAAAAGACAACCTCGCCAATTTAAAAGACCAGCATGCGAGCGCCGCAGCGTTTACCGCAGCAGGTATGATTGCCCCTATCTCTGAAACCATCGATTCTGATATTGATACCTACCACTTAGGCGCAACATCAATAAAGCTATGGCCTAGTATTATTGAGCATTTAAAAAACCAACATTTACAGCAAGTTGAATTTCAAACCAATGGCAGTTTGATAATTGCTCACCCACAAGACCAAGCAGAGCTTGATTTTTTCAAACTAAATACTGAGCGCCTCACAAGACGTTGTAATGCGCAATTCCAAGCTGTTGACGACTCCCAAATCCACTCCCTAGAACCTGATTTATCTAGCACTTTCAAGCAAGGGCTTTTCCTGCCTGATGAAGCTCAAATTGATAATCGCCAGCTTATGTCTAGCTTGCTGCTAGCTTGCAAAGCACAAAATGTTTCTATCATCGACAACACGCCAGTACAAATTCGTAACAATTGCGTTGTCAGCAAAGATACACAACACGCATTTGACTTAGTTTTCGATTGCCGTGGTTTTGGCGCAAAGCAGCAACTCACTAACTTGCGAGGCGTTCGCGGCGAAGTTTTACGCGTGAGCTGTGATGAGTTTACCCTGTCACGCCCTGTTAGACTCATGCATCCAAGGTACCAGCTATATTTGGCACCAAAACCCAATAAACATTTTGTGATTGGTGCAACACAAATAGAGAGCGAAGATCAATCGGCTGTTTCAGTACAATCCATGATGGAGCTATGTAGCGCCCTTTACAGTATCAGCCCCGCCTTTGCTGAGGCGCGTATCCTCGAGCAAAACACCAACCTAAGGCCGGCACTTGCCAACAACAAACCCTGCATCCAGGTTTGTGACAAACATATCTCAATTAATGGTTTGTTTCGCCACGGCTATCTAATAGCTCCTGCCATCATTCACTCTGTGATGAGCTGGCTAAACGGCAAAGAATGCCAACACTTCAATCATTTATTTACTTTTACGGAGCAAAGTCATGCTTAAAGTATCCGTCAACAACCAACTGATAGACATCGAAAGTGACACTGTGCTTAGCGAACTTGTGAAGATCACAGGTTTCGCCGATCAAATGGTTGCTATCGCCATCAATGGCGAATTCGTGCCTAAACACCAATATGAACACACTGTTTTAGCATCAAATGACACTATCGATATCGTTAAACCTATTGGAGGTGGCTAGTGAGCGACTTACCTATGAACACACCGGATCTTCTTACGCTTTACGGCGAAACATTTAACAGCCGATTTTTACTCGGCACTGCACTTTATCGCTCACCAGAAGATATGAGCAAGGCGATAAAAGCTTCACACAGTGAATTTATAACGCTCAGCTTGCGCCGCCAGAATCCACAGCAAAATGAAGGCGAGTCATTTTGGCAGCTCATTAAAGATACAGGCTGCAAGTTGCTCCCCAACACCGCCGGTTGTAGATCAGCAAAAGAAGCCATCAACTTAGCCGAAATGTCCCGTGAGTTATTTGAGACTAACTGGATAAAACTAGAAGTAATCGGTGATGAGTACAACCTTCAGCCCGATCCCTTTGAGCTCCTTATCGCAGCTCAAGAGCTGATAAAAAGAGGCTTTAAAGTACTGCCTTACTGCACCGACGATCTAGTCCTTTGCATGCGCTTAAAAGATGCTGGCTGCCAAGCTCTAATGCCGTGGGGAGCCCCTATCGGCACTGGCCAAGGCTTATTAAACAAATATCACTTAAGTGCTCTTAGAGAGCGCATAACAGACACCCCTTTAATCATCGATGCGGGAATTCGCTCCCCTTCACAAGCAGCCAATGCAATGGAAATGGGTTATGACGCTGTGCTCCTTAATACCGCTGTCGCCAAAGCTGACGACCCAGCACTGATGGCACAAGCCTTTAAACTGGCAATCGAAGCTGGTAGATCTGCTTACTTAGCTGGGTTAATGCCCGCTCGCCAAACAGCACTCCCTAGCACTCCTGTTCTCGGCCAGCCTTTTTGGCATCAAAACAAATAGAGACGATATTGAGATGAATACATCAAGCACTCAAGCATTAGCAGCGCCGTTAACTGAGCAGTATTGTGACGACATCAGCAGCGAATTAATAAGCATAGGCCCATTGCTAGCGCAACTCATTCGCACATCAGAAATTTCAGACACTGCTGCAATTAGCGCTAGCGCTACCGCGGTCTATCGTACTGTCTTGACAAATCAACACTTCAATGAGTCCCCAAGCGCTGCAAATGAAGCGGTCGCACTGGCTGTTGCTCAACTCAATTGCTATAGAGCGCGCCAGTATAAAACGGTACTAGAGCTCATCGTAAGCACTCAAACATTGAGCAACTTTATCAATCAATCAAAAGGGAATACCCAGCAATTACTCAGCTTATTTAAAAGTGCTGATTTATTGATTATTGATGCGAACCCGCTTGCGCTCACAATTGACACCCTACCCAGCGATGATAAACCGCTGGAAACCAATCAAGATATTGCTCAACAGTACAAACTCAACAATTTGCTAATCAAACAGCCCAATACACATAGTCATTTTTTTCTTAGCACTGCTTTAGATGTTGATAGCCAGGCTCTTTTTACGCAAAGAAAAGCCTCTCATGAACACGATGAGAGCGACTACCGAAGTATTACAAGTGCCTTAATCGCCTGCTATATCATCTTAGGTAAACGTATTTGCGATGCAACCGTACTTGCACTTGCATCAATTAATCAATTGCAAAGCACAGCAGGCCTAGAACTGGCAGCTAAAACCTCAGAAAATCTAAGCTGGCCTTGTGAGCTCTCAAACTTTCCACTGTATAACGGCGCTATCACCCATTCTAATCTTCCCTCGAACGAGCCTTTAAGCTTTCCTTCAACTAACACCTTATCCCTGGGACTTTATCCGGTAGTTGATACAATTGAGTGGCTGGAGAAACTATTAATTCTAGGGATCGAAACGATACAGCTGCGCATTAAAGACATGCCCTTAGCAGAGCTTGACAATGCAGTTGAGCAAGCATCAAAACTTGGCAAACAATACAATGCGCGATTATTTATCAATGACTATTGGCAGCTGGCCATTAAACACCATTGTTATGGCGTGCATTTAGGCCAAGAAGATCTCGATATTACCGATCTAAGTGCTATCGCACAGGCAGGATTACGTTTGGGAATAAGCACTCACAGTGAATATGAATGGCTCAGGGCAATCTCAATCAAGCCAAGCTATATCGCTATGGGCACTGTTTATCCCACTCAAACTAAGCCCGCTATTTTGATCGGCCTTGATAACCTCAACCACTGGTGTAAAACACTGGCAGCACATTTTCCAATTGTCGCTATTGGAGGCATCAAAGAACATAATATTGATGAGGTACTAAAAAGTGGTGTGGGTTCCATTGCTGTTGTCACAGCGATCACTCAAGCAGATGACTACCAAAAAGCAACCGCAAGAATGGCCGCCAAGCAGCAAATACAACATTAATAACATGCGTTAAATATTTGATTGTTAATAATTTTGTTAATCTCTATCAGCGCTAATCGCGCTGATAGATCAACACTTTACAGCTTCTCTCGATATCTGGTTCTGCAAAATCCTCAGGCACTTCAAGCCGCGCTATAAACTTAAACTCTGGACACTCTTGTGTCATTAGCTCTTTTACGAAGGCACTATCTTGCGTGGGATCATTGTGACACAACAACACTTTTGCATTATCTGTTGTCAACTGCGTTAAGCGTCTGAGCACTTTTACATAATCTTTTTGAGCAACAAAAGAGCCCGGTTGAAAACTTGGGGGATCAATTACAACGATATCGTAAGGTCCCGGTTTTTTAATTCTCGACCAAGACTTAAGCATATCCAAAGGCATAAACTTCGCCTTATTTTTATCATGCTTATTTAGCTGATGATTAGTACGCCCTGTCGATAACACGCGCTTACTTAAATCAACATTGACGACCAAAGATGCACCACCTGCCACCGCCGCCACCGAAAATGCACAGGTATAAGAAAACAGATTAAGCACTTTACAATCTTTAGCCTGCTCTTTTAACCAGCGACGACCATTGCGCATATCCAGAAACAAACCGGAATTCTGATTGGTCAGCGGTGTCAGCTGATAAGACAGCTCATCTTCTTGCACCACTATTTGCTGATCCACTTCTCCGTGAGCCACTACAAAGGTTGTGTTACGATTTCGCCCCCGCTCTTGCACTACCACCCCTTGCACAGCCTCTTTTTGCCAAAGGTAACTGCTTAGCTGTGCTAACACTTTAGGATCAATATCATCATAAAGACGAATAACCGCTACAGGTGGCAGCCAATCTACTACTAATGGTGTGAAAGCATCTATCACAGCGCTTCTACCGTGGAATAAACGCCTTACTTGGTACGTAGAGTGCAATAAACTCGCCGCTAACTGCTCGTCTACCCAGCTTGTCAACTGCTCTGGGAGAAGATTAAATGACTCATGAGATTGGGACATTGATGACTCTTGTTAAGGTTACATTGCGGGTATCTAAGAGAATACTGTGATTAAAAATAAACTCAGCCTATTTCCCTCTAGGCCTCGGTGTAATTCTATACGACAGCTTCTACAGTACTATCTCTTTACTGACACGTATTTAAAAGAAAAGATGATAGCAAAGAAAGAGCGGCATTATACCGACTATATGCCCTCAAGCTAGCTGCAATTCACTTACTGCATCGCTATAACCTTAATGTAGCTCGCTTAAGATAAAGACCCCTTAAAAACAAATACCTTAAGCGACCTACAAATAGAGATTATTTTGCCTACTATCTAGAAAAAATCACACAAAACAAGGTATTTAACACTAAAAGAATTCAAAAACGGCTGCTACAATGGCAATCCCTTTACGACAAGTTGTGCCAGTAATCTCGATGATATTTGAATACATAAAACAAAGTTTTTTCTTTCTACGCCAAAACCTAAAAACCTTGGTAGCTATCAATCTACCTTTTATCATTATCTCTTATCTCTTTGTACAACAATTTGATTTGTCACTAGTGAGCCAAACACCACAGCAACTCGCTGATAGCATGCTGACTATTACAGTATTTAACCTGTTGATCATGCCTATTTACTGGGGGGCGACAATCGCTTTCATGCAATCAACAATTGATGGCCAGCCCTTTAGCGCAACTCAAGCACTACTGGCCTGCAGCAAGTCATGGTTCAAGCTTTTTGTTGTGTTTACCCTTTACAGCCTACTGATTTCAATGGGTCTTTTACTGCTCATCATCCCGGGGATCTATATTGCCATCCGTCTCTCTATTTCGGATTACATTTGCATCATTGAAAAACGCTCAATTACCCAATGTCTAAATGACAGCTGGCAGCAAACAAAAGACTATGTCTGGCCAATCTTTCATGGCGTTGCGCTCATTAGCATCAGTATTTTAGTACTGCGATCTTTAGTGCTCAATCTTACGCAATCACTATTTCCAGACCAAATGGGCCCAAGCATTCTCATCAATATCTGCTTTGATATATTAAACCTGCTAGTGCTTATTTATGGCTTTAGAATTTACTGTATTATAAAAGCAGAGCTTTAATAACTCTAAGCTATACTTAAAGCAGCAAAACAGTAATGCAATACAATAGCGCCAGAGATATCTCACATAAAAATAATTTACCAATATAACTAAGGATTAAACAATGGCAATTTTCAAACTTAATGATCCCATTGACAATGAACTTTTTGCTGAGGCTTATGATGAATTCTTAGAACAATATGGTATTTGTGAATCACGTATAGTAGATCTCGAACACGAACCACAAGATCGCGTATTACTTGATGATTTATTTAGAACAATCCACACCGTTAAAGCCAACACCAGTTTACTTGGCTTTGAACCTATGGTCGTCATTTTACAAGAACTTGAAAGCATCCTTGATTTAGTCAGAAAAGGAGGCATCGCCTTCTCAGATCACACGGGTGATTTAACGCTATTATTGATGGATAAAGCCCGCGACTTCATGAATCAATACGGCGAGAAACAAGAAGTTAGCTATGATAAAACTCTTTATGACGATGTCGAAAAAGGACTACAAGAACTAATCAGCACCCCTAGCGATAAAACACCGGACGTTCTTATCAAAATCATCGCGCTTATCGATCCTACCACTGCGCTGCCCCAGTCCGATCAAAAAAACTGGCTTCAAGAGCTAGCCGACGACAATGAAGAACTTAAGTTTCTCTATCAACTCTCGAAAACTTGTGAAGATCGTATAGGCTACTGGAAAGGACGCACAGATCGCATTGGCCAGCTGGCTTTGTCGATGAACCTAGCAGCCGGCAGCCCTGTCGACATTGTAAACTTAGCCGCTTCTTTATTTACTCATGACATAGCCATGGCCTTTCTACCGATGTCATTACTTAATAAAAACGAGGCGCTCACTCCTAAACAGCGCACACTGATGCGCCAGCACGTCCAAACCTCTTCCCAGCTGATGCGCTCTATTTTTGGCTCACACATGGCAGGCCAAAGCTTGATGCAGCACCAAGAGCTAATTAACGGTACCGGCTATCCAAATGGCTTAATGGGACATGACATCAACGCTGCTGCTAAAATTATCGCCATAGTGCATACTTTTGAAGCAATCACCCACGGGCACACCAGTGTAACTCTGCACAGACGCCCTTTAATGCGCGCCGTGTTAGAAATCAACAAAAAAGCGGGGATTGAATTTAGCGAGCGCTGGGTTGAAATCTTTATGAAAGTTGTACCTAAAGCTTACTAAACGCCACTAACTTTTAATCTTTTATCTCCTTACTTTAGCCCCTTCATAAGGGGCAACACCTTTATCGCTCTGCTTTATTATTAACCTGCCAGCGCAGTTTAACAAAAACAGCATTAGCGCCAACACGCACTACCTATAACCCTTATATATTGCTACTATTCATGCCCGCGCTGACGACTGGCGCAGCGCAAATGTGCAAAAACATTTGTGGATCACTACTACATTTACGCTTAATAAAAGGAAGAGAAACACGTGAGCCGTCAATACTGGAGTAAACCGTTATTTGATCTTGTTCCCTACACCCCTGGCGAGCAGCCTAAGATTGTAGATCTCATCAAGCTCAATACCAATGAAAACCCATACCCACCGACGCCTGCAATCAAGCACATACTCGCCGAGTTTCCGATTGACCATTTAAAGCGCTACCCTGATCCAGAAAGCAGTGATCTTAAAAACTGCTTAGCTCAGTATCACAACATTAATAGCGATAATGTTTTCATTGGCAATGGCTCAGATGAAGTACTTGCGCATGTATTTATGGCTTTTTTCCGTCAAGAAAATCCAATTTTGATGCCAGATATTAGCTACAGCTTTTATACTGTTTATTGCAATTTATACGACATCAAATACCAGCTGCAACCTCTTAAAGACGATTTTTCAATTAGCCTTGAAGACTATGCACAGCCTAATGGCGGCATCATTTTTGCCAATCCTAATGCTCCGACAGGCAGAGCATTATCCTTATCGCAAATAGAAGCCCTATTAAAGCGCAACAGCGATTCTCTCGTAGTTGTCGATGAAGCTTATGTTGATTTTGGTGCGCAATCCGCTATTGAGCTTACCCAGCGATACGATAACTGCCTAGTGATCCAAACACTGTCTAAATCTCGCTCACTCGCCGCTCAACGCATTGGCTTTGCAATCGGCAACCCAGAATTGATAGAAGGCTTAGAGCGCGTTAAAAACAGCTTTAACTCTTACCCTTTAAGTAGCGTCTCGCAAAAAATGGCCGTAGCGGCCTACCAAGATGAAAACTACTTTCAAGAAACAGTTACCAAAGTGATCAATACGCGTACCTGGACACAAGCCGAGCTTGAGGCATTAGACTTTGAAGTCATCCCATCAAAAACAAATTTCTTATTTGTGTCTCACAAAACGCTGGATGCGGCAAAAATAATGGATAGCTTGAGAGCAAAAGGCATCATCGTGCGCCATTTTTCAAAGCCGAAAATCGATAAATACTTGAGAATTAGTATTGGCACTGATGACCAAATGGAACGTTTAATTGCTGCACTGAAAACACTTTAAGAAGGGTCTTTATAAATAGGCGCCTGAGATACAGGCGCTTTGTAAAATCTAAACTCTTTCGTCAACTTCTACACGGTTATTGCCACTGGCTTTTGCAATTGCCAAGTTCTCTTCCGCTCTTCTTAGCATCGTTTCATGGGTCTCTTCAACATCCCCTAGCGTTGCCGCACCGATACTGACAGTAAAGCTTAAATTCCCTTGGGAAAAAGGAATTTCGAGAGACTCTACCATTTGACGTATTCGCTCTGCAGCTAATCCTGATTGCTCAATATTTGTCTCTGGCAAAAACATCACAAACTGATCATCAGCATAACGTGCCAAGAAATCAGCTGTACGCTTAAAGCTATGTAAATTTGAGACGAGTTGCTGCAAGATTAAATCGCCCGCATCCCAACCGTAACTCTCATTTACTTTGGTAAAGTTATCAATATCAATCATTAAAAAGGAACACAGCCAATCATAGCGCTGAGCCTGTGCAACCGACTGGGAAAGCACTGTCATTAACGCTCTGCGGTTATAGGCGCCAGTAAGCGGATCACGCTGTGCTTGATTGATAATTTTACGCTCAAGTCTAACTTCTTCGCTGCGATCAGCGATAACAAAAATAAGCTGCTCATCGTTAATTTTCTGGCAGCGCGTTTGCCAAATATGCGGCTCTTTCAAACCTAGCTCAACCCAATCAGGGGAGTCCTTTTCTTTCATAGAATACTGGAATTTAACTGTTTCACCTGTTTCTATAGCGCTATTTATTTGATTGTGAACTTGCGTCATCATATCGGATGAAAACAATAGTGGAAATGACAGCCCAACAAGACTATCAACATGTAACCACTCTTCTATTCCAGCACTCGCTTTTAAAATTTCGCCTTGATTACTCAGTAGTAAAACTATCTCTTCTACATTAGCTGCTAGATAATCGAATCTATCTTGCAATATCTCTTTGGTCATTTTCTCACCTAGACATAAAAATATAATTAATAGAATGACATTTGTTCAGTAACGCCTTGAAACTTGCCTTTAGAGCGCTTAATCAAGCTCTTTTTTAGTGCATTTTACTATCTTCAACATGCACTGATCGCTTCCATTAAGCCTAGGCAAGATAAACCTAGATAAGAAACAACCTTCAATTAAACAGAGTAAATCTTATTTACCAACGCTTCAACAGCGTATTTATAGTCTACACTATCACCTTGTTTTATCAATTCTTACAAAAGCTTAGCTTAATTAAACACAATTAAACTAAAGTGATAAATACCTTTAACATGAAAAGCGACGAACCAATCGCGCCTCATCAGCATGTAAATCGAGCTGTGCGCCAACCAAAGTGCCTTTTAATGTATCAAACCACAGATCCACTACTGATAAAGGTAGATCTATTTCACCAAATAACAACGCCTCGGTTAATGGATCGGCAATGCCACTTTGCTCCAAAGTTAGCTGCACCCCTTGTGCCAAAATTTTAATTTGCTTTGCATCAACCACTTTAACACTGCCCCCATATGGGCACACTTGCTGCGCGATATCATTAAGCGATTGAAGACTATATACAGTACCGACCAGCTTCATAAACCTGCCTTAATATTATTGATTAAGCGCTCACTGAGCTAAAACCTCAGTCCCAGCCTCAGCTTTAGCCTTTATCTTAAGTAACACTTTAGATGCGGCCACCATTGCAAAAGTACTTGTCACGACACTTGCAGCCCCAAAACCAGTTTCGCAATCTAGCCCGCCTTCCGCACTGCGCGTTTTTGCGGTATCAATGCTACCATCTTCTTGTGGGTACTTAAGCTGCTCTGTTGAGTAAACACATTCAACTGAAAAACGCTTACCACTTCGACTAAAGCCATACTCTCTGCGCAATTTAGAGCGCACTTTTGCCGCTAACGGGTCATTCACGGTGCGCGCTAAATCAGCAGTATCAATACAAGTTGGATCCCACTGCCCACCTGCCCCACCGATCATTATGACGGGGATTTTACTGCGTTTACAGCTGGCGATAAGCGCTGCTTTATCATTGACACTATCAATAGCATCAACCACATAATCCATCGAAGCGCTCAGCAGCTCTTGAACATTCTCTTGGGAGATAAATACACTCTCACAGTGCACTAAGCATTCAGGGTTAATTTGATGAATACGATCGGCCATTACTTGTGTTTTCATCTTGCCAACAGTGTCTTCTAAGGCATGTATTTGACGATTGGTATTTGTCACACATAGATCATCAGCATCGATCAAAGTAATCTCTCCAATTCCTGATCTTGCCAAAGCTTCTGCCACCCAAGACCCTACACCTCCAATACCGACAACACACACATGTGCTTCTCTGTAACTTGAAAGCGCTAGCGCTCCATATATACGGGCCGTACCTGAAAACCGCTGTTCAAAACTTGACACTTAACACCTTTACCTGATTTATGTTTTGCTGAGATAACTTAAAGTAGAATTTTTACTTAAATCTATAAATGACTGTTTATAATATGTTTTAGAACTCTTCATCCGTAAGTTCTGTAACCACTAGTCCTTTACACTGATTACATTTCCCCTCAATATAAATCACACCTGCATGTTCGTATTCACAAGGATCAAACAAACCTAAGTTTTCTTTCTGGCACTGGTCGCACCAAGTTAATTCAATAAATGCTTGCTGGTCTTCTGCGCTACGCTGTGAGAAATCTCTTTCAACTCTATCTGAATTTATTGCCATTATCGCTACCTATTATTCAATTATTTCTTTATCAAAGCATGACTAAAACAGTCATGAGTAGACAGCTCTAATTATATAGAGCCTAAGTCATAAAATGTTAGTTACTTTTGAAAAATTGCTGAGGATTTTTCCACTCTTTTAACGCTTGCTCGCACTCACCCCGTAAAAAATATTCACCTTGCAATGGCTGCTGCTCAAAACAAAATTTTTCACTTTGATACTCAAACGACAACTGCCAAGCATGCAGATAACATCGATCAATCACTTGCCCTGCTATTTCTTGCTCACTAGCATAGAGAGCATCCCCCAAAATGGGCGCACCAATACTTTTTAACGCCACGCGGATTTGATGCGTTTTCCCCGTTTTAGGCTTAACTAAATACAAGCGAAAGCCTGGAAAAAGCGAGCAACTAATAAACTGTGTCACCGCAGGCTGTAATTGAGTCTTAAGGAGCTTCCAAGTAGAGCGTCGAGATTTTTGCATATCCCCTTTTATAGCGCCCTGCTTTTTCTTCGGTTTTTGATTACTGATAGCTAGGTAAAATTTGCTAACTTCACGCCTTTCAAACAATCGCCCAAAATTAGCAGCAGCTTGTGCGCTACGCGCAAAAATCATCACCCCAGAAGTAACTTTATCAAGTCGATGAACCACATATAGATTCAAATTAAGCTGCTCACTCAGCAGCGCAGCAAAGCCGACCTGGTTATCATCACAATGAACACTTAATCCAGCAGGTTTCACCGCTATTATAAAGTCGGCATGAGTATAGAGAATTTGGATATCTTGTTGCATATTTAACTGTAAAACCTAAACAATAATTTCAGGTGCGAGAGAATACCTAGAGCGCAAAAAAGACACAAGACAAACAATCGACTCATCGCCTTCTTCCTTTAACTCGTCTCTTCTTTTTTTAAACTCGCCTCTAGAGCAAAATCGAGGGAATTGACAGCAACACTTTATTCGAACACAAACTTAATAATGCTTTTTTGTGAAAGCCTTATTTTGCAAATAAATACACGCTGAAACTGCTAGCGCTTTCACTAACAACAAATTTATCAAGCAGCGATGAACAGTCAGCCGATCCGCTGTTCAAAAACATGCACCCGCTCTGCTTTAACAGATCATCTTATTTATCAAGTTTACAACATAAGTACAGCGTAGCTAACACGAATTTATTTTTATGGCCGACATGAACAAAACAATATTTTCAAAAGCGATGAAAAGCCTACAAACAAAGGCTTAACGGGACAAAACAATAAAAGAAACACAGCACACCACATGCCACAAACACTACTCAAACCTTTTGAATATCAGCACTAAAGATCTATCATTTTGAAAAAATGCCTAATAAAACAACGTAATCTAAAATCAAGCTTTACAGACCCAACACAAATACAGTGAGCCTTTATTTTAATTATGTCAGCCAAAAGAGCGCTAACAAAAAAGAAAAGATAAAGCTTTAATCG
The DNA here is from genome assembly GCA_937136055.1 of uncultured Oceanospirillaceae bacterium. GTDB lineage: Bacteria > Pseudomonadota > Gammaproteobacteria > Pseudomonadales > Balneatricaceae > Rs1. The sequence continues at coordinate 70,553 of CAKZOD010000043.1, read as the reverse complement.
CAAATTAAATACTTTAAAATGGAACTAATTATAAAATCTTGAGTTAATTGAACAATTTAATTAACAATGGATGAATATTTTTTAACAAAACGCTATCATCGGCCATATAATTTATTAGCTGAGCTTTGAATGCGTTTTGAGCTAAAGCCCAGTAAAATAGAAAGACCCTATAATAAATCACGTTAAAACCTCAATTTTTGAAATTGAATTTAGTTAGCATATAAAAAGGAATAGGTAAAATAATGAACAATCAATCATTCAAGAAAGTAGCAGGTGTATTCACGCTATCACTTGTCATTACAGGTTGTGCTTCAACATCAAGCCCGAGCAAAACGGAAGGTACTTGGGATACTAAGCGAGTACTATGCGTTGCCGCTGGCGGTCTTGCTGGCGCAGCACTTGATGCCGCAGGCAACAGAAGCAGTGATGGCAAATCAAAAGGTATTGGCGCACTCGTCGGGGTTGGCCTTGGTGCTGCGTTCTGTGCACCTGGTGTTGTTTTAGATGGCGACCAAGACGGCGTGCCTGATAAGAAAGATGAATGCCCGTACACTCCACTAGGCACAGCAGTAAATGAAGTTGGTTGTTCATTAGATGACGACAAAGATGGCGTAAACAACGCGATCGATCAATGCCCTAACACTCCTCCTGGCACTGAAGTTGACGAAACAGGTTGTGCTGTTGTCAATGACCAAGATGGTGATGGCGTATTAGACGAAGCTGATCAATGCCCTGACACACCAGCGGGTACGGCAGTTAACTCTATCGGCTGTGATGAGAATGTAGCAATTGTTCTTGAAGGTATTTTCTTCGAGTACAAATCATTTGACCTAACTGCAGATTCAAAAACCATTCTTAATGACGTTGCAAGCAAGTTAATTGCTGCCAATGCTGAAGTACTAGTTGCAGGTCACACTGACTCAATCGGTGGCAACACATACAACCTAAGACTTTCAGATAAGCGTGCTGCTTCTGTTCAAGAATACCTAGTATCACAAGGCGTTCCAGCGCAAAGCATTTCGTCTCAAGGCTTTGGTGAAGAGAACCCAATCGCTACAAATGATACTGATGAAGGCCGCGCTCAAAACAGACGTGTAGAGATGCAGATTCAAAACTAATCTAAACGTCCAGCAATTGCGCTCAAGCGACAATTGCATATCTAAAAAACCGATGCTCTCATCGGTTTTTTTTGGTCTTGTAGTTATTGAAACTTAACGAATTTTAGCTAATTTTCACGAAAACACAGACTAAAGTAGTAATCTACCAGAAAAGGAAAGTATTTAATTATGGATTGTCGACAATCTTATGCTTTTCAGGTAGAATCCTGTGCGTATCCAAACCTAGAGCAATTCTAGTGAGAAATTTGATATAAGCCGACTGTTCCATATTATAGTAAATAAACGGCTAATAAACAGACGAGGGCCATACCGTGCTACAAGCTTACCGTAAACATGTTGAAGAACGCGCAACTCAAGGCGTGCCACCATTACCACTTGATGCTGATCAAACTACTAGCCTAGTAGAGCTTTTAAAAGCACCACCGGCAGGTGAAGAAGACTTTCTATTAACACTTTTCACTGAACGTGTTCCAGCAGGTGTTGACCAATCCGCATATGTTAAAGCTGGTTTTTTAGCCGCTCTGACTAAAGGTGAAGCGCAATCCCCTCTTATCTCAAAAGTAAACGCTGTTGAAATACTCGGTACGATGCTAGGTGGTTATAACATCCAACCACTCATCGACTGCCTAGATGACGAAGCACTTGCACCAAGCGCAGTAACTGCTTTATCACACACGTTATTAATGTTTGATGCATTCCATGATGTAAAAGAAAAGATGGATGCAGGAAACGCATTCGCTAAACAAATCATCGAGTCTTGGGCTGCGGGTGAATGGTTCACTTCTAAACCAAAACTTGCTGATAGCATCACACTAACTGTATTCAAAGTTCCTGGCGAAACAAACACTGATGATTTATCGCCTGCACCAGATGCATGGTCTCGTCCAGATATCCCAATGCACGCCAATGCAATGCTTAAAATGACACGCGATGGCATCGAACCAAAAGAACACGGCGTAATGGGGCCTCTTGCTCAAATTGAAGCTGTTAAGGCCAAAGGCCACCCTGTTGTATATGTTGGCGATGTAGTTGGTACAGGTTCTTCTCGTAAATCTGCAACAAACTCTGTACTTTGGTTCTTCGGCGATGATATCCCGAACATTCCAAACAAGCGCACTGCAGGTTTCTGCTTCGGTAACAAAATTGCACCTATCTTCTTCAACACTATGGAAGATGCAGGCGCATTACCAATCGAGCTAGACGTAGACAAAATGAATATGGGTGATGTAATTACTGCCTACCCATATGAAGGCAAAGTGACAGATGAATCTGGCGCGACGATCTCTACCTTCACACTTAAAACACAAGTATTACTTGATGAAGTTCAAGCTGGCGGCCGTATCCCTCTTATCATTGGTCGTGGCCTGACTGAAAAAGCACGTGATGCTTTATCTCTTGGTCAAACTGATCTTTTCAGAACCCCTGATCAGCCTGCAACTAAAGCAGATCAAGGCTACACACTAGCGCAAAAAATGGTCGGCAAAGCTTGTAACGTTGAAGGCATTTTACCAGGCACTTATTGCGAGCCTAAAATGACCACTGTTGGTTCTCAAGACACCACTGGCCCAATGACACGTGACGAGCTAAAAGATCTAGCTTGCCTAGGCTTCTCAGCTGATTTAACTATGCAGTCTTTCTGCCACACAGCGGCTTACCCTAAGCCTGTAGATGTTAACACTCACCATACGCTTCCTGATTTCATCATGAACCGTGGCGGTGTAGCACTTCGCCCAGGTGATGGTGTTATCCACTCTTGGTTAAACCGTATGCTTCTACCAGATACGGTAGGTACAGGTGGTGACTCACATACGCGTTTCCCATTAGGTATTTCTTTCCCAGCGGGTTCTGGTTTAGTTGCATTCGCAGCTGCAACGGGCGTAATGCCCCTTGATATGCCTGAATCAATTCTTGTACGCTTCAAAGGTGACATGCAACCAGGTATCACACTGCGTGACCTTGTACATGCAATCCCTTACTACGGCATCCAAGAAGGCCTATTAACGGTTGAGAAAGCAGGTAAGATCAACGAATTCTCTGGCCGCGTACTAGAAATTGAAGGTCTTGAGCACTTAACGGTTGAGCAAGCATTCGAATTGACTGATGCTTCTGCTGAACGCTCTGCTGCTGGCTGTACTATCACGTTAAGTGAAGAGTCTATCACTGAGTACTTGAACTCTAACATCACTATGCTTAAGTGGATGCTTGATGAGAAATACGGCGATGCACGTACTATCTCTCGACGCATCAAGTCAATGGAAGAGTGGCTAGCTAATCCAAACATGATGCGTGCTGATGCTAACGCTGAATACGCACATATCCTTGAAATTGATGTTTCTGCTATCAAAGAACCAATTCTTTGCGCGCCGAACGACCCAGATGATGCACGCTTACTTTCAAGCGTTCAAGGTCAAAAAATTGATGAAGTATTCATCGGTTCTTGCATGACTAACATCGGTCACTTCCGTGCTGCAGGAAAGCTTTTAGAAGCAAACAAAGGCTCTATCCCTACTCGTATGTGGATTGCTCCGCCAACCAAAATGGATGCTGCGCAACTTTCTGACGAAGGTTACTACAACATCTTTGGCAACGCTGGTGCACGTATTGAAATGCCTGGCTGCTCACTGTGCATGGGTAACCAAGCGCGTATCGCCGCTAAATCAACGGCTGTATCAACATCTACACGTAACTTCCCTAACCGTTTAGGTGATGGTGCTGATGTATTCTTAGCGTCTGCTGAGCTAGCATCTGTTGCTGCGATTACAGGCAAACTACCAACGGTACCTGAATACCTTGAACACGCGAAAACTTACGACTCTATGTCAGGTGAGATCTATCGCTACTTAAACTTCGATCAAATGGAAAGCTACGTTGCTAAAGCATCGAATGTGATCCCATTAGTAGAAGCTTAATTTTAAAGCCTTAGCTTTAACTAAAAAATCCCGCTCTGGTATATACTAGCGCGGGATTTTTGTTTTCACCCTATTGAATTATTCCTCTACCAATTTTAACCATCATTACGACACTCTTTACTATGGCCAATCTCATACTCGTCAACAAACCCTTTCAAGTTTTAAGCCAATTCACAGACAAGGAGCAACGTAGCACACTTGCCGATTATGTTAGCGATGTAGGCTTTTATCCTGCTGGAAGACTAGATTACGACTCTGAGGGCCTTTTAATACTGACAGATGACGGCCCAACACAGCAACAACTATCCAATCCAGCCTATAAGCTGGAAAAGACTTATTGGGTACAAGTGGAAGGCGAAATCGATCAACAAGCCATTGACCAACTTGCAAAAGGTGTTTTGCTTAAAGACGGCATGACCAAACCTGCCAAGGCAAAAACAATAATAGAGCCTCAGCTATGGGACAGAAACCCACCAATTCGAGAACGGCTAAACAAACCGACCTCTTGGCTAGAACTTAAAATCAAAGAAGGAAAGAACAGACAAGTTAGACGTATGACAGCCGCTGTTGGCTTCCCCACTTTGCGCTTAGTCCGCTACGCTATTGGTAATTGGACGGTAGAGGGACTAGAACCCGGCAAGAGCAAAAGAGCTGTTGTCCATCTTTCAACACCTGCGCCAAAAACTAACAGAGCCCACAAAACAAATCGCAGCCCACAAGCTAATAATACAAAACCGAGCAGTCGATACAAAGGAAAACAAGGGATAAACAACCAGAGCAAAACTGGATCTGGCATCAAAACAAGAACAACAAGAAAAGCTCGTTAACAGCCATATCAACTAAGCTTAATACAGATCAGGCAACAGCATTAAACTGCTACCTGTAAATAGCAATTTATAATAAACGGATACCCGTAGGCGTAATTTCAATTCGACCGAGCCTTTTCAAAGTACCTATCGCCATTTTATAAGACTTTTTACTGATTCCGAATTGCTGATAAATATCTTCTGGCTTACTTTTATCACCTAGCGCACTTTCTCCACCACGCGATTCCAAGTCATCTAATATTTGCTGGCTGAGCTCATCTACTTTTGCATAGCCAGGCTTTTCAAGCATCACATCAAGCTTACCTTCATCTAAAATTCTTTTAATGTAACCTGTTCGTCTATTACCTGGACGCACTGTTTTAAAGATATCCTTAGCGTGTAAAACTGCCCAGTAACTATTATCGACAATCACACTAAAGCCAAGCTCATTTTTTCTAACGACAAACATCGAAACACTTTGCCCGACTTTTAATTCACTCGTATCATTTCGCAAAAACTTATCAAGCTTTGTTGAGGCCGCCAGTCTATCAGTGTTATCCAAGTACACCCGCACCGTAATACGCTGGCCTTCTTCAAGCTTCTTTCTTTGCTCGCCGTAAGGTACAAGCAGCTGCTTAGGCATCCCCCAATCCAGGAAAGCTCCTGTATCGTTAACCTCAGCTACTGTTAAAGTAGCGAATTCATCAACTTGCACAAGCGGCTTAGTCGTACTTGCTATCACATAATCATCAGAATCAAGATAAACAAAGACCTCTAATTCATCACCAGGCTTACAACCCTCTGGCACCTCTCCTTTAGGCAATAAAATACCACCAAACTGTTTACCATCAAGATATACACCAAAATCAGCTTGGCGAATAACGCAGAGTTTATTAATTTTACCGACAGATACTTCAGATATGCTCACAGATTCTTCTCTACTTAAATTTTTCAATAACCGGCTTGGTTCAATCAACGCTTACACCAGTAAATCTCATATTAACATTGCTATTCAGCGCTTAAGAGCCACTTTTTATTAGCTCAACCCTTTTAACAACTCTTAAAGAGTTCTAGCAAACAATGTAATGAATATGATAATTATTATACGCATTATTAGTGGACAAAACCCACCTTTCTTTACGCTGTTACTTATACCCTATAACTGCCAAATAGACGCCAACGCACCTATTGCACCACCAAACACGCCACCCCAAACTACTAGCCAGCCCAAGTGCTCACGGATCATTTTTTTGACAATATCTTTGACAAGCTCCGGCGTCAGCTCTGCTAAACGCTGATCCAATATCTGCTCTACTTTTTCAATCAACTGGTCAACGCCTAAAGAATTACCTAGCTCTTTAGCCAGCAAGCTTTGAAAGTCATCAGATTGACTTACCTCAATAATCGACTGCTTAATTTTGGCAACAAATGGCTCACGCATTGGCTCAATTGCAGCAACGCCCCCGACCATTTCTAGCATAGCACCAAATGAAGACTGCTGAATTACTTCAACCAAACCATCAAAGGTAGGTGAAAAGTCCACATTATCAACGACTGCTGGCAAATTAATGCTTGCTGTTTTCGCCTCGGATTTAAGAAACTTGTCGAGGTTTTCACTATTGAAAAACTGCTCCATTATCATTACTTTAATACCCGTTTTAAACTCTTTAAATCGAGCGGGTATCACCCCTGACCCATAAAGCCCAGGCACTTTTTCAAACAGCATATGAATAGCCAACCAATTGGTAACCGCACCAGCTAATGAAAAAACACCAACGTAATAAAGCAGCTCAATATTAAAGCTGACGCCAACTGTGGTAATCAATAAAGCTGCTAGGTTTGTGTAAAGACTTTTGTTCATTAAGAACCTCTAAAAAACTAAAGGGTAATAATCAAACATTCAGCCTACCCTATAGATTAAAGGCAAGCTAAACGCTATAAATTTTAGTGGAATATAAAAGACGTGAGGTACGGTTTAAAGAATAGACTAGCTTAGAGCGAGTGCCCCACCTGCTTGCGCTGAGACACTTGCCTTTTTAAAATTAAGCCATGTTTTTTGGCCATCAACATCGCAATTTTTGTGACGCCTGTGAAATATTGATCTGTTTGATTAGAATGATCCTCCACAGTTTTACTTAGAATTTCAATCATCTCGTTTAGCGTGTTTTCAGTATCTAGCCATAAACGCAATCTTTCTTGGGCAACCGCTACACTTTGAACGAAAAGCTCAATTAATTCCAATTCATCATTTGAAAAAGACTGCTGATACTTTAAACACATAAGGGTTTTATGATTATCTGCTGTCATATATGAAAACAGAATTCTATTCCCCTTTTTCGTTTGGTAAATAGTCTCATCGCTATCTAGCCACGCCTGAATCGTCTCCCTTGATAGTATCGACTCAACACTTTCACCCACCAGATTTTCATAAGCACCAATAGCGGTAAACACGGTGGCTTGTTGTGCATTTTTACCGGCATTAACATCGAGGTTAATTAATGCTGCATCTGCTGACTGATAAAGCAAAGAAGTAAGCTGCATTAACACACCTGATGCGTACTCCTGCGCATAGTGCTCTTTAAAGATTACCGCGGTAGCTTCAACAACTTTTTTAATGCCTTTACTATGATTAGCGAGTGCCAATACATCTCGATAGGATCTTAACCCTGAGATAACACATGAAAATAGCTTTTGCGCGGTCAACTCGGTTTTGTTTTTGTAATCAAAAATGTCGTAATCAAGAATAACAGTGTTTTCCGGCGCCTGCCCGGGCTGGCCTGTGCGCAAAACAATACGAATAAGACTATTACCTAAGGTCTCTCTTATCCATTTTGCAACATCCAACCCTGCGGTTTCGGTTTCCATCACCACATCAAGTAACACTAAGGCAATGTCGTTTCGCTCAGATAATATTTGTTTTGCTTCTTTTGCACCAAAAGCCGAAATAAAAGTCAGCTCTTTTCCATCAAAGAACTCATCTTCAAGTGCAAATTTAGTAATCGTGTGAATAGCAGGCTCATCATCAACAATTAGGATGATCCATTTGTCATCACCAGAGCGCTCCATTGGAGTACTATTTGTCTCATCTAGCAAAAAATCATACATGTTTTTTCGCCTTAATAGCTATGACGTCCACTGCTAAACACAACTCCCTGACCTTCACATTTATAAACAAAATATAACCTTAAATACTTATTTCTAAAAATATAAAAACAATCTGATTCAATACTTTGTAAACTCTCAGATACCACTGATATTTACAAATTAAGTGTAGCACTCAATTATGATGGTTTTTTTGGTAACTCCACATCTAACCTTATCATCCAAAATGCTGCCACGTCATTTATACAAAAACGCGTAAATTCATCCACTTAAGTTTCTATCTCTTCACTGGGTTTTGGCCAAGCATTAATGATCGCTTTTACTAATGTCGCCAAGGGGATAGCAAAAAACACTCCCCAAAAGCCCCATAATGTTCCGAAAACCAGCACTGCTATAATGATCGATATCGGGTGCAAATTTACTGCTTCAGAAAACAGTAAAGGCACTAACACGTTACCATCTAACGCCTGAATCACCCCATAGACCACAAGAAAATATAAAAATTCATTTCCCCAACCAAATTGGAAAAAGCCAATAATTGCAACAGGTACAGTCACCAGTGCTGCGCCAATGTATGGGATTAGCACAGACAACCCAACCATTATTGCCAAGAGCGCTGCATAATCTAAATCAAAAACAATAAAGCCAAGGTAAGTTACAAAACCAACGATAATAATTTCAACCACTTTACCGCGCACATAGTTGGCAATTTGATCATCCATCTCATGCCAGACTTGAGTCATCATCTCTCTTTTATGAGGAAGTACTGACAACCATGACAAAGCCAGCTGCTTACCATCTTTTAGAAAAAAGAATACTAAAATTGGCACAAGCACAAAATACACCAGCAAAGTGACAATGGCGCCTAAAGAGTTAAATGAATACGCCAGCATCCATTGCCCTAAAGAAGCGAGCTCTGTCGCTGCCAATGAAATGACCTGTCGAATTTGATTCTCAGTCACAAGCTCAGGGTAATGCTCAGGTAATACTAATAGTCCTGCTTGAATTTGTTGAAATATATAAGGTAAGTCATTGAAGAGTTTAGCTAACTGCTTCCACGCCAAGGGAATTACGATAAAGATCAAGGCCAAGAAAGCACTAAAGAAAATGGCAAAAACAATATTAACAGAAATAATATGGGAAATATTTTTCCGCTCCAGCCAACTGACAGAACCTTGCATCAAAAACGCTAAGATCAAGCCTGCTATTACAGGCGCTAAAGGCGCACCTAATGTCAAAATAACCAATAGGGATCCGGCTAGAATAATAAAGAGCAGCAATGCTTCTTCATTAGAAAAATACCGTTCAATCCACTTTGAAAAAACTCTCTTCATTAAGAAATCTCGTTAATATTATAATTTTAGCACTTACACAAATACACAAACCTAACCTTAAACACTGCCAGGTATGCAAAATACATATCTCAATCTAAGAGAACCAATGCCTGTACTGTTCAATGTTTTCTAATAAAGTAGTAATACTGTTGTTCTTTCTCGAACATGTGCAACATCTCATGCTCACTATGCTCTATAAAGGCACTAAAATCCCTCACTGAGCCCGCATCTGTGGCAACAACTTTCAACACTTTTCCTTCATCTAAATAACGTAATGCCTGTTTAGTCTTTAGTAACGGCATAGGACAGTTGAACATTGTTGCATCTAACTGCTCATCAAAATGGAACTCGGACATGTAACCTCATATCAAATTTATAGCTGTTGCGTGTATCAATTCACATTAATCAACGAAAATATTATAGGCACTGACACTCTGCCACCCTCTCGAAAATCAAACGCTGGAATAATGACACGCTTACCCTACATATAACAGGCGATAACCTAAAAAACTGATGAATAAAACAAATAACTCAGCTAGTAATCTTTTAATATATGAATTTTAACAATTTTAGCGGATATTGCGAACTCTCAAGTCGTTAAAGACTCATAATGTTAATGCGTTGATTGTATTATCAATCTTAGCGTTTTTAAATTGCGCACCCAATCTCAGATTCGCTATTATAAATACTGCTTTTTCGTCGCATTGCTTATGCCATTCACGGGCATCAACAAATAGAGAAGATTCACTCATGCCAACACTAAAGCGCTTCACGCTATCTACTTTCAAACATGCAACTCTTAGCTTATCTCTTTTTGCTGTAGTTTCAGCACAAGCCAATAACCTACCTGTTATTGGTGATTTTAGCTCATCCGTTATTTCTCTGGGCAGTGAGTACAGCTTAGGCCAAGGCATCGTTCGCAATATTCGCAGCTCCAACGCCAGCATTGACGACCCAATTGTTATATCTTACATGCAAGACCTAACATGGGACTTAACCAGCACCAGCGCGCTACAAGATAAAAGAATCTCTTTAGAGGTTTTGAAGTACAAAAGCGTCAATGCTTTTGCAGCCCCAGGGGGCATTTTGGGTTTTCATGCAGGCTTAATTGTCACCGCCGAGAACGAAGCACAACTTGCATCCGTCATTAGCCATGAATTAGCGCATTTAAGTCAGCGACACTTTGCAGCACAGCTTGAGCAGCAGCGCATCAGTTCACCACTGGCTATCGCTTCTATGCTCACAGGCTTACTAGCAGCATCTGCAAATCCACAAGCAGGAGCAGCCATCCTCACTACAGGCTTCGCCAACCAAGCATCTTCACAATTAGCCTTTAGCAGGCGTAATGAACAAGAAGCTGATCGCATCGGTATGACAAATTTGGTCAAAGCGGGTTACGATCCCAAGGCAATGCCCGAAATGTTTAATCATTTGTTAGATATTCAGCGATTACAAGGGGCGACACCGCCAGAATTTCTTCTGACCCACCCCACCTCAAGTGCGCGTATTGCCGACACCGAAAATAGAGCAGAACACTTAACTCCAAGAAAGAAGATTAAACAAAGCATTGATTTTTCAATTATCAAAGCACGCTTGGAAGTCAAACTCGCTCAAAATAACAAAACATCCTTAAACCAGTTTAGAGCTCAAGCTAAAGCCTCTCCTTCTGCACACAATCAATTCCGCTTAGCACTCGCCTACGCACAAAACCGCAAAAACAAAGAAGCACTGGCACTATTAAAAAAGCTACCGAACAAATGGCAACAGCATTTACTGGTTAAATTAAGCAAAGCAGAGATCTACAGCGCTGACAGGCAGCATCAAGCTGCCGTTAAACTGCTCAAACAACTCAATCGTGTATATCCCAAACACTTTGCCGTCCAAATGGTTCTTGCAAAAACATTATTACTGGCAGGCGAGGCAAAGCAGTCGATTAAATACCTGACTCAAGTGACAAGTTACGCACCAGACACGGTTGATGCCTGGTACCTTTTAGCAGAAGCTTACGGGCTCAGTGGCGAGAAAAACCGTTTACATAGAGCACGTATCGAATACTTTCTGTTAATTGGTCAAGTTGATGCCGCAAGGAAGCAAGTAAACTATGCAAGACGCGAAAGATCCATAACCAAAAATGATAGCTATAAGCTAGATGACCTAGAAGATCAAATTAGCGTTGTAGAAGGTTACTTCAATACCAAATACTAGCCCTTGAAATTAGCTAAAAATCTCAATAGATCATTGATATTTTGTGTAATTTTCCCGAACTTGTGCTACTCTTTTAAATAGATTGAGTTAAGTGGTAAGGCAAAAATATTTATCAAAGTATCTCGTTAAATTTAGCAAAGTATCTTTGATCATTTTAATCTCCTCAACTGCAGTAACAATTTAATTTACACAGGCACGAATGTGTCTTTAAAAGTATTTTTATCGTCAGTTTAATGTTTATCTCTCACGAATACAGTTTCGACTTTTACTGACACAATACACCCCAACTGCAGCTTTCTATCTGAGCCTGACAAATGCAATCATTTGTTAAGCATTCACGCTTTAGCGGATAGACAACCACGCAATTTATCTAGAGCACTAAAAACAGCTATCGCCTTTTTAGTACTTATTTTGATAAAAGCGACACTTAGACATTCACACAACATCATCTGATGAATAAATTAAACATTAGATAATAGATACGTGCCACTGCGTTTTAACTACCTATCAACCAGCAGCATCGACGTATCAAGTATTACCGACTGATTTTCCCTACACTGAAGAGGAGCAACAATGTACACCTTGATCAATATTTTAGGCGCTGTCTCACTACTACTATTTGGCATGGAGATGGTTAAACAAGGAATTATTGGCGCCTTTAATAATGATCTAAAACGAATAATTAGCCGCTTTACCCGCAATAAGAGCTCTGCATTCGGTGTTGGGCTTGGTATTACCTCTGTTTTGCAAAGCAGCACAGCCACTGCGCTTTTAATCTCATCATTTGCCAGCCGTAGCTTAATCGCCGGCGCACCTGCCCTTGCAGTGATGCTCGGTGCTGACATCGGTACCACTTTAGTCGCTCAAGTTTTATCTTTTGATTTAAGCTGGCTATCCCCTGCACTCATTGTAACGGGCCTCGTCACACACAGGCGCGCCACTAAAGACACTTTCAAGCACATGGGAATGGCATTAATTGGCTTAGGTCTTATGTTGCTATCACTTAAGCTGATTGGATCATCAACTGGCCCATTACGAGAAGCTGCAGTTCTGCAAGAGCTCTTTCACGCCCTTGAAGACGAGCGTTTGCTTGCCATGCTTTTCATCATCTTGCTTACCTGGGTCAGCCACTCTAGCATCGCAATGATCTTGTTGATCATGTCATTAGCAGCCAGTCAGATTATCTCGCCTCAGCTTAGTTTGATCTTAGTACTTGGGGCCAACATAGGCGGAACCGTGCCTGCTGTTATTGCCACGTTAGGCAAAGGCGCTCAAGCGCTGCGCATTACCGTCAGCAACAGCTGCTTTAAAATCATCTCATGCCTAGCCGTTTTGCCCTTTATCGATTTAATCTCAGCTTTATTATCTGAACATGTCACGACAGATGTTGCTCGCCATGTTGTTGATTTTCACACTATCTTCAATATCGCTGTCGCTGCGATCTTTTTACCATTGACCGGCAAAGCCTATGAAATTATCAAGCGCTACATTCCCGACCCTGTTAAAAAGGTCAACGCGAATGAATCACGCTATTTAAATGTTAAATTGATCAACACTCCGTCAATGGCCATCGATTGCGTTATGCGTGAAACCATGCACATGGCTGATGTTGTATATACCATGATTGGCAACTGCCTCCCTGCCCTGACTTCAGAGAGCTCAGCACCCAGTCGCGAGCTAATGAAGATGGAAAGCTCTGTAGATAGGCTACACAGTGAAATATCGCGCTATGTAACGCGCTTAGGCAGACAAGATCTTAAAAGCGAGCAATTATCTCAGACCAACCGCATACTCGCCTTTTCTCTTAACTTAGAGCACTGCGCCGACATTACTGAAAACATTGCAGAAATGACCCATAAAAAGGTCCAAGATAAACTAGAACTTTCCGATGATGGCCTTGCAGATATTGTGACTATTCACGAAACAGTGTTAAACAACTTTCATTTAGCAATGCGAATCTTTACAACCCAAGACATCGATCTTGTTCACAAACTGCTTGAGGGCAAGCGCCAAGTTAAGAAACTTACTGAGATCGCTAGCCAAGAGCACTTAACTCGCTTACACGAAGGCAGTGGCGACAATAATATGCTGCATTTAGATATTATTCGCGAGCTTAACCGTATCAACTGGCACATCACCGGTGTTGCCTACCCTGTGCTTGAACTTGAGCGCAATAAAGACTTAGTCACTGATAAAGCGTAAAAGACTGCTTTAGCCCCTTTACGGCCTTTCTTTGCCAAACTAAAGAAAGGCTGTTTTCGCTCATACCTACCGCTTAGAAAATGATTTAAGCATCAATTTTTTATCCACCACGTTATAATTATTTACAGATTCCAATATATAGGCAACAACACATGGCAGAGTTTCGTCAGCTAGCACTATGCCCAGAGCTGCAACACACCCTTGAAAAACTAGAATATAAAGCCACTACTGCAATTCAGGAAAAAGCCATCCCTGAAATATTAGCAGGCAAAGATCTATTAGCGCAGGCTCAAACAGGCACAGGCAAAACCGCTGCATTCGCGCTACCAATTATTGAAACACTGCGCACGAGCGAGCTTGAAGAAAACTACCACCCTATTAAAGCACTGATTTTAACGCCTACACGAGAGCTTGCCATTCAAGTTGCTGAAAAAACGCTTGAATATGGAGAAGCATTATCCATGCGCGTTGTCTCAATTTATGGAGGTGTTCGTTTTGATAATCAAATACGCAAAATGAAACGCGGTGCTGATATTTTAGTCGCAACCCCAGGGCGACTGCTAGAAATGCTTATCCAGAAAAAATTCAAACTCGATCAAGTAGAGTTTCTGGTATTCGATGAAGCCGATAGAATGCTAGATCTAGGATTTATTCACGACATCACCAAGATCATGAGCTTCATTCCCAAAACACGCCAAACCTTGTTGTTCTCCGCCACGTTTACACGCCAAGTTGAAGAATGGGCTCAACAAGTGCTCAATAACCCCCTGCGCTTAAGCGTCAATAGCAACCAGGCCACAACTAAGAAGATCCAACAAATTGCCTACAAGGTTGATAACGCCAGCAAAGATGAGCTCCTCACTCACTTAATCACCAGTGGCAATTGGCAGCAAACCTTGATATTCACGCGCACGAAGAAACGCGCCGAAAAGGTCGCGCTGATGCTGATTCAAGAAGGAGTTAAAGCAACTTCAATCCATGGTGATAAAATTCAAAAAGAGCGTATTGCTGCACTTAGCGAGTTCACTCAAGGTGATGTTGATGTATTAGTCGCAACCGATGTCGCGGCCAGAGGACTCGATATAGACGCCTTACCACGGGTTGTTAATTATGATCTTCCCAATCAGGCAGAAGCGTATATTCATCGTATAGGCCGTACGGCACGGGCAGGAAAAACAGGCCAAGCAATTGCTTTTGTTGCACCCGATGAGCGCCAGTACTTATTAGAAATAGAACAACTGATGGGCAAAAATGTGCAATTTCACAGCATTCCGATGCTGGAAAAAGGACGTATGATCAGCGAGAAAATAGCTCATATTAAAAAGACTAACAATAAAAAATCAAAAAAACCGGCGAAAGAAAAGTACATCGCACCTGCGCTGGATAAACCCACTAAACCCGCTCTCAGGCCTTCTCTTCTCGCTCGTACAAAAAAGAAATAAAGAAGCCGAGCATTGCTCGGCTTTCAATTACTTTTGCCCTTTAAGCTTTATATTTTTAAGCTTTAAGCGCTGCAACAACCGCATCACCCATTTCTTGAGTGCTGACCTTTTGCATACCTTCGCTATAAATATCAGGGGTACGTAACCCTTTATCAAGCACTGACTCAACCGCCGCTTCAATGCGATCAGCAGTCGCTGCACAAGAAAGCGAGTGGCGCAACATCATCGCCGCTGACAAAATCATCGCTAATGGGTTGGCAATTCCCTGTCCTGCAATATCAGGCGCTGAACCATGACAAGGCTCATACATGCCTTTGCTGTTCTCATCCAATGATGCTGATGGCAGCATACCGATAGAGCCGGTTAGCATCGCAGCAGCATCGGATAAAATATCACCGAACATGTTACCTGTGACAATGACATCAAATTGCTTAGGCTCACGAATTAGCTGCATCGCCGCGTTATCAACATACATGTGAGTTAGCTCTACCTCTGGGTAGTCTTTACTCATATCTTCCATGATCTCACGCCATAGCATAGTCACTTCAAGCACGTTCGCTTTATCCACTGAACAAAGCTTCTTGCCACGCTTCATAGCCGCTTCAAAGGCAACTTTACCGATTCTGCGAATTTCAGTTTCATCGTAAACATAGGTATTGAAACCTTCTCTGATGCCACCTTCTTTTTCACGAATACCCCGCGGCTGACCAAAGTAGATGCCACCCGTTAACTCACGCACAATCAAGATATCTAAACCCGAAACTAGCTCAGGCTTGAGCGATGATGCATCTGCTAATTGTGGGTACAAAATAGCGGGACGCAGATTGCCAAATAAATCCAAACGTGAACGAATTTGTAGTAAACCACCTATTTCAGGGCGCTCAGCTGGCGGCAGTGAATCCCACTTAGGGCCACCAACACAAGCAAGCAATATCGCATCAGCCATCTTACATTTTTGCCAAGTTGACTCAGGAAAAGCGCTACCTTCGGCATCTATCGCTGCACCACCAACAAGCGCTTGATCAAGTGCTAAACCTAAAGACTCTTGCTCATTCACTAATGATAAGACTTTATCAACTTCTGCTGAAATTTCTGGGCCGATGCCATCACCGGGTAAAACCAATACTTTCTTTGACATTATTCTTTTCCAATGACTATTGAAGCTATCTTGCAACATGACAGCTTCATAAATGATAAATTCATAAAGTTAAAATATTAACCTTTAATCGCACCAAACAACCAAGGTGATTGCTGCTTATGCTTTGCTTCAAAGGCACTAATATCGTCAACATTTTGCAATGTTAAATCGATATCATCTAAACCGTTTAGCAAGCAGTGCTTACGAAACTCTTCTACTTCAAAATCAAAACGCTCACCTGAAGGAGTAACGACTTGCTGCTGCTCTAAATCAACACACAATTCATAACCTTCTTGCGCTGCACACTCAGTGAATAACTGATCGACAATTTCTTCATTAAGAACAACCGGTAAAATACCGTTTTTAAAGCAATTGTTATAAAAAATATCAGCAAAGCTCGGTGCAATAACAGTACGGAAACCATAATCTTCTAGCGCCCAAGGTGCATGCTCACGAGAAGATCCGCAACCAAAGTTTGTACGCGCCAGCAAAACAGACGACTGCTGGTAACGCGCTTGGTTTAATACAAAATCTTTATTTAATGGACGGTTAGTACAATCTTGGTCCGCGACACCTTCATCAAGGTAGCGAATTTCATCAAACAAATACACACCAAAGCCCGAGCGCTTGATGGATTTAAGAAACTGTTTTGGAATGATCATATCTGTATCGACATTGGCACGATCAAGAGGTGCTACGATACCGGTGTGTTGTATAAATTTATTCATTGCTTAAGCCTCCATCAACTGTCTAACATCTACAAAAGTTCCGCTCACTGCTGCCGCAGCTGCCATCGCTGGGCTCACAAGATGGGTACGCCCACCATTACCCTGGCGCCCTTCGAAGTTTCTGTTCGATGTTGATGCACAGTGCTCTTTAGGTGCTAACTTATCTGGGTTCATCGCTAAGCACATTGAACAACCTGGCTCACGCCATTGAAAGCCTGCTTCTTCAAATATTTTATCTAACCCTTCCGCCTCTGCTTGTGCTTTTACCAAGCCTGATCCAGGCACCACAATGGCTTCTTTAACGTTCGCAGCTACTTTACGGCCTTTAGCGACCTTAGCAGCCTCACGCATATCTTCAATTCGCGAGTTAGTACAAGAACCAATGAAGATACGATCCAATGCGATATCGGTAATTGCCTGATCCGCACTTAAGCCCATGTAAGACAACGCACGGTTAATACCGTCTTTCTTAACAGGGTCGCTTTCATTATTTGGGTTTGGTACAAGCTGATTAACAGCAACCACCATTTCAGGTGAGGTACCCCAAGTGACTTGTGGCAATACATCAGCGGCGTTTATTTCGACAACCGTATCAAAGTGCGCCCCATCATCAGAGTGAAGATCAGACCAAGCATCAACAGCCTGCTGCCACATATCCCCTTTTGGTGCAAATGGACGTCCTTCAACGTAATCTAGAGTGATCTGATCAACAGCCACCATACCAACACGTGCGCCCGCTTCAATCGCCATATTACAGATAGTCATACGGCCTTCCATTGAGATTTGTGACATTGTACTACCACCAAACTCAATCGCATGACCAGTACCACCAGCAGTGCCTAATACACCGATAATGTGCAATACAAGATCTTTAGCTGTCACACCTAAGCCAAGCTCACCTTCAACCTTAATCAGCATATTTTTCATTTTGCGGGTAATCAAACACTGAGTCGCCAATACGTGCTCAACTTCTGATGTACCAATGCCGTGAGCCAATGCGCCAAAGGCGCCGTGTGTTGCGGTGTGAGAATCACCACATACCACTGTCGTGCCAGGTAACGTTGCACCTTGCTCTGGGCCGACAACGTGAACAATCCCTTGACGATGATCATTCATTTTAAATTCTAAAATTCCGTAATCATCACAGTTTTCATCCAATGTTTTTACTTGGATACGTGATACAGGATCCACTATCTCATCCACACCACCACTGCGCTCAGTTGTCGGTACGTTGTGATCCGGTGTGGCTAAGTTAGCATCAAGACGCCATGGCTTACGGCCAGCTATACGCAGCCCTTCAAACGCTTGTGGTGATGTCACTTCATGTAGAAGCTGTAAGTCGATGTACAATAACGCACTGCCATCTTCTGTTTGACGCACTGTATGTGCCTCAAACAACTTATCATATAGGGTTCTTGCAGCCATGATTTACTCCTGTTTTTCTTGTCTGATGCGCGCTTACTGTTTTCTAGTAAGTATCGCTATATTTTATAATAATTCGC
Source organism: uncultured Oceanospirillaceae bacterium (assembly GCA_937136055.1). GTDB lineage: Bacteria > Pseudomonadota > Gammaproteobacteria > Pseudomonadales > Balneatricaceae > Rs1. The sequence goes on along the minus strand of CAKZOD010000043.1, from coordinate 52,067 downwards.
ATTATCGCCATCGGGTATCACACTTTGATGGCGCGCGTTTTTATGCCCGCTATTTTATGCATTTCACTCAAACAACACAAATTCATATTTTTAATGTAAACTATTCCAGTTAGGAATATAAAACTATTGAACTCGGTTTATCTATGGACATTAATACCTTAAACGCATTTATTGCAGTCGCTGAGCAAGGCTCTTTTTCAAGCGCGTCTGACACTCTCTTTATCACCCAATCTGCCATTAGCAAGCGCATCGCACTTTTAGAGCAGCAACTGGATAAAAAATTGTTCGATCGTATTGGTCGACAAGTCAATCTCACTAGCGCCGGCCAAGCACTGCTACCTTGTGCACAAAAGATACTGATGTCACTACAAGATGCACGCACTGTGATCGACAACTTAGATGATCAAATTAGCGGCACACTTTCCCTCGCCTCTTCAAATCACATCGGCATTCACCGCTTACCGAATACGCTGCGCCAATTTAATCAATCCTACCCGCAAGTCAAGTTAAACCTCAGCTTTGGTGAATCTGAGACCGCGTATGACGGAGTTGTGAAAGGTCACTTAGAGCTAGCTCTGATCACGCTAGCACCCATGCCAGACCCTGTCATATGCGCACAAAAAGTATGGACCGACACAATGCACTTTGTGGTTTCTACAGATCACCCATTAGCGACACAACAGCGTGTAAATTTAAAAGCACTCAATCAATACCAAGCTATCTTGCCAGGCCTTAAAACCTTCACACGGCAAAATACTAGCGAGCTTTTTACTCAACAGGGATTAGCATTAGATGTATCGATGTCGACCAACAATCTGGATACGATAAAGATGATGGTTGCGAATGGACTAGGATGGAGTTTGTTACCGATGAGCATGATTGATGACCAACTCAAAATACTGAGCACAGATCAACCACAGATATATCGCGAACTGGGTTATATTTACCATCGCGACAGAACGCTATCCAATGCCGCTAAGCAATTTATTCAATTACTTAACGACGAGGATTAGCTTTTGCTTTAATTGCAAAGTACTGTGTTATTGTAAAGCACAGTGATATTCAGGAAACTATGACAGCCTTAAATAAGAAGGGTTAGCTTACTCTTGGCGCTTGCTTAACGGTATTTGAACCCGCTTTGGCTCTATGACGTCTGTTCTTAGAAACAGGCTTATTGCCTCGCGTATTTTCTGAACTGCGCTGCCCATCTTTATGCTCAACTTTATCCTTCTTTGGCTTTTTAGCTTTAAAGGGACGGGTATCCAGCTTTGATTCTGGCAACTTATTAACCGGGGTAAACCCTTCCATTGTTTTACGCGGAATCAACTCTTTGATTAAGCGCTCAATATCTTTAAGCTGCTTAAACTCTTCACTCATCACAAGCGACACAGCCTGACCTTGCGCTCCCGCTCGACCAGTACGACCAATACGGTGCACATAATCTTCTGACACATTCGGCAAATCAAAGTTAACCACATACGGGAGCTGGTCGATATCAATACCACGTGCTGCTATATCCGTTGCCACCAGCACTTGAATACTGCTGTCTTTAAAACCTGCAAGGGCTTTAGTCCGTGCACCCTGACTTTTATTGCCATGGATTGCTGCAGCTACAATTTTTTCAGCTTCAAGCTGTTTCGTTAGCTTATTGGCTCCGTGCTTAGTGCGCGTAAAAACCAATACCTGAAACCAGTTATTCTCTTTAATTAACTTAATAAGCAACGGTGCTTTTTGCTTCTTATCAACCGCATACAATGAGTGCTCAACACTGCGCACACGAGTATTAGGCGCAGAAACAGAAACCTCAACCGGATTATTCACCAAGCCTTTAGCGAGTGTTTTAATCTCCTCACTAAAGGTCGCTGAAAACATCAAGTTCTGACGTTTAGCGGGCAGCAAGGCCAAAATCTTTTTAATGTCGCGAATAAAACCCATGTCTAACATGCGATCGGCTTCATCGAGCACAAGCACTTCTAATTGGCTAAACTTAATTGCATTTTGACTGAATAAATCTAACAAACGACCAGGTGTTGCCACCAGTACATCCACCCCTTGGCGTAGCTTTTGCATTTGCGGATTAATTTTAACGCCACCAAACACGACCGCTGATTTTAGCGGTAAATATTGCGAATACATTACCACATTGTCATGTACTTGCGCCGCAAGCTCACGAGTAGGGGTTAAAATCAACGTGCGCACACAATTAGCTTTGGCTTTGTTACCTCTTGCAAGGTTATGCAGTATTGGTAGCGTAAAGCCTGCGGTTTTACCCGTGCCCGTTTGCGCCGCCGCCATTACATCACGACCTTCAATCACTGCAGGCACTGCCTGGGCTTGAATCGGTGTCGGCTGATCATAGCCCTTTTCTAACACCGCTTTAACAATTGACTCATTCAGGCCCAAATCGGCAAAACTCATATAATAATCTCTTCTGTACATAGGGTAAGTACACTAACCAATAGTGCGCTTAAAAGGCGCTGAATTCTACAGCAGCACGCACAGAGGTACTATCTATTTCCGCTTTTATATCCTAATAGCCCCATTTCTTGACTTGCCTTTATCTCTCAATAAATAAAAATAATTCTCGCGCTGATGCCAATCACGACAAATGCACTTGATACTGCTCAATTTTATGCGCTAATCGCTGCTTTAATTGCGGATTAGCCGAACCTAATGTTTGCATAATCAAGCCCGCTTCATCGGCATAATAAAGTTTCTTCTCCAAATCCCAATGCGGGGGTGGCGGCTGCAAGTTTGTGATGCGATCAGCAAGTTTTACCATCCACACAACTTTTGGCTGCTGTAAAATACGCGCTAAACTATCTTGCATTTGTAGTGCTTTAGTTTCTAGTTGGGCATTTTTTGTCAAAGCTAAAACACCATCGGCGACACCCTGCCCAAAATGCTCCTTAATCTCTTGGTAATCTACAGCGGTATCTTCAAGAGTGTCATGCAAAAGAGCACATTGGACCATCATATCTGGTTGGTCGATCAAGGGCTCTTTATCTAATGGTATTGCCGATAAGACCTCCATCGTCACAAGCCCTATATGGTTAATATAAGGGAGATCAGATGTGTGAAGCACTTGGCCTTGATGCGCAAGGCTTGCAAAATTCCACGCCTTTAAATAACTATCTTGATTCCAACAACCCATTTACTCTCCATATCGTTTACAGCAATGTTGCGTTCTCAAGTCAAAATACTAAAAAAGCGCCAATCATTATCGTTACGACAAAAAAAAGCCTACACAATGTAGGCTTTTCTGGTAACACTGAATGACAATACTTACTTATTCACTGGTATTTTTAGCCAGATCAACCAGCTCTTTACCTGCAACAATATACATTGCGTAGTCTTGCTTCTCAGCAATACGTAACTCATCTAAAACACTGTTCCAACGAACCGTAAGGGCTTGATGTTTTTCCATCCAACCTTCAACTAACGCTTTAATATCACAGTCTTTCTTATAGCTTTGCAATACCGAGATCAGCACTTGACCGTGTTGCCATTCCAAATCATCACGGAACGCTTCACGTGCAAGCCCCTGCCAGTGGCTATCCACTTGCAATGCATTAAGCTGTTGAGCAAACCACGCAAGCTGTAGCTTATTACCCACTTTAAAGTAAGCTCTGGCCACATGCTGTACAGGCACTTTTGTCGTCTTGCTAATTTCGCCAATCGCCAATACTGAATACAGGCCACGGGTACCTGCAATATCAGAAGCGATATCTTCAGTTACACCCAAGTCAGTATATTTCTTGAAGGCTTGCTGCCATCTCTCAAGAGACTCACCTAATAAGAAAGTATCCATATCCTTTGCAGCTTCAGCAATAAGCGGTGCGAATTGATCGTACTCAACTTGGCAATCAAGCCCAGTTACACGGTTGCGTACGAACCAGCGTGTTGCACGACGTGTAAGATGCTGTAGCTCTTGCATCAACTCAAACTGAACTTCTGAATCAATCAGATAATCCATCTGTTCGATCTTAGTCCAAGTTTCAGTGACTTTGAAAATATCACGTACCAGAATATAAGCTCTGGCGATGACACCAACATCAGCACCGGTAGATGCCGCTAGACGATCCACAAAATTGATACCCATGAAGTTAACGATATGGTTAGCTACCTGGGTTGCAACTAGCTCGCGATTCAAACGGTGAACCTTCATTTGCTTGCCGTATTTCGTTTCCAATTCAGCAGGGAACGACGTTGTTAGCTCACGAGAAACATATGCATCATCAGGCACATCGGTCAAAAGCAACGCTTCTTTTAAATCCGCTTTAGCATAAGAGATAAGCACTGAAAGCTCAGGTCTTGTAAGGCCATCACCACTTTGCGCACGCTCGGTCATGACTTCATCAACGGGTAAGAATTCTAAGGCGCGATTTAACTTACCCTGTCCTTCTAGATTGTGAATAAAGCGGCGGTACTCAGCCATTGATTTAACCGTTTGACGCTCAGCTAAACTGATCGCCTGTACTTGACGATAGTTATTTGATAGTACTAAGTCACCCACTTCATCAGTCATTGATGCCAGTAAGTTATTACGCTGCTTCTGAGTCAGATCGCCATCATCCATAATCCCTTTAAGTAGGATCTTGATGTTAACCTCGTGGTCAGAGCAATCAACGCCCGCTGCGTTATCGATGAAGTCAGTGTTAGAGCGGCCACCGTTTAAGCAATATTCAACACGCCCTAGCTGTGTAGTACCTAAGTTACCACCCTCACCTAATACCTTACAGCGCAACTCGTTACCATTTACACGCAACACATCGTTTGCTTTATCACCCACTTCTTCATGTGTTTCAGAAGAGGCTTTAATGTAAGTCCCAATACCACCGTTCCAAATTAAATCAACTTCTGCTTTTAATAGCGCGTTGATTAAATCTGTCGGTGTCATGCTGGCATTTTTAACCCCTAGCATCGCTTTAATTTCAGGGGTTAGCTTGATTGACTTAGCACTACGCTCGAACAATCCACCACCTTTAGAAATTAAGCTCTTGTCGTAATCTGTCCAGCTTGAACGCGGTAGATCAAACAAGCGCTGGCGCTCAACAAAACTCTTAGCAGCATCCGGGTTTGGATCGATGAAGATGTGCATATGGTTGAAAGCACTGAGCAGGCAGATTTTATCGGATAACAGCATACCGTTACCAAATACATCCCCTGCCATATCACCGATACCGATAACGCTAAACTCATCTTTCGCAGTATTAATGCCCATTTCACGGAAATGGCGTTCAACAGATACCCAAGCACCTTTTGCAGTAATACCCATACCTTTATGGTCATAGCCAACACTGCCGCCTGATGCAAATGCATCACCTAACCAGAAACCATATTCATCAGAAATGCCGTTGGCAATATCTGAAAATGTTGCTGTGCCTTTATCGGCTGCTACAACCAAGTATGGATCATCTTCGTCACGACGAGTGACATTGGTCGGTGGAACAACGCTACCATCAACCAAGTTATCGGTAATATCTAATAATGCGCTGATGAAAATTTTATAACAGGCAATACCTTCCGCTAAAAACTCTTCACGGTTCATAGAGTCGTTCATTAACTGAGGAACGAAACCACCTTTTGCACCAACCGGGACGATAACCGCATTTTTAACCTGCTGAGCTTTTACAAGACCCAGTACTTCTGTACGGAAATCTTCTGCACGATCTGACCAACGCAATCCGCCACGAGCAACTTTACCACCGCGTAAATGCACACCTTGGACACGTGGAGAGAAAACGAATATTTCAAACAATGGTGCAGGTAAAGGAATACCTGGAATCTCTTGCGGCTTAAGCTTAAAGCTCACATAAGATTTAGATTGTCCAGTAGCATCTTGCTGGAAGAAGTTAGTACGCGCAGTACCTTTGATTAACGCCAAATACTGACGCAACACACGGTCATCCGTTAAGCTTGATACTTCATCAAAGCTAGCCACCAGTTTATCTTCTAGTTGCTGTGCTTTCTTTTCAGAGGCCTTACTAGGTTCAAAGTATGCATGGAACAGGTTAACTAAGTTCTTAGCAATCGGTGTATGCTGATTAAGCGTAGCAATAATCGCATCAGTACTGATAGGGAAGCGAATTTGCTTCATATAAGCAGCATAAGCTCTTAAAAGAACAACGTCACGCCAGCCTAACTTAGCTCCCAAAATCAAACGGTTGAAGTTATCTGATGATGCTCGCTTGTTCCAAATTGCCAAAAAGGCTTCTTGGAAAGATAAGCGATGATCTTTAACAACAATCTTATCGGAACCTGTATAAACCAAGTTAAAGTCATGCAACCAAATGACATCATCACCTGATTGTAAACGGTACGGATGTTCATCAATAACACGCAAGCCAAGGTGCTCCAACACAGGAAGGACATCAGATAGCGGTAATGGCTCATGAATATTATAAAGGGTTAAGTTTAACTCATTACCTTCATTTTCTAATTGGCGATAAAAACTTAAAGACAGTGGATTCTCATCCGTTAGTGCAAGCATGTAACCGATATCCGCCACGCCCGTGCGCGGAGTAAACATATCCGCATAGCCTGCTGGATAGTTGATACCAATCTGGTTATAGGCAAGCAACCCTTTTTCTTCACCCATCTTTTCAATCAATGAAAGTCTCAGCTCATCATGCCAGCTACGCGATGCCTGGCGAACGAGTTTCTCAATCGATTTTAGATCAGTGTTTGGGTTTACGTTGCCCTGCGAGCTTCGCAGTGTGAACTGTGTGCGCGCTAGAATAGACTCAGAGAAATAAGTATGGAAATCTGATAAATCACAACCTAGCGATTCTTTTAAGATATTCTCAACTTTCACCCTAAACTCTGTGCTGTAGACATCACGTGGTGCGTATACAAGACATGAGAAGAAGTGAGCCCCTTTATCTTTACGGATAAAGACGCGAATTTGACGGCGTTCATGAATCTGCAAAATACCCATGGCCATTTCGAACAATTCATCTTCCGCGGTCAAGAACAGCTCATCGCGCGGGTGAATCTCAAGAATTTGCAGCAACTCTTTCCAGTTATGGCCACCGTGCGGCAATTCAGAACGCGCCATGACAGATTCTACTTTTTTACGAACTAGCGGAATCAATGAAGAGCTTTTGTTATAAACAGCAGAAGTGTACTGACCTAAGAAGCGCAGCTCGCCAATCCACTTACCATTTTTATCCAGCTTTTTAATACTGATATAATCAGGGTGCGATGGGCGATGGATACGTGATTTGGCCATGGCTTTTGAGAACGTGATAAAATCGGCTTCATCGCCGCCCACATCTTCAGAAATTTCATGGAATATTTTTGACTGACAGTATTCGTTACCACCTTGCTTAAGTAAGCCAAGCTGCGTGCCTTCAACGGCAACAAGCTCTGTTTTACCATCCTTCTTGATTACTTTGTATTCATCGTAACCCAAGAAGGTAAAATGATCTTTCAACCAGGTTAAGAAATCACGTGTCTCTTTTACTTCGTGAACAGAGACATTGGCTATTTTACCTGCGTAACTGCTAATAGCGCTTTCACAGTGCTCAACCATTGCAGGGAAATCATCAACAACTGAAATCACTTCGTTCAAAATTTCTGTCAGTGTTTCACACAGATCATTTAAGTCTTCAACATCAGAGTGACGATCAACCTCAACTGAGATTAAAGACTCACGCCCTTTGTTAGCCACTTTTGATTTTCCATCAAGCAATTTCTTTAACTTGCCAGACTCTTCACGGGACGTTGTTAACACTGTGTTGTTGATGGCATGAATCGTCAAATTACGGCGATTTAACTCCATGCGTAATGAATCAACTAAGAATGGTTTATCTGTTTGCAGAATTTCTATAAAGGTATGTGTCGATTGCCAGCCATTCTCTTCATATCGTGGGTTATACACCTTAACTGATGGCGCATCTCCTTGATAATTTTGAATAAACTGCCAAGCTTCTAATGTAGCACCATAGAGATCATCTAGGCGCCAAGCCTCAAGATCTGATTCTGAAGCGGCGGCGTAATAGGCTTGTGCAAATTGCTTAACGGCTTGAGCTTTAGTACCTGATAATTTGCTATCTAACTCTTCGTTAAGTTCTTTAAGTAGTGAAGCCTTGATTGTTCCGATTTCTGTTGGCATCGTCTGCGAATCCTTAGGTTTTTTAGTTCAGTGTATTCGTGAGCTAAGTATAGACTAGCTTTGCCAGTCAATCTTCTCTCAAGTGCATTTTTTTGTTCTTTATATCAATATTTTAATTATGTTTGACGTATGATTGCACTATCCCTTATCTTCAATGATAATTCATAACATATTACTTTTACCCAGCCAATAGTCACGGCTCAATTAATGCGAACTTAACGATGTCAAAGGCAACTTTCGAAACTTTAGTCGGTTTTTTAATACTTTTTATATTCAGCTTTGAAGCAAGCGCCCAACTGACGGTCAACACCAATAGAAACCAGTATGCACCTAGCGACAATATCGCTTTAAGCGTTGAATCAGACAACCCAATTGACACTGCTTTAGATACCAGCCCACTACTCGCCCAATTCATCATTTTAGATCAAAAGAAGATGACGATTAACAGCTATGCAGAGGGTAAACGCACTGCGAAAGTACGTTGGAATATTCTATTGCGCGCTAGAAAATCGGGTAGCGTGCAAATCCCAAATTTGAGCTACAACCAAGAAAGCAGTGAATCTTTTAACATTTTCATTAAGAGCTCTAGCCCTACCCGCTTTTTACCTGTCAGCGATATGCCAATTATCTTAGATGCTCAGCTTGATAAAGATGACAGCTATGAAGGCGCCCTGTTTCTATACACTTTGAATATCTATTCTGATCGCCCCCTCGCTGAGGGTTTTCAAATAACATCCCCTAAGTTACAAAAAGGTGATATCCAGCTACTTGAGCAAGGCCCTGTTGAGCTCATCACAATCCGCAACAAAGAATACAACGTGATAGAACAGCGCTACGCAGTATTCCCAGCGGAAATGGGCCGTTACATTATCGAAGGACCGATATTTACAGGCGCCCAACAAGATGGCATCAGCACATTAGTGCGCGCAAACAATTTAGAAATAAACGTCAGAGCACGTCAAGATTTTAACAACGCAACCTACTGGCTTGCAGCGAAATCGGTCACAATTAACGAGCAGTGGACAAAAGCACAAAACCTGAAAGTCGGCGATGTAATATATCGTGAAGTGAGTTTGAGCGCCAAAGGAATTCGCGCAGCTGATCTTCCCGCTATCATCAGCCAAAACCCTGAAATCATTAACATCCAAGATAGCAAAACGACACTCACAGATACCATCAATAAAGATGGCATCCAAGGCACCCGCACTGAAAGACAGCAAATTCAGTTGCTTGAGCGCGGCGAACTGACTTTTCCTAAAATAGATATATTTTGGTGGAGTACGACTTCAGATAGCCAGCAACAAGCTGTTATCCCTAGGCAAATTATGCAAGTTTTACCGGGTGCTAATGGAGAGTCTTCTATCGAGCGAGAAATTGCCCAAAACGCCGCCAGCATTAATAAAAACAATGATATCAACGTCATCCAAACCAGCAACAACTGGATTATATGGGCACTTTTGGCTCTCTGCTCTGTGAGTGCTATCGGCTGGCTGTACAACTTTATCAAGATGAGACGCCTCAGCGAAAAGCGTGAAGAGAGCTTTAATCAAGATCCAACGATCAGCGATAGCGCAATTGCCGAAACCATTAACCACGGCACTAATCAGCCTCACTCTCAAGATAATGCCGAATTTGATATTGCACCGGATGAGCAAAAGCAATTTAACGCAAAAGCTGAGCTTAACAGCTTTCAGTTACTGGGGAGAGCTTGCTTAGATAATGATTTGAGTACTGCAAATAGACGCTTAATTGAATGGGGTGATTACTACTGGTTTGAACAACCTGTCGACAGTATCCAAGATATTGCCCTGTGTGCCAACAACCCATCGCTCAATGTGCTATTAGCCGAAATGCAAGAACTGCTAGATAATCGCCAGCTCAATGAATGGGAAGGTAAAAGCTTATTTTCGCTACTGACAAATATTCGATCAGCTTAAGGTAGTATGCATTTGCAAAATGGCTACTTCGCCTGTTGATTGGCAATAAAAGATACGCCCTCAGCTTTTGAGGGCGATGACTTAGTGCATCGCTCATCAGAGCGCTTATTACTTGAGAAATTATAACCAAGACGCTCAAACGCCTCTGTTAACTCCTGATAACAGATATGCTGGGATCGCGTTATCGCACTTAAGCAACTTGCTTCAATATATGACATAACGCCCTCTTTAAAGTTATCAATTAATGCTATGGCTTCATAAATGGCCTTCACACCCAATCTAAAGCAAATAACAGGCCAATATCCGAGAAATTAAAAACATCTCAAATATATCAACATCTTAATCAATCAATTCCAGAAAAATTTGATGAAGTCACTGAAACGTTTAATGACAAAACCACAAGGACTTACAATGCTATGCGTAGCACATGTTTTTAGAGAACGACTGACCGCTCTACTTTTGCCGTTTAAAATCAACACGCTTAAAGCGTATAAATTTCATTCAACACCCGATGCGCTCATAATCGGACTTACTCTTGGGTAGATGCACAGGCCAAATGCTCAAATAAGCGGCAGCCTATTGCCTCAACAACTTGCCCTTTATCAAGTTTTCACGGATAAAATATTTCCAAAGTGCATTAAACTGCTATGTTTAGCTTAAGTTTTTTATCCATACCCGATTTATTTATCATCAATCAGCGAGCCATACATGCAACACAACCCTGTTTTAAAAACAACCCGGTTTACATTAGTACCTGTAACTGACTGCCCTGAGGCAAATGGCCACTTAATTGAAATGATGCAAGACGACAGAGTACAACGCTATATCAATGGCAGCGCCTACAGCGATCAAGAGGTAATAACAAAACTGGCAGCTATCCACCGATTCAACAACACCAACGGCTTGGGCTATTGGCTAATATACAACTCTGGTAAAACCTGTGTTGGCATGTGCCTGCTAAAACCTATGCCCACTCAAGAGCCTACGGATAATATTGAAACTGGCTATTGGATTAAGCCAGATTTTTGGGGCAAAGGTATCGCCGGCGAAGCGGCAACACGCATGGTTAAATATGCATTTGATGAGCTGAACTTAAAAGAAGTCACAGGGGTGGTTGATGAGCGCAATATAGGTTCAATTCGCTCACTTGAAAAAGCAGGCTTAACGCGTCGCGGCACTATAATGGCCTACGAACAAGAACTCCCTTTTTTCAAAATAGAAAACCCTAATATATAGCGGCAAATCTTGTATAACCAACAAACACAAAAAAACCGGCAATTGCCGGTTTTTTAATGGGACACTTCTATTCAAGACTAGTCAGTAAAAGTCGGCACCTGCCACTCTTTACCAGGTACAGCGTCTAACAAACTTTTAGTGTATTCGTGCTGGGGATTATGAAACACATCGTAGGTATTACCATATTCAACAACTTCACCAAGCTTCATCACTGCTATGTTGTCACAAACTTGCGCTGCAACGCGCAAATCATGCGTAACGAACAACATGGCAAGATCCATCTTATGCTTAATCTCATCTAATAGCTCAAGCACTTGCGCTTGTACTGAGACATCAAGAGCGGACACCGCTTCATCTGCAATTAACAGCTTAGGTGACATTGCCAGTGCACGAGCAATACCAATACGCTGTCTTTGACCACCTGAGAACTCATGTGGATAGCGTTTAAGGGCGAATTTATCTAAACCCACTATCTCAAGAAGCTCTTCAGCTTTCTTCCATGACTGCTCTTTAGGGACGCCGTGGATTGTTGGCCCCTCTGTGATGATATCGCCAATTTTACGACGCGGATTTAAAGAGGCATAAGGATCCTGGAAAATCATCTGAATATGCTGACGAATTGGCATCATTTCAGCGTTTGTTAAACCTAAGATATCTTGCCCTTGAAACTCAACAGCGCCTTTGTTTGATTCGTGCAAACGAATAATACAGCGGCCCACTGTTGACTTACCTGAACCAGATTCACCCACTAAACCGAGCGTTTCGCCCTTGCGAATATCAAAGTTAATATCCTTTGATGCATGCACCACACGTGAGGCTTTACCGAAGAAGCTCTTTTTCTCTTCTCCATAGGTTTTATAAAGATGCTTAACACTGACCACAACTTCAGAATCAATCGCCGCTTTTTTAACAGCACCTAAATTCGGCACCGTTGAAATTAGCTTTCGCGTATAAGGATGCTCAGGGGTGTTAAGAATTTTCTCAGCAGTGCCTTGCTCAACAATTTTTCCAAGCTGCATCACGATGACACGATCAGCTATTTCTGCCACCACGCCAAAATCATGAGTAATAAAGATAACACCCATGTTGCGCTTTCTTTGTAGCTCAGCAATTAACTTAAGAATTTGTGCTTGTGTCGTTACATCAAGTGCCGTTGTTGGCTCATCGGCAATAAGAATATCCGGTTCAAGCGCTAACGCCATTGCAATCATTACACGTTGGCGCTGACCGCCCGACAACTCAAATGGATAGCTATCACCAATAATTTGCGGATCAGGTAACCCCACATCATCAAGCATCTCAATAATTTTGCTTTTGATTTCGCTACGCGACAACTTCAAGTGATGACTTTGAAAGACCTCTTCAAGCTGCTTAGATACTTTCATCACTGGGTTTAGTGCAGTCATTGGCTCTTGGAAGATCATACCAATCTTACGACCACGTATAGACTGCATCTTTGAGTTATCTATTTTGGCAAGATCCATGCCTTCAAATAAGATTTCTCCTTTTGCAACTTTCACGTGCGGCTTAGGTAACAGCCCCATCACCGCATTGGAAGACATTGACTTACCTGAACCAGACTCACCCACAATACATAAAATTTCGCCGGCGAATAACTCAAAGCTCACATCATCAACCGCAAACGGTCGATCTGCTCTTGAAGGCAAACTAATAGATAAATTATTAATCGTCAGAATTGCTTCTTTCGCTGTTTTACTTTCACTCATAATCGCCTCCTCTATGCTTTTGATGTTTTCATTTTTGGATCAAGCGCGTCACGCAAGCCATCACCAATTAAGTTAATTGAAAGTACCGTGAACAAGATCGCTAAACCTGGAATACCCATCAACCAAGGATCAGATAAAATATATTGACGACTATCTGCCAGCATAGTACCCCACTCCGGCGATGGCGGTTGTGCTCCCATGCCTAAGAAACCGAGTGCTGCTGCATCTAAAATCGCCGATGAAAAGCTCATGGTCGCCTGTACAATCAACGGTGCCATACAGTTTGGCAACACGTTAATAAACATCAAACGCATAGTTGATGCGCCCATTGTTTTACTCGATGAAACGTAATCCTTGCCTAGCTCTGAAAGCGCTTGAGCACGTGTCAATCTCACGAAGTGCGGTATAAATACCACGGCTATCGCGATCATCGCGTTTTCAAGAGAAGGCCCTAATATTGCAACTAACGCCAAGGCCATCAACAAGCTTGGGAACGCCAAGATAATATCCATCAAACGCATAATTACGTTTTCGATAAAACCTTTGTTAAAGGCTGCAATCAAACCTAAAACGATACCAATGGTTAAGCAGAAAAAGATAACAATAAAGCCGATATAAAAAGAATAACGCGATCCGTGAATCATTCTTGATAACTGATCACGCCCTAGCGCATCCGTCCCAAATATATGCGCCCAAGACCCACCTTCAGCCCATACCGGTGGAAGCTTTAACACTTCTCTGTATTGCTCAATGGGTGAATACGGGGCGATAAAATCTGCAAAAATAGCAACTATAGCTAAAATAGAAACGAAAATTAAACCGTACAACGCACCTTTGTTTTGCCTAAACTCAAACCAAAAGCTGGCTAGTGCAGCCATCATTGCTGATTGTTTTGGCTCAGTCACTGCTGTATCTACACTCATAATTAATGCCCTTTCTTGCGGATACGTGGATCGATGATACCGTAAAGAATATCGACACTTAAATTAACTAGAATCACAATAGTGGCAATCAATATCAAACCGCTTTGCACAACAGGATAATCTCGACGGAAAATACTATCGACCATCCACTTACCAATACCAGGCCATGAGAAGATAGACTCGGTCAAAATAGCCCCCCCCAACAGCGTCCCTACGGATAAGCCAATTACGGTAATAACGGGGATCAAGGCATTTCTAAAGCCGTGAACAACAACCACTCTAAATGGGCTTAAGCCTTTAGCGCGTGCTGTTTTAATATAATCCTCACTCAAGGTTTCTAGCATCGCAGAACGACTCTGACGAGCAAAGGTAGCCATTGGTATAGTACCTAGTGCAATAGCTGGCAATATTAAGTGGGATAATGCAGAGGTAAACGCGCCTTCTTCATCAGACATCAAGCTGTCGATTAACATAAACCCTGTAGGTGTATCAAAGAAGAACATCGCTGAGATTCGACCAGACACTGGTGTCCAGCCCAAAAAGCCAGAGAAAAACACAATTAACAGTAACGCCCACCAGAAGATCGGCATTGAGAAACCTGCTAAAGAGATAGTCATCAACGAGTGATCAAAAACAGATCCACGCTTAACCGCAGCGATAATACCCGCTGGGATACCAATCAATACAGCAAAGAACAATGCGAAAATTGTTAGCTCCACTGTTGCTGGAAATAATTCGATGAACTCATCAAGTACTGGGCGATTAGTCACAAACGAGCGACCAAAGTCACCTTGCAATATTTGCCCGACATAATCTAAGTATTGCTTCCAGATAGGCTGATCAAAGCCATAAGCATGCATCAACTCTAGATACTTTTCTTCGGGTAAACCGCGCTCTCCTGCCATGATCAATATGGGGTCACCTGGAATGACATGGATAAATGCAAATGCGGTTAAAGTTATACCTATGTATGTCGGGATCAAAACCAACAAACGTCGGAGTAAAAAACTGAACATTATTTTGTCCTGTGTAGAAAATTGGAACAGCAGATACAAACAAACCGGCAAGAGCCGGTTTGTAGGTAAATCAAAATAACATTGTTAAAACAATATTATTTTAGGTCAACATTGTGGAAGAAGTGACCGCCAAGAGGATCAATCTTGTAACCTGTTACTTTTGAGCTAACTGGCATGAAGACTGTACTGTGCGCTATTGTAGCCCATGGCGCTTCT
This sequence comes from uncultured Oceanospirillaceae bacterium, assembly GCA_937136055.1. Lineage (GTDB taxonomy): Bacteria > Pseudomonadota > Gammaproteobacteria > Pseudomonadales > Balneatricaceae > Rs1. Next base: position 36,893 of record CAKZOD010000043.1, on the reverse strand, counting down.
TTCTTGAATATCTTCTGTGCTTTTTCGTACGCTGCTGTACGAACAGCTGGGTCAGATGATACTAATGCAGCTTGAAGCTCAGCTTCAAACTCTTCGTTACACCAACGTGCACGGTTGGCACCGTTATCTTTAGCAACACAACCTAGCAATACACGTAGGAAGTTATCCGGGTCACCATTATCACCCGTCCAACCTAGTAATACAGTATCGTGCTCACCTGCTTTAGAACGCTTAAGGTACTCACCCCACTCAAAGGTTACAATTTCAGCATCAACACCTACTTTCGCCCAATCCGCTTGGATTAGCTCTGCCATTTTACGAGCATCAGGGTTGTAAGGGCGCTGTACTGGCATAGCCCAAATGTTTGTTTTAAAGCCAGAAACACCTGCTTCTTTTAGCAAAGCTTTCGCTTTATCAACATCGTAGCTGTCATCGACAGTTGAGTTATCGTAAGACCAGATAGTTGGTGGGATTGGGTTTTTCGCAACAGAAGCATAGCCATTGAAAACCACTTCTTTAATCGCATCTTTGTTGATTGCATGGTTAAGTGCTTTACGAACACGAGAATCAGAGAATTTCTCCATTTCAGTGTTATACGCTAAGTAACCAACGTTCAAACCTTCCTGCTGCATTAAAGTAATGCCTTCAGTTTTCTTGATGTTATCAAGATCTGCTGGGTTTGGATAAGGCATAGCATGACACTCGCCAGCCTTCATTTTTTGGAAACGAACAGAGGCATCAGTGGTAATTGAGAACACTAAGTTGTCAATTTTCGCTTTTTCACCCCAGTAATCTTTGTTCTTCGCATAGCGAATAACAGAATCTTTCTTGTAACCCACAAACTGGAATGGACCTGTGCCAACTGGCTTCTGGTTCATATCATCTAGTTTGTCTTCTTTAATAAGCTTCTCACCGTATTCAGCTGATTGAATAGAGGCGAATGCCATCGCCATGTTAGCAATGATTGGCGCTTCAGCGTGATCAAGCACGAACTTCACTGTCATATCGTCTACCTTCACGATGTCTTTGATAAGGTTACCCATATCCATCGCATTGAAGTATTCGAATTTACCGTTAGCAAGCTTGTAGTATGGGTTTTCTTTATCTCTTTGACGATTAAACGAGAAAAGAATGTCATCTGCATTTAAATCGCGGCTCGGCGTGAAGTTTTTAGTGGTGTGAAACTTAACACCTGGGCGTAATTTGAAAGTAATTTCTTTGCCATCATCCGATAAAGACCAGCTTTCAGCGACACCAGGAACAACTTCGGTTGTACCTGTTTTGAAGTTAACTAGACCATCGAACATTGTGTTTGCAGCTGCGTCAAATGTAGTACCCGCAGTATATAAAGAAGAGTCGAAACCTTCAGGACTACCTTCTGAGCAATAAACAAGAGTTTTACCTGCAGCAAAAGATTGCCCAGCCATCATTAGACCGCCAGCCATTACCGCTGCTGTTATTATATTTTTTTTCATGATTTATCCTCATAAACACTTCAATTCCTCGATATAAAACAAACTAGAGAGAACTGAAACTGTATTATTTTTTTGTTATAACTTGCCTAAAGAAATTTTAGACCAGCCAGTATTCTGCATGAGAAAAAACTCAAGTCAAGAGCGCGAACTCGCTAACTGACTCCTAGCTGAGCAAGGTCAAAGCTATTTTATAAATCAAACGGTTAAATAATAGTCTTGATTGCTGGCTTTCTACTCAAAGATACTTTTATAAGCAAAAATCAATGCAAAATAGTTATTTGTAAAATTGATAGCTTGTTGCAAAAACATGAACAGAAAGTTTCAATGAAACAGAGACTTACAGTACTTTAATATCTTTTTAGCTAAAACAGAGATTTACTCAGAACATAAAATTAACAAAACGCTAAAAACTTCAGTTTGAATTCACTTCTAATCAATTCTTTTTAAAACTATTTTTTTATTTAATTTATTATTTAAAGATCGATACACTTTGTTACATTTCTATTTGAGGTGATTGAAAATAATCACAATCCATCACCTCCCTTAAATTTCATAAAAAAAACGAGCACTAGGCCCGTTTTATAATCAAAATAAATCTACATAACGCTATCTAGCAGTATGCTTACATTTGCGATTGAAGATAATTAGGTAAACCAATGCGCTTGATTAAGCCCAGCTGCTTTTCCAGCCAGTAAGCGTGATCTTCTTCGGTATCTTCAAGTAACTTCTCAAGAATTTCACGGGTTTGGTAATCTTTTTCTGTTTCACAAAGCGCGATCGTTTCCTTTAAGGTATTTGCAACACCATACTCAATATCTAAATCAGACTGCAGCATTGCAGGTACATCTTCACCGACATTGATTGGATCACGAGCAACCATATTTGGACGCCCTTCTAAAAACAGAATGCGTTGGATTAAAAGCTCTGCATGGCCCTTTTCATCATCGAACTCATGAGAGATACGCGCGTGTAATTTACTTAAACCCCAATCGTCATACATGCACGAATGGATAAAATATTGATCCATTGCTGCTAGTTCACTCGCCAAAAGAGTATTTAATGCTGCTATTACTTTATCACTACCTTTCATTGTTACTCTCCCATTTGCGATTGTAGGTAATTTTGAATACCGGATTGTTCAATCAAGTATTGCTGCGCTTCTATCCAATCAACATGCTCTTCCTCATACTCAAGGATTTCTTCAAGCACATCGCGGCTAACGTAATCGCGCTTCTCTTCAGATAGTGCAATCGCATCTCGTAGCAATGCCATTAGCTCATATTGTAATTGCATATCACAACTGAGCATTTCCTCTGTATTCTCACCAATGCGTAATCTTTCTAGATGCTGCAAGTTTGGCAATCCTTCCAAGAAGAGCACTCTTTCGATCAAATCATCAGCCTGCTTCATATCTTTGATCGATTTTTTATAAGCCTTTGAATTTAGCTCCCCTAATCCCCAGTTCTTGTACATGCGTGCATGTAAAAAATACTGATTGATTGATGTGAGCTTGAATGTCAGTACTTTATTTAACTGACCGATTACCGCTTTATCACCTTGCATTTTACTCTCCAACACTTAAGTCTGCATATTTGCATAAGCGCATCTTAACATCCATCTTAAAATTGAACAATATTTCTTTATATACCAACAACTTACACGTTAATAACCTTTCTCATTACGTTTCTCATCAAGTTTTACTTTCTATTTTTTTACTTCTTACTATTGTAATTCAAATAATAATCATTATTATTTACATCTAGTTTATTAACTTTAAATATAACTCTTCTGACAAGTTGTTGATTTATGTATATTTGTATTTGCAATGCCGTTACTGACAGCCAAATTAAAATGCACGTTGACCAAGGTGCTCGCACTTTACGTGATCTAAACAAAGAGATGTGCATTGCCGACCAATGCGGAAAATGCGCATGTACTGTGAAGAAAGTTATTAAGTCGCAGCAAAACAGCCGTCAAAATTAATACAAAAAGCAGCGGCTTGCTCACCCATAAATGCATCATTAAGCATTTTTCTTAATCTACATCCTCCTATTCTACTATTCTTCCCTATAAAAAGGTAAAGTACGCGGCTCATCTAAACTCTATCACCAAAACCTTAGAAGAAGCGTTAGACTATGCCCAATACACATCACAGACCTTTACTTGACCTGCAACCTACTGAAATTTGGAAGCAGTTCCAATTACTATGTGACACCCCTCGCCCCTCTTTCCATGAACAAAAAATTCGCCAAGTAATTTTAGATTGGGCACAAGGCATAGGCTTATCTTGTTACATTGATACTTGTGGTAACTTATTGATAAAAAAACCTGCCACAGCTGGCATGGAAAATAGAAAGACTATTGTTTTACAAGGCCACTTAGACATCGTCGCCCAAAAGAACGCAGATACTGAACACGATTTTGTCAACGATCCTATTCTCACCCAAATCAATGACGGCTGGGTAAGTGCAATTGGGACCACACTTGGCGCTGACAACGGCATTGGGGTAGCCGCTGCACTTGCAGTACTTGCCAGCAACGATATTGCGCACGGCCCTATCGAGGCGCTATTTACCATTGAAGAAGAAACAAGCCTTAGAGGCGCCACTGAACTAGAAAGCGGCATTCTAGAAGGCACTATCTTATTAAACCTGGATTCAGAAGACCGCGGTGAAGTTTACATTGGCTGCGCAGGTGGCGTAGACATCAATGGCGCCAAACAATACGACACCTTAGCCACGGCATCTGACAGCTCAAGCTATGAGCTAAAAATCAGCGGCTTACGCGGCGGCCACTCAGGTCTCGACATTCATAAAGGTGTCGGTAGCGCCAACGTTCTACTGGCACGTTTACTGGACCAGCTAAACAAGCAATGTGACTTCTCAATCAGCAGCATTGAAGGCGGTACACTGCGCAACGCAATCGCGAGAGAAGCTGTAAGCACACTGAACTTTACAGCCACTGAGCTAGAAAAAGCACAACAAATCATTACCCAGCAACTCGCTACTTTTAAGGCGCAATTAAAAGGCGTCGATGACTTTCTTGAAATATCCTTGAGTGAAGTCGAAAAAGCGCAACAGCAAATCTCCTCACAAAGCCAATCAGAAGTCATTAATTTACTTTATGCCCTACCCCATGGCGTTGAAAGCATGAGCAGAGAGCTTGAAAATGTGACTCACACTTCGATTAACTTAGGCGTTATCACTCTAGATAACGGCGAGCTTTCTGTTTGCTTATTAGCAAGATCCCTAGAGGACTCACAAACCAATGCTCTGGCACAAAAGACAGCTGCATGCCTCGCACTTGCCGGCATTCAAGCGCAGCTTGATAGCGAGTACCCAGGCTGGCTACCCGATCCTAACACCGGTCTTTTAAAGCAATTTTTAGACATTCACCAGCAAGAAATGGGTTTTCCCGCTAAGGTTAAAGTCATCCATGCAGGGTTAGAATGCGGCATTATTGGGGCTAAGTACCCTAAAATGGAGATGGTTTCTTTTGGACCTAACATTCGCGGTGCCCATTCACCTCAAGAGCGCTTGGAAATCAGCTCAGTTGATGACTTCTGGCGCCTACTCGTTAAATTGCTGGCAAGCTTATAACCATCGACTACCATCTTTACTTAAGCGGGCACACATATCGTGCTGCCCCAAACACAAATTAAGGCATTCGTTTTTAGAGGTTCAATATGACAATAGGCGTAGGTGGTAGTGATAGCGCAACAGAGCTAGCAAAGCTTGAAAATGCATGTGGCGATATTTCTACAATTAACGAACTTGAATTCAAACAGCGCATTGAAAACGCTCAACGTTTAATGCAGCAAAATGACATTGATGCTATTTATCTCAATGCCGGTACTAACTTATTTTATTTTACAGGCATGCGCTGGCATCCTAGCGAGCGTATGGTGGGCGCTATTTTGCCTGCAAAAGGCGCTGTTGTTTATATTGCACCTCACTTTGAGAAAGGCACGATTACTCAGTTCATGCAAGTGCAAGGAGATATTGAAACCTGGCAAGAACACGAAAGCCCTTACGCGCTTTTTTGCCATACACTTAAGTGCATGGGAATCAATAATGGTAACATCGGCATTGATGAAGCCACGCCTTTCTTTATTAGCAATGGTATTGCACTTACCAGTGAACACTATCAATTAGTCAGCGCAAAAGAAATTACCGCAGGCTGCAGAGCCATTAAGTCAGATAAAGAATTAGCGCTAATCCAAAAAGCTAAAAACATCACTTTAGAAGTACAAAAAGCTGCAGCACGCATTTTATATACTGGCATTAGCACTACAGAAGTGAGCACTTTTATTGACGCCGCGCACCGTAAAATGGGGGCACCTAAAGGCTCTTATTTTTGCATTGTCCTTTTTGGTAAAGACTCCTCTTTCCCACATGGTGTTAAAGACCCACAACCCTTGAAAGAAAATGACATGGTCTTGATCGATACTGGCTGTATGATTGGCGACTATATTTCAGATATCACCCGCAGCTATGTATTTGGCAAAGCCAATGAAAAGCAAACTGCCATGTGGCAGGTTGAACGCAACGCTCAACAAAGTGCATTTGATGCTGCCATCAACGGCCAACCTTGCGCCGTGATTGATAACGCAGCGCGCTCATACCTCGCCTCCCAAGGCATGGGGCCTGAGTATCAAACACCAGGCTGCCCTCACCGTACAGGTCATGGCATTGGACTAGATATTCACGAATGGCCTTATTTAAATAAAGCGGAACAAACGTTACTCGCCCCTGGCATGTGTTTTTCAAATGAACCTATGCTTGTGATTCCCGATGAGTACGGCATCCGCTTGGAAGATCATTTTTATATGACTGAACAAGGCCCCAAGTGGTTTACTGAGCCTTCTTCTTCGATTAACAACCCATTTAATTACTAAATACAACCTACCTGCTAAGACCTAAGCCCTTAGCAGGTAGCGTGTTTATGCTCCCAGCCTTCTTTTAGATACCTAGCGCCACGCAAACCCGCTTCTAGCAAACTCTTCATTGCACGCTATAAGCTGTTCTTTTCATAAATAAAAAATAAGTTTCCACGCTGGAACCAAAACATTAAGAACTGTCATATACTTAATGTTCGTTCAATCAAGATTAAAGGCGCTATTTATACACAAATGTTGTATATTTTAGCCGTTATTGTCATCAAGGCTTGCAATAATTTCGAGGACGGAGTCTCTATCAATTTGTTTTACATTGAGCACTAAGATCAGCTGAATGAACAAATCTGCTCCCATTATCCCTCGATTAATCTTGTTTCTTAAATTGGCACTTGATTGCTGCGTACCTTGTTTGGCCAATAACTGACTCAGATCTTCGTATTTTATTTTACGTTTCGACATTTCTGATTTAACCAGACGGCTAATCAGTTCACGGTAGTCTGTAGTTGATTCAAGATCGGTCATGCAGGGTCACCTTAAATAGGTTAGAGAATAAATTTTGTAACGTATACTTTACAAAAAAACAAAATATATTCTAAAAAAGAGTTATTTTTACTTTACAGCACGTATAATTTATATAATATAAGCTCAATCGGCACACGTCGAGTGTTCTGATTAAATTTTTTAGGAGATGCACACATGAATTGGGACCTTTCAGCAATCGAAGCGTCACTCTCAAAGCAAAATAAATGGGTCGTTCACAGCGAGAACAACTGCCTGTTTATTACCAATGAAGATGGATTAGATGCATACGTAGCCGTAAGTGGTGAGCAGATTGTTGTCGAATCTATTTTGTTCGCCAGCAGCTCAGTTACAGATAGCGCTGCACTGAATGAGCATATACTCAAAACTCATCAAGTTTTCCCGCTGACAACAATTGGCATTACCAATGTTGAAGATGATGATTACTACATGGCGTTTGGTGCACTGTCATCGCAATCTAAAGAAGAGAGCATCATTATTGAAGTAGAGACATTATTTGACAATGTCGCCGCATTTTTAGATGCCTACGAAGATTATTTAAAGTAAAGAGGAAGATAACATGAGTGTTTGGAAAAGATTAGTCACTGCTGTAAAGGGTGGAGTAAATGAGGCTGCTGAAACAGTTGCAGACAGTCAGGCACTGCGTATCTTAGATCAAGAAATTCGCGAAGCAAAAGATGAGCTACGCAGCTCTGATCACGCGTTGACGCAGATTATGGCAAAGCGCAAGTTAGCTCAGCAAAAAGTTGCAGGCTTTCAAAAGTCGATCAGCGAATACGAAGGTCACGCTCAAGCGGCCAGCGAAAAAGGCGATCAAGCCCTCGCCCTTGACTGTGCACACAAAGTTGTTGATCTACGCAGCCAAATGGATGCAGAGCAACAGTACGTTGATCAGTTCACTCAATCTGAAACAACGTTGAGAAGCAACATCAGCCAAGCTAAAAACAACTTGCGCCGCATGGAGCAACAAGTTGATATGGTAAAGGCCACTGAATCAGTGCAAAAAGCACAAGTTGCCGTTTCCTCAAAGCATTTAGGTGCTAACGGTAAAATGAAAACAGCCGCTGAATCACTTGCACGCATCCAAGAAAAGCAAGGCCAACGCCAAGCTGAAATGGAAGCTGCTAACGAACTCGCAGCTGATGAGTCAGGTGACGAGCTAGAAAAGCGTCTACAAAATGCCGGCATTACAGGTGGCAACACTTCTGCTGATGATGAACTAGCAAGGATTCTTGGTAAGAAATAAACAATGATTGCGTTACTTAAAGTCCGCAGGATTCTCATTAAGTACTTCATCGATTTGCGATGGCACAGCATTTTGCTGGCCATCGCTTTTTACTTTGCAGCCAGCTGGATATTGCTCTCCCTAAGTGGAGAGACAGACATCACCCACAGCGACAACTTTATCTACTGGATTGTTGTAACGGCCTCAACGGTAGGTTATGGCGATTTCTCCCCTACTACCGTTCAAGGTAAATACATCACAGCGCTGTTAATTATCCCGTTTGGTTTAAGCTTATTTGGTTTAGTTATTGGCCGCATCGCCGCTTTAGTTTCCCACCGCTGGCGCAGAGGAGTAAAAGGTTTGAAATCCCTAGACTATCAAAAACATATTTTAGTGATCGGCTGGAATGGTCATCGTACGTTACAGCTCATCCGCCTACTTTTAAAAGAAGTACAAGACAGCCAAAGCGATCAAAAGATCGCGCTTTGCGTTAAAGCTGATATAGAAAATCCATTTCCCGACACTATTGGCTTTGTTAAAACCACTAGTTTTAGCAACTTGCAAGATATGCAACGCGCTGCCATCGGCGAAGCTAGCTGCATTATCATCGACAATCCCGATGATGACATTACAATGACAACAGCGCTTTTTTGCTCTCAGCAAAATCCCGATGCGCACACCATTGCCTATTTTAAAGACGAGCAACTAGGCAGCCTATTGAAGAGCCACTGCCCTAACGTTGAAAGCATGCCTTCTGTTGCTGTAGAGATGCTAGCCAAGTCAGCCATGGATCCCGGTTCAAGTATTTTGCACAAGCAACTGCTAGATTCAAACAGTGGCATGACGCAGTTTTCTATTCGTTATGATGACAACAACAGCACAACATTCGAAGCACTGTTTCATAAGTTCAAGCACGAATACCAAGCAACACTCATTGGTTTAGCACCCAATGGCCCAGAGAACATTCAGGTTAATCCAGATTTGGATCACCAAGTACAAAGTGGCACAACGCTGTATTACATAGCAGCACAACGCATACAGCAGGTTAACTGGCAATAAAGGAGTCAGCGATGTTTAAAAAATGGTTTGGCCGCGAGCCAGAAAAAGCACCACAAGCACCTCAAGCCCCAGAAATTATGGGTTTGCGTATTGGCGGTGCCTTTGAACTCGACAGCTTAAAAATGCGCTTAATAGAGCCCGATCTAATTATTGAGGGGGCTGCTACCACTCACCTAATCCAAGCAGTTGGAGAAGTGAAGCTGGACGATACGACCACAGTGTTGCGCTATTACACCGATGACGATGGCTTTATCCAAGTTCTACTTGAAGGCGGTATGACAGAAAATCATATCAGCGACGTTAAGCTTTGGTATTTCTATGACACCCAGAGCATCAGCAGTAAAGATCAATGGGATAAAGTCTTGAGCGACACCATCAGCCAAGAGAGCATCACACTGGAAGATCACCAATTCTCCCCTGTTTGGGAAAACGCTGCACAAGAAATAGCAGCACCTGTTGCCATGAGTGAAAAAACCTACGCTCAAGATGGCAGCACTTCTGAGACAGATCAATTTTGCATGCTTTATGAGCGCGAAGTAAAAGCAGAGCTATTTGAATATGTCATGTTCTCAGGGGAAGAGAAAATAATCGATAACCGAGCAGATCGCTGCATGGTAAAGATGACCGGTTTTGATTTACAGCCAGCGGATTTACAAATAATCGGCTAAAGAGCACCTTTAAAGGCTTTCAACTTTAACCCGTTGATTTTAAAATGCTCAATACTGTGACAAAAGTCATTTAACGTTTTTTAAAGCACAATCTAACAAGGAGCTTCACTATGCAAGCGATTCAATCTTCGCTTTTCGGCCTACTCGATTTCGCACTTTATTTCGCGGTATCTATTATTTTACTTCTCGCCTTTAAAGTGGTTTATGCCCTAATTACCCCCCACGATGAATGGAAGCTTGTAAAAGATGAGCAGAACACCGCCGCGGCCTTAGGGTTCATGGGTGCTGTTATCGGTTTCGCTCTAGCGCTTGCCAGTGCTGCATCTAATTCAGAATCAATTGTCGATTTCGTCATTTGGGGAGTTGTTGGTTTAATTGCACAATGCTTGGCATTTGCAATCGTACGCTTTATCTTCATGCCAAAAATCGTACAGAGAATCAATGACAATGAAATTTCAGCGGGTATCGTGCTGGGCGGTATTTCAATCGCAGTCGGCATCTTAAATGCCGCTTGCATGACTTACTAGTTGGGAGCTTAGCATGAAAAGGACTCAAAGCATTGATTTAAGCAGCATGCGAAAATCACCTAAATACTTCGCTTTCAAACCTTTAGCTATTGCCGTAGCGGCAGGTACTTTACTGGGCTGTAGTGATGATAGCCAGGAAGAGCAAGTTTACCGCACGGTCAATGACTGTATCTCTGACAACCCTGATCAAACAGAACAGTGCGAGATTGCCTACAAGCAAGCAATCGAAGAGTCAGTAAAAAGCGGCCCGAAATATAGCAGCATGGCAGCTTGTATTGCTGATTTTGGTGAGAACAACTGTAACGGCTACTCTAACCAAAGCAACCAAAGTTTCTTCATGCCATTTATGGCAGGTTACGTTGTAAGCTCTTTACTTGATAATCGCCGTTACCGCTCTGCGCCACTGTATACATCTTATTCAAGAAGCTCACCTGCCTATGGCAAGTGGTCATCGACTGACGGTAATTTGTTTGGCAGTGCCAACTCCAAAAAGGTCAGGTTTGGCAGTAACGATTTCAAGCCAAAACCGATTGTTAGACGCACAATGTCCCGTGGCGGATTTGGATCAACCATCGCAGCTAAATCACGCTTTGGCGGTAAATCTTCACGCAGCAGCTGGGGCGGATAGTGTTTCGATCAATCATTTCTGAACGCCCTCACTGGCGTGATAGCGCCCGTGAATTTGGCTTCACTTACCATACGATGTACGGTGAAGCCTATTGGGATGAGAGCGCCTACTATCAATTCAACTTGCAACAAATTGAAAACGATATAGAAGCACCGACTGAAGAACTGCACCAAATGTGCTTATCGGTAGTTGACAAAGTCGTTAACGATCAACAATTAATGGAGCGCTTTCAAATCCCGCAAACGCACTGGGATTACATCCGTACATCTTGGATGAACAAAGAGAGCTCTTTATATTCGCGAATGGATTTAGCTTACGGCGGCTCAGGTCACGCAAAGCTTTACGAAAATAACGCAGACACGCCAACAAGCCTTTACGAGACAGGTTTTTGGCAGTGGCTTTGGTTACAAGATCAAGTCAATGCGGGAAAGCTTCACCGCAAATCTGATCAATTCAACTCTCTGCAGGAAAAACTGGTTAACCGTTTTTCGCAAATGCGCTTAGAGCATCCCGGCGAGACACTCTATTTCTCCTGCTGTAAAGATACCGATGAAGATCGCGGTACTGTGCAATACCTAGAAGATTGCGCAGTGGCAGCGGGAATTGACTGTAAATTCATCTACATCGAAGATGTTGGTTTGAGCGCTGATGACTGCTTCACAGATTTAGACAATCTAAAAATAAGCTGGATGTTTAAACTCTACCCTTGGGAGTTCATGTTACGAGAAGAGTACAGTGAAGCGATCACTCAATCTGGCACCAGCTGGCTAGAACCACCTTGGAAAGCAATAATGTCTAACAAAGCACTGATGCCAATGCTTTGGAAACTGTTTCCGAATCACCCCAATTTACTCGCTAGCTATTTCGAAGAAGACCTTAAAAACAGCCAGCTTACCCATTACGTTAAAAAACCCATTTTTGCTCGAGAAGGCGCCAATATCAGTATTGTGATCGATGGTGAAGAGCGTTATTCATCCGATGGTCCCTATGGTGATGAAGGCTTTATTTATCAAGCTTATAGTCCTCTTCCTGCCTTTGGAGATAACTTCACTTTGATTGGCTCTTGGTTGGTAAATGATAAAGCAGCAGGCATTTCGGTACGTGAAGATAAAAACCGTATTACCCAAGATTTATCACGTTACATGCCACATATTATTCTTTAATAGTCACTTTAATAACGAGTGAAACAGCCTGTACGAGAACCCTTTATGAGCAAAGCGATTACCCTACCCTTCAAGCAACAGATCAAAACAGCACTGGCGATGGCGCTATTAATTAGCGCTATAGAGTTGATTAATTTATTAACTAATCGCTCTCTCAATCAATTTGGATTGATTCCGAGACAAATCAACGGGCTGTTCGGAATTATCAGCGCACCTTTTTTGCACGGTAGCCTATGGCACTACTTCTCTAACATAATCCCTTTCACGCTATTTAGCGTTTTAATGATGCAACACGGTACCGCTAGATACATCAAGGTCAGTTTAATCTGCACTCTTGTGAGTGGCTTGCTCGTTTGGTTATTCGCACGCCAAGCAATTCACGTTGGCGCTAGTGGCCTGATTTACGGTTATTTCGGTTATCTAGTACTTGCAGGCTTTCTGTCTGGCCGCATTAAACTCCTGCTTATTTCACTATTTGTCGGTATTAGCTACGGCACTTTAGTGTTTGGAATATTACCTATTGGTCGTTACATTTCATGGGAAAGCCATTTATTTGGATTATTAACCGGATTATTTTGTGCTTATTATTTCAACAAAAAACGCTCCGCTTAAGATTTTTTTACGTTGCGCTTTACGCATTTAGCACTCGTGTTTAGCGCCACTTAAAACCTCGTTTTCTTACCCTGTTCAACTTTCCTGATATCAAACACTATTGTTTATATCGCATTATTTTAGCCGACTAAAGCCCTACCTAATCAGTATTTACAGGCTCGAGCCATCAGGTTTAGATATTTTCCAAACAAACGCACATGAGCACAAAAAATGTTCATATGAAAACAAATTACCCAAAATAGCATCATAACAATTACAAAATTGTTAATTTATTTTCGTTTGATCATATTGCTTTCGAAAGTTATCCTGAGTTAGTATCATTTTTCAGTATCACACAAATGTCATGAAAGTGTCATAAAGTTAATCTAACCTACTGCTTGAAACATCTGAGCAAACACAAATATTTGTTTTATGTTGTTACTGTTCATAATGACAATAAATTTTTATAGGTTAAATAGTTGATACCAGCTTTAGCTTTAGCTTTAACATGAACAAAACCAATAACTTGATAAAGACAGCTTAATTCTAGGGAGACATCCAATGCTTAAGAAAACCTTAATTGCAGCTTCAGTGACTGCAGCATTACTTTCATCTGCTGCAAATGCTGCAGTTGAAGTAAACTGGTGGCACGCGATGGGCGGAACAAACACAGAACGTGTTAACAAAATCGCCGCTGATTTCAACGCCTCGCAATCTGAGTACAAAATAAACGCTGTCTACAAAGGCAACTACACAGAGACGATGACAGCGGCTATTGCTGCCTTTCGTGCTAAGAAACAACCGCACATCGTTCAGGTTTTCGAAGTCGGTACTGCCACAATGATGGCAGCTAAAGGTGCCGTTTACCCGATTGAACAAGTAATGAATGACTCAGGTGTTAAACTGGATAAATCTGGTTACCTACCTGCGGTTATCTCTTACTACCAAACACCTGAAGGTGAATTGCTATCTATGCCATTTAACAGTTCAACACCTGTTTTATGGTACAACAGAGATGCTTTCAAAAAAGCAGGCGTTGAAGGTGCACCTAAAACTTGGAATGACGTAGCATCTACAGCTAAAAAGCTTGTTGATAGCGGCATGAAGTGTGGTATTGCAGTCGGTTGGCAGTCTTGGGGCTTAATTGAGAACTACAGTGCTTGGAACAACATCCCACTAGGTACTAAGCAAAACGGTTATGCTGGCATAGACACAGAACTAACGTTTAACAACAAAAACGTAACGAACAACCTACAAAAGCTAGCTGACATGCAAAAAGATGGCAGCTTCACATACGGCGGTCGTCGTGGTGAGAGCCTAGCGATGTTCACAAACGGTGAATGTGGCATGTGGATCAACTCTTCTGCTTATTACGGATCTATTAAGGGCCAAGCGAAATTTGACTACGCACAAGCGATGATGCCTTTCGATTCAAATGTTACTGATGCGCCGCAAAACTCTATCATCGGTGGTGCGACACTTTGGACACTTAAGGGTCACAAAGCAGATAGCTACAAAGGTGTTGCTAAGTTCATGGAATACCTATCATCTGCTGAAGTTCAAGCATGGTGGCATCAAGAAACTGGTTATGTACCTATCACTACTGCCGCTTACGAGCTAAGTAAGAAGCAAGGTTTTTATGATAAAAACCCTGGTACTGATACTGCAATCACTCAGCTAAGCCTAAATACGCCGACTGAAAACTCTCGTGGTATTCGCTTCGGTAACTTTGTTCAAATCCGTGACATCATCAATGCGGAAATGGAGCAGATTTGGGACGGCTCTAAAACAGCTGAGAAAGCCATGGATGACGCTGTTGCTCAATCAAACAAGCTGCTTCGCAAGTTCGAAAAAGCTAACAAGTGATAGCTTTTAGATAAGACGGTTAGTCTGGCCTGTGGTGGCATTGTCACCATGGGCTTTTTTAGCTTAAGTCTGACTAAATTTAGCTTCACTAAAATCACTATAATCACTATTTTTACTTCTCACTAGTGGTCACACTCACTAGTAATCATCCTTGGTATTGCAATGCATAAACGTGTCCATTACAACACATCGTATTTACCGTATTTATTGGTAGCCCCACAGATAATAATCACTTTATTATTTTTTATCTGGCCTGCTGTTCAGGCGCTTTATCAATCCTTTTTACTGGAAGACGCCTTCGGTCTTTCAACAGAATTTGTATGGTTTGATAACTTCATCGATCTCTATCACAGTGAGCAGTACTTAGGCTCATTTGCACGCACCGCATTTTTCTCAGTAGCTGTGGCCGGGCTTTCTATGGGTATGGCATTATTCTTTGCCGCTCTTGCCGATCGCGTGATCAAAGGTTCACACACCTACCGTACGCTATTGATTATTCCTTATGCTGTCGCCCCTGTGCTGGCCGGTACATTATGGTTATTCTTATTTAATCCAACATTAGGCATTGTGACTTATTTCTTAGATGCTGTTGGTATCGACTGGAACCATAAGCTCAATAGCTCACAAGCAATGACTTTAGTAATCATCGCTGCGGCCTGGAAACAAGTTAGTTATAACTTCTTATTCTTTATCGCTGCTATGCACTCTATTCCAAAATCGTTAATAGAAGCATCAGCTATTGATGGCGCGGGCCCAGTTCATCGCTTTTTAACTATCATATTCCCATTGATTTCACCCACTACTTTCTTCTTATTAGTAGTCAATATTATTTATGCCTTCTTTGATACCTTCGGCATCATCCATGCAATTACCGCAGGTGGCCCTGGTAACTCAACAGAGATTCTTGTGTACAAAGTATTCAACGATGGTTTTGTTGGCTTGGATTTAGGTGGATCAGCTGCACAGTCTGTCGTACTTATGTTTATCGTCATCGTATTGACGGTTGTACAGTTCAAATACGTTGAACGTAAGGTGGAATACTAATGATAGAAAATAGACCGATAACAACCTTTGTAAGCCACACCGTTTTAATTCTCGGCGTTGCTTTAATTGTCTTCCCTATATGGGTAATGATAGTTGCTTCAACCCATGATGCATTGCGCTTAACTCAGGTACCTTTACCGTTACTGCCAGGCGATCAGTTCTGGATCAATCTAAAGCTGTTATTTAGTGGAAAAGAGTTTGGTGCGCCAATTCATCTAACGCTACTCAACAGTTTAGTGATGGCATTAGCAATTTCATTTGGCAAAATAGTCATCTCAATTATTTCAGCCTTTGCGATCGTTTACTTTAAGTTCCGCTTTCGCATGTTTTTCTTTTGGATGATTTTCCTAACTTTGATGCTTCCTGTTGAAGTGCGCATTTTGCCCACTTATGAGGTAATCGCAAATTTTGGCATGCTCGATAGCTATATCGGTTTAAGTGTTCCGTTAATTGCCTCAGCAACGGCGACGTTTATGTTTAGACAAACGTTTTTAACCATTCCCGATGAGTTAATGGAAGCTTCACGTATTGATGGCGCTAGCCCGATGCGCTTTTTCATCGATGTTGTGGTTCCAATGTCAAGAACCAATATCGCAGCGCTGTTTGTTATCTTATTTATCTTTGGTTGGAACCAATACCTATGGCCGCTACTTGTGACCACTGATCCTGATATGTACACGGTCGTCATGAGCATCAAGCAAATGCTTGAATCAGGTGAAAGTGAACCTGTGTGGCATCTCATTATGCTCACAGCACTGATTGCCATGCTGCCCCCTATTTTAGTCGTAATATTTATGCAAAAGATTTTTGTTAAAGGTCTGACGGACTCGGAGAAGTAATTCATGTCAACTATCAACATTCAACAACTGAAAAAGTCATACCAAAACACCCAGGTCATCCACGGTGTCGATATCGATATCAATGATGGTGAGTTCGTAGTACTTGTCGGCCCTTCTGGCTGTGGCAAGTCCACTTTGCTACGTATGGTTGCAGGTCTTGAGAGTATCACTGAAGGTGAAATTAAAATTGATGACACTGTCGTTAACGATTTAGAACCTAAAGACCGCGGTATTGCGATGGTATTTCAAAACTACGCGCTCTACCCGCACATGTCTGTTTACGACAACATGGCCTACGGCCTTAAATTAATGAAGCTGCCAAAGGATGAAATTGAGAAACGCGTTCAAGATGTTGCTAAACTGCTGCAAATTGAAGAGTATCTAACACGTCGCCCTAGCAATTTATCAGGTGGTCAACGCCAGCGTGTTGCGATGGGCCGTGCCATCGTGCGCAACCCAAAAGTATTCTTATTTGATGAGCCTCTATCTAATCTAGATGCTAAGCTGCGAGTACAAATGCGCATGCAGATCAAAACTTTACAAAACAAACTTGGTGTTACCACGATTTACGTTACCCATGACCAAGTTGAAGCGATGACAATGGCTGACAAGCTCGTCGTGCTCAAAGATGGCATAGCCGCACAAATCGGTACTCCGATGGAGATTTACGACGATCCTAAAAATCAGTTTGTAGCGGGTTTTATTGGCTCTCCTTCAATGAATTTCATAAGTTGTGAAGTCACTGATGAAACCATTACTATTGGTGAGCAAAGCTTCCCTAGACCTGCCAGTGTCAGCCAGCGAGGTACTCTGACAATGGGTGTGCGCCCTGAACACTTCAGCACAGATGAAAATAACCCATACAGCTTCAGTGGCACTGTACAAATGGTTGAAAAGCTCGGTGCAAGTATACTTCTTTACATTCACTGTGATTCAATGGAGCAACCGCTTGTTGTTGAATGTGAAAATACCGTCGCAGCAAATATCGGTGATACTTTCAAAGTACATATCGATGATAAAAAAATGTACTTCTTTGACGCTAAAACAGAACAAAGAATCTATTAAAGAGAAATTACATGCTGACTTCAAAAATCATGGCCCACCGCGGCCTTTCAAGCTTAGCGCCTGAAAACACCTTATCAGCCCTTAAATTAGCGGCTGAACAAGGTTATCAATGGGTTGAGATTGACGCAATCGCCCTTGGCGATGGCACTATCGTCATGTGGCACGATAACAGTGTTGATCGCTGCTCTGATGGCACTGGCGCTATGTCTGAGCACAACGCACAAAGCATTCAAAGCTTAGATTGTGGCAGCTGGTTTTCAAAAGATTACCAAGGCGAAAAAATGGCGACTATTGAAGAGGCGATTAAGCTGATTCAATCCTTAGGTTTAGGTTTAAACTTAGAGTTTAAGCTTTATGAAAATAGCCCTGAAACGGTTGTTGCCCCAGTACTTGAAGTGCTTAATAAGCACTGGAAAGATTTTGATAAACTCATTATCTCAAGCTTTGATTTAGCTGCACTTGAATACTGCTACCAGCAGCAACCTCAGTTGCAACTTGGCAGATTGTACGATGCAATTTCTGACAACTGGCAAGCGGAGATGCAAAGCATTAATGCGGTCAGCTGCCATTGCAGTTACAAGCACCTTAAAGCTCAACAAGTGAGTGATATTAAAGCCGCTGGTTACGAGGTGTATTGCTATACCCCGAATGAGCCCAAGGATGTTAAAGATCATTGGAAATGGGGTGTTAACGCAATGATTACCGACTACCCACAGCGCTATGATGACCAACCTGAGGCGCAGGCTTGAAACTCAATACGCGACAAAAACAGATACTGGCACAACTCAGCGGTAAAGAGTTTGTCAGTGTTGAATCATTGTCTGTGCAGTTTGATATGGCTGCACAAACGATTCGCCGTGACATCACACAACTGTGTGATTTAGGGCTAGCGAGACGCCATCATGGTGGCGTCGGCCAATTGCCAAGTGTTGAAAACTTATCCTTTGGAAATCGCCGCGTTATCAATGCTGATGCCAAAGTACGTATTGCGCAACAAGTTGCCAGCCTTATTCCAGACGATGCCTCTGTAGCCCTTGGCATCGGTACTACAATGGAAGCTATCGCTAAACAATTACTGCGCAAAAAAGGCTTAAAGATCATTACCAACAATCTCAATGTTGCCAGCATTTTTTTCCAACAAAGTGATTGCCAGGTACTTGTCAGCGGCGGTCAATTACGCCCTCAAGACCAAGATTTAGTGGGTGATCAAGCAGTGCAATTTTTCAATAGTTTCTATGTTGATTTTGCCGTCGTCAGTGTCGGGGCTTTAGATATTGATCGCGGTCTTATGGACTTTGATTTAGAAAACGCTGCCATTACTCAAAGCCTGCTCGATAATGCCCAACATAAAATTCTGGCTGCAGATGAAAGCAAATGGAATAAAAAAGCCTTTGCTTTAGTCGCGCCGTTTACGCGCATTGATCACTTCATTACAGATCAGCTTCCAAGCCTTGAAATAGGCGATAAATTACAACGCTGTGTAAAAGATATCACCTCCTGCTAAGCCGTTTAAGTTCAGTAGGGTACACCTTAAAGAGAGCCATCGATGACACCATCAACACCCCAAGTTCTTCCCCTACCCCACACTATAGCAGACATAAAATTCGTACTCAGTGATGTTGATGACACTATCACCAGCCACGGCCAATTACTGCCTGAAACCTATCAAGCCATTCATCGACTCGTTGCTCACGGGATTGTATTTATTCCTATTACAGGTGGTTGTGCAGGTTGGTGTGACTCATTCTCCCGATTGTGGCCCTCAGCTGCTGTCATTGGTGAAAACGGTGGTTTTTACCTAAAGCGTCAAACGGATAACAGTATCCAATATCATTTTTGGCAAAGCGAGAGCGAGCGTAAAGAAAACAGCGAAAAGCTACATAAACTTGCTCAACAGGCGCTCAAAGATGTCCCTGAAGTCAAAATGGCGAAAGACCAGTCTTATCGCCTAGTAGATGTTGCGATTGACTATAACCAAGATATTAAAGGTGTTGAGCGCAGCCAAGTCGATAAGGTCGTCAAAGTGTTTACCGATGCAGGCGCGAACGCCAAAGCCAGCTCAATTCACGTCAATGCATGGATTGGCGATTACAATAAAAAAGCCATGGCGTGTCATATGCTGGCAAAAGAGTTTAATTTGAGCGAGCAACAAATGCAGCAGCAGGTGTTGTTTATTGGTGATTCATTAAATGATGAAACCATGTTTGAGTTTTTCCCAAACAGTGTTGGCGTCGCAAACATTGAGCCGCAGCTAGCACAATTAAATCATCAGCCTAAATGGATCACTCAAGAAGCCTTTGGATTAGGTTTTAATCAAATGGTTGATGCGGTATTGAACGCGAAAGAGCGATCACTTTGCCATCACTGATTTCAAATACCGCCCTTTGTGGGCGGCGCATAAAGGCTTAACCTTACTCACGTAAGCCCTCCTAAACTACTCTTCTAGCAGCGAATCTAACGCATAGCCTCTAAAAGGCTTGTCAGTTGAAAGGACGATATGACTACTTAGGTTAACCATTCCAGGAATAATATCTAACAGCTCATCCACTATTTGGTTAAAGCGAATCATATCTGCAGCAGCCACGCGCAAAATCATATCAAAGCTGCCCGATACAGTATAACAATCGACCAGTTCAGGTACATTTTTGGCACAGTGCAAAAAGTTCTGAAAGCCTTCAGTGCTTTGATCTTGCAGTTTCACTGTAATAATCGCCATTATGCTACGACACGCTTTTTCTAAATTCACCACCCCAATATAAGGGCCTATTAAACCTAACTCCTCCAACTTTTTAACTCGATTTAAACACGAGCTGGGCGAGAGGTTAACTTTCTTAGCTAATTCTTGATTCGTGATCCTGGCATCTTCCTGGAGCAACGAAAGAATATTTCGATTAATCTTATCTAAGCGCATTTAATTCACTCATGAATTCATATTTATCTTTAATCTGGATATAGTAATGATTAGCCACCCCCTGTCAAGCCCGTCGTTAAAGGGCTTGATTTTTAACCAGAGCAGACAACCTGATTCCCAATCCCTTTTCTACAACAGAATTATATTCGGTATTTTATTTTTAAAGCCAATTTAATGTAAAACTACACCTAAAATAAACAGCTCATTTTGTGTGAATCAATCTAAAATAGTCTTATAGATCGCGTTATGCCTCAGCACTTTTTTAAAGCCAACATAAAACGCATAACCAGTTACACAGAATTCGGAGTTTGCCATGTTATTTATTCGTCCAAGTAAAAAATCAGACATTGATTCGCTATTAAGCATTTCAGCGCGTGTAGGTTCTGGTATGACTTCGATGCCAAACTGCGCTGCTAGTTGGGAAAAAAAGCTACACCTTTCTGATCTTGCTTTTAATAATGCTCAAGCTCCTGAGCAAAGCTGCTACTTCATGGTATTAGAAGACAGCGAGACGGGTAACATCGCAGGTACAACCGCGATTTATACCGGATTGGGCTTGAGCCAGCCGTTCTATTCGTATCAACGCTCTACCGTTACTAAACAAAGTGACACTTTGAACAAAACTAAACACAGTGAAACGCTGACATTAGTGGAGCATTTCAAAGGCGCCAGCGAAGTCGGCTCTTTGTTCTTATTACCTGAATACCGTCAACCAGGCGTTGGCCAAATGCTTGCTCGTTCACGCTATTTATTAATGGCTGATGCACAACACCGTTTCTCTGATCGCGTTATGGCAGAGTTGCGTGGCTGGGTTAACGAAGATGATCAATCGCCTTTATGGCAAGCACTGGGTAGCAAGTTTTTTGATATGCCCTTTCAAGATGCGGTCACTATTGCTGCAACTCAAGGTTCTGACTTTATTACAGAGCTGATGCCTAAGCACCCTATCTACACTGACTTACTGCCAAGATCAGCCAGAGAAGTGTTGAGTAAGCCTAATAACTCATCAGCCCCTGCACTGCGCATGCTTGAAAAAGAAGGTTTCACCCATCAAGGACTGATTGATTTATTTGATGGCGGCCCTTCAGTAGAAGCACAGCTCAGTAGCATAAAAACGATCAAGGATAGCCAAATCGGCAGCGTTAAAGGCGTTGATCATTTAACTGACAGCGATCAAGATTTTTATGTCTCTAACGCTAATCTGCCTAACTTCTGCCTGACGATGACCAAAGGACGCGTTAGTGATAATGGCACCTTGCTACTGAGCCAAGAAACGATTGATCAGCTAAACATCGAGCAAGCGCAAGTGAGATTCGTGCCTATCATGCGCAGCAAAAAGGCATCGGATCAACAAGCAGCCTAAGCTTTTTGATGCAAGCCATACTTAAGGCCTTACATTAACCTGTAAGGCCTTTTTTATTGCACAATACAACTCGCAATTAGCTGTGTAGTTTTGATGACTAAACGGATTGCAGGCTTTTCAAATAACCATCTAACCCTTGCCTAGCGAATGCTAGTGTCTCTGAGTTTTGTGGCTCACTGGAGTAAGTCGCAAAAATGGGCCTATTAAACACCGGCGCATCTTGCACAAGCTGCAGTCTTTGATCTGCTAAATACCTGTTGACGATGCGCCGAGGCAAATAAGCACTTCCTCCATTATTAAGCAGCCAAGGCAGTGCTATCTCCCCTAACCCACTGGACTGCAGGCAGTTTTGCAAATGCGGCAAGCGCTCAACGTGCGCCGCATTGTAGCCCCAACCCCAATCGACATATAAATAATCTTGGGCTTTTACCTCAAAGACATTCAATGGATATTTTGAAACCATCACCAGCTCATCACAAAACACTTGCTCGACGATTAAGCCTGAGGTGGTATCAGCCACAAAAATCAAACCCATATCAATTTTTCCGGCGGCAACTTGACTGACAATTTCGCTAGAGTAGTCAGCACTCATATGCAGGGTTAAATTGGCTTTTTGGTTTTTTAAACAACTACCCCACTGATATAAAAAATCCATCGCTAGAGTTGTGTGAGTGGCTATTCGTAAAGTACCGGCACTGTCTTCACTTAACTGTATATCGGCTTTAGCGTGCTCCCAGCGCTGCTGCATAATCTGCGCATGTTGATGAAAACGCCTACCCGCAGCGGTTAAACTCATGCCTTGGCTACTGCGCTCAAAGAGCGTCTGATCAAGGTGCATTTCCAACTGTTTAATGCGAGAGCTAACCGCAGATTTAGTAATACACAGTAATTGAGCGGATTCATTTAGCTTTTTCACTTCTGCCAGTGTTAGAAATGTTTTAATAGACCAGTTATCCATTCTCAATCGCCCCCCCATTAATACAATCAACTATTTCATTTAGTCGCCATTAAAGCACTAAATTCATCTAAGTTCTCTAAAATCATAGACAATCAGCTGTTAAATATAATTGTACACCTTGTTCATTTTATTGCGCTTTTGACACGCCACTGGATTGCTTACTATGAGCTTTTAAAGCCCAATACAATGAGAGGTTTATATGACACAAAAGAGCACCCGACCTTTACAAGGCTATCGCGTCGTCGACTTTGGTCAATACATTGCAGGGCCAGCTGTTGCTATGATGCTGGCAGATCAAGGCGCTGAAGTGATTCATATAGATCCCCCTAGTGGGCCGCGTTGGGACAACCCTGCTGATGCTATTCTCAATCGTAATAAGCAGCGCATTAGTTTAGATTTAAAATGCCCTGATGATTTAGCCAGGGCCCGTGCACTGATAAACAATGCAGATGTATTGATCGAAAACTTCCGCCCAGGTGTCATGGATAAACTCGCCTTAGGTGCTGACAAATGTTGCGCACAGAATCCGCAACTTGTTTATTGCTCACTACCCGGTTTTAGCAAAGACGATAAAGAAAATGCCAGCACACCTGCTTGGGAAGGCATAATCGCAGCGAGTATTGGCCAGTACACAGACATGGGCCTCAACCGTATTTTAATGGGCATCAACCCCTCTTTTTCACCACTGCCACTAGCCTCAGCTTACGCCTCTGTGCTGGCTGCGATGTCAGTTAACTTAGCGCTGTTCGCCAGAGCAACCACAGGCAAAGGCGATATCATTGAAGTGCCAATCAGTGCGGCGCTAATGGAAGGCCTCGCTTACAATTCAATGCGTATTAACGGCTTACCTGATCGCTACAAATCTCCAAGAGAAATCGAAATAGAACGCCGCAAGCATCTTAATTTACCGTTGAATCTTGAATATCCTGATTTACAAGAGTTTTTAGATCCTTTCTATCGCAGCTATGTATGCGCCGATGGGCGACCTTTTTACGCGGTTTGCTCCTCTCACACCCGCCACCCTCAAGCTTGCTTAGAAGTACTAGGTTTATGGGATGAGCTACAAGCGTTAGGTATCCCTACCCACAGCGCATATCTTGATCAATCTGAATGGCCTGAAGATACTGATTGCACGCTGGTGTCTTACCCGCTTTCTAAAAAATGGGCCAACATCGTTTCAACTAAAATGAAGGACGTGTTCGCCACTAAAACAGCCCATCAATGGCAGCAAATATTCGGTGATGCGGGGGTGCCCGGTTGTGCCCACCAGCTCACTAAAGAATGGGTAGATAGCGATCACGCCCTAGCATCAGCCAACATACTGGAAGTAGAGCATGATCAATACGGCTTGATGCGTCAATTAGGTAATATATGCTGGATTGAAGGCGATAGCGCTGTCACTCAAAAGCAAGCGGCAAAAGCACCTGGGCAAGATAATCACTTAATCCCTGAAATGATTGAGCACTGGAGTACGCAGCCACAAATAGGTATTGCTGAGCAACTCAACAACGATCAAGCCTTAGATGCTCAAACTACTGCTGATCAACCGTGGCTCAAAGATATCAAAATTCTCGATTTAACTAATGTTATCGCAGGGCCTACCATTGCCGGCACATTGGCGCGCTTTGGTGCACAAGTGATCAGCATTGATCCACCGACTCCTGCTCTCGACCCTTGGAACAGCACAGTGTTTGGTATCCAAGCCAACCAAGGTAAACAAAGCTTATTGCTCGATTTAAAAACACCCCAGGGCCAAGAGACTTTACAGCGTTTATTACCTGAAATCGATATCATCACAGTGAATGCTAGCGATGCACAGATATCACGATTAGGCATTGATTTTGAACAGCTAAAGCAGCTTAGCCCTGCGGTTATTTTGTGCCAGTTTGATGCCTACGGCGGGCCTAAAAAAGGGCCACGTAGCAATCATCTCGGCTATGATGATCTGGTTCAGGCAACCACTGGCATCATGTCGCGCTTTGGTGGCAGTATGCAAACCCCAGAAGAACATGCCCATTTCGGCACTATCGATGTGCTAGGCGGATACTGCGCTGCCCAAGCGATTAGCGTTGCACTTATCAAGCGTGCACTAGGCGATGGTGGCAGCATTGCACGCAGCTCACTAGTGGCAGCGGGGCAATTAATACAAACACCTTTCATGTATAACTACCCCAACAGAGCAGCGTTTAATGAGCCCAGTGGTCGCAACATTAAAGGCAGTGATGCACTTTATCGCTGCTATCCAGCCCGTGATGGCTGGTTCTTTTTGGCGCTAGATAAGCAACATCAAACAGAAGATTTAGCATCACTTACAGGTATAGAGATTAATCTAGCTAAGTTAGAAGAATCTGAGCAGCGATTAGAAACACTATTTCACAGTCAAAGCATTGCCCATTGGCAGCAGCTGCTAGGTACTAAAGATATTGGCTGTCAGCCTCTGGCGACTATGGATCAACTGCGCCAGACCAATCTAATGACAGCCGCCCATGCTGATTTAAAGAGTGAACACAGTGTCGCTTTTATCCGCCATGAAGACCACCCTTGTGGCTATGCTGTCGATTTAATTGCCCCAAACTCCATCCGCTTACAGCACGCTAAAGTGATGCTACCTTCACCTATGGTTAAATACGGTAACGATACGCGCTCAATACTCTCAACTCTGAATTTTAGCGATCAACAAATTGAAGAGATGCTGCATGAAGGAGTTGCGGCTACGAGTTGGAGTAAGCACTATTTGCCTCAGTAACTCGCTTTAATCACTGACCTAAATGAAAGAGCAACAAAGGATAGAGCTTTAGTTGAAGTTAAAGCTATAAGACTTTGATTCACAGTTGTTTTGGATAAAAAAATCCAACAGATTACTCAGCGCTAATCATGATAATTTCATCAACTACTATCTCGATTAAACGCTGAGCACTGGGGAAAACCAATTGATCAGGTGTATTCCAGTCAACCCTAGCTGTGCCTGTGATTTGCAACTGACTACTGGTTTTATAATCAATCAACAGCAAGCCAATTTTAGGATTGAGTAAGAGATTACCAATACTGTTAAAGAAGTTATTGCCACGATAATCTGCTAACACTATCTTTGTATCACTGATTACTTTAACGAACCCTGGCACTCCACCGCGATGAGATGCATCTACCTCATCAAGGCTTTTTCCCAGATCTTGTGTACAGCTATTTTCCAGAGCCGCTTGTCCATTACTCGTTGCTATAAATAAACTGTCTGTGCCACTGAGCCAAGCTTGCATAGCTTGGGTTAAGCGACACGCACGCTCAATTTTTCCCCCTTTTCGATTTGCTATTAGCTGGCCATTCCTTGCAGAAATGTATTGCGGACAATTACCGTAGGAGTGTTTCACTTTAAACTGTATATTTTCATGAGATGTATTTGTCAACTGGCCATTCGCGCGATTGCGCCGCTTAGTGTCAAATTCAATACCAAGCAATCCCACACTTGCCCCTGCCACTAACGCACTCTCTAATGCATCCCCAACAATCAAGCGGCTATTAATAGATAAGTGATACTCATCCTGTGCAACGACAAAACCTCGCTCCCCTGTTAACACACTCGCCCATGGTCGCCTTTTTTCATCACATGCCCCGATAACGATAAAGGGTAACTGCTGATAAAACGTTTGATGTTGCTGTAGAAAATAAGGGCGAATAAACTTGCTCGCCTCTGCTTCAAAATTTACTGCAACACCTGCACGCATTTGTGCAGCCAACTCTCCGGTGTGAAACACAGCGCCTTCAATACCGCGACTACTCATAAATCCCCCTACTGACTTTAATCAGTCATTTCACTATGCCGCTATGAGCTCAAGGCGAATATTGCTAGGAATAGCACACATCATATGCTGCAATCCGCTCTCCCCTAGAGCTTCGGGTTTGAACTCAATAGTGACATCTTCACGATTATTTAAAGTGTTGTACAACTCCGTGAAATCAATGCCTGGCGCTAAGCGAAGCGCGAAGTGATGCAAGCCAATATTCGCCTTGCGATCAAAACTTGCACCCTCATGCTGCACTTGCCAAAGCGTTAACATCACACTGCCATCACTGATAAAGATAGCCGGATAGTCGGTTTTTTGCCCTACTTCGCTAAAACCTAAAGCGGCAACAAAGAAATCACGGGTGGCATGAATATCTTCCACGGTTAACCCCAGATGGTGAACCCCTTGGGTGACTGCTGAAATATTTGACATTTTCGCTCCTAAAATTTAATCGCTGGATTTAAATCAATATGCAGTTCAGCCACTTTATGAAAAATAACACTCGACTCAAACCAAAGAGCATTTCAATTTAAATCCGGCCAAACCTCACTTAAACCAGTAAAACTATTTTTACAGGTTACAAAACAAAACTAACCTATTAAAATCATTTTTACTAGTTATATTTTTTGCGCTATATTAGAGAGGGTTTTTTAACCTATTCTCGCGAGCCAACAACGAGTGGCTAATAGTGGCTAAAAGCAGCAAAGGTTAATGATCATAACTGAGCTTTTGATTTATTTCGTAATCAAGCTCATAGCCATACAGAACACTTACTAAACTTCTCACCCAATAATTCAAACTATTCTGATATGATGCTTTTAAGATTTGGAAAATTAAAAGATAACTATGATGATAAATACCCATTCCCCGTTCATTTTTGTTGCTAACAACCTCGCCATTGATTTTGTAAACACTTGCGTTCAGAAAAATGGTGCCCCTTTTGAGTTGCTCAATAGTGAAATGGATTTTCTCTCATGGGCACATCAAGCGGGTTTTAGTTTATCAGTTGAAGTGCCAGAGGTTGATTTACAACGCAGCTATCAATTTAGACAGGCACTCAAAACACTTTTCACAGCCAAGGCAGACCATCAGCCTTTACCAAGCAAAGCACTTGAGCTGCTAAATAGTTACTTAAAGAATGCCCCTATTCAACAGCAACTCGTACAAACGTCACACCAACTATCATTACAACCATTAAACAGCGTTCTATCGTTTGATCAACTGTTAGGTGACATTGCCTATCGCGCTAGCCAAGTCTTAGTATCAAGCGCTAAACAGCCCATTAGAAAATGCGCTAGCGATCAATGTATTCTGCTATTTTTAGACATTTCAAAGGCCAAAAAGCGCCGTTGGTGCAGTATGGAGATATGCGGTAACAGAGCAAAAGCAGCAACTTTTTATCAGACTGGCAAAGCGCAACAAGAAAACACACAACAATAAAAAGGCACTGCTAGCCAGAAGTTGCATTAAGCCATTCAACCACTCGCTATAACTCTCAAAGAGATACCGCTAACACTCTGCTAATAACAGCTTCTTTTGACCACTTTAATGCAATGTTAAAAGTAGTCATTTAGTAAAAAATAGCGCCCTACATTTTATAGCAGAAAATAGATAACCCTAAATTGTCATTATTGACAACAAACAGTATTAAACTGCAAAATACTGATAAGCACTCCCTTTAAATGACTAAATTTTGAGATGTATATGGACACTAAAACAGCGACAAGTCGTTTCTTGATGCAAGCGACCCTTGGTGCGGATGCAGACCTAGTCAATAGCGTGGCAAAACAAGGCACACAGCGTTGGCTAACTCATCAGCTCAATAAAACGCCAAAACACAGCCATACTTTTGAGAAAGCGACCCAAACAATATGGCAGAGTTTCAAAAAGCGTTTAATCAAAGCGCATGGTGAAGCTGCTATTAATGGCGATGGCAACAACCCTGCCCTACCCTATCAATGGTACTTTCACATGGCCTGGTGGCAGCACACACTCAGCTCTGAAGATGACTTACTGCGCCAGCGGGTTACCCAAGCATTAAGTGAGTTACTGGTTATTTCTGACAACTCCTCCCTTGAGCTAGACGCTGTCGGCATGGCCAGCTACTACGACCTACTTTATAACAATGCCTTTGGCGATTATGCGGATCTCTTGTATCAAGTTGCCATGCACCCTTGCATGGGTGTGTATCTTTCGCATATGAATAACCAAAAAGCGCAAACGGATAAAAACATCCATCCAGATGAAAACTTTGCGCGTGAAATTATGCAGCTTTTCGCAATCGGCCTGTATGAAATGCGCCCTAATGGTGATTATCTGTTAAATGCGCAAGGTAAAAGAGTCGCCACGTATCACAACAGTGACATTCGAGAACTTGCGCGAGTATTCACAGGGCTTCATGCTGCCAGTTATCAGTATGAGTGGAACAACTCCTTTTGGGCATCGAGCTACAATGGAGCGCCTGTTAGCTTTGATGATGGTATCGATAAAAGCTACAAAACAGTCCCTTTCGTGAATATGACATCAGCCATGCAAGTCGATGAAAACTACCACGATAACGCCAGTAAATCACTGCTTAAAGGCAAGATAAAAAGTGCTGCAAACCTAGGCGGCAAACAAGAAATTAAAGCCGTCATAGAGCAATTAGTGCGCCATCCCAATACTGCGCCTTTTATCGCAAAGCATTTCATCAAACAGCTGGTTACCTCTAATCCTTCGCGCCCTTACATCAAGCATGTGGCCAAGCAATTTGGTAAGCGCGGAAATTTAAAAGCGATGATTGAAGCGGTATTGAGTTACCCAATGAGCAACCCTGTTAATGCAAACCCTGCTATCAAACCTAAACAGGTAGAGGGCACTCTCGTGCAATCTCAAAAGCTCAAATCGCCACTGTTGCGTACAACTCAATTATTGCGCGCCGCTAAAGTATTCAACAACAGCGGTAAGCTTTGGTTGATTGGCGATGATATAAAAGCACAGATACAACAACACCCCCTTTCATCTCCAACCGTGTTCAACTTTTATAAACCCGATTTCACACCTCACGGGCCATTAAAAGCCGCTAAACTGAATGCACCCGAATTTGAAATACACACATCAGCCACAGCGATAAGCTACGTTAATATGGTTTACACTTGGTTCTTTGGTGAATATTTCCCTGCAATCAGCACCCAAATTAGCCAGCAAGCAGGCGTTCTTAATGTTCCTGAGCTAGAGCCGGATGATTTATTTAACAACAAACAAGACATTCTCAAAGCCAATTACAGCCAATGGTTAGATTTAGCCGAAGATGTATCGCAACATGACCAGCTTATTAATCAAATCAGTATTCTTTTGACTGGCAATATCGATAAACAAGAGCGTCGGCGCATTAAAGATGCGTTTAAGAATTATCGTGATAATCCTTTATGGGTCGTACAAAGTATTTTCTTCATGCTGGCAATTTCACCAAATTTCACGGTATTAGAGGGTTAATTCAATGGCTGACAACACATTAAATCGCCGACAGTTCCTAAGCACTGCCTCAATTGCAGGTACAGGCTTATTACTGAGCGGCACTGCACCGCGCTTTTTTGCCCCTAAAGCTGCTACCAAAGCACTAGATATCCCTATCAAAAAGCAGAAAAAAGCAGAAAAAAGCATTGGTTTTTATCATGCTAGATGGCGGAAATGACAGCTTTAACATGCTAGTGCCACGTGATAAAAAGCACTATAACGAATACCAAAACACCCGTGCGAATCTCGCTCTTTCAAGGGACAAACTGCTGGCGTTAAAAAACACCCAAGATAAACAAGGGCGCCAATTTGGCTTACACCCAAGCTTGAAACCTTTACAGTCACTTTACGATAACAAGCAACTTACCTTTGTTGCCAATACCGGCCCAATGATTGCACCTGTTACTAAAGCCAGTTACCTCAATAAAAGTGCAGCGATTCCTCTGGGGCTTTTATCACATGCTGATCAATTTAATCACTGGCAAACCGCGCGAGCTGATCAACGTATCAATCAAGGCTGGTTTGGTCTATTAGCTGATAATTTACAAGCTAGTCGCAAACCTCAACAAGTGCCCATGAACATCTCACTGGCAGGAAGTAATATCCTGCAAAACGGTCACTCCACCAGCCACTACAGTATCAACCAAGAAGGCAGTGTTGGGCTGGTCATTAACGAGCAAAAAAGTGCGCTAAATACAGAGATATTTAACAGCTTTAATGAGCTACTTTTAAGTCACTACCCCAATGATCCTTTTAAGCAAACCTACATTGCCCAAACGCGCGAAGCGCAGGCTTTACATCAAGTCTTTCGCGACGCTACAGCACAGGTAAAAGTAGCCAGTGCATTTTCAAATACTGATCTTTCTCATCAGTTACGTAAAATTGCACAGAGCATCAAAGCTGCGGATAAATTAGGCTTAGATCAACAAACTTACTTCGTCCGCTATATCGGCTGGGATCATCACGATGAATTGCTAAACAGCCATGCACGTATGTTAAAAGTGCTCGCTAACGGGCTCAGTGAGTTTCAACAAGCTCTTCAAAAAATGAAGCTCGATGATCAGGTTATCACCTTTACAGGCTCTGATTTTGGTAGAACCCTGACATCAAACGGCAATGGCACCGATCATGGCTGGGGTGGAAACACTATAGTAATGGGTTCTGCAATTGCCGGTGGGCAAGTACTGGGTGAGTATCCTAGCTTGGGTTTAGGCAACAAAAATCCGCTTGATATTGGTAATGGCGTGCTTATCCCAACATTACCGATTGATGCCTTATATGCTGAGCTGGCGCGGTGGTTTGGAGTGCCTAACAGTCATATCAATCAGCTCTTCCCCAACCTTGCTAATTTTGCGCACAACGCTTGCACAAAAGGTATCGGCTTATTCAACGCTAAGCATAATTGCTAACGGCAATATAAAGGCCAGTTCTACGCTGGCCTTTTATTTCTTGCCACTTTTAACTTGGGTTAATGTTTTTAAACAACCACTCGTTTTACTTTACGCTGCCATTGTTGTTGGTGCACACAATGCTCTTTCTCAAAGGCTTCTTGGCAAGCTTCAATATAGAAATAGTCATCATCACAACGCAAACCTAGCTGACTTTTCACCGTAATTTGCCACTCATCACGGCTAGCTTGATAATGCCAGTTGATATCTGCAATTGCACTGTGAGGATCATTCGGCTTTACACTATAAACTTCGTGCACTTTTTGATGTACTTTCAGTCCATGTTTTAAGAAGTGCATATGCCCAAAATCATCTTCTATCTCAGTTGTCATTTCACCTGTCATCACATCTTGGACCACCTTGCGGCTATTACTCGATTCACTCAAGTATTCAACAGGTTCAGGAGCTGCCCCCTCAGGCGCTTGGAAGACGATATCGGCGGCTTCGCCGATAAAGATTGGCAGTGTAATACTATTTTTCTGCCCAGACAGGGTTAACTGCGTAAGCGCAGGTGATGGCCAAATCAACGGAAAGTAAGCGTTAGAGATAGCCACACGTAATTGATGCCCAGCAGGCACGTTGTAGCCTACATCATCAAGTTTTAACTCGATTGTATACTCCTCTTCAGGCATTAAAGCTTGAGGGTGTTCACGGCTATTTCGATGGGCAAGATTAAGGCAGCCATAGGTAATTCTGGTCACCTCACCATTGGGTGCAACATCATTTAAACGCACACTAATTTGCCCACAGGCTTGATTGCTGGACAAAGTTAATCGAACACAAGGTGCACCGAGCAATGCAAGATCTTGATCTAATACCTCACTGGTAAAACACATGGATTGACTATCATCACCGCGCTGATCTGTTGGAAACTCTGGCCCTAGCCAAATAATACAATATTCGCCGGCAGCGCTTCCTGTGGTTAATGGCGAATTAATGATTTGCTTGTCAGCAATTTCAGGTGCCAATACAGTAAGCTTTTGATTACTCAGGTAAAGCATTTGATCTTGAACCTTATTACTCGGCCATTGATCGGTTTGCACCCATTCACCGTTGCGCTTGTCATAACTTGCTTGTGGAGCAACTGCATCTTGTACATAAAACGTGCACTGTGGCTCATCCATAATCCCATTATCGATATCTTTTAACCAGTAGTCCCACCAGCGCAGTGATTCTTGTAGAAAGCCAATCGCAGGGTCTGGTACTGCAAAGTGCGGATACTTATGTGCCCAAGGCCCAATTAAAGCTTTGCGCGGACAGTTGAGGTTTTCCATCATCCGAGCAATAGTCGATGAATAGGCATCCCCCCAGCCACCCACCGCGAAAACAGCCGCATCAATTGCACTGTAGTCCTCGCAGATAGAGCCTTGTTGCCAGTATTCATCACGGGATTGATGCTCTAGCCAGTTTTCAAGTAATAGCGGCATATTTTCTAATCGATCTAACCAGCGCTCTCGCCAATCATCAACCAATAAAGGATCTGGTGCTGCAGCTGAAAAGTTAAGCATAGTGGCCGCCCAGCCGATATTTTCCAGAAGTAGATTCCCGCCTTTGTAATGAATATCATCCTGGTAGCGGTCATCAGTTGAGCACAAAGTGATAATGGCTTTCAGTGCTTTTGGCTTCAAAGCGGCCACTTGCAGGCTGTTAAAGCCCCCCCAGGAAATCCCCATCATCCCCACATTTCCATTGCACCAAGGCTGAGCACATAACCATTCTATAATTTCAAGTGCATCTTGCTGCTCTTGGGGAAGGTACTCATCGAGCATCAGCCCTTGCGATTCTCCATTACCCCGCATATCCACGCGAACACAACCATAACCGTGCCCTGCAAACCATGGATGGGTTAATGCATCACGTACCGCAGTGCCATCGCGTTTTCGATAGGGAAGATATTCCAAAATAGCAGGGACAGGTATTTGTTCACCTTCGACAGGTAGCCAAGCCTTAGCTGCCAGTAGAGTGCCATCCGACATTGGAATATAAAAATGTTCTATTTCTTTCACGGCATAGGGAAATTCTGTGCGGGTCTGCATAAAAACGACTCTCTAGTTGATTTTTATTATTCGACAACTCTAATTAATCATTTCAATCGGTTATCGCTGTGCAATAAGAAAGCTTAAAAGGAAATGATCACACTCAACCCATTGAAAAGTTTGAGATACTGTAAACTATCACGAATTGAATAGAGATGGGTAGAAGCTTGGCTATGAATGGTTGGATACAAAAACGCCCACAGTGTGGGCGCAGTATTATTAGAAAAACCGTTAGTGAAGCGTAAATTGATCCATCATTTTCTTTTGGCGCTGGGCTAAGTCAGCAAGAGACTCACTGCCTTGTGCGCTTTTTTGAGCTTCTTGTGCTCCTAGCTCTGCACTCGTTGCAATGTGTTGCACTGATTCTGAAATTTCAAGACTAACAGAGGTTTGCTGTTCAGCAGCCGATGCAATATTGATCGATTTTTGACGAATTTCATCAAGTTGTTGCACCATTTCGTTAAGAGAATCTTCTGCTTTGGATGTTTGCTCAACACTTGAGTTCGCTTGATCGCGGCTGATATGCATTATCTTCACAGCATTGGTTGCACCTTGCTGGAGTTTTTCGATCATCGCTTGGATCTCTTGGGTAGAGCTTTGTGTTCGACTTGCTAAGGTTCGCACTTCATCGGCAACCACTGCAAAGCCACGTCCCTGCTCTCCCGCTCTTGCCGCTTCTATAGCTGCATTTAACGCCAGCAAGTTGGTTTGCTCAGCAATACCTTCAATGACCACCAAGATTTTACCAATATCAATACTGTCATTGTTAAGCTGTTCAATCACCTTTGAAGATTTCTCAATTTCATCGGCTAATGCATTCACCCGTTTTACATTATCTAACATCAGCGCTCTATTCTCAGAGGTTGAATCATCAATTTTCGTCACTTGTAACTGGGCGTCGTTGGCGCTACTCGCAACTTCTGAAACTGTCGCTGACATCTGTTGAATCGCCGCAGCAACTTGAATTGTTTTAGATTGCTGTTCACTCATCATATTATTTGTGCGATGGCTACTTTGCGATGCTTCACGAGCTGACTGATCAATCTTTTCCGCCGTTTGATTAATTTCAGTAATAATCTCTTCTTGCTTATCGGCTAACTCGTTAACATATTCCGATAATTGACCAAATTCGTCCTTGCTGGTAATGCTTAAACGCTGGCTCAAATCCCCATTGGCAATCACTTTTAAAATGGCATTTACTTTACCTAGAGAGTTGCGAATATTACGACTCACCCAAATACCAATCACAACAGCGATTAATACAGACACAAGACTAATCACAGAGTTTATTAACTGGCTGGTTGTTACTTGACCTGTGGTTTCTTGCTTTGCCGCATCTGCTAACGATTGTGCATCTAGCATTAACTGATTCAATGCAGCACTGCTGTTATTAGCACTTACTGAAAATGTCTTAATCATGGCATCTTGCTCAATCGACAGTTCGATTTTTTGGCGTTGAATATTGGCAAGGCCATCTGGTGCAAAGGCTGCACTTTCTATCGCGGTAACAAACTTGGTTAAATCCGCGGCCATTTCATTGCCATCACCAATCAATTTATTCAAGCGATCTTTCAAACTTAGCAATGTATAGCCATAGCCCTTAGTGCTAAAAGATTTTTCAATCGGTTCAATTGCCTCTAGTGTTGTAGACTCAATCAATTGATTAAATTCACCTTCAACACTGACCAAATTCTTTTGTAGCTCTCGACCCACAATTTTTTCAGTTTCTGTCATCCCATAAGTGATGATGGTATCTAAGTCACTCGCAAAGAAACGTAGCTCGTTATTCAGTGCCAGCTGCACTTGATTTAGGCTTGATTCTAATACAAGGCTTTGTTGATAAAGTTTCATCGCCCCGACGGACGTTGAAAAATAAGTATTCGCCTGCTGATCAAGCTGCTCGATTGAGCTTGCTAGGTGTGCAAAAGGTTTAGCTAATTCAACCAGCGCTTGGTGTTTATCTGAATATATTTTTTGCTGCTGTTGAAAAATCTGCTGTTGTGATTTAAGAGATTTTTCATCTTTAGCATCCATATAGACTAACGCCGCCTTATTAGATGAAAGCAGAGACACGGCCATATCCGCGCTGTTTAATATAATGGGGTTAATTTGCTCTGTGGTTTTCTCAAGCTGCTGGCTAATTGTCGTTAAACTGCGAAACGAATTTCCGCTAAGAACAAGTAATAAGATAACGAGTAAGGCAAACCCGCCACCTATTCGTTGAGTCACTGTTATTTTCATTATTAATATCTCAATTTAAGGTAAGTCAATGTTCTTCCCTAAACATCAATACTTGAAAATGGTCCTTCTTTATCTTTAAAACTAGCAAAACCCAGTTTTGATGAATCTAGGTATAAAACAACCGGAGATTAGATGCAATAGAATTGAGAGTTCCAACGCTTTTAGTTCATATATCATAGCGCTATATCATGAATCACTGATTAGACAGGCAAAAACACGTCGTATACAGACAAAATCCATCTGCGTTTTTTCAGATGTTTAAGCACCATATTGCCAATAGCGGTTTCGCTGTGGACGCCATTGCATGCATTATATTTTCTGGGTTATATACATACCCTTGTACACCAGGGCTGAACCACTGCCCTCCCTGCTGCCACCACAGCCCTTCACTCAGCACAATGTATATTTCTTCGGGGGGATGATTATGATCTGGATAAGTAATGTGGGGCGCTATTAAAGACACCCCCACGATTATTTCACTGCTGATATACAAACCTTGCGGGCCGATCAATTGAGCATTGGCATGGCCTGCCATAAACGCCAGGTTATCCTCGAGCGTTCTTTGATACCACCGCAATTTTTTTTGCATCTGCAAAATGTACTGTGCGAGCGTTTTACGCGCAGGGGAAAGTGCCTCAATAGTCGCTTCACAATCCTCAAGCTGCTCTACAACAGGCAAAGAACCTTCTGCAAGATACTCATTTGATAATAAATTTTTATTGATTGGCCGTTCATTTCTTTTAAGTTTTTCAGCTATCTTCAAACCGGCGGTTTGCGCCTCAGCTGTTAATTCATTTATTTCAGTCAACAGCTCGATAAGTGCATGCTCAAACTGTTGAATATCGATCACAAACTCTCCTTTGTACTTTCAGATAGGTAGCGAATAGGGTTTAAAAAGAATGCTTTTTTATAACCTTGTGTCGAACCATCCATTCGCCAGGGTAGCGGCACTGCACTGACAATCGAATAATGCAGATGCGGCTGTTTGCCTTTAGGGAAACAGTGAACAAGTCCTAGACGCCCTTTATGCCCTCGGGTACTGGCATGCAGGATTTTTCGTGATTAAGGCAATGCA
>CAKZOD010000042.1 GCA_937136055.1 uncultured Oceanospirillaceae bacterium | reverse complement strand
GCAAGAGAATCAGCAAAATAGCAAATCGGATGATCAACAATCAGCATCCAGCGACAACAAGGATCAATCTGCTGATAGTAAACAAACACAAGGCCAGACAGAAGGCCAAAAGAAAGAGAGTGATGATGCTCAGAGCCAGGGTTCTGAATCTAAAAAAGAGCAGGAACAGCAGGGGCAGTCAGGAGATGATGCAAAGGAGAAGCAACAAAATTCTGCAGGTTCAGATGCTCAAAAACCGCAATCGGAGAAAGGTGATCAGCAAGGGCAGGAAAAAAGCAATCAGGGCTCTGATGATCAAAGTGAGGGCAAAGACGAAGGCGAAAATGCTTCGAGCCAAGATTCTTCAGGTCAAGATTCTTCAAATCAAAACTCTTTAAATCAAGACTCTTTAAAAGGGAATGAAAAGCCTGCTAATCAGCAAAAACCGCAGCCTAACGATCAAGCAAGTGACTCAGCGAACCAGCAAGGTCAACAGGATGAAGATCAGCAAGCTGCACAAACTGGTCAGTCAGATCAGTCTGAGCCGAACAAGCCCTTAGAAGATAAACCTCTAGAAGGCAGACGAGAAGAAAGCAGCTTGTTAGAAAAGCTTGTGTCTAAAGCGCTGCAAGGCAATACGGATGAGTCGGCAAAGACTGCACAAAAAGCTGATCAACAAGCAGGCCAAGCGGGGAGAGTCCCACAAGTTTCCCAGAAAATAGAGCAGCAGTTGCGCCGCGTACCCGATGATCCAACAGGCTTACTGCGCGCCCGTATTCGTCAACACTATATGCAATTGAGGGCGGGTCAGTGATTAGGTCGAGTCAAGATGTGCCCAAAAAGGAAAGAGAAATGAAAATATTGAATGTGAAGCCTTTTAAGAAAAAAGCATTTTTCAAAAAAAGCGCACTGGTGGCGATGTTAAGCATTGCTATAAGCCAGTCTCTAGCGGCCGCTGGGTTAACAGCCTCATTAAGCTCAGACACTGTCGGCTTAGGAGAAGCGTTTGAATTAACCATTGCTACGGCTGAATCCAACGTGCAAAGTTTGGATCTTGCTGCACTTAAGCAACACTTTAATCTGATTGGGTCCTCTCAATCGATGCGCACTCAAATCATCAATGGTCAGCGCAGCGCCGAAAAAAGCTGGCGGCTGACACTCACGGCGAAAGATTTAGGTGAGTTTACCTTGCCTGCCATCAGCGCTGGGCAATACTCCAGTAACCCGCTAGCTTTAAAGGTGGTAGCAGCGGCCCAGCAGCCTAAAGCGATAGGCGTGACAGGGGTGTCGATGAAGGTCGAGGTTAGTGATACCGCTAATAAACAGTTTTATCCCTTTCAAGAAATACCTATTAAGGTGCGCATTGAAACCAACCAAGCCTTACAACAAGCAGAGCTGATAGTGCCTAAAAATGCAGATCTTGAGCTTTCACAACTCGGTGAAGACAATGTGACGCAAACGGTCAAAAACGGTCAGCGTTTGCAAGTGATAGAAAGAGAGTATGTACTCAAGCCACAAGTCAGCGGCAGCTTGACGCTGCCACCGTTTGTGTTGCGTGGCAAGGTGGCCAATCAGAAAGGGCATACCCGATCAGATGCCTATATCCCTCATCATTTAGCGATGATGCGAGAATTTAGCAAAGGCTTCGGCTTCGGTTCAGGCTTTAGTTCAGATTTAGGCTCTATGCTTGATGATGAATTTGGCTTTATGGGATCAAGCACTAAACCTTTTCAAGTACGTACAGAGCCACTCAAGCTAGAAGTTGCTCAGGCCCTAAGCTCAAATACTGCTAGTGCTCAGCAAAAGAGCTGGTTCTTACCCGCAAAGAAGTTAGAGATAACAGGGCAGTGGCAGGAAAACCCAGAGCAGATGAAAGTGGGGCAGGCGATAGTGAGAAAAATCACCCTCACAGCCCTAGGAGTCACTCCTGAGCAATTGCCGATGTTGGATTTTAAGGCTTCAGATGCTGTAAAAATCTATATTGATAGCACCAAAA
Source organism: uncultured Oceanospirillaceae bacterium (assembly GCA_937136055.1). Taxonomy (GTDB): domain Bacteria; phylum Pseudomonadota; class Gammaproteobacteria; order Pseudomonadales; family Balneatricaceae; genus Rs1. The sequence goes on along the minus strand of CAKZOD010000042.1, from coordinate 4,721 downwards.
CAGATCAAGTAAAAACAGCTCAGGGAACCGTTGCTCGCAGGGAGACATTAATCTCCATAGTGCCGACCAAAACAGGTGAGATAGAACTGCCTGCAGTTGAAGTGCCTTGGATGAATACTCAAACCAACCAATCTGAAGTTGCACTATTACCGGCACTAAAAGTTAATGTCGAAGTTGCTAATAGTCATGCTCGCAGGGAAACAGAGAAAGGCCAACCTGCAGCTGGGCTAGCGGCAACTGCAAAGGGCAGTGGTTATGTCAAAGAGAGCCCACAAGCACCATTATCGTTGTATGGAAGACTAGTGGCAGCCTATAACAAAATCACAACGTCTTTATCGTTCCTTCAAGGGTTAATGCTGGGAAGCATTCTATTGATCTTAGTTTTTTTACTGTCGTACCTGAAGAGACAAAGTACTAGGCGTAATGAAAACCTAGCCCAGCCAAAAGAGTTAACAATTGCTTCCAGCAATAAGAAAATTCTTACCAAAAAAACTGAACAAGAGCGTCTGAGTGCATTGCAGCAAGCTTTGAAATCCAATGATGTTAGGGAAATCTATTCTGGCTTAATGGCTTGGTCTCGTATTAAAAACGATCCGCTATTGGCCCGCAAACTAGCGCCACATATACAGCAGCTTGAAAGAGCGATTTATAATCACACCGTTAATGCTAAACAGCAGAGTTGCGATTTAAAGCTTTTGAAGAAGCAGATAACAGCGTTATTAAATGAGCAGAATAAAAAATGTGTACAAAATCTTAAGCAGTTACCAAGCCTTTATCCGAGTGACTAAAGTATTAAGTATGTTAAACATTGTTGAGCCAACAGCAGTTTGATCTCTATCTATAAATCGCTATTTGTCAACCGTTTATTTTTAGGGGTATTACTAGGGAAAAAGCCTTAAATAGACCAATTTAGCCTCTAATAGCACTATAAAATAAGGTGTGATAGCGAAACTAGCCAAAAAGGTTATACATGGAAGTCTTTTGGCACTTAATCGCTGATTCCCTAGTGTATTTAAGGGGCTAGAGTTGATTAATCATTGCTTTGATATGATGAGAAATTGAATCTAAAGTGAATGATATTTCGTATGTTATTGAGTCTAGGTTTTTAAGTTTAAGGTGTTTTAATGCAGGAAAAACGTTTATTACTTTTTACAGGTTTCATCGGTTTACTTGCCGCTGTGCTCACGGGAACGGGTGAATTTTTATTACACTACGATCCACTGGCTAGATACTCTGAAACGAATTATAACTATTTATTAGCAGGTTCTACCCAGCGTGAAACAGTAGGTCATTTTTTTGGCGTATTCGGCGCTCCTTTGTATATTGTGGGCTGCTGGCATATATACCTTATGCTAAAACATGCCAATAAAGCACTTGCCTTTTTAGGTTTTATAATTGGTGCTTACGGTTTCATAATCGGCGCAGATTGGCTTAGTTCACGCGCTAGTATTGGTGCTTTAATGCATTTTAAAGTGGATACTGGTGACGACATTCAATCGTTAGTCGCTCTGTACAAACTGAGATATGAGACTCTACTTACTGTTGTACGAATCACTACATTGACATTATCAGTGATATTTATTGGATTAGTGCTAACTGGGCGTACTTACTATCGAAAGTGGCAAGCTTTGGTAAATCCAATTGTGCTGCTTGTATTGTCTTTTGTCGTCTATGCCATAGCCCCAAGTATTGGAAAATACATTATGCCTATAGCACTCAATGTTGGCTTTGGCCTGTTCTTTCTGATTTCGTTGATACAAGCGAACTCAATTAAAATTTCGCATCAGGAGTAACCAATGAAAAAGAAAAAGATACTTATTACAGTAGCTGTGCTCGCAGCTATTGCCGCTATTACCCCATCACTTATCGGTTATTTTATTCAGGGGCCTACTCAGGATCAAGGTGATACTGCTCTAGGTTTTACGCCTATTGCCGTCGATCATAAGCAAGCAATGGATTTAAAGAAATCTCTCCCATTTGTTGGTTCTGCACCTATTGATATAGACGGTGATGGGATTGATGAAATATTTTTTGGTGGAGGAAATAATCAAAAGGATCGCTTCTTTAAATATGATAATAAAGCCTTGCAAGATATTGGAAACCTTGGACTAACCAAAGCAGATGGAATAACCACCTACGGCGTTGCGGTTATTGATGCGACTCACGATGGCAAGAAAGATATTTTCGTTGCCCGTGAGGACGGATTATATCTTTACACTAATACTGGCGGCCAATTTACGGGAGAGAAAATATCTTTCCCCTTAAATGAAAATTCAGTACCGCTCTCAATCGCTATGGCTGATATCAATAAAGATGGTGCAGTTGATCTGTATATTTCTAATTACATCAGAGAGAAATTTGTTGAAGGTGAAACTATTTTTAACAAGCCCTACGGTGGGTACAGTAATTTACTGTTAAACAATGGCGACAATACATTTACTGATATCACTAAGTCTTCTGGTGTATTTCAACAGCATAATACTTTCACTTCAGTGTTTGTTGATCTTAATAATGATCTAAATGTAGACCTTGTTATTGCCCATGATACCGGTCGTGTGCGCATCTATAAAAACAACGCAGATAATACATTTACTGAACAAGAAAATCCTTCTGTGTTTAGTTATCCGATGGGCATTGCCGTCAGTGATATTAATAATGATGGGCTCATGGATCTCTATTTTAGTAATGTAGGTAAAACATTGCCAAAGTTTCTAGTTAAGGGGGACTTAAGAGATGATCAAAAATTCAATATGAATTACATGTTATTTGAAAACCAAGGCGACTTTGTTTTCAAAGATGTTGCTGTTGAGAAAAATGCTGCCCACTACGGTTTCGGCTGGGGAGTTGTTTCATACGATTTCAACAATGATACACGTGCAGATTATTTAATTAGTGAAAACTATGCGCGTTTCCCCGGTGTTAAATACCTTAGCTTGTACCCAGGCAATTTACTTCAACAATATAAGGATGGAGGCTTTAAGCCGGTAGAGAAAAATGCAAAGGTTGAAAACCCTTACTTTGGCATATCGCCCATCGTGACCGACTTTAACCAAGATGGCTGGCCTGATGTCTTCTTCTCAAATATAGATAGCCCAGTACTGGCATATCTTAACCAGCCTATTGCGGGACGGAATTGGCTAAAAGTAGAATTTCCCGATCAGGCAAAATACATCGGCACGTTATTAACGTTGACGACAATGTCAGGGAAGAAATTGTACAACCAGTTTTATACCAATGAAGGTTTGTCATCGGATCAAACACACATTGTCTACTTTGGTTTAGGAGCAGAGTCGAAGATTGCCAGCTTAGAGGTTCGCTATCCTGACGGGCGATCACAAGTTATCCTAAAACCAGAAGCTAACTATTTGATAAAATTGCAATAAATAATGAAAATTATTCAGCTGATGGGCTTTGGTTTATCTTTGCTAGGGGTTTATGGAGCATTTGCAGTATCCGCATCAAACTTTAGTCAGGTTTCAGTTTGTCCGCATATCCTGTTTGTGCCAGTGTGTTATCTAGTGCTCTTATGTTATGTGCTAATAGCTGCTGCTTGGGTTCATATGTGGGGGGCTAAAACATCTAAGCTAGCTAATGTGTGGCAATATCTTTTTGCCTCGTCTTCCTTGATTGTATTAGTGCTAGCAGCATTGGGTAGTACAGGAGAGCTTTTGGGGATCACTCAATGCCCTGTAACAGATAGCGGTGTTGCTAAGTGTTTTTTTTCATTATCTATTATTACTTCTATTTTAGTTTTATGGTGGGTTAGCCGGAAAATGAATCGTAATGCTCATTGAGGTTTAGTCAATTTAAAGTGAAGAGGAAGGCACCGATATATAAATAAAGTAGAACTCAAGTAATAAACCACTGGTTAAAAAGTTTATATCAAAGGAATAGTAAGTAATGAATGATTTATACACACAGATGATCACCGTCTTTTTGGGCTTTTTTGCGATCATGAACCCTATCGCCAACACTGCAGCGTTTGCGGGTTTGGCGGGAGATAAAAGCAAAGCTGAACAAGTCAAAATAGCAGCAAAATCTTTGATCATTACCTTTATGGTTATTTTAGTGTTTTCACTACTTGGAAAAGCGATCTTTCATCTCTTTGGGATAACCATTTCTGCCTTGAGAATAACGGGAGGAATTTTGGTATTTCTGGTGGGTTACCACATGCTTAATGGGCATGGCTCCAAGCTGCATAGCGCAGAAGGTGATCAAGAAACTGATATGGCGGTATCACCATTAGCAGTCCCACTGCTTGCTGGGCCGGGAACCATTGCAACGGCAATGAATTACTCATCAACGGGTGAGCTATCGGGAATTCTAATCACCATTGGCGTGTTTGCAGTATTGTGTTTTATCACCTTTATTTGCTTTATATTTAGCTCGAATATTCTAGCGATGATTGGTAAAAGTGGCTTAAGTATTATCACGCGATTAATGGGGCTTATCCTTGCTGTGATAGGGACACAAATGGTTATTGTGGGCGTGAGCGCTGTCGTGAAAGCTATGGGTTGATCATAGCTGCATACGATTTAGTTGTAAGGTTTTCATTTGCTTTAACCTTCCACTCTTTTATATCTATCTGAATTCGCTGTCGGTAAACTACAATGCTGTTTAGCCCTGTACTTTTTCACCTGTGGAAGTAGATATTTTTAATGAGAGAAAGAAGCCGTTTAGGTAGTATAGGCGATACAGCTGCTGAATCTGCAACAGATGCA
>CAKZOD010000041.1 GCA_937136055.1 uncultured Oceanospirillaceae bacterium | reverse complement strand
GCCTTTAACCTAATGTCACTGATTCAGGTTAAAATTAAGCGGGACATTATCGCTTTTTGCCGACAGAAAGTAAATGCGCAAACAAATGCTTTGGTCTATGCCTAAATACAGTCTTGATTTGAATTTAAGAAGATATTTGGAAGTAGCTCGGTACCCGGCTACGACTATAGATATTAAAGATATTGGAAATTGTTTTCTAATGGTGAGTAATATCACAGTAAAGAACTAATAGCTTTATTAGCCGTGAAGCCCGATTTTTGCAAATTCAACAATTTTTTTAGTATTAGAATACTCGGTCACTCTAGCTCCGGTGTCCTCTAACTTATTACGAATGTCAATATAAGCATTCTTTAACTTAAAGCTATTACCAGTAGGGCTTTCTAACGCAAAAAGTATGTTATTTGGTAGTAATAATTCTTCCTTAATAAATCGGTCGATTCTATCTACCCACTGAACCCCATGATCAATTAATGCGATTGGTGTTGGATGTTGAAATGCCATTGGTTTTATTGCACGTAAACCGTATTCAGACTCGTGCGTCAAAGGTAAGCGGATGTCGATTACTTTACCACGTAAAGTTCTTGCTCTGTACTCAATACCTAGAGTATGTGTTAGCTCTTCTTTAAGTGCTTTAGCCATGTTAGCTTCGCGGTATGTTTTATTCACAAAGTCTCTTCCAACGTACATGCGATATAGCTCGTCGAGCGTTTTGTTAACATCATTAGAGACTACTGTATTTATCTCTCCAAAGTGAATTACAGATTCTCTGGGTCTTGTAATTTCCTTGAAATAATCAACTTGTGTTTTTCCATATGTGTCGTTTAGTAAAAGTTGTACTCGATGTAGCTCTTGCTCATACCTATCTCTAGATTTTTTAAACAACTTGCTATCAGCTTCTTCGAAAAAATTAGTGACTCTTGGGAACTTTCCGTCAGCAAGTTTAAATCCAAAGTATCCTAGCTTAGGGGCAATAAGGACAACGCCTATGCCAGCAAATTCTTGTGTTTCTGCAAAAGGCATAAATCTAATTACTGCGTATTTACATAAAATACTCATTTGATAGCCTCCCAAAAGTGATCATCTTCATGTTCTGCTAAAATTGACTTAGTTTGTTCGATGAACTGTTGTTTTGAAACCTGCAGGTTAAACCAGTCATCCGGTAGTTGTTCTGTAATAGTATCGAGTTTTGACAAACATGAAACCATATATTTCGACTTTTCATGTTTCAGGAAAAGAGATTTCTGGTTTGACCAGCTGAATACACCAACATGAAGTTTAGTAAAAGACTTAATATCAAAACTCGGGTCGAAGCCCAAATTGTGATCTAGTACGACTATCAAGTCATTATTCTGGTCAATAAATAAATTTGGGTTACCTCCTTTTTCGGTAAGGCATCTATCTTCGTTTTTAACCCAGTAATCAAATACAAAAAGATTAAGCAATAGCTCCTGATCAGATTCTCTTTTTTCTAAATCGGAATAGGTTATCTCTTGAAGGTGGGGGATATACTCTGAAGCAAAGATTGTTCCAGTACCAAAATGCTGCTTAATATCACTGTCGTATTCAAATAGAGCTTCATTAATAATCCCAAGTTCGAAGCTAGGAATTGGAAGGCCAAAAGATTTCCCTAGAGAGCCGATAACCCATTCGTTTGCGCAGCCAGTTCCATTCGCTGATGCACCCTTAATGACATACTTTTTCCCGTTATCAGCTTTACACAAATATGGCTGTGTGAAACCTTGTTCCATCTTTCGAATAATTTCAATTATCTCAATCATTAAATACGCCCATTTACGGAAATATTCCAATTTAGAATCGCATCATGGCTGTTGAGTTGAAGCAAGTCAATAATACGAGTTCTGTTATAAAATAGCGCCGAAAATGAAGTGTTTGCTTTAGGGGAGACGCTTATTTCATATTTTGTTTATTGAAAAAGGGTTCCTGATTACTTATCTGTCTCAGCTATCCTTAGAAACTTAAAAAACCGTGAATAAGTGCTAGCTGACCCTGCTATACAGGATTTTCGGGATAACGATAATTATTTGCCTAAAGGTCTGGATGGCAAGCGGGGTGTCTGCTCGACGAAAATCATTAACAAAAAATATAGAACATCCAGTGGATTTTAGGATGCTTACTTTGTCAGATAGCTTATAAGAGCTGGCAATTCATCACGCTATCTTTCGTAAATTTAGCTTCTTATTTTATCTATTTGGAAGACATTGAGACTTATTCGCTGTCCTTAGTTGCGATAAATAGTTTCAATCAAATGAAAGCCAAACTTGGTTTTCACAGGACCGTGTACAGTTAGCAGTGCTTTTTTGAAAACCACTTGATCAAAGCCTTTGACCATAGTGCCTGCCTTAAACTCGCCTAGATCTCCACCACGTTTTGCAGAAGGGCAAGTAGAGTGCTTTTTAGCAAGCTGGGCGAAGTCTGCGCCGTTATCCAGTTGCTGCTTAAGTTTTAGTGCTTGTTCTTTTGTTTTAACTAATATGTGGCGGGCACAGGCAGTAGCCATGGTAATGCTCTCTTTTTAAATCAGAAGAAAATGTATAAAAAATGTTATCTCGATAGCAGCTGCTTAAAACATATCATATGGGTCGACATCAATCGACCAGCGCACTTTATTGGCCAGCGGATGGTGCTCAAGTAAAAGGCAGAACTGGCTCAAGAACTGTTGTAACAAAGGGCGCTTATTACTTTGTAATACTAAGTGGGAGCGGAATGCTCCGGCCTTTTTTTCCATGGGCGCAGGAAACGGTCCAAACAGAGAGACTTGCTCGATGCTCGGTGTTTGCTTGGCTAGCTGTAAAAATGTTTCAGCTCTTCCGGCAGTACTTGCCTCAGCACGGATAATAGCAATGTAGTTGAACGGCGGTAGTGCTGCCTGTTGGCGATTTGTGAGCTCATTGAGCGCGAACTCTCGGTAGCCGCCGTTAACTAACGTTTGCAGCAGAGGGTGCTCACTTTGATGGGTTTGAATAATGACATTGCCGAGAATTTGCTCACGCCCAGCACGGCCAGATACTTGTGTGATTAACTGAGCAGTGCGCTCCATGCCCCGGAAATCCGCGCTAAATAAGCCGCCATCAGCTTCTAAAATTGCGACTAGCGATACTTTAGCAAAATGGTGTCCTTTGGCGAGCATCTGCGTACCAAGCAAAATGCCAGGCTCATCTTTGTTTATTTCATCGATGATTTCTTGCATCGCGTTCTTACGGCTGGTGCTGTCTCTGTCGATGCGCCAAATAGGCCACTGTGAAAAGAGCTGTGTGAGCGTTTGCTCAACGCGCTCAGTGCCTATACCTTGAGCGTTTAGTTCAGTGCTTCCACAATCCTGGCAATTGCGAGGAATTGGCTTTTGGCTGTTGCAGTGGTGGCAGTGCAAATGCGGTGGCTTTTGATGCAAGGTTAAACGCGCATCACAGCGTTTACAGGGGGCTATCCAACCGCAATTGTGGCAACTTAAACTGGGCGCAAAGCCGCGTCTATTTAAGAATATAAGTACCTGGTTGCCATCATTAAGGTGATTTTCAATGGCGCTAATAAGTGGCTGGCTTAATCCAGATGTTAGCTCAGCAGCTTTGATATCCAACAGCTCGACCACCGGAGGCAAAGCATCAGCGGCACGTCGATCAATGGTCAAATAATGATAGCGTCCGGCTTTAGCATTATGCAGTGACTCAAGCGAGGGTGTGGCACTGCCGAGTATCACCGGAATGTCTTCGCCGTGGGCGCGTACAACGGATAAGTCACGGGCGCTGTAGCGATAACCTTCTTGCTGTTTGAAAGATTGATCATGCTCTTCATCAATAATGATAATGCCGGGGTTCGCCAGCGGTGTGAAAATAGCAGAGCGGGTGCCAATAACAATTTGGGCGTCGCCATCGCGGGCTTTTAACCAAGCGTGAAAGCGCTGTTTATCGCTCATGTTGGAGTGCATGTAAACAACATCTACATTAAAGCGTGCTTTGAAGCGCGATACAGTCTGAGGAGTAAGGCCTATTTCAGGCACTAATACTAATGCCTGCTTGCCCTCTCGCAATACCTTCTCAATCACCTGTAAATAAACTTCGGTTTTTCCTGAGCCTGTAATGCCATCGAGTAGAAATGCTTTAAAGCCTTGCTGATTATTTACAGCATCTACTGCAACTTGCTGTTCACAATTGAGTACTTTAGCAGGTTCGCGCAAAGGCTCTTTGGGGTGTTTGGCAATGTGCGGGCGATGTCTTTTTTCGATAGCGCCTTTTTCTAGTAGCGTTTTAACAGCAGCGGTTGAGCCGAGCTCTGCTTTTAATGCATCGCTGCTGATGCCCATAGAGTGCAGTTTGATCAATTGGTAAGCTTCTAGCTGCTTGCGAGCGCGAGTGCCGATTAAAGATTCAGCACCATCAACAGCGTGTAGCAGAAATTCATGTACTCGCTCACAGGGCTCACCTTTGCGCAAGTGCACAGGCAGTGATTGCAACAAGGCATCACCCAAAGGGTGTTGATAATACTGTGCTGACCAAAGTGCGAGATCTAATATGAACTTTGGCTGAGGAGGTGTTTCATCTAATACATTGATTATCGGCTTGAGCTTACTGGGATCTATCTCAGTTTTTGTCACCACTTCAACCAAAACAGCCACCAGTTGCCTTCTACCAAAAGGAACTGTTAAGCGCATGCCCGGCAAATACTCTTGCTCATTCAGCGGCTGGGTTTCTTGTAATAAAGAGGGCTCTAGCGGTAGGTAATCAAACAACCGACGCAGTGGAGAAGGTATGGCGACACGTAAAAAGATCATTGGCAATCAATCAGTAAGAAGATAGCGGTATTCTATGTTGTTTTATAAATGCATGACAGTCAGGGGAGGAAAATAAATTAGTTGCGAGTTGCGAGTTGCGAGTTGCGAGTTACGAGCTAAGAGCTACAAGCTACAAGCGGCGAGTGGATTGTAGTGGTGGTTAGCTAGTGCTGAAGTATTTTGACGGGGTTTTGCCGAGTGCTTTTTTGAACATGCTGATAAAAGCGCTTTGGCTTTGATAGCCAAGATCGAGTGCAATGTTAGCGACAGCATCGCCTTGGGCTATGCGCTGTAGGGCGTTGAGTAATTTGGCCTGTTGGCGCCACTGGCTGTAAGTCATGGTGGTTTCATCCAAAAAGCGCCGCGCTAAGGTACGGCTGCTAATGCCTAATTGCCCTTGCCAATATTGCATGCTGTAGTGTTGCTGTGGAGAGTCAAGCAGTGTTTGCGTGATTTTAAGCAGTGCTTTACTACTTGGCATAGGTAGATGCAAAGGTGCTTCTTCAGAGAGGTCTAACTGATCAAGAAAGACATCGACAATACGCCCGTCAGCACCTTGTTCTTCATACAGTAGCGGCATATTGGCAAGGTGGATAATGAGTTCGCGCAATAACTTAGAGACATTCATGACTTGGCAATTACGCGGCAAGTGGCTAGCAGCTTGTGGTGTGATGTAAACATTGCTTAATTTAGCAGAGTGGATCATTCTAATTTCGTGCTCAATAAAGGGTGGAATCCACACAGCCCGTTGAGGTGGCACGATCCAAGTGCCCGAGCCTGTGATTTCAGCTTCGACTAACCCTTCGGTGAGAAACAATAACTGCCCCCTCGCATGGCTGTGCATGGGAATAACACCGCCAGAGCCGGTGGCAGAGTTGCGCACAAAGACGCGTCGATCAACAAGCTGAGCGGCTTGCACTGGAGTACCTTTAAAGCTCACCCAGTGATCTTGAACGATTTGTTCTTTTGTCTTGTTCGCGATATTTTTTGTCATACTAGTGTATATACGCCAAAACGGATCTAAATTAAAGTGCTTGAGTAAATCAGTGATTACTTATTTGGAGCCAAGCAATGCAAAGTTTTAAACGCCCAGACATTCTTCTTTATTTAATGGCGGCAGCTGTGCCTATTGCCTTTGGGGTGTGGCAATCGCTGTTAAATAACTTCACGATTGAATCTGCTAATTTTACCGGCGTTGAAATAGGTATTTTACAATCTTTACGCGAGATACCGGGCTTCTTAGCCTTTGCTGTAGTGTTTGTGCTGTTGGTTATTCGCGAGCAGACACTGGCGGTAGTGTCTTTGCTGATTATGGGATTAGGGACAGCGATCACCGGTTACTTTCCCAGTGAAATTGGTTTGTACTGCACCACAGTATTAATGTCGATTGGTTTTCACTATTACGAAACTATCAATCAGTCGCTGTCTTTGCAGTTCTTTTCTAAAGCAGAAGCGCCGATAAAAATGGGTAAGTTAGTGGCTATTGGGTCGGCCGCCAGTTTAGTGGCTTTCTCAATTGTCTGGTTACTGCTGGAATTGCTACAAGTGTCGATGGTAACTATTTATGTGATCGGCGGTGTGACCACTATGTTGATCGCGATTTTCTGCTGGTTTTACTTCCCGCACTTTGAAGGGAAAGTTGAGCAGCACAAAAAGATTCGCCTTCGTAAGCGCTATTGGCTTTACTACGCCTTAGTCTTTATGGGTGGTGCAAGACGCCAAATTTTCGTCGTGTTCTCAGGCTTCTTAATGGTTGAAAAGTTCGGCTTTTCAGCCTCCGATATCGCTTTGATGTTCTTGGCTAATGGGGTGCTCAATATTTTCTTTGCGCCATTGATTGGCAAGATGATCGCTAAAATCGGAGAGCGCCGTACACTGATTATCGAGTACGTCGGGTTGATTATAATTTTTAGCTGCTATGCGGTTGTATCCAACCCAATGATTGCAGTGGCTTTGTATATTATCGATCACTTGCTATTTGCGATGGCTATTGCCCAGAAAACGTATTTCCAGAAAATTGCAGATCCTACTGATCTCGCACAAACTGCTGGCGTGGCATTTAGTATTAACCACGGTGCCGCTATTGTGCTGCCTGCACTGTACGGGTTGCTGTGGATTAGCTCCCCAGCATTAGTGTTTCTGACCGGTGCTGGGATGGCAGGAGTTTCGTTAGTGCTGGCAATGTTAGTACCTTTTGCGCCAAAGCCTGGGGTTGAAGTTCAGTGGCGACGGGGTAGTGTCGAAGAAGCGAGAAGTTAAAAACTCTGTTTCGAGCAAACAAAGTTGCGAGTATCGAGTACAAGTATTGCTTAATCATACTTTGGTTAGCAAACTGTACTCGCCACTCGCCACTCGCCACTCGCCACTCGCCACTCGCCACTCGCCACTCGCCACTCGCCTTTATCCTTTATCTCGTTTTCTGACAATCCACTCAGATAAGGCAATACCGGTTAGCACTAATGCTAAGCCAATAAAGTGGTAGAGCTGGAATTTTTCTTGTAATACAAGTACCGCGAGAACAGCACCGAAAATAGGCACTAAGTTGATAAAAACACCGCCGCGATTAGCGCCTATTTTGGCAATACCTTTGGCGTAACAAAGTTGCGCGAAAAATGAAGGGAAGATAGCCACGAATATAATGATCGCAATACTCGATAAATTTAGTGTAGGTAGTGAATACTCGATCACGCTCCAGCCCATCAATGGCAGCATAAACAATAAGGATGCGACCGCTAGTGCGAATACAAAGCTGAAATCATTCATCTTTGGCTTATAGCGCAGTGACAAACTATAAAATGCATAGCAGCAAACTGAGCCAATCATCATCGCATCGCCGCGGTTTAAGTTCCCTGCTAGTAGCCCTTGGATATCTCCCCGTGCCACAGTTACAACCACGCCTAAAATAGCTAATGTAACCCCCAGTATTTGCACCGCAAACACTGCCTGCGCAAAGAAAATTCGATTGAGTAAAATTATCACCATAGGTATGGCGGCTTGCGCAATAGCAACGTTGATTGCAGTAGTGTGATGAAGGGCGCTGTAAAGGAACAAGTTAAAGCCAACAAAACCAAACACTCCCATAAAAAAGAGCCTGCGCCAGTATTTTTTGATAACCGGCCAATCTTGAATGATGATTTTTTTGGTCACCAAAAACATAAAAATAACCGCGATGAACCAGCGAAAAAAAGTCAACTCTATAGAGCTAAGGTGGCTGGCTGCCATTTTACCGATGACAGCATTGGCGCCCCACATCAATGGTGCAAGAGTCAGCAATACATAGGCATGGCCAAAAATAGATGATTTAGGGGTAGCTGCTGTGTTCATGAATTTTCCGAGAGCTTTGAATTAAAGGCTTTGATTTAAAAAGATCTTGATTTAAAAAGACCTTGATTTAAAAGGCTTTTGATTTGAAAGAGCGTAGCCTATCACTTCAATAAGATGATCAATACCCCCAAGTGTTTTTTTAGACAGTGGCGGCATAATAATTAAGCGAATAAATTGCTTGAAGCGAGGCGCTAAGCTAAATAAATCGCCAGTTAGAAAGTCGACTTTCTCTTTGTCGACTAACTGGTGAAGTTGTGCAGCTGTTATTTGATCGGGTAGCTTGATCCATAAAGAGTATCCGCCGCTAGAGGGAGTGATTTGTAATTGTTCAGGTAGGGCTTGTTTAAGACGCAGAGTAACCGCAGTGGTTGCCGCTTTTACTTCGGTGCGCCAGTTTCGCAATTGGCTTTGATAGAGCGAGCCTTGATAGTAGCGGGTAAGTGCCTGCTGTAAAAAGTAGGAATTGTTGATCTGGCTGACTGCAAATTGGGTTTTGTACTGCTGTTGAAAACGCCCAGCACAGCACCAGCCTAAGCGCTCGCTATCGCCAATCACTTTTGAGATGGAGCTAATGATTAAGCACCAACCTTGGGTGTCATAATTCCTGATTAAGGAGGCAGGCTGGCCGATAAAGTTGAGTTGCGCGCTGATGTCATCTTCAATCACTGGGATTTGATATTGCTGTGCCCATTGCGCGATTTGCTGTTTGTACTGATCAGTTAAAGTAATACCCGTTGGGTTATGGCAATTTGGCTGTATCAGCAGTGTGCTGATGGACTGATTAGCCATAGCTTGTTGCAGTATTTCTACATCGGGGCCTTGCGGAGACATCGGAATTTCAAGGACTTTAAGCCCTAATACTCCTAGTAGCGCAAAATAGCCGGGAAAAGCCGGAACTGGAATGGCGACGGTGTCTCCAGGTTTACACAATACACGCAAGGCATGTTCTAAGGCGTGCTGGCAGCCATTGGTAATTTGAATTTCGCTAGCGGCAACGTGGCATTGGCGCAGTGCTAGATGTTCACTGATAATAGCGCGTAAAGCGCTGCTGCCTGCGGCATTGCCCATTTCAGTGCTGATTTGTTGTTTTATCACTTGGCGGTACTGGCGCTGGAAGCTCTTGAAGATTTTAGTATCGGTTGGTACCGCCATATGAAAGAAAGGGTTTACAGCGCGGTTACCGGTAACCATAGTATGCAGCCAGCGCTGTGAGGATTCAGCTAAGCGGCTATCGGCATTGAACTGCTCAAAAAGCTGTAAGTCCTGCGCTTCTTGTTGATAGTTAACCACAAAGCCAATGCGCGCAATGCTGTGGATAATCCCACTTTGTGCGAGTTTATCGAGTGCAGCACGTATCGTATTGATACTCACCTTTTCTGTATTGGCAAGCTGTCGAATTGAGCCTAGTTTTTGACCGTGAGGTATTTTGCCACTGAGGATTTGCTGCTCAATCTTGTTAGCTAAACGCTGATAAGCAGGCAGTTTATTAATCTCTGTACCCATAAAATATTCTATTTATTGTATCTGTGTTGTTGAGTCGCTTAAGCATATACTGTTTGAGATCCCAGCGTAACTGCTATGTTTGATAATACGGCGTTTAAAATAGCGGCAACCCAAAGACATTAGAGACGATTTTGAAAGTGAGAATACAATGAGCAATATCGAATTACTCAGCCCCTTTGTTTTGGTGGCTTATACCATGTGGGCAACCCCTGGGCCCAATAACATGATGTTGATTTACTCGGGCGCAAACTTTGGTTTTAAGCGCACAGTGCCGCATATTGCAGGGATTGTGTTTGGCACTTGTCTGCTTAATATGACCGCGGTGATGGGGCTAAAACCCTTAATAGATACTTGGCCGCAGTTGATGTTGCTACTTAAAATAACGGGCTCAATTTGGTTGGTGCTAATCGGTTGGAAAATGGCAAATGCCAGTAATACTCAAGCGGATCGAGAGGCGTCTAAGCCGATGCGTTTTATTGCCGCTGCGCTGTTTCAGTTCGCCAATCCTAAAGCGATTACAGCGACACTGGCACTAGTGAGTTTGATTTTGGTGGCTATTGAAACCAATGAGAATTTACTTTGGTTGATCATTGTTATTATCCCACCATTGAGCTTTGCTTCTATTATCCCTTGGGTAATTGCGGGCAAGGCAATTAGGCGCTTTTTATCGACAGATTTGCGATGGAAGATATTTACTCGCGGCACAGGTTCATTAACTGCAGGCTGTGCGTTGTTTTTGTGGATATGAGGGGCAGTTGCGAGCCAAAAAAGTGACGAGTAGCGAGTAAAAATATTGTTTAATCATAGTTTAGTTAGCAAACTGCACTCGCAACTCGCAACTCGCAACTCGCAACTCGCAACTCGCAACTCGCAACTCGCAACTCGCAACTCGCAACTCGCA
>CAKZOD010000040.1 GCA_937136055.1 uncultured Oceanospirillaceae bacterium | reverse complement strand
TGTTTATTTCATGACCAATGCAACCTAACCACCTACTTAACATAATAATAGCTATCGTAAATAGGGGTTTACGAGAGTTATTTCTCACCCATGATAGGGGCTACCTGCATACTTGTAGCAACATACAAGAAGGATGAAAAAGCGCGGACACTGACAACAGGTATTGATCTATGAGGTTAATAATTTAAGCCACCTAAAACTTATAATAAGAGCTGGTACTCACAAACCGAATTTTTCTTAAATACATCTACTGAAATAAAGTGCTGCATGCGTATTCATTACGCCGTATTAAATTTATAGCCCAAGATTTCATTGAGTCATTATTTTTGATGATAAATCAGCGCATCAATTTAAGTCCTCATTGCTTTCCCACTCCCAATCGTACCCAAAAAACCATATTTATTTCCTTAAAATAACACTGTCAACTTATAAATAATAAAAAAAAGCGAAAAAAACGTTTTTAACGAATAAAAGAAAGGTGACTTATAACTCATTGAAAATAAATGAATTATACATTTAAAGCACGCTACTTTTTAATCACGCAAAGTTTAGAGGGTACAAAAAGGGGTGCTCTAATTTTAGACCCATTCAGAAAATCCCTTTACGATTTATCTTATTCACATTTTAGCTATTTGCTCATTTTGAACGTTTTTGGATGTTTATATTCAGCACTTCAAATAAGTAGGTCTACATAGTAGGACATAATCAACACAGAAAAAAAGCGGAAGGGTTATCATAAATTTAAAAACTAATACGTTATTTTAAGAGAGTAAGTCATATGAAATATAAGCAAAAAGCTATTCAGCTTAATAAGGCAAAGTTACAAGTTCACCCACTATTAGGGAAGCTGATTAAAAACGATGTTGTGCAATTAAAGCCAAATAAGAGCATCGATGAATTACCACTTGAGGTAATACAAACCTTATTGGGCTTTCACCCACTGCCAGTGACTTTTACTTGTGATGGTAATTGCTATTTACCCTTAGATCCTAGTGGGGTGCTTCAACGCATTAAGGTTCATCCTTTAAAGCAAAGTGAGGTTAAAAATTATCACCTGCGTTGTATAGAACACCTACTTACTAGTGCATTAACGCTTTCTTGTTAGGAAATTATCCTTATGCCAAAGATTAAAAAACTACCGTTAAACGTGCTTGAATTGCAACAGCACCCAACGCTGACCGCTTTGCTATCAGGCGATAGGTTTACGCAGAAAAAGCTACCCGATATTCAGTTTCTTTCAATTGAACAGCTTCAATGTTTGCTTGATTCTAGCCCTATACCTGTACTTATGAGTGAAAAAGAAGGGCTGTATGTTGCGTTAGCCGCTATGCCTCTAGTTAACGTTATCCTCAGTCATGATGCAGCTTTCAAGTTGAATGTATCGCTAATTATTTATGATGAATCTGAGCCAGTAATATCCACCCTTGCGCTAATAATGCCAGCACTACTTGCACCTGAATTAAAATCTTTACCGCAGCAATTACACAGCCGACATAACAACGCTAAGTCACTTAATTTAGCTGTACCCAGTAAAAAACAGCTTAGTCATTTAGCTCAAGTATCTCCATCAAGCATTAGGGAGATAAATAAACCTGATAAAAACTGAATTCATTTGCATAATTTTTTGAATAAATACCATGGGATTTATTCATGTTTCTAAGCGTCACTAGTGTGCTGAGGTAGGCCTACTATTTAGCTTTAAAGTTAACCAATTTCAATAACGAACAACCAGACGAGAAGTGTATAAACGATGAGTAATGAAACCATAAAATCAAAAGAAAGATATAAAAACAGTGGAGCCCCATTCCCCAATGCTAGGCATTATGCTCTTAAGTTATTGGCAGCTGTAATAAGATTAAAAAAACTATATAAACCATCATCAAGTACAAAAGTAACAGCATATGATCGCGCACTTTTTAACTTCTTATATCTATGGCTGATTGGTGCTCTCACGTCATGTAGATCAATCAAAGATATTCCAGATATCACCATTGTTAATGGTAATAATCCTTGTCAACAACACAGTTTAAGGAGTGTCCGTAGAAATAACCCTTCATGGGTAGAATATGCTATTGCTTATCCAACTAAAGACGGTATTAGTTGGCAATGGCAACCTATCCCAAACGGTTTAAATCACTGGTTCTCTGATGCAATAACAAAAACGCAGCAAGCTAATAATTGCTGGGTGATGAGCCAGGAAGAGAAAGAAATATTCTTACGTTTTATTAATGATAAATGGCGCACTCCTCCTGTATTAAAAGGAAAATATCTAGTTCGTAAGGATGTTTTGTTTAATTACTTCAAAAAAATGGTTCAATGCGATCCTAGTCTAACGACACCAGCAAAAGCAGTTTTACTTGGAGTTGATAACTTACATCATTCTAGCGCTTTTCATTATCAAAGACGCAGCAGTGATCAAATAAGATCTGATATTTTTATAGCTCAAACATATTACTTAGATCGACTATCGAAAGCTGTCTATGAGCCTGAGCTATTAAAGCTGTTTAGCGCTGCAAAAACTATTTTGCATAACGACTCTCAAATCATTCGTTATACGACCAAACAACAAGACTACCTATGTAGTACATCAGGGAAAATACCTTCTTTACACTATGATATATCGACAGCAAAACGAAACTATATAAACACCCCGCCTATTTTTATAGGTTCAATACGATATGTAAATGTTGATTCAGTACGTCGCTTTTTTCACGAACTTCACTTGCAAGGTCAAAAGCTTGAGCAAAGTAAACATACGCTAGAAAGTTTACTGAAGCTGTATAACTTTAGAGTATATGAACTTGCACTATTATATATTGCATTAACAAGTGCACGCCCAACACACGAAATTACATTTAAAAAAGAATATTGCTTCGATAAACACTCTGCCATCATTTTTGATAAAGGTCGTTATCGTACTATTTGGTTATGTGACTATTTTCGTCTTGCATTATTACGCTACGAGCTTTTACTACAAAACTTGCAACGTCATTCATCTACTACTTTTGATTCTCCATTAATGTGGTTTTTGATTGATGAAAATTTGGCGGTAAAGCCATTATCAGCAAAAATTTTACGACCGTTTATGGCTAAGTGGTGGTCAAAAGCTAATCCTGGGGAAGTAAAAGTAGTACCTTATCATCTACGACACTTTTTTGCCCAGCATGCATTAGCATCGTTATCTCCTACGCTCACGTCGCAAGATATAAGCCGACTTATGGGGCATGCAAATTATGGAGAACAACTAGGAAGCGATGAGCTATTTCCTGTCGTACTAAACAAATTTTGCTCCTTTTTAAATAAAATCCCTGAGTTTTTAGATTTAGCTGAGATAAAAGGAGCTAATCATGGCTAAAAAACCACTAACGGCTCAGACTATTATTACCTATCGTGAAGAGCTCGGTATGGAGTACGAGGAAACTAGCATGCTTCAGTCGATATGCGATCTAATTAACTCTTTGAATATTAATGAACGAGCATTATCAAAAGAGCAGCTCAACGATATTAATAAGCGAATTAAAAGTATTCCCACAGGTAAACAACGGGTGTTATTAAGCGCACTTGATCACGTTTTATTTTATTTAAAAGAAATATGTAATTGGCAGCTACCAGAAGTAAAAGAGCAAGCTTTTACGGATGAGTCAACGAAGTGGTTGCTTAGTATTCATAAAAATAATCTACTAGCAAGTCAATGTTTTGCCAGATATGAGTCACAACGTGAATCTTTTATGGATAAGCGATGGCATGACTTAGGTTGGGTATTACTCGTGCTAAACTTTGAAGTGGCACCGCTGCATTTATCATACTGGCAAAGAATATTATCAACACCTACCTGTATTGAGTTTTTCGAGGGGCAATTTACACTCAAAGTGTCACACCCTAAACCTATTGCTTCATATGCAGATAACAGCAACACGAGCTTCACACGTTACCCACTATCAGCTTTCCCTTTAAGGGTTTTACAAAACTTTTATAAATATCTCCCTGAAAAGGCGTTAACAACAAAATCATTATCGGATGCTATTAATCGGTGGGTAGATACTGAGCCATATTATTTCGCTGCAATGAGCCCCGCAGAATGGCTGCGTATATTCCAATCATTCTGGCATCACCACTATGCTGTGTCACCAAAATTATTACGTGACTTAAGTGATCCTATGCGTCATGTATCGCCACTTGAATCCACAAAATCTTATACTATTGATACGGCAAAAGAAAAATTATTATTCATCCCCCCGTTGAAAAAAGCGGTTATTGGGGCAGAAAAAAAAGCACTCGCCGATGCATGGCCTCATAAAACACTTATTAAATACCATAAGCTATCATCCAAAAAAAATTCTATAAGACCTACTGCGCCAGCTTGGGATCCCGACAATGTACTGCCTAAACTGTTTTTTCACTTTACTGATGAACTATTTAATGAAGGTGGGGTTCACAAAAAGATACTCCCTCCTCAGAGTATCGACCGCTATACAAACTTTTATAAAAGCTTAAACCCATTAAGCTTTGACGATGCCACCAACCCGGAAACATTGCATAGTTGGGCACATAAAGAGTTCGAACGTTTAGATGAAAAAACAACACCGTGGCATTTATATAATTTCCTTCGCAGTGCATCACATCAAGAACTCACTGATGAGTTAGATCTAGAACAGTTCGAGCGCCCTGAGCTGCCTTCTCTTGTTGATCCATTTTGCTTAAATGTGTCTCAGATAAACAGCACCGTAGAGCTATTACTTTCTTCAAAAAATGGACATGCCATGCAACGACTATTCGCTAGCATAGCAGTCATCTTAGGGTATTACGGAGCTATGCGAAGAGGCGAAGTTTTAAGGTTGTGTCTAGGTGACATTACTATTATAAGCCCACAAAAAAAGCAGCTTTTTAGTATCGTTATAAGAAATACGCCAGAGGGGACGACTAAAAATAAAAAGACGAGAATAATTACTGTATTTATGCCAGAGCTGGCAGCCAAACTTATACGAATATTATTAAAAATCAAAACAGGCTGTGATGAAACGAAGCCTTTACTTGGTTTTGAACACGAATCTATAGGCTTGCGCTCAAGCTATTATATCTACCCTGCAACTCAAGCATTAAAAGCACTATTCGGTCCTAAAGTACGCTTCCATCATTTGCGTCATGGTGGTGCGGAATTACTTTACTTACAGGGATTACATCTCGCTTATCAGCGTCAAGGATGTCATTTATCAAGTATCCTTCAAGATGAAGCTACAGAGGCAATGCTATCTAAAGAAAGCTCTTTAGCGCGTTTTGATTTTTGGTTAGAAGGCCGACCATTTGACAAAATGAATGCCGGACTATTATTAGACGTTATAGCAAAACAGCTGGGACACTCCAGCTACGCAACAACTCGTCGTCATTACCTTCATGGTATGGAAAAAACAATTGCATTACTCAAACCTGCATGCCGCCAATACTCACGAGCAGAGCTTCGCTATATCTTTGATATTCCTGTAGGTTCAAATGATATTTCGCGTATTTTAAACTCACTTAGTCAAGAGTACTCATTACTGAGCAATAAGGATAAAAAGCAGTTCCAGCCTGAGCTAGCAGAGAGCCAAATTATAAATAAACTGAAATTGAATACCCTCATGGGAGGTAAGAGCAGCACGACCAATAAACAGCCCTCTACATTTAATAAATGTGATTTTACACCTCTCTGGGTTAGCTCCTTACCTGAAGATTTTTTCGATAAAAATACAAATACGTTTTATTACTTTTGTAAAAAGGTATTTACTGCGCTGAATAATGAAATCTTAGACTTTAAAACAGCCAATATTCAATGGCGTCAATTAGCAAAAGGACAATATCTAAACTTTACCCCTAAAGAGCTAACAGCGCTTAAAACATTGGGTAAACCTAAAGTAATTCTTCACACACCAAAGGATAGATCAAATATCGAAACCCTTGATATTCAATTTTCGTGTAAATGCAACCAAAAGACATTGCAAGCTTTTAAAACCCTTTGCCACAGAGGGTCATTAAAGCATTACACGGCTACTTTTTTACTAATCCAAAATAGAAAAAGCCTTAACAGCAACAAATTAAATATGGTTAAGCACCAATTTTTACGTAAAGCCGATAATTTTAACTGGCGTAAAACGCCTTATGGAAATACTCAATTAATTATCACACTGAAAACACTCATTCCTTCTACATTGCTAGCGCAAACGTTGGAACAATACTTTTTAAACATAACCTTAAAATAAGGATAACTAATAATGGCAAAAATAGTTGTTAAACCAAAAGAGCAAACTTCGATAAATGATTTTTTAAAGAGCGTAATAAAATTAGATGCTGAAGCTCGGATTTCATTTATTATCGATGATAAAACATGCAAAATAATTATGGGGGCAGGTGATAGCATGCAAATAATCAGTCTAGATGTTGAAGAAGATTGGTTATTAAAAAATGGACAGTGGAGTTTATCCGCAAGTAGCTTTAAGCAGTGTTTGTGTCTCCATTCACAACAGACCAATATTGAAGTCGATATTGAGTATACCTCCAAAAGCCCCTACCCACACGTTGACACCCTAACAAAAGGCGAATCACGTATATATATTCTGGCTAAAGAGATAGTGGCAGAACACCTTGATTTTTTAATGTTTGTTGAACAAGCAAAGAAGCTAACAATACCAAAAGCCTCAGCAATAGAAATGGCCAATATCGCAAATTCATATACGCCTTACGATTCATTTGAAACGAATAAAGCAGAATCGAAAATTCGTATCGAACGTGACAACAAAATCATTCCATTTGATGTTCCTGAAGGGTTTACACCAAAATTTGACTTATTATTGAATAAGGATGGCGTTGAAAACTTAAAAAATCTCGCTCTATCAACTAAATCCGAAACTGTGACTATATATACTGATGATGAGCGGGCGGTATTTAGTGATGGTAATAACGTAATATCCAACTCGTTACTTTCTTTACGAGATTATGCTAATAAAAAAGAAATAAACTACGTCGTTGAGCAAAAGCTTGTTATCAATATCTATACTTTAAAAGATGAAATTAAAATCTACCGTAGTATGGACATAGTAAAAAAAGCAAACGAAGCACTATTGTACATAGACAGTAATTGCGTAATGTTAGCTGGCTTAACTGAAGAAACTGGCGGTAATTGTTTTTTATCCACACAGCATATCAATGAAACATCGCCTATGATTTACCGCATTAACTTAAGTACACTTTCAAAAGTGAAAATTAGTGATATCACAACAGCTAAGCAAATCAAGTTGCAAATGTTACTCGATGAAGATGGAAAACGCAGTCTCGGTTTTTATAGCGACACAGACTCAGTCAATCCTTATCAATGTATTGATGATATTGAACTTGCACCTGAAAAAATGAGCAAGGTAATAGAAGCTAAAAAAGCATTGGAGAAAAAACTTGGGATTAGTGAAGGAGAAAGCAATGGTGAGCTACAAGGTGACCTTGTAGGGTTTGATGATGTTTAAATTATCTGCTACTGCGTTTGTGCTAAGCACGATATCACGACAAACTTACAGTGTTAGTGAAAACGACAAACTCGAAACTTAACAATAAACCACTGGACAAATAAACAGTTGCTGTTATATTTATTAGTGAAATTTTAAACAGTTGCGCGATTTCGTGCTTAGTGTATGGTATTGGTGTAACTGAAGATAAAATAAGCAGTTGGGGTAAAGAGGCGGCAACCTCCCTACCCCGTACCGGCTGCACCATGTTTAACGCGACCCAGCCGATGATCCAATTCTAACGAATTCCATCGGTGAGGGATAGATCTATTTATAGATCCATTAACTGATGGAGGCCTTTATGGCTCACATTCGCATTCGCCCCAATGGGCGTATTCAATTTGATTTACACATTTATGGGCAGCGCTTTCGTGAAGGCACTAAGCTCATGGCAACCCCTGTTAATATTAAAAAAGCCAATGCTACGCTTAAAAAAATCAATGCTGAAATTGACTTAGATACATTTCAGTACCGTGATTATTTTCCTGAGAGTAAAAAGGTCGCTAAGTTTGAAGCCTTGCAGCGCGAAAAACACCCTGATCGTCTTTATCCATTTTTTAACGATTACGCGAATGAATGGTTCGATCGCCAAAAAGCAAAATGGAAAAGCAGCTATCAAAGCGTGGTGCGTAATACCCTCGACCGTTACCTTATTCCTGAGTTTGGCAATAGTTTAGTTAATGAGATCAAGTTGGCTAATATCGACTATTTTCGCGAAAGCTTAATGATAAGCGATATCCAAGGGGCCCGTAAACTTTCTAATAAACGCATTAACGGTATTTTATGGCCGTTTGTCGCTATTTTAAGTTTAGCCGCCGAAGAGCATGACTTTACTTACCCATTACGCCGCTATAAACCCTTAAAAGAAGAACGCGCTAATTCACTGCCACTAACCGCAGATGAAGTACAGCGCTTTTTAGAATGCACCCCTACACAATGGCGCGATTATTTTACGGTGCGTTTTTGGACCGGTATGCGTAGCTGTGAAATACACGGCCTGCGCTGGGAAGATATCGACTTTAATCACCGCCTTATTCGTATTCGCCACAATTGGGTTAATGGTGAACTCGGGGATGTAAAAACACCTAAGTCGCGCCGCGACTTAAAAATGTGCGATACCTTATTAACACTATTTAAACGCTTACAAAAACAAACAACCAGTGAATTTGTGTTTACTCACAAAGGCAAACCGCTTAATACCCACTTTGTAAGCACTCAACTATGGTACCCCACACTAAAAAAAGCGGGTTTAGCACGAAGGCGCCCTTATGAAACACGCCATACCGCTGCTGTACTGCATATAGCAGCGCATGAAAACCCGCTTTATATTTCACATATGTTAGGGCATAGCGATACACGTTTATTATTTGAGGTTTATGCGCCATATGTAGCTAATGCATCTAGGCAGGATGGGTATGCATTTAATGAAATGATGATTGAGCGTGGGATTGCATAAAGCCT
>CAKZOD010000039.1 GCA_937136055.1 uncultured Oceanospirillaceae bacterium | reverse complement strand
AAAATACCATCGTTATCATCATCCAAATCGATGCTATTAACGATGCCATCGTTATCGCTATCTAGATCAGGGTTTTCTCTATAA
Source organism: uncultured Oceanospirillaceae bacterium (assembly GCA_937136055.1). Lineage (GTDB taxonomy): Bacteria > Pseudomonadota > Gammaproteobacteria > Pseudomonadales > Balneatricaceae > Rs1. Next base: position 72,075 of record CAKZOD010000039.1, on the reverse strand, counting down.
TCCAAGTTCCTAGTTAAGCCATCTGCATCGCTGCCATTAGCAGCAATATCATTATCACTATCCGCTAAATTAAACCCTGTCACACTCTTATCTGGCGCTAGTGTGACATCTCCATCATTGACGTTATAACCGTCTTCGACACTGTCGTCTTCAAAGATATCTAATAAGCCATCTTTGTCAGAATCTACTGTTGAGGTAATCGCATCGGGACCATCGATATCTCGCTCTACAATATCCGCTTTGCCATCATTGTCACTGTCACTATCTAGGTAATCAGCAGTGCCGTCTGAGTCTGTATCAACAGCATTCAAGCCACCTGAGTAGGCAGTATCAACACCGTTTGCATCATAAGTGCCCGATGCAGCAACATAACCGTTGGTCGTCTGCGCTTCGACATTATCGGTAATACCATCGTTATCACTGTCTAGGTCAAGGGAGTTTATGATTCCATCGCCATCAACATCATTTGCAACAAAGCCTGCATCAATATCGTAAACATTGATATCATCTCCCGTGCTACCCATCACAAATAGCTTAGTGCCATCTGCGTTAAAATTGATTGCAGTCGGCACTGATTCTCGATCAGCGATAGAAATTGAGCCGACAAAACTCCCCCCTGTCGATATTCCATAAGGGGAGTTAAGTTGATAAATGTGGATACTGTCCGAGGTGCTGCCAATAACAAATAGCTGACTGCCGTCGTGATTAAACGCCATCCCCGTCGGAGTAGTCTCTTGGGCTGCAACAGAGAAGGTTGTAGCGATTGGTGCAGCATTAGCAACATCATAAGGATTAGGTAGAATATATTCTGTGACATCATCCCCATTAGAACCTAACACGAACATCCGCGTACCTGTTTCATTGAATAAGATATCAGCAGGGACACTCTCTTCGCTTGATATATCGTGCGCGCCAGCAAAAGTGACCGTTTTCGTATCAAACGGAGTGCTTAACGCATACTCATTTATATCGTCCCCTGTTGAGCCGATAACAAACATTTTGCTACCATCTTTGCTAAAACGCATACCTGTTGGAGCAGTTTCGTGTTGCCCGATTGGCAAAGTATTGACGAGTGTTTTAGCGGATAAATCAAACGCTTTTGTCAGGTTATACTCATTGATTTCATTGCCATTACTGCCAATAACAAACAACTTAGTACCATCTTCGTTAAAGGTGAAACCTTCTGGAACAGATTCCTCATCGGCCACAGAGTAACTATCTGCGTATTGTGCTGAATATAAGTTATAAGCGTTTGTACCTATATTGCTGGCATTTTCGACACTATCTAAAATACCATCACCGTCATCGTCTAAATCGTCTTTATTAGCGATACCGTCATTGTCTGGATCTTCATCTGGGTTTTCACGGTAATCAAAGTTACGCCCTAAACCTGTTGCCTGAGCTCCATCGCTACCGGCATCTAAGTCGGTATCGTCAAAGTCAAAATCAGTGGCATTACCCGAACCATCCACAGTGACATTTTGATCATTAACATTGTAGCCATCACTATCATTACTGCCCTCGAACACATCTAATAAGCCATCTCTGTCCGTGTCAGTGGTACTCGTAACGCTATTAGGGCCACTTCCACCACGCTCAGCGACATCGAGTGCACCATCATTATCACTATCAGTGTCTTGGTAATCCGCTCGCCCATCATCATCGGTATCGACTGCATTTATGCCGCCTGCATAAGCATCATCTACACCGTCATTATTAGCATCAACACCGGAAGGGCCTTTATAATTTTGGGTAGTTTGAGCCTCTACATTATCGGTAATACCATCGTTATCACTATCCAAATCAAGGGAGTTAATGATGCCGTCGTTATCAATATCATTAGTGATTAAACCTGCATCGATATCAAATACTGTGATCGCATCATCTTCTGTACCCAATACAAACAGCTGAGTACCATCATTATTAAAGGTTAACGATTTAGCATTATTTTCCTGATCGGCAATAGACAAGCTACCTATATGCATATGGCCAGACGTCGTACTGTATGGCGTTGTTAAGCGATATACATGAATTGCATCACTAGTATCGCCGATGACATACATCTCTGAACCATCGTGATTAAATGCCATACCTTTAGGTGTTGTTTCTTGCGCACCTATAGATAAAGTTGGCGTTTGATGATTCATCACGCTTAAATCATAAGGTGATGCCAGTTGGTATTCATTAATGTCATCGCCACTGGTGCCGATAATAAAGACCTTAGTCCCATCACCGCTAAACACTATCGACTCTGGATAAACCTCTTGGCCACTGACACTATGACTCGAGGTAAAGGATGCCGTTTTGGTATCAAACGGGGTATTTAAATCGTACATATTGATGTCTTGTCCTGAATACCCTAGGACGAACATCTTGCTGCCATCATCACTAAAAGTGATACTACTTGGGTTTACATCTTGTGATCCGACAAAGAAAACATTCACTAACATTTTGCTAGCGATATCGTAAGGAGATGACAAGGAATATTCGTTTATATCATCCCCTGTGAGCCCAATAACATAAAGCTTAGTGCCATCTGCACTAAAGGTCATACCACTAGGCTCAGTTTCATCATTGCCAATGACATAACTATTACTAAAAGTTGCCGACAATACATCGTAGGCATTTTCACCAATATCACTACCCATTTCATCGGTATCTAAAATACCGTCATTATCATCATCTAAATCGAGTGAGTTAATGATGCCGTCGTTATCGGCGTCTTGATTAAAGTTTTCACGATAATCTAAGTTTTTCACGAGCCCATTAGCATCGCTGCCATCTGCGGCCAAATCATCATCACTGTCAGCTAAGTTGAAACCTGTGACGGATTTATCCGGTGCTAACTCGACATTACTATCTGAAACGTTGTAGCCATCATTTATTGAACCACCTTCAAAGATATCCAGTAAGCCATCTTTGTCAGCGTCATCTGTTGAAGTTACGGTATTCGCACCATTAATATCACGCTCTACGATATCTGCAATGCCATCATTATCACTATCGCTATCTAGGTAATCCGCAGTGCCATCACCATCGCTATCAACTACGGTTATTCCTACACCGTAAGCAGTATCAATGCCATTGGCACCAATGGTACCTGAGGCAGCCACATAACCGTTGGTGGTCTGGGCTTCTACATTATCGGTAATACCATCGTTATCACTGTCCAAATCAAGGGAGTTGATAATGCCATCACCATCGACATCGTTGGCAACAAAGCCTGGGGCGATATCATAGACAGTAACATCATCCCCAGTATCACCTAATACAAAGAGTTTTGTGCCATCATCATTGAAATGTACCGCTGTAGGTACTGTGTCTTGTGAGGCGACCGAGATAGCATGTTGGAAAACACCTCCAGCAGAAACACTGTAAGGCGTATTTAGGGTATATACATTGATGTTTTGTGAGCTGGCCCCAATCACAAATAGCTGACTGCCATCATGATTAAACGCCATTCCCGTTGCTGTCCCCTCTTGAGCTCCTACCGAAAAGGTTTGGGCGACTGGCGCTTTATTGGCAATATCATAAGGGTTAGGGAGAATATACTCAGTCACATCACTGCCTGAAGAGCCCAATATAAACATTCTGCTACCATTGGGATTAAACAAGATATCTTGAGGGAATGTTTCCTCCGATGAGACGCTGTGGTTGTTAACAAATACCGCTGTTTGAGTATCAAAAGCACTACTTAAACTGTACTCGTTGACATCATCACCACTAGAGCCAACGACAAACATCTTGCTGCCATCATGGCTGAAGCGAACACTTGTTGGCTCGCTTTCTTGCGCTGCAACTGAGAACCTATTAACTAAGGTTTTAGTGCCTAAATCATAGGCTGTGCCTAAATCGTACTCATTGATATCATCGCCCGCTTTGCCAATGATATACAGCTTAGTACCATCACTATTAAAGGTCATTCCATGTGGCTGTGTTTCTTCATCGGCCACGGAGAACGTTTCGCTAAAGTTTGCTGACAATATGTTGTATGCATTAGTACCAATATTGGTGCCGTTTTCAATAATATCGGAAATACCATCACCGTCATCATCTAGGTCATCTTTATTGGCGATCCCATCATTATCAGGATCTTCACCTGGGTTTTCACGATAGTCAAAGTCTCTACCTAAGCCAGTTGCCTGCTTACCATCAGTGCCCGCATCACTATCGCCATCGGTTAAATTAAAGCCTGTTGCTGTACCTGAGCCATCGACTGTGACATTTTGATCATTGACATTATAACCATCGCTTGTGCTGTCTCCTTCAAACACATCGAGAAGACCATCCCTGTCTGCATCAGTATTACTAGTGACACTGTTTGGCCCAGTACCACCGCGCTCGGCAACATCTAGCGTGCCATCATTATCACTATCGGTATCTTGAAAATCAGCTCTACCGTCTTCATCGGTATCGACCGCCGCTAAACCACCAGCATAAGCATCATCAACACCGTCATTGTTAGCATCTACACCACTTGGCCCTTGATATCCCTGTGTTGTTTGCGCTTCTACATTATCGGTAATACCGTCATTGTCACTGTCTAAATCCAGTGAGTTAATAATGCCATCACCATCGATATCATTGGCAACTAAACCTGCATCGATATCAAATACGCTAATACTGTCATTGGTCGATCCCAGTAAAAATAGCTGTGTACCATCATCGTTAAACGCCAACGATTTTGCAGTGAGGTCTTGGCCGGCAATTGACAAGCTCCCGATTAAAGAACTTCCTGTCGTTGTACTGTAGGGTGTCGCCAATCTGTATATATGAATAGCATCACTGGTATCACCTAGCACATATAAGTGCGACCCGTCATGATTGAATGCCATGCCTGAGGGCGTAGCTTCTTGCCCTGCAACAGACAACGTCGGTGTTTGGTGGGTCATAGATGTTAAGTCATAAGGGGACGATAATGTGTATTCATTAATATCGTCTCCTTGGGTACCTATGACAAAAACTTTGGTGCCATCCCCATTAAAAGTTAATGCTTGAGGATATATTTCTTGGCCACTTATTGTGTGGTTTGAAGCAAAAGATGCTGTTTTGGTATCAAAGCCTGTGCCTAAGTTATACACATTGATGTCTTGACCTGAATAGCCAAGTACAAACATTTTAGTGCCGTCTGCATTAAAGGTGACACTGGTTGGCGTTGCATCCTGCGCTCCCACTGAGAAGACATTAACTAAGGTTTTACTCGATACATCATAGGGAGATGACAGCAAGTATTCATTAATATCATCCCCTGTTGTTCCTACGATATACATTTTTGTGCCATCGGCACTAAAGCTCATACCACTAGCTTCAGTTTCTTCACTGGCGATACTGTGACTTGCACTAAAGATGGCTGAGCTCACATTGTAGGCATTATCGCCAATGCTACTGCCTGCCTCATCGACATCTAAAATACCATCGTTGTCATCATCCAAATCAATGGCGTTCAAAATGCCATCGTTATCGGTATCTTGATCAGGATTTTCACGATAATCTAGGTTTTTTAAGATCCCATCTGCATCACTGCCATCAGCTGCAATATCGCCATCACTATCAGCCAAGTTAAAGCCTGTCACAGATTTATCTGGTGCTAAAGTGACATTGTTATCAGAGGTATTATAACCGTCGTTAGTTGTGCCGTTTTCGAAGATATCCAATAAGCCATCATGGTCGCTATCGAGTGTCGAGGTAACGCTGTCAGGGCCTGTGGTATCGCGCTCAACAATATCGGCAACACCATCATTGTCACTGTCGTTATCTAAGTAATCCGCAATACCATCACCATCGGTATCAACAACTGTTAAACCTGCTCCATAGGCTGTATCAACACCGTTGCCTGCGATTGTGCCGGAAGCAGCTACATAGCCATTGGTCGTTTGCGCCTCGACACTATCGGTAATACCGTCGTTATCACTGTCGATATCTAGGGAGTTAATAATGCCATCGCCATCGACATCATTGGCAACAAAACCCGCATCGATACCATAGACGGTAATATCATCCCCTGTATCACCTACCACAAACAGCTTTGTACCATCATCGTTAAAGTGTATTGCTTTGGGTACCGTCTCTTGTGAGACAACTGAGATAGCATGCTGGAATGAGCCACCCCCTGAAACACTGTAAGGAGAATTTAAGGTATAAACATTGATGTTTTGCGAGTTTGCGCCAATGACAAACAACTGACTCCCATCATGATTGAACGCCATTCCCGTTGGGGTGGTATCTTGAGCTGACACTGAAAATGTCTGGGTAACAGGTGCTTTATTTGCAACATCATAAGGGTTGGGGAGGATATACTCAGTGATATCATTTCCTGCATCACCCAATATAAACATTCTGGTGCCATCAGGGTTAAACAAAATATCTTGCGGAGCCGTGTCTTGCGCTGACACAGTGTGGCTACTACTAAATACCGCTGTTTTAGTATCAAAAGCCGTACTTAAATTGTATTCATTAACATCATCTCCATTCATCCCGACCACAAACATTTTGCTACCATCATGGCTAAAGCGCAAGGCTGTCGGCTCACTTTCCTGTGCTGATATTGAGAACGTATTAACCAAACTCTTAGTGCCTAGGTCATAGGCGGTGTCTAATTCGTATTCCTTAACATCATCCCCAACCTGACCGATCACATACAACTTAGTACCATCACTATTAAAGGTCATACCTTGTGCTTGCGTTTCTTCATCCGCCACACTGAAACTATTACTATAAGTTGCAGAAAGTAAGTTATAAGCATTGGTTCCTATGTTGCTGGCATTTTCGACTGAATCTAAAATACCATCACCGTCATCATCTAGATCATCTGGATTGGCGATTCCATCATTATCTGGGTCAATATCTTTATTTTCTCTATAGTCGAGATCTCGCCCTAAACCGATCGCTTGCTTGCCATCGACACCCGCGTCTTCATCATTATCTGAAAGATTAAAATCGGTGGCGGTGCCTGCTCCATCAACAACCACATTTTGATCATTAACATTGTGACCATCGGCGATATCACTGCCTTCAAAGATATCTAATAAGCCATCTCTATCAGCATCTGCTGTGCTAGTCACACTCTGCGGGCCAGTGCCGCCGCGCTCAAAGACATCTGCGACATCATCATTGTCACTGTCACTATCCTTGTAGTCACTGATGCCGTCTCCATCACTATCAACTGCCGTTAACCCTCCTGCGTATGCATCATCAACCCCGTCATTATTGGCATCAATGCCGCTAGGGCCTTGATAGCCTTGAGTAGTCTGTGCCTCAACGTTATCGGTAATACCGTCATTATCACTATCCAAATCAAGAGAGTTAATAATGCCATCACCGTCAATATCATTTAGATCCGGCCCCACTTCAATATCAAATGTTAAAATTGTATTGGCAGAGTTATCTAGTACGTAAAGTTGGCTCCCTTCATCGTTAAACGACATAGCTGTGACAGAAGAGGCGAGGCCGACCAAAGAAAGGCTGCCAGTTTTAGTATGCCCCCCTGTCAAAGTGTAGGGTGTATTAAGTTGATAAACTGCTATTTCATTACTGACTTGGTTAACAATATAAAGAGCGCTCCCATCATGGTTAAATGCCATCCCTGTTGGCCCAGGTACATCTGTTAATGTGACTGGGCTGACCGCTGTAAAACTTGAAAAACTATAAGGAGTAGCAAGGTTATACTCTGTAACGAAATCTAAGTTATCAGATGAGATAAATGCTTTTGTGCCTGTGTCGTTAAAAATAAGCTCTCTGCCTAAAGCATCTGTAAAGGCAGGGGTCGTGTGAGAGAGTACAGCACTTTTGGTATCAAAAGGCGTCGATAAATCAAAGGTTTTTACTGTTCTAGCTGAATAACCAAGGACAAACATTTTTGAGCCATCATCATTAAAGGTTAGCCCTGTTGGGATAGGCTCTCCTGTGGCAAAACTATTGAGAACCGTTTTTGTCGATATATCGTAAGGCGTACTGAGTGCGTACTCAGTCACATCATCTCCTTGCGCCCCTCCCATATATAACTTAGTGCCATCATTGTTAAATGTAATACTGTAGGCGTCGGTATCTTCCCCTGCTGTACTTGATGCGCTGGCAAAGGTTGCTGAGAGCACGTTGAATGCATTTGCAGGGTTATCGGGTCCCTGCTCATCCACATCTAAAATACCATCGCCATCATCATCTAAATCGACGGAGTTCAAGATGCCATCATTATCAGTATCTAGGTTGTGATCTTCTCGATAATCAAAGTTTTTCACTAAACCATTGGCATCACTACCCGTATCATTGGTATCCGCATCGGAGTCTGCCAAATTAATCTGCGTGACATTATTGGAGCCATCTACAGTGACATTGCCGTCGTTGGTGTTATAACCATCATTTGTTGTGCCATTTTCAAAGATATCGAGTAAACCATCATTATCTTCATCCGCCGTCGATGTCACACTGTTAGGCCCTGTGATATCACGTTCTTCAACATCACTCAGCCCGTCGTTATCACTGTCGGTATCGATATAATCTGCACGCTCATCGCCATCGGTGTTGACCACATTTAAACCGCTGCCATAAGCCGTATCTAAACCGTTAGCACCGATAGTGCCAGAGGGCGCTATATAGCCTTCTGTTGTCTGCGCCTCTACATTATCTGTAATACCATCGTTATCGCTGTCTAGATCGAGAGAGTTAATAATGCCATCGCGATCCACATCATTGGCGACAAAGCCCGGATCAATGGTGTAATGGTTAACATCTTGACCGTCACCACCGACAATATATAGGCCTGTGCCGTCATTATTAAAAGTCATGCCTCGATGGGTGCCATCTTGGGCACTGACAGGGAAAGCGTAAGAAAAATTCACGCCGCTTGAAATACTATAAGCATTATCTAGCGTGTAAACATTGACCGCATCGCTACTAGTCCCTATTACAAAAAGCTGGGTTCCATCGTGATTAAAGGCCATGCCTGAAGGATTACCGTCTTGAGAAGCAACAGAGAATGTGCTCGACAGTACTCCCATGCCGGATAAGTTATAAGGTGCCTGTAATAGAATTTCTTGGATATCATTACCAGTATCACCCAGTAAAAACATCTTAGTACCGTCATCATTAAATATGATCGCCCGAGGTTCTGTGTCTAACCCAGCTATAGAAAATGCTTGATCAAAGATGGCACTGCTTGTTTCAAAAGGAGTCGATAAAATATACTGATTGACACTGTCTGATGAAGCACCTAAAACAAACATCTTAGTGCCGTCTTCGCTAAATTTCACATCGTATGGATTAGTCTCTTGTGCCGCCACTGAGAAAACATTTGTCAGTACTTTTGAACTGAGATCAAAAGGTGTCGATAAGTCATATTCATTAATTTCGTTAGCCGAAAAATCAATAAGATAGAATTTTTTACCATCACTGCTGAAGGTAATTCCGGTGGGTGTTACGGCATCGTCTACAAATTCATAGTTATTAGCAAACTGGCTATCGGCAACGTTGTAAGCATTGGTACCTATTGGATCACCGTTCTCAACCGTATCTAAAATACCATCGTTATCATCATCCACATCTAGCAAGTCGACGATACCGTCTTTATCGGTATCTACAGGTACCACATCAATATAATGGGTTTTAGTCGTCCCTAATAAAGTGCCATCTGAGAAGCGGTATTTAAAGCTGGCGTAATCATCTTTGCCATCACCTATCCCCGCGTTATTAAAGCCATCAAAGCCTGACTCCCCTTCATCCGCAATAAAACGAAGCTTACCTGCGCTAATATCAGCGATGGTGACTTCAGCGTTTTCGCTGATATCTTCCCAGTTTGAGCCGTTTTGTATTTGGATCTTGCCGTCATGGGGCAATCGAGTAAAACGCACCAGACTGATAGGCCCCTGGCCCCCTTCTGGGGTCCCGGTGAAGTTTTCAATCGTGAATATGTAGGGTTCCCCTTCAGGAGTTGAAATCTGAGAGTTAACCGTAAATGTCAGCGCGGGGCTTGCATCACTTTCGCCATTACCTGGCGCATCAATTTGCTTAATTGTAATACTGTGCGCTTCATTGGAGAGTTTATTTTCAAAAGTATAGCTCCAGCTACCATCTGCCTGCGCCGTCACTTCCTTAACAAAATTACCATTATCGTAAATTCGAACTTTGGCAAACGCTTCGACCGTACCTGACAAGCTTGGCTTAGGATCGTCAATCGTGCTTCCATCGACAATCGCTTCAACTGTGCCAATATTATCCGTCGCATTGAATGAAGCTGGTGCACTAGCAGCTAATGTATCAACTCCTATTACTGTGACCGAACTTTGAGCGCCGACATTGCCTGCTAAATCGGTGATGGTTGCACTGACATCGTAATCCCCATCCCCTGAGAACTTATTAGCAGCCACTGAGATAGTCGCAGCGCCGTTGATTTCAGATAACAAAACTGTATGAGAAATTTGCTCACTTGCGCCGCCCTGTTTAGCGATCGTCAAAGTGATAATATCGCCCGCTTCAACACCTGCTGGCAAGGCGACTGAGACTTCAGTACCATCGGCCAACTCGCTGCTATTAATTTTATTCACAGCTTCTGCCACGGTGATACTTAGCGCAGCATTTGGCGCCGTATTATCAACCATAAACAAGTTGTTATCGCTCACCGCATTGTGAGTAATCAATGCGTTATTGGCACTAAGGTCTTGTAAAGTACCACCGTTCAAGCTCAGTGCATTGGCATCAATGCTGATACCGTTGGCATCTTCATTATTGGCAATAGTATAAGTGAACACTAGATCATTAGAACCGCTGCCACTGCTGTATTGCGCTTGCACAATAGTGCCGCCAATATTCAGTGCTACTTGTGGTGTACCTGTAACATTGATCGTTTTGCTCATTTGCACAGTGACGCTCAATACATCACCGCTATTTAAACGGTTATTCTCAATCCCTGTTGCACTTGTTAGAACGACATCTAAAACACTCGGCGGCAAGTTATCCACTAAGCTTTGAATTTCAGGGTTAGTGTCTGCATCCCCAGCATCTTGTGCGAGTACATGGGCGTTTAAATTGGCAATTAGATTTGCGCTAACACCGCTGATCCCCGCATCCAGATAGTCTTGCAAAACAAGAGCAGGAGGTGTAGTTCCATCACCGTTATTGTAAGCTTCGATTTTCGCAATCGCGGCGTCCGCATCGGCCACTTTTGCCTGCACCTCAGCAACGCTGTCCGCCTCACCAGTGGCAACTGCTAGTATTTGGGCATTCATCGCCGCTAAGTTATCAAGGCTAACTCCTGTCACCCCAATGGCCTCATAATCCGCAACTTCTAGAGCTGCAGGGCTTGTACCATCGCCATTGTTATAGGCCTCGACTTTGCCAAGGGCTGCAATGGCATCGTTCACTTTGCCTTGGATTTCATCAACAGTATCTGTATCCCCAGTGGCTGAGGCGAGCACTTGAGCATTGACTGCCGCTAAGTTATCAGCGTTAACCCCGGTTACTGCAACATCTAAATAATCTTGAATCGAAAGAGGCGCAGGTACACTGCCATTGCCATTATTAAAGGCCTCTACTTTGGCAAGAGCTGCGAGCGCTGTCGCGACAATTGCATCGACTTCAGCGACCGTATCAGCACCGCCAATACTCGCTCCCAGTATATGTAAATTGACCGCTGCTAAGTTGCCAACATTTACCCCATCGATTCCGGCACCGCTATAATCTAGAACGCTGAGCGGAGCTGGGCTAACACCGTCACCGTTGTTGTAAGCTTCAATTTTAGCCAGCGCATCTTCACCCTCTGCAACCAGTGCTTGAATTTCACTGACAGTATCAGCTTCTCCCGTCAAAGCGCTTAGCACATTGGCATTAACTGCCTCTAGATTATCTGCGCTTACACCTGTTACACCGACAGCTTGGTAATCCGCTATTGTCAAAGGTGCTGGTGAACTACCATCGCCGTTGTTATAGGCCTCAACTTTAGCCAGTGCCACATCAGCCGCTGCGACTAATCCTTGAACTTCAGGGGATGAGTCAGCTTCCCCTGTTGCAGCTGCTAATACTTGTGCGTTAACCGCTAATAAGTTATCAACACTGACGCCACTCACACCTGCCTGTTGATAATCCTGCGCTGTCAGTGGTGCTGGAGTGACTCCATTGCCGTTGTTATAAGCCTCTATTTTGGCAAGCGCCGCATCAGCTGGAGCGACATAACTTTGAATTTCACTTACCGTATCTGTATCGCCAGCGGCTGCTGCCAAGACTTGAGCGTTCACTGCTGCCACATTATCTGGCGTCACACCACTCACACCTGCTGCACTGTAGTCAGCTGCTGTCAGTGCACTCGGCGTTGTTCCATCGCCATTGTTATAAGCTTCAACTTTAGCGATAGCATTGTTGGCATCGCTCACTTTACTTTGAATTTCACTGACAATATCTGTCTCGCCAGGCGCTGATGCCAATACTTGAGCATTCACCGCGGCTAAATTATCCGCGCTGACACCTGTCACACCCACTGCTTGATAATCATTAATCGTCAGCGCTGCGGGAGAGCTGCCATCACCGTTGTTGTACGCTTCAATTTTGGCCAGCGCCGCGATAGCATCGCCCACTTTAACCAATATTTCGGGAACAGTATCAGCTTGCCCAGTCGCCGCGGCGAGCACTTGGGTGTTAACTGCCACTAAATTACCACTCGTAACTCCTGTGATACCCGCATCGAGATAGTCTTGTAAACCTAATGGTGCAGGTGATGTACCGTCACCATTGTTGAATGCTTCAATTTTAGCCAGCGCATTTTGCGCATCCACCACAAAGCTTTGAATTTCAGCAACGCTATTTGCCTCACCAGTATTGGCACTGAGGACCTGGGCATTGATTGCAGCTAAATTCCCCGAATTGACACCTACTACACCTACTCCTGTGTAGTCTCCTAACACTAGCGCTGCTGGTGTTGTGCCATTACCATTGTTATAAGCCTCTACTTTGGCGATCGCCGCATTGGCATCGACTACTTTACTTTGAATTTCGCTGACACTATTGGCTTCACCGAACGCCGACGCGAGCACTTGCGCATTCACCGCCGCCAAGTTATCGGCAATAACCCCTGTAATACCAGCATCGACGTAGTCTTGAGCAACCAATGGTGCTGGCGTAACACCATCGCCATTGTTATAAGCTTCGATTTTGGCTAGCGCTGCATCCGCGGCAACTACTTTGCCTTGGATCTCTGTCACGGTATTTGTTTCGCCAGTGGCGCTGGCCAGCACTTGTGCGTTAACAGCCGCTAAGTTATCACCACTGACTCCGTTAATACCGATCGCCGCGTAATCCGCTTCATCTAGCGCTGGCGGGAATGTGCCATTGCCATTGTTGTACGCTTCAACTTTAGCAATACCCGCATCTGCCGCGCCCACTTTAGCTTGGATTTCAGCGACTGTATCTGTCTCACCCGTTGCGCTGCTTAGCACTTGAGCATTTACTGCTACTAGATTATCAGCGCTGACGCCAGTGACACCGACCGCTTCATAATCAGCGATGAGCAAGGCGCTTGGGCTTGATCCATCACCATTGTTATAAGCTTCAACTTTTGCCAGTGCCGTATTAGCTGTATTCACGTGAGCGGTAATTTCAGGGACGCTATCAGCACCGCCAGTACTTGCTGCCAATACTTGAGCGTTAACTGCCGCTAGGTTATCGACGGTTACATTTTCAATACCGCCATCTACATAGTCTTGTACTGTGAGTGCACTCGGTGTTGTGCCATTGCCATTGTTATAGGCTTCAATCTTAGCTAGCGCACTAAGTGCTAACGTCGCTAAACTCTGAATCTCACTGACAGTATTGGCAGCGCCAGTATCAGCCGCCAATACTTGCGCATTAACTGTCGCCAAATTATCAGAAGTTACCCCTGTAACACCGACTGCTGCGTAATCTGCTAACACAAGTGCTGGTGGCGTCGTGCCATCACCATTGTTATAGGCTTCGATTTTAGCAATTGCTGCATTCGCCGCTGTTACAGTGCCTTGTATTTCATTAACAGAGTCAGCGCCACCAAAGGCCGCATCTAGCACTTGAGCATTAACAGCGACTAAGTTGTCAGCCGTCACCCCAACCACACCTGCTTGAGCGTAGTCTTGAGCAGTGAGCGGAGCAGGTGTGCTGCCATCACCGTTGTTAAAGGCTTCCACTTTAGCCAGTGCTGCATTTGCCGCTATAACTTTGCTTTGAATCTCTGTAACTGTGTCTGCTCCACCAATGCCACTGGCTAATACTTGAGCGTTGACAGCCGCTAGGTTATCCGCAGTAACCCCGAGCACACCAATATTGGTGTAATCTGCTAACACAAGAGGCGCTGGGAATGAGCCATTGCCATTGTTAAACGCTTCTACCTTGGCAATCGCGGTTAATGCATCACTCACCTTATCTTGTATTTCAGCAACGGTGTCCGCTTCACCTGTGCTTGAGAGCAACACTTGAGCGTTTACCGCTAAAATATTATCGCTGTTAATACCTGTGATACCTGCCGCGTCATAATCAGCTTGTTGCAGGGCACTTGGTATTGTTCCATTGCCGTTGTTATATGCTTCTATCTTAGCGAGCGCGGCATTAGCGGCGCCTACTCTTAGGGCAATTTCTGGAACAGTATCCGTATCACCGGTGTTAGATGCGAGTACTTGGGCATTCACCGCCGCTAAGTTATCACTATCGACACCAGCCACCCCTGCATCGATATAATCCTGCACTGTCAACGGGATAGGTGTGCTTCCATTACCATTGTTGTAAGCTTCTATCTTAGCTAGCGCATCCAAACCGCCTGTCACTAAAGCTTGTATCTCAGCGACAGAGTTAGTTTCACCTGGATTAGCTGCCAATACTTGAGCGTTAACAGCTGCTAGATTATCAGCGCTAACACCTGTTACCCCCACTGCAACATAGTCAGCGAGCACTAGAGGCGCAGGACTGCTACCGTCCCCATTGTTGTAAGCTTCTACTTTGGCGATGGCAGTGTTGGCATCAGTGACTTTGCTTTGAATTTCAGCAACACTGTTGGCTTCACCGATAGATGCTGCTAACACTTGAGCATTAACCGCAGCTAAGTTATCAGCACTAATTCCCGTGATACCAATGTCTGAGTAGTCTTGCGCTGTCAGCGCAGCAGGCGTTGAACCATCACCATTGTTATAGGCTTCTACTTTGGCGATAGCTGCATCAGCCACTATTACCTTGCCTTGAATCTCACTGACGGTGTTAGTTTCGCCGCTCGCCGCAAGAAGAACTTGGCGGTTTACTGCAATCAGATTATCAGCACTCACGCCAATCACACCAACCGCTTCAAAATCGGCGATATCTAGTGGCGCTGGGATCGTTCCATTGCCGTTGTTATAGGCCTCTATTTTGGCGATGGCTATATTAGCAGTGGTTACTTTGCCTTGAATTTCAGCAACAGTATTTGTCTCACCTGTGTTCGATGCCAGCACTTGCGCATTAACCGCTACCAAGTTGTCAATACTCACACCACTGACACCAGCACCATTATAGTCTTGTAAAGTAAGTGCAATCGGCGTTGAGCCGTTGCCATTGTTGTAGGCCTCTACTTTGGCAATGGCCGCATCAGCAGCAGTGACTAGCCCATCAATTTCAGGTACTGAATCAGCACCGCCAACTGCAGCTGCCAACACTTGAGCATTCACCGCTAGCAAATTGTCACTGTTAACACCACTAATGCCCGCATCGACATAATCTTGGATAGATAGCGGCCCAGGCGTTGCACCGTCACCATTGTTGTAAGCTTCAATTTTGCTTAAAGCACCTAGTGCATCAGTCACTAAAGTTTGAATTTCACCGACTGTATCGGCATCCCCTGGACTCGCAGCTAATACTTGAGCATTAACTGTTGATAGGTTATCCGCACTGATACCTGTAATACCCGCTGCGCTGTAATCTGCTATCACTAACGGTGCAGGTGTTGTGCCATTTCCATTGTTATAAGCTTCAATTTTAGCGATTGCAGCGTTAGCATCAGTGACTTTATCTTGTATTTCAGCAACCGTGTTTGTATCCCCAACACCTGCTGCTAACACTTGAGCATTCACAGCTCTTAGGTTGTCATTGCTGATGCCAGTTATCCCTGCATCTGCATAGTCTTGAAGCGTGAGGGCAGCAGGCGTTGTACCATCACCATTGTTGTATGCTTCTACTTTAGCAATCGCTGCATCAGCTTGAACGACCTTACCTTGAATTTCTGGGACGGTATCAGTTTCACCTGAATTGCTAGCGAGTACTTGGGCATTTAGTGCCGCTAAGTTATCGAGGCTAACGCCTGTCACACCTGCTGCTGCATAGTCACCAACAGTTAGTGCAGCAGGTGTGCTGCCATCACCGTTGTTAAAGGCTTCCACTTTCGCAATTGCGCCATTGGCATCTGTGACTTTTGTCTGAATTTCTTGGGTGAGATCGGTATCACCAGTCGATGAAGCTAGCACTTGAGCATTTACTGCTGCTAAGTTATCCGCCGTGACACCTATGACACCTGCACCTAAATAATCTTCAATGGTTAAAGGCGCGGGTGTTGAACCATCCCCGTTGTTAAACGCTTCTACCTTAGCAACAGCCGCCTGAGCTGCGACCACTAAAGCCGCTATCTCAGGCACCGAATCAGCACCGCCTGAGCTAGCAGCTAGTACTTGGGCGTTGACAGCCAATAAATTATCACTGTCGACGGTATTGATACCGGCATCGACATAGTCTTGGATTGTCAGTGGTCCAGGTGTTACCCCGTTGCCATTATTGTAGGCTTCTATCTTGCCTAGCGCCCCTAGGGCATCGCTCACTAAGGTTTGTATTTCCACAACTGTATCAGCATCACCAGTATCCGCCGCTAACACTTGGGCGTTAACGGTAGAGAGGTTATCTACACTAATACCTGTGATACCCGCAGCGCTGTAATCCGCCAGTGTTAATGCCGCTGGCGTTGTGCCATCGCCATTGTTGTAGGCCTCAATTTTAGCAATGGCGGCATCGGCATCAGCAACTTTACTTTGGATTTCAGCCACTGAGTTTGTCTGTGTGGGGTTTGCTGCCAATACTTGCGCATTGACCGCGGCTAAGTTGTCAATGCTGACACCGTTTATCCCAACATCGCTGTAGTCTTGCAAAGTCAGTGCTGCCGGCGTTGAACCATCACCATTGTTATAAGCTTCTATTTTAGCGATGGCATTATCGGCCAGTGTCACTTTAGTCTGAATTTTGACAGTGCTATCCGTCTCACCGCTGTTACTGGCGAGCACTTGCACGTTGACAGCGATCAAGTTATCGCTACTAACACCTGTTATGGCCGCATCGAGATAATCTTGTACGGTTAAAGGTGCTGGGGTTGTACCATCGCCATTGTTGTACGCCTCAACTTTGATAATAGCGGCGGCTAAATCATCTACAATGCCTTGAACTTCGGGGGAGCTGTCTGCTCCACCGCCATCTTGCTCAAGCACTTTGGCATTCACCGATGAAAGGTTGTCAGTGCTTACACCTACTACCCCTATAGCTTGATAATCCGCTAAAGTCAGCGCATCCGGCGTGCTACCATCGCCATTGTTGAAGGCTTCTACTTTAGCAAGGGCAGTGTTCGCTGCACTCACCAGTGCATTCACCTCTGGGCCTGTATTGGCGCCACCAGCAGGTGCCGCTAATACCTGTGCATTAACGGCCGCTAGGTTAGCATTGCTAACACCGCCGATCCCTGCATCAATATAATCTTGCAGTGTTAGCGGTGCAGGGGTTATGCCATCACCGTTATTGTAACCCTCTATTTTATCCAAAGCGCCGAGAGCACCAGAGACAAGCACTTGAATTTTGGCGACGGTATTGGTTTCACCGCTATTGGAAGCTAAAACCTGTGCATTGACCGCGGCTAAGTTGTCGTTATCGACTCCAAACACACCTGCAGCGCTATAATCTGCTACGTCTAATGCAGGCGGATTTACCCCGTCACCATTGTTATAAGCTTCAATTTTAGCAATGGCCGCATCGCCATCTGCTACTTTGCTTTGAATTTCAGTGACAGAATTAGTATCACCGCTATCTGAGCTCAACACCTGAGCATTGATAGCCGCTAGATTATCGACACTGACTCCAGTAATACCGGCGTCTACGTAATCTTGAATAGACAATGCGCTAGGAGTAGTGCCATCACCATTGTTGTAAGCTTCTATTTTGGCTATCGCGTTATCCGCTGCTGTGACTTTACCTTGAATTTCGCCAACAGCATCGGTTTCACCTGTTGAACTGGCCAAGATCTGTGCATTGACTGCCACTAAGTTATCAGCACTGACCCCAGTGATACCTGCATCGGCATAGTCCTGCGCGCTCAATGGTGCAGGGCTAGTGCCATCGCCATTGTTAAACGCTTCAACTTTAGCAAGAGCTGCATCTGCCGCACTCACCTTCCCTTGAATTTCTCCGACAGTATTTGCTTGAGCGACAGCACTGGCCAACACTTGCGCATTCACAGCAGCCAAGTTATCAATACTGACACCGCTAATCCCAGCATCAACATAATCTTGCACAGTGAGCGGCGCTGGGCTAACCCCATTACCATTGTTATAAGCTTCTACTTTAGCAATGGCCGAATTAGCCGCTGTCACTAATGCTTCTATTTCTGCAACAGCATCTGCATCACCTGTTGACGCTTGCAATATTTGACTGTTCACCGCCGCTAAATTATCAACACTAACCCCTGTTATTCCCGCATCACTATAGTCTTGCAAAATTAACGGCGCAGGTGTTGAACCATCACCATTGTTGTAGGCCTCTATTTTTGCCAACGCAGCGATACCGTCTGCAACAAGTGCTTGCACTTCGCTCACAGTATCTGCATCACCTGTATTAGCCGCCAGCACTTGAGCATTCACTGCCGCTAGGTTATCAACGCTTACCCCTGTGATACCTGCCGCATTAAAAGCCGCAATCGTTAATGGTCCAACAGAGGTTCCATCGCCATTGTTATAAGCTTCGATCTCTGCCAACGCTGCATCGGCATCAGTCACTTTGTCTTGAATTTCACTGACGGTATCAGTATCACCTGGATTCGCATTTAGCACTTGAGCATTGACTGCGGCTAAGTTATCAAGGCTTACCCCAGTGATACCTGCATTGACATAATCGCTCACAACAAGCGCCGCAGGAGAGCTGCCATCGCCATTGTTATAAGCTTCGATCTTAGCGATCGCGGCATCACCAGCGGTTACTTTAGATTGAATTTCAAGGACAGAATCTGCACCGCCTAATGCGCTCGCTAACACTTGAGCATTGACTGCCGCTAGGTTATCAAGGGTAACCCCACTGATACCAATATCGAGATAGTCTTGAGGTGTTAAGGCAGCTGGGCTCGTGCCATCGCCATTGTTATAGGCTTCTACTTTAGCGATTGCGCTGTCTGCAGCACTAACACGAGATTGGATTTCACTGACACTATCAGTTTCACCTGTGGCTGCTGCTAATACCTGAGCGTTTACAGCAATTAAGTTGTCATTAGTGACACCTGTTACACCAGCGCCTTGGTAATCCGCAATCACTAAAGCTGCAGGCACACTGCCATTGCCATTGTTGTAGGCTTCTATCTTGGCTAAAGCGTCATCAGCCGCAGCCACTTTGCTTTGAATTTCACTGACACTATTTGTATCGCCACTAGAAGCAGCCAGTACTTGAGCGTTGACGGCCGCCAAGTTATCACTATTGACACCACTTACCCCTGCATCGACATAATCTTGAATAATGAGTGCTGGCGGCGTTGTGCCATCACCATTGTTATAGGCTTCTATCTTAGCCAATGCCATGATGGCAAAATTAACCAGTGTATTGATTTGCGGTACGCTATCAGCTTCGCCAGTAGCCGCCCCCAGTACTTGATTATTTACCGCAGCGAGATTATCAGCAGTGATGCTACTAATCCCTGCATCCAAGTAGTTTTGGATGCTCAACGGGCCAGGAGTTACGCCGTCACCGTTGTTGTACTCTTCAATTTTCGCCAGCGCTGCATCACCCATAGTCACTTTGGCTTGAATCTCAGCGACACTATCTGCACTACCTGTCGCCGCTGCCAGCACTTGGGCATTGACGGCAGCTAAGTTATCAGCGCTGACGCCTGTGATTCCGGCATCAACAAAATCTTGAATTTGTAAAGCAGGTGGTGTTGTTCCATCACCGTTGTTATAGGCTTCTATCTTGTTAATTGCAGCGTCAGCGAGTGTCACTTTTGTTTGTATCTCAGCAACACTGTCTGTCTCTCCTGCAGCGCTATTGAGTACTTGGGCATTAACCGCAATTAGATTATCACTGTTGACCCCAGTGATCCCCGCATCTGCATAATCTTGTAATACGAGGGCAGCAGGTGTGGAGCCATCGCCATTGTTGTAGGCTTCTATTTTACTAAGGGCCGCATCAGCTGCCGTCACCTTTTGTTGAATAGCACCAACTGTATTAGCATCTCCCGTGCTACTGCTGAGTACTTGAGCGTTAACAGCAACTAAATTATCACTACTTACCCCAGTAATACCGGCATCTAAGAAATCTTGGACAATGAGTGCAGCTGGGTTAGTGCCATCGCCGTTATTGTAGGCTTCTATTTTGGCCAGTGCTGCATCTGCCGCCGCTACTTTACTTTGGATTTCAGATACAGCATCAGCCTCAGTTGTTGCTGATGCAAGGATTTGGGCATTCACCGCCGCTAAATTGTCAGCGCTAACACCAGTGACACCAGCGTTTTCATAATCTTCTACAATTAATGGCGCAGGTGTAGTGCCATCGCCGTTGTTGTACGCTTCAATTTTGGCGAGAGCATTGTTTGCAGCGATGACGAGCGCGTTCACTTCAGCGATAGAGTCTGCATCACCAGTTGATGCTGCTAGCACTTGGGCATTGATCGCCGCTAAATTGTCAGGATTAACACCACTGATACCCGCATCGGTGTAATCTTGCATGACCAATGCAGGCGGAGTGATCCCATTACCATTGTTGTAGGCTTCAATTTTATTGAGCGCACCGACAACATCTACGGCTTCTGATACAAGTGCTTGAATCTCGGATACTGTGTCCGCTTCACCGGTATTTGCCCCTAAAACTTCAGCGTTCACCAGTGCTAGATTGCCAACATTTACCCCTAGAATCCCAGCATCAGTATAATCATCAACGGTTAGTGCCGCGGGTGTTGTGCCATCACCATTGTTATAAGCTTCGATTTTAGCTATTGCTGCATTGGCAGCAGTGACTTGGCTTTGAATTTCAGCAATGCTGTCTGTTTCACCGAGATTAGCGGCGAGTACCTGAGCATTAACCGCTGCAAGGTTATCGATGCTAACCCCTGTAACTGCAATGGCTGCATAGTTTTGAAGCGTCGGAGCGGCAGGTGTCGTGCCATCACCATTGTTGTAAGCTTCGATTTTGGCAATCGCATTATTGGCGGTTTGCACAAGGATTTGGATTTCTGCAACGGTATCACTCTCACCGCCCGCTGCATTGAGAATGTGCAGATTAACAGCCGCCAAGTTATCAATACTGATGCCACTGATGCCGACATCGGTAAAATCTTGAATAACCAGTGCACCCGGTGTTGTGCCATCGCCATTGTTATAGGCTTCGATTTTCGCAATTGCAGCATCTGCAGCAGTCACTTTGCCTTGAATGGCGAGCACATTGGTCATCTCACCTGAGTTGCTCGCCAACACTTGGGCATTGACAGCAATCAGATTACCCGCAGTGACAGAAGTAACACCGGCATCAAGGTAATCTTGCTCGGTCAGCGCCGCTGGTGTAGTGCCATCACCATTGTTATAGGCTTCTATTTTGTCAATCGCCGCATCAGCTGCTGCTACTTTAGCTTGGATCTCAATTGCACTATCGGTTTGTGCTGGCATCGCTGCCAGTACTTGCGCGTTGACCGCGATTAAGTTATCGCTTGTTACACCGCTAATACCGGCATCAAGGTAATCTTGTATTATCAGCGGTGCAGGTGTTGTTCCATCACCATTGTTGTACGCCTCAATTTTAGCTAGCGCAGTGTCAGCGGCGCTGACCAGTGTTTCAATTTCATCGACTGTATCAGCCGCACCACTTGATGCTGCTAGTACTTGAGCATTGACTGCCGCTAGATTATCAGCACTGACACTGGTTAAACCGATGTCGAGGTAATCTTGCAAAATCAATGGAGCGGGTGTTATCCCATCCCCATTGTTATAGGCTTCTATCTTAGCCAGTGCATCGATAGCATCTGTAACTAGCCCTTGTACTTTCGGGACGCTGTCTGCACCGCCGCTGTTTTCTGCCAATACTTGAGCATTGACTGCAACAAGGTTGCCCGCATTTACTTGAGTGATGCCCGCTGCTGAGTAGTCAGCCAGTGAAAGCGGAACAGGTGTTGTACCATCGCCATTGTTAAAAGCTTCAATGGCATCTAGTGCTTCATCAGCATCTGTGACTTTATCTTGTATATCAATAACGGTTTGGGTATCACCGCTATCAGACACTAATACTTGAGCATTAACCGCTGCAAGGTTATCTGCATTAACGCCTGTGATACCCGCATTCGCATAATCTTGTTCAGTAAGCGCTGCAGGGCTTGTGCCATCGCCATTATTGTAAGCTTCTATTTTTGTCAGTGCGCTATTAGCCGCTGTGACTTTACTTTGTATTTGTGCGACAGAATCAGGTTCACCTGAAGCACTGGCCAGTACTTGCGCATTGACCGCTAATAAGTTGTCATCACTCACGCCAGTGACACCAGCTGAGTGGTAATCTTGCAGCGTTAAAGGTGCTGGGCTAATGCCATCACCATTATTGAATGCTTCAATTTTCGCTAAGGCATCATTAGCAGCGCTGACTTTGCTTTGAATTTCTGCAACAGTATCTGCTTCACCTAGCGCGCTATCTAATACTTGGACATTCACTGCCGCTAAATTTTCTGGGCTTACGCCTGTGATCCCAGCATCGATATAGTCTTGTATGCTAAGCGCTGCGGGAGTATCTCCATTACCATTGTTATAAGCTTCGATTTTTGCAAGTGATTGATTTGCAGCATCCACTAAGCTCGCAATTTCTGGGACTGTATCAGCGTTTCCTGTTGTCGTATTCAGCACCTGTGCGTTGACAGCTGCTAAATTATCAACACTCACATTGGCAATACCGGCTTGTTGATAATCTTGCACTGTTAACGCGCTCGGTGTTGTGCCATTGTTATAAGCTTCTATCTTATCGAGCGCTAAATCTGCGCTGCTAACCAAACCTTGTACTTTAGCAACGGTATCAGCACCTCCAGTGCTCGCAGCCAGCACTTGGGCGTTGAGTGCCGCTAAATTATCAGTGCTAACGCCTGTGATACCGACTGCTAGGTAATCCACTACACTCAAAGGTCCTGGGGTAACACCATCACCATTGTTATACGCTTCTATTTCTGCAAGTGCCGCATTAGCATCGGTGACTTTGTCTTGAATTTCACTGACAGTATTAGTATCCCCAGTTTGTGAGCCGAGAATTTGAGCATTAACAGCTGCTAAGTTATCAGCGCTGACACCGCTGATACCCGCCGCAGAATAATCTTGTAAATTAAGAGCAGCAGGTGTTGTACCATCGCCATTGTTATAAGCTTCAATTTTAGCTAAGGCGGCATTTGCCTGGGTGACTTTATCTTGAATTTCAGTAACAGAATTAGCCTCACCTACACCTGATGCAAGTATTTGTGCATTGACTGCTGCAAGGTTGTCATCACTGACATCGCTGATCCCAGCATCGAGGAAATCCTGTAGTGCTAGTGCGCCAGGTGTAGTGCCATCGCCATTGTTATAAGCTTCTACCTTGTCAATGGCAGCATTCGCAGCTGTTACTTTATCTTGGACTTCAGGGACTGTGTCAGCACCGCCAACTGTTGCAGCAAGTACCTGCGCATTCACCGCCGCTAAATTGTCAGTATTAACACCGACTACCCCTGCGCCGAGATAGTCTGCAACCGTCAAAGGAGGCGGGTTGACGCCGTTGCCGTTGTTGTAATCTTCTATCTTATCAATCGCGCCTTTAGCGGAGTCAGCGAGAGCTTGTATTTCAGCAATCGTATCAGCATCCCCGATACCGGCTCCTAGCACTTGAGCATTAATGGCGTTTAAGGCGCCGCTAAAAACACCTGTAATACCAAGATTTAAATAGTCTTGCTCTGATGGCGGTGGTGGCGTTGTACCATCACCATTGTTGAAGTCTTCAATTTTTTGCAAGGTATTGTTAACTGACAAAACAATCGCTTCTAATTCAGCAACAGAGTCTGTCTCCCCTGCATTTGCAGCTAGCACTTGAGCATTAACACCAATAAGAATTTCTTCGCTAACCCCTGAAACACCTGCTTCAAGATAATCTTGGACAACCAGCGCTGGCGGTGTTATCCCATCACCACCGTTATAAGCCTCTATTTTATCAAGTGCGGCATTGGCCATATCTGCTAATGCTTGTACTTCAGCGATTGTGTTAGCCTCACCTACATCAGCACTGAGCACTTGGCTATTGATCGTATCCAGAGTACGCGCATCAACCCCCGTAATACCAAGCTTTGCATAATCATCAAGCGTAAGTGCAGCAGGGGTAGTACCATCACCATTGTTATAAGCCTCAACTTTAACCAGGGTGTCTGCTACTAAGGCAACAATTGCGTTTAGTTCTGCTACGGTATTCGTTTCTCCAGTATTAGCTGCTAACACTTGAGCGTTGACACCGACAATATTATCCGCAGTCACCCCTGTAATGCCCGCATCGATGTAATCTTGAACAACGAGTGCTGGTGGCGTTGTGCCATCGCCGTTATTGTATGCTTCTATTTTGTTGAAAGTAGGAGATACGATGGTGATTAAATCTTGAATTTCTGCAATGCTATCAACACCACTACCATCATCTGCTGAATCGCGTATTGCCGTTTGAATAAGCGCGATATTTGCCACTGTGACATCAGTTAAGCCCAGGGCAAGCAACTGCTCTCTTGAAGGTTCTCCAGTGCTGCCAGCCGCTGCATCCATAACCGCAACAGCTGCATCCGCAAGCCCTTGTAGCTCTGAAAAAGTGTCTAGCGCGGACAATTGGGACATTTTTACGCTGTCGATCAAGAGCGCTGTCGATGTACTATTTACACCTGTAATGCCAATATTAGTAAAGTCAGCCTCATTGAGCACAACACCACTATCACTAGTGGCAGCCAGCACTTTGACATAGCTATCAACAATGAGCTGTATCTCCCCTAAGGTATCTGTTTCAATCTCAGTAATCGCCGCCGATTCTAAAACACTATTGATACTTGCAAAATTACCGCCAGTTACACCCGCGACACCGGCCGCTGCATAATCTGATAAAACCAAACCACTGCTATCATCTGTTTGCGCAGCGATTCTGATTTTTGCCAGCGCAACTTCACTATCGCCAATAGAGTCTATTCCAATATCAACCTGAGACTGCAAATTGGTTAGCGTTGCCAGCTCACTGCCATCATCTGCGGTGCTTTGTAGCTGTTGCTGAACAGATCCGATAGTTATCTCTGTAACACCGCTGACACCAAGCAGCTCAAGCTGCGCCTTGGTTGGTTTATCCAGCACACCAGCAGCGGCTTGCATAACTGCTTGCACCGCATCAATTAACGCCTCCATTTCAGCGAGTGTGTCAACTTGAGCATTTGTTTGAATATCAAATACTTCATCGATCAAACTTAACTTTGCACTACTGTCTACTTGACTAAAACCTAAGTTCTCAAAGTCTTGCGCTGTCAGTGATATATCGTCGTTATCAACACCATCAGCTGCATCTAGGATTTTTTGATAACTCGCGGCAAAGCTCTGCGCTTGAGCAAAGTTTGATAAATCCGCAGCCGCTAAATTATTCAGTAAGCTGTTAAAACTGGCTAAATTTGTCGGATTTACTTCAGCAATAGCCAGTGCTTGATAAACACTTACTGCAGGTGTGGTTGCATTAGCAGTATCGTTTTCGGCCGCACTGGCAAGAGTCGCCAGCGCAGTGTTTGCATCGTTAACAGCATTGGTTGCGATAGATGTAATATCGCTTATATTGCCAACACCACTCCCATCTACGGGGCTTGTAATGATTCCCTGACCAATCACTTTGACGTTATCAGGTGTCACGCCAGGCACCGGCAACAGCTGTAACTCCTCTAAAGTAGGAGCTTCGCCACCAGCTGCCGCTTCAAAAATACTATCAACCGCATCGGCAAGCGCCTGAACCTCTGAGATACGATCTACATCTGTTACATTTTTGTTATCTATCACCTCGCCAAGTAGCGCCTGCTTGGGTGCACTATCGATATTACTAATGCCAATAACTAAGTAGTTTTGAATACTTGGGCTAGGGTCGTTATCCGGATTACCATCAGCGCTTTGCAACAGTAATTGATAGCTATCCACCCGCTCTTGGATCTGATGCGCAGTCTGGGTTTGCGAGCTGGAAGCTAAATTAAGGGATGAGTTAATAGAAGCTAAGTTAGTGCTAGTGACATTCTCAACACCCGCTTGTGCGTATGTATCTTCACTGGGGTTATTATCTGTCGCGGATGCGTTTGAGGCTGCATCACGCAATACTTGCAACGCATTTTGCGAGACAGTTAAGGCATCTCCTACAATTGATTGTAACTGATTGAGGTTAGTAACTTCGCCGGGATTGTCTATGATCGCTTGCTGAGCAATCTTAACATTATCATCGGTTAATCCATCAAGCCCCAAACTCTCTAACTGGCTCTTAGTGGGAGGGTTATTGCTTGTAGCATTTTGCACTGCATTGATAGCAGCAATTAACGCGGTTAATTCACCAATGCTATCAACTTGCTGAGTTTGTTTAATATCAATGACAT
Source organism: uncultured Oceanospirillaceae bacterium (assembly GCA_937136055.1). Taxonomy (GTDB): domain Bacteria; phylum Pseudomonadota; class Gammaproteobacteria; order Pseudomonadales; family Balneatricaceae; genus Rs1. The sequence continues at coordinate 45,257 of CAKZOD010000039.1, read as the reverse complement.
CACCTAACAGTGAAGCATCATTTGCAGAACTCAGACCTGTTAAACCCAATACAGCATATTCACTCAATGACAATTTAGCATCATTGTCATCTTGGCCATCAGCGGCGTCTAAAATTTGATTGTAAGCATCAACTAAGGTGCGAACTTTTACCGTAGTATCTGTTTCTGTAGTGCCAACTAAAGCAGTATTTAACGCACTATTAATGGCCGCTAAATTGGCACTGTCGACACTCTCTGATCCTGCATTGATGTAATCATCAACAGTGGGGTTAGTCCCATTGGCAGTATTTGCCTGTGCTGCTGCTGATATTTTCTGCAAGGCCTGCTGGTTGGCAATAATGGCATCATCGACAACTTCTTGCACTCCATCGACTCCGCCGCTAGTTCCCCCGCTATTGGGCAACTCTGAAATAGCTTTTTTAATCGCCGGTAATGTTTCCTCTGTTGCGTTATCTATGCCGATTTTTTCCAGATCATCAACAGTCACCTCACCTTGTCCTTGAGATGCGTCAACAACTCTACTAACCGCTTCACTGATCGCCGCAAGCTCATTGTAAGTATCCACTTCTTGAGCGGACTTTGAATCTAAAGCGTCACTTAGCAAGCGTGCTTTTGCTACGCTATTTGTACCCGTCAACCCCATTGCTTGCGCTTGAGCAACACTCAGCTGCGCCGAGCTGTTATCAACAGAATCTGCCAGCTGTTGAACTTGTGCATATGCATCAACTACTTGCTGTATTAAGGAGACAGAGTCAATGCTCGCCCCAGTGACTGCTGCACTGTTTAAAATAGAGTTAAATGCATCTTGGTTACTAGCCGTTACCCCAGTGACCCCGATAACTGCGTAGTTCCCCAGAGCAATTGTTGAAGGGCTAGCATCATTTCTTTGCGCGGCTCCTGTAATGACCGCTTGCGCTGTGATGGCATCATTGGCAACGCCTTGTAATTGATCCAGCGTGTCTATAGCTCCCTTATTGTTATCGATGTTATTTTGAACGCCTTCAATATTTCCGGTGTTAAGACCCGTAACACCTAAATTATTCAGTTCTAACAACGAAGGCGGCACGCCTCTCGAAAGCAAGTTAGCGAAAGCTAATTGGAAAGACTCAAAACTAGAGTTAAAAGACAAATCACTAAAGCTAGTTCGCAAAGATACGTCTGACCCTGTTGTCGATGAAGACAGTATTTGCTCACTCGAAAATAAAAATTCACTGGTTGGGTTTATTTCACTTGGGGACTCAAAACTCAGCTCATTGTCTTTTGCCTGTATTTGGGTACGTGGCACAGGGAATGTTGAATGCCCTTCTCGCAACAACTCAGATTCAGGATTGAATGCTTCTCCATCGTCTGTGACCTCATCTGCTGGATCATCTGCTTGCTGATCCGCTAAAGATTCTGGGCTCGCGTCTTCGCTTGCTGCTTCAGCTTCGCCATCATCCACAAGCGACTCGCCTGCAGTTTCGCTGTCAGCTTGGTTTGTTATACTTTGTGCGACTGATTCCGCACTCTCACTTTGATCAGCATCTTGTTCAGCTGTATCAAGTTGCCATTGAGCGCCCGGCTCAAGTGTAATTTCCTCACCATTACTCAAACTAACTTGAGCACTTTGGCCTCCATCTAGCCCCAGTAGCACATCATCACTATAAATCGTATCACCAACTACAAGAGGACGAGTTTCCCCTGTAGGGAGCTTGATTAAGATTTGTCCTTGGATTTGATTTACAATACCAACTACTGTCGCCATCTTTACACCTAAGTTTTAAGTAAATAAAACTAAGTGTAGTAGAGTTTAACGATATTTCCTGTGAGCCAACAAAAACAATGATTTATGTTCGATTCATGCAAAGCTTTAGGGATTAAAACGCAGTAAAAATCGGCTTTTTTTGGATTGACTCTCCTTACATCTGTGCTACTACTAATTCATTTTCAAATAACGCACGAAAAAAACATCAATTACGGCTATTTTTAGTCAAAAAAAAGACATGCACTAGCATGTCTTTTTCCTTAGATTTTTTCATCATCTATAGAACTTAGAATATTTCTTCACTATTTAAAGTTTCATCACCGCCTCTTGTCGGCTCTTTAACTTTTAGACGATCGATTTTTACGTTGTCTTTACCGCGTTCAACGATGATTTCTACCCGTCGATTTAACGCTCGGTTTGCAGCCGTATTATTAGGCGCCAAAGGTCTTGTATTTGCCCGCCCAACTATTTCAAATTTATTTTGCTTAATGCGAGAATCTGCAAAAATTTCATTACCTACTGCCAATGCTCTCGCTGCTGATAAATCCCAGTTTGAGACAAACACACGACCATCGGCGCGCACATTATCTGTGTGTCCTTCAATGCTAATTTTGCCTTTGATCATCAGCAATAAATCACGAATTTTGGCAATAACAGGAATGTATTCATCACGTAATCTGGCAGATCCAGAGACAAATGAGCCTTTCTCCTGCACTCTTATGATGATTTTTTTACCATCAGTTTCAATAGCGACACTACCCTCGTCAATTTCTTTAGAGAGTACAGCGGCAAATTGAATAGCATCTTTCTTTGCCTGTTCTTTCTTCTCTGCTTCATCTTTACGCTCGGCTTCCCCTTGCAGGGAATCCAAAGTATCTGACTCTCCCTGCTCAGAGCGTATATCCAGAGTATTCATATCGTTATTGATAGTCATTTGCCGCACTTCGTTTAACGGTGTGGGCTCTGGCCTACCAGGGCTGAATTCTTGGGTAATAATCGATGTACCTTTTGGTACATCTTCAACTTTGATCTGGTTTTGCACACCAAACGCTTCGCGCATTGAGCCTGCCAACTGCTTAAACTTCAGTACATCCATTTCTGAAAACGACAGCAACAGTACAAAGAAGCACATCAATAGCGACATCAAGTCCCCGAATGTCGCTAACCAGGCGGGGAGACCGGGTTCACAGGGGGGGCATTCGTGTTCTTCATCACTCATGACTTTTAGCCCTCATCCGCTGGACGTTTTTTCTCAGGCAAGTAATTGCGCAACATCTGCTCTATTACTCTTGGGTTTTGGCCTGCCTGAATCGCTAACAAGCCATCGATAATCAATGCCTGATTTAGCTGTTCTTCATCGCGTCTTATGGTTAATTTATCAGCGACAGGCAATGCAAACATGGTTGCCAGCATTGCGCCGTACATGGTTGTTAAAAGTGCAACCGCCATCGCAGGACCGATTGATTTGGGGTCACTCATGTTGGAAAGCATTTGTACCAAACCAACTAAGGTACCGATCATCCCCATCGCCGGGCCAACATCACCCATCGCCTTAAAAATATCAATCGCCGCGGTGTGTCTATCGGTTGTTAGCTTCATCTCTTTATTGAGCAGAGTTCTTACCACTTCTGGATCATGGCCGTCTACAAGTAGCTGAACACCTCTATTCATGAAGTCGACACTGGCTGTTTTATCTTCTAGTGAAAGCAGCCCACCTTTACGTGCTGCATCGGCCATATCAACAGTTTCAGCAATGATATCTTCGATTTTGACAGACTTAAACATGAAGGCTTTGCCCATCACTTTGCCCATACCTAAGAATTGACCTAAGGTAAATTTAATCAAAACAACAAAGAGAGATCCGCCGATTACGATTAACAAAGAAGGCGTGTTGACGAATACTCCAACATCTCCTCCTGTTGCCATCGCGGCCACAACAATACCAAATGCACCTAAAATACCGACCAGCGTGGCTATATCCACATGAAACTCCTACATCTACAGCTTAAGCTGCATAAATATTTTTATATGAGCACTAAGTATTTAATCTTAAAACTTAATGCTCTAAATAATCCGTGGTTCTTTAAATATCGTTCATCATAATAAGCAATTGATGATAAACGAAAACCGTCTTTTACCAGTGACTTAACAATTACAACTAATTAAAAAGTATACGAAAAAAATACCAATGTGCAATGTTTAGCGCCCTTCCAATAGGCTTTTCTAATTAATTTTGATCATTGCAGATAAACGACAATCTATAATTTCTAGCTAAGCTAATGATATGTCGGCAGATAGTGATAAAAATTAAGCAATTGCGTACCCTCAAAGCAATATAACCTGTTCAGAAGCCGCTGCATAGTTTAGCATTAGCGTTTTTCAAATATCCGCACTTGGATGATACAGGTAACACTATGGCTACAACTAAGAAACCGGTTTCTTTTGAACAATCGCTCAATGATCTAGAGCAATTAGTCACTCAGATGGAAACGGGGGAGCTTTCCCTTGATGATTCTTTAAAAGCGTTTGAACAAGGCGTTAAACTGACTCGTGAATGCCAAAACATCCTTGATGAAGCCGAGCAGAAAGTACAAATCCTTAGTGAACAAAATGGCGAAGTTGTCAGCGTTCCATTTGAAGAGAAGTAAGCAGTGGCACTACATTCACAACTGAATCAATATCAGCAGCGCGTAGAAGATAAGCTCGCCCAGCGGTTAAGTCATAATTCTATTCAAGCATCATTACAAGAAGCGATGCGTTACAGTGTATTTAATGGTGGCAAGCGTGTTAGACCAGTATTGGTATATATGGTCAATCAAGCACTAGGCGGCCAATTAGAAGATGCCGATTGTGTTGCTTGTGCAATTGAGGCTCTACATAGCTACTCTCTAGTTCATGATGATCTGCCAGCCATGGATGACGATGATTTACGCCGTGGAAAGCCCACCTGTCACATCGCGTTTGATCACGCCACAGCAATACTTGCTGGAGATGCACTACAGTGCATTGCCTTTGAATGGTTATCCCAAACACACCCAACGCTCAGTACTCAGCAGCAACTCAGTGCTATCAAAGTGCTGGCACACTGCGCAGGCGACAGCGGTATGGTTGCAGGGCAAGCGTTTGATTTGGCGAATGTTGGCAACACTCTTACCTTAGATCAATTGCAACAAATGCACGCCCATAAAACTGGCGCATTAATTAACGCTGCTATTGAATTGGGCTCTTTAACTGTTACTAAAGTTGTGCCCCAAGACACTCGAGATGCACTAATCGCTTATGGGGATGCCATTGGCCTCGCCTTTCAAGTGCAGGACGATATCCTCGATGTTTTAGGTGACACTGAAACCTTAGGCAAGCCCCAAGGCTCTGATATCGATGCCAACAAACCTACTTACCCTTCTCTATTAGGCATTGATGGGGCGCAGCAAAAGCTTGCTCAGCTTCACCAACAAGCTATTAGTGCACTTGAGCCTTTGGGCGAAAGCGCACAGCCACTGCGTGATTTAGCTGACTTTATCGTTGAACGACGCAACTGATGTATCAAACTATTCCCACATCCGCTCCACCCACTCCACTATTGGATCAAGCTTGCAATCCTAGTGAGCTGCGCAAGTTAAGCACCCAGCAATTACCTGAATTGGCAGAGCAATTGCGTGCATTTTTGCTCTACTGTGTTGGTCAAACCGGCGGACATTTTGGTGGTGGCTTAGGGGTTGTTGAACTCACTATCGCTTTACATTATTTACTTGATACGCCTAACGACCATCTGATTTGGGATGTAGGCCATCAAAGCTACCCACACAAGATTTTGACTGGACGAAAGTCTGCAATGCTCAGCATGCGACAGCTCAATGGCTTACACCCATTTCCAGATCGCAATGAAAGTAACTATGACGACTTTGGCACCGGCCACTCAAGTACTTCTATTAGTGCGGCGCTAGGTATGTCTGTGGCTGATCATTTAAACAATTTAAATCACCACAGCGTCGCTGTAATTGGCGATGGTGCACTAAGTGCAGGACTAGCGTTTGAAGCGCTCAATCATGCATCCCATGTAAATGCCAACTTGCTGGTCATTCTCAACGATAACGAAATGTCGATTTCAGAGAATGAAGGGGGCTTGGCCAAGTATCTGGCCAACAAGCTAAAACCAAAGGATGTCAGTGAAGCGAACACAGCATTGTTTGAAGCCTTAGCTTTCGATTACACAGGGCCATTAGATGGCAATGATTTTAATACGCTACTGCCCGCTCTTCAAAAAGCTTTAAATAGCGATGGCCCGCAGTTTTTACATATTACAACAGTAAAAGGTAAAGGCTTTTACCCCGCTGAATCCGATCCTGTTGGCTATCATGCGATTACTAAAATTGAGCCGTTAAATAAGCAACAAATGAATGTTGCAAAAGCCGTGACAAAGCGTAAAACCTTTGCCAATATTTTTGGCCATTGGATGTGCGAGCAAGCAGCAACCAACAACAAGCTTGTGGCGATCACCCCCGCTATGAAAGAGGGCTCTGATTTAGTTGAATTTGCAAAACGCTTCCCTGAACGCTTCTTTGATGTGGCTATTGCCGAGCAGCATGCCCTGACATTTGCAGCAGGTCTAGCCTGTGCAGATATTAAACCTGTCGTCGCTATTTACTCAACTTTTTTACAGCGTGGTTACGATCAATATATTCATGATATTGCAGTTCAAAACTTGCCTGTAATTATCGCCATTGACCGTGCTGGATTAGTCGGTCAAGATGGTGCTACTCACGCAGGCTGCTATGACATTGCAGCACTTCGCTGTATTCCAAACACTATTATCATGACACCCAGTGATGAGCAGGAGCTTTGGCTCGCATTGAATACTGCTCAGTCCATTAATAGCCCAATTGCTATCCGCTACCCTCGAGGGTTTGGCGCCTGTCAAAGTATTGAAAACAACACTGCTATTTGCGAGCTAGGAAAAGGGAAAGTGCTACGTTCTGGAAAAAGTAAAATGGCACTGCTTAATTTCGGGCCGCTTTTGCCGCAAGCTTTAGAAAACGCACAGCGTTTTGATTTAACCTTAGTAGATATGCGCTTCGTAAAGCCGCTTGATGAGGCGTTACTGGATGAACTGGCACAAGACCACAACCATTTCTTCACTTTGGAAGATCATGCAATTACGGCTGGGGCTGGGTCTGCGGTTGGTCAATACTTAGCTGATCGCCCAGTTACTTTTACGCATTTAGGTATCCCAGATGCACTAATTGCCCACGGCACTCGTGAGGAACAACTGGAAATTTGTGGTTTAGATACACAGGGAATTGCGAGATCGATACAAGCTAAGCTGTCTTAGTAACAGCTTAGTTTGTCTGAGTTTGAGCTACTTTTCTTCGCTCTTATCCATCATATGGCCAAGCTTACCGGCCTTAGTCTCTAAATAGTTTTCATTGTGACTGTTTTTGCCCACTTGAATTGCTTCGCGCTCGCTCACTTCAATACCGTAGCTCTGCATAGATTTCACTTTGCGTGGGTTGTTGGTCATCAAACGTAAGCGCTTAATACCAAAATGCGCTAACATTTGCGGGCACATACTGTATTCACGCTGATCCGCATCGAAACCTAGCTGCTCATTGGCTTCAACGGTATCTGCACCTTGATCTTGTAAGTTGTACGCTTTGATCTTATTCAAAAGCCCTATGCCGCGCCCTTCCTGGCGAAGGTATAAAATAATACCGCGGCCTTCAGTCGCAATACGCTGCAACGCATCTTGCAGTTGAAAGCCACAGTCACAGCGTAAACTAAATAAAGCATCGCCTGTTAAGCATTCAGAGTGAATACGCGCTAGCACTGGCTCTTCACCGGTCACATCACCATACACTAATGCAACGTGTTCTTTACCGGTCGCGATTTCTTCAAATCCCACCATAGTAAAGGTTCCCATCGGCATAGGTAATTTCGATTCAGCCACATAACGTATTGTCGGCTCTACTGCTTTATCATTTTCTGACACTGAATACCTCATATGCCTTGTACTTTTTGCACTGCAACAACATCCACCTCAAAGGTGAATTTCTATCACCTATATGTGGGTGCGCAATTTCTATTTACAACAAAAAATAATTAATTAAATGCAAACAACCCAGTGCCATTAAACCTGCAACAATGTCATCTACCATAATACCTAAACCACCGCTGACGTTCCTATCAATCCAGTCAATTGGCCAAGGTTTCAAAATATCAAATATTCTGAACAGCACAAACCCGAGAACAATTGTCGTAAAGCTAACGGGGATTGCGATCATCGTTATCCAAAAGCCTGCGAACTCATCCCACACGATACTAGGGTCATCGTGAACACCCATATCGTCTGCTGTTTTGCCGCATAAATGCACACCATAGGTACAGGCGGCTAGTACAACGATAAGATACAACCAAAGCGGGAGTAACGATAATATTAAAAAAAATGGGATGGCCGCTAATGTACCAAAAGTACCAGGTGCCTTAGGTGCAAGCCCACTGCCGAAACCAAATGCCAGCAAATGAATAGGGTCTTGTAATTTAGGGGGTAACTTTGAGCGGTAATCAAATTTCACATCAATACTCTTACGTTGTTTGAAAGTGGTTAAAGCCCGCTTTCTCTACTGGCCGCCATATATTGTTTTGATAGAGCTGTATTCCTGTTTGCTCTACAATTTCACCTATTTGAGATACCTTAATATGATGCCCTTGCAATGCTTGCTGCATGGATGGCCAGGCCTCTTTGGGTATGGTGAAACACAGCTCGAAATCCTCTCCACCACTGAGTGCCCATTGCAAAGCTTGATCACCTGCGACATCACACATCTGCGACGACATAGGTATAGCATCACTCAGTAACTTAGCGCCTAGTTGTGACTGGCTTAATATATGCCCAAGATCAGCGAGTAATCCATCTGAGATATCTATGCATGCATTGGCAAACGCTTTGATGATAAGCCCCGTCGCAACGCGAGGTTCAGGTCTGTAATAGCGCTCGAGCAAATAGTGCTGGGCAGCATTTAGCTGCTCTTTATCAAGCAAGCTCAAACCTGCTCTGCTATCGCCGAGTGTGCCTGTTACACACACCAAATCACCTAATTTAGCAGCATTTCTTAAAAGCGCCTGATCACGATCGACAAAACCTTGCACTTGAGCACTTAACGTCAGTGGACCTTTTGTAGTGTCACCACCTGCCAAGGTAATGTGATACTGGCTGGCCGCCTGAGCTAGGTTTTCACTAAAGCGCTGTAACCAGTTTTGATCAAGGCTAGGTAAGGTTAACGCCAAGGTAAAGTTGTTAGGTTGAGCACCCATCGCCGCAAGATCACTCACTGCAGCACCTAATAAGCGCCAAGCCAGCTCAGCTGCATCGGCGTTATGAGGAAAATGTACGCCTTCAACTAAGGTATCCAATGAAAAAACAAGGTCTTTACCATCGGGTACACGCAGCACTGCGCAATCATCCCCAATGCCTTTTAGCAGATGAAGATTGTCTTTATCTGCTGCGGCATTAGGTTGCTCAAAGAACTGCTTTATTAGGGAAAATTCATCCATCAATTAGCTTTTCTTCTTAGCCTCGTGGCGTGCTCTGATCTCAACCATTCTAACGCGTTGCGAAAGCTTGTCTAAGATACCATTGACGTATTTGTGGCTTTCTGTGGCACCAAAAACTTTCGCCAAATCAACACTTTCATTGATTACAACACGGTAGGGAACTTCAATACGGTGAATCAGCTCATAGCTGCCTATGCGTAGCACGGCGCGTTCAATCGGGTCTAACTCTTCAAGACCACGATCTAGAAATGGCGCATACGCTTCATCTAGCGCTGAGCTATGCGTGGCAACACCACGTAGTAACTCACCAAACAATGGGATATCTGTTTGAGACATATCGTTATCAACGCGAAACATTGCTTCTAATTCGTTGATCGACTGACCAGCCATCTGCCAAGAATAAACGGCTTGTACAGCAAATTTGCGAGCAGATCTGCGCATCTCTGTTTTAGATGCTTTTTTCTTACTCTTGCCTTGGCTTTTAGCTGGCTTGGTTTCTTTCTCTTGTGTCACAGGGTTATGCCTCTAGATTGCGCAGTAAGCTGACCATTTCAATGGCTGATAATGCCGCTTCTGCACCTTTATTACCGGCTTTAGTGCCGCTACGTTCAATTGCTTGTTCGATACTGTTGACTGTTAAGATGCCATTCGCAACAGGCACACCAAAATCCATACCTACTTGATAAACACCTTTTGAGCTTTCAGCTGATACGTATTCAAAATGTGGCGTACCACCACGGATAACCGCACCTAGTGCGATGATCGCATCATCTATTTTCTGTGCGGCCACTTTTTGAACGGCTAATGGAATTTCAAACGCACCAGGCACTCTGACTACACGTACATCTTCATCTTTCACGCCGTGACGCTTTAGGGTATCTAGAGCGCCTTCCAATAGGCTTTCAACAACAAATGCGTTAAAACGGCCAACAACAATAGTGTATTTTCCGCCACCTGTGACGAAGTCACCTTCAATAATTTGTACAGACATTCTTAGTTACCTTCTTCACACGTAATGTATTCACTAATCTCTAGATCAAATCCAGAAATTGCATTAAATTTAATTTGTGAGCTCATTAGCTTCATTTTACCGACACCTAAGTCACGCAAAATTTGCGAGCCAGTTCCCACTGTTAGGTAAGCACCTGACGAGCTGTAATTGGCAGGCGCAGGACGACTATTCGTTTTCGCTAATAAACGCTCTAATGCCGCAGAGAAATCTTCTTTTTGACCGTTATCCAGCAATAGCACAACGCCTTGACCTTCTGCCGCTACTTTTGCAAGCGCTTTATCGACATTCCAGTGCGACTCTTCTCCCAAGCCAACCATGTCACGCAGCTCATCACCACGCATATGCACTCTTACCAGTGTCGGTTGATCTTCAGAAATATCACCTTTAACAAAGGCAACATGAGTCACATTTTGAATAGAGTCAGAATATGATATGCACTTAAACTCACCGTGATTAGTGTTCACTGTCGACTCTTCTACACGCTCAATAGTGTGTTCATTTGTCGTACGGTAGTGAATCAAATCAGCAATAGTGCCAATCTTTAGCTGATGCTTCTCAGCGAATTTTTCTAAATCAGGACGACGCGCCATTGAGCCATCATCATTCATGATTTCTACAATAGCAGCTGCTGGTGTCATACCTGCAAGGCGTGCTAAATCGCAACCTGCTTCAGTGTGACCTGCACGGCGCAATACGCCTCCAGGCTGCGCCATTAGCGGAAAAATATGACCAGGCTGCACAATATCTTCTGCGACAGCATTAGTACGTACGGCTACACGAATAGTCTGCGCTCTATCAGCGGCAGAGATCCCCGTTGTCACACCTTCAGCAGCTTCAATTGAAAGCGTAAAGTTCGTTTCAAAAGCAGCGCCGTTGCTTTTCACCATCAATGGTAATTTGAGCTGTTCACAACGCTCTTTTGTCAGCGTCAAACAAATCAGACCTCTGGCATGGGTCGCCATGAAGTTGATATCCTCAGCACGCACCATTTCAGCAGCGATAACTAAATCACCTTCATTTTCACGATCTTCATCATCCATTAGGATGACCATTTTACCTTGACGAATATCGTCAATGATTTCTTCTGGGCTATTTAGCTCCATGACGTTTTCTCTAAGTCTTAATTTGTATTAAGGCATTATCTAAATTAAATAACACCCTACGGTTTATTTTACAAAGCCGAACTGCGCAAGCTTGGCCATCGTTAAACTTTCATCATTTTGTGGCTCGATGTTATCTGCATTAGCTTGCGAGGCGCTTAAGAGACGCTCCATATACCTTGCAATGATATCAACTTCCAAATGTACCTTACTGCCCGCTTGATAGTTTGCCATCAGTGTTTTTTCAGCGGTATGAGGCACAATATTCAAGCTAAATTGATCCCCTTCTACTGCGTTAACAGTTAAGCTAACACCATCAACAGTAATAGAGCCTTTAGCTGCAATATAACGAGAAACACTCTTTCCTGCTTTGATCCAAAACACGATTGAACGAGCATTTTGGCTTCTATCAACCACTTCACCGATAGCATCAACATGACCGGTCACTATATGACCACCCAAACGTGAGCTGGCAAGTAGCGCTTTTTCTAAATTAACTTTGGCACCCACTTCAATATTCTCAAAGTCAGTATGCGCTAAAGTTTCACAGGAAACATCAGCCCAAAAGCCATCTCCCGGTAAATCAATCACGGTTAAACACACACCGTTAGTTGCTATGCTGTCACCTAAATTAACATCTGATAAATCTAGAGAAGCGGTGCGAATATAAAGTTGTAAATCGCCTTGTTGCTGCTCAATCGCGGCAACGGTGCCAATTGCTTCTATAATGCCAGTAAACATTATCTCTCCTAAACAGCTGTACTTACAGCTTGGTAAGTTAAGCGCAAATCATCGCCAATAAAACGTTTATCAATCAGCGTTAAGCGCTGCTGCTGAGACATCAACTGCTTGTCTATTTCTAATAGTGGGCGTGCTGTGGAGCCTAAAATGGTTGGTGCCATATAGACAACAAGCTCATCAAACAGACCCTGCTCAACAAAACTACCTGCAACTTTCGCACCCGCTTCTACTAAAACACTATTACATGCTTCCTTTTCCGCAAGGTGCTCTAACAAAGCCATTAAATCAATCCCCTTATCGCTGCTATCAAGAAGCAAAGTATCAGCACTCACCGTAGCAGAATCAGCCGTCGTCACTTGTAAGGTACGCCCAGGTTGTTGCAAAATTTTAGCGTCAGCTGGTAATCGCCCCTTAGAATCAAGTACTACACGCAAAGGCTGTCGCTGGTCTATCAAAGGTAAATCATATGTATGAGCATCTATATCAAGCTCATTTACGCGAACAGTTAAAGACGAATCATCTTCTAAAATTGAACCTATGCCTGTCACTATGGCACAACTGCTTGCCCTTAAACGCTGTACATCTGATCTCGCACTCGGCCCCGTTATCCACTGTGATTCACCACTTTGCATCGCGGTACGACCATCGAGACTCATCGCCAGCTTAATGCGTACAAAGGGACGCTGCTGTGTCATTCGTTTAATGAAGCCCTTATTTATATCAAGTGCTTGCTGCTCCATTAAACCTTGTTGCACTTCGATACCTGCGGCCTTAAGCATACTGAAACCACGGCCTGCAACTTGTGGGTTAGGATCTTGCATTGCACACACAACACGACTCACTTGAGCATCAATTAAGGCTTGAGCACACGAGCCAGTTCTTCCTGTATGTGAGCAGGGTTCTAAAGTAACATAAGCTGTAGAGCCTTTAATTTGCTCTGCTGTCAATTTCGCCAACGCATTTACTTCTGCATGTCCTTGCCCAGCACGTAAGTGATAACCGGTGGCTAGTAGCTGTTGATCTTTAGTAATCACACAACCCACATTAGGGTTAGGGGTTGTGGTAAAGCGACCTAGCTTTGCCAGCCTAATAGCATGCGCCATACATTGATGATCAAAAACGGAAGTTTGCATGGCAATATTACGACTCAGTTATTTGGGAAACTTGACTAGCATCCACTGCTAACTTATCTATTTCTTCTTTGAATTCGTTAATATCTTCAAAACTGCGATAAACAGAGGCAAATCGCACAAACGCCACTTGATCTAACTTACGCAATTCAGCCATCACCGTTTCACCCAACATTCTAGCGGGTACTTCACGCTCACCCGTTGAACGGATAAATAACTTAATACGATTAATCAATGCTTCGATTTGCTCTACCCCAACAGGGCGTTTTTCGAGGGCGCGCAAAATACCTGCGCGTAATTTTTGCTCGTCAAAGGGCTGGCTGGAACCATCAGATTTAATCAATCTAGGCATCAGTAGCTCTGCGGTTTCATAAGTGGTATATCTTTCGTGGCAAGAATTGCATTCACGACGGCGGCGAACTTGCTGACCTTCCGCGACCAATCGAGAATCGACAACTTTAGTGTCTACTGCGGTGCAAAATGGACAATGCATAATAAAATCCTGCCAAAAAGAGCGTTTCTTTAAATATCAATAACTTAGTAAAAACACTAGATTATCTGATCAATATTTAACAGATGTAGGTAATATAAAACGCGCATTGTACATGAGTTATTGCGTTATGAATAGCCAGTGAGCGCTCCATCAACCCAAGCTCTGGCCTCACATTCATCGTCAAAAAACCGATAGCTGACTTTCGACGCTTGGTAAATTTGAGCTACTTGCTGCTCAATAATAAACTGACTAGCTGAACCATTGATTATAACTGCCGAGGCAACTAGACCATGCTCTTTTCTATCCTTAACAGTTTTGTACATAAGTTGCTCAGCTTCAGGTGTAAACAAACTGTTTTGATGCAAAATAACAACCTGCCCCCAAAGTAAAACTAACTGCCTAAGTGTCGCTGCAACTTGCTGACTATATTGTTTAACAACCTCAATATTGAAAGGCCCTTTAGCCTCCACTAACATAACATTGTTGTCTAGTTCTATGCGGTACTCTCCGTGTGGCAAAAACATCCTTGAAACATACTCCTAATTACCTGTTTCTGTTTCGTTAAAGTACTATTTCGCGGCGCATGTCGTCCACTTCTATCTTCAAAAAGTTTTTTAACAATTCAGCATCAATTAAAATCTGATTGATACTATTGTGATTGAGCACGTTAATCCTACGCCCGTTCTTCGTCAGCATATTTAGCTCGTAGCAATGATAGTTAAGCGCCTGTTTACGTTTAACTACTTTATTATTTATTTGCAGTGATAAAATTTGCTCCAATTTCACATTGCGATCAACACCGTTATCGAACACTCCTTTCTTTCTATCAAAACGCGCGCGTTTTAGAAATGGCTGAATCAAAGTAACGCCAAATGTTGCTATCGCAACACCAAAGCCACCGATAAAAATAGCGAGATCTAACTGACCAGATGTAATCATAATATAGCTCGCAAGCGTTGTTAAAAAAGCACCCACGACAATATAAATAAAGCAGAATAACATTGAGCTTATTGTTGGCCTTAAGTATGCGTTATTACCACTAATCACCACTGTATGAGATAAAAATTTTGGACCGTCTTGAATTAAGGTTTTAGATAAATCAATGTGAAAACCAGGCTCTTCTTGCATGAGATTCTCTCCACCTAAAGATTGTTAATTTTCGTTATTGTTATAAATAGGCATTTCTAATGCTAAGGAAACAGCGAATAATTTCCGAGATACTCCTTGCGGACTTGTTCGCTGTATCCCTAACAAAAAAACCCGCCGAAGCGGGTTTTAAAAAGCTATAGACTATTCTAGTCGTATTTCTTTATTTCGCCTGAGTAAACTCTAGCAACAAATGATTGCAATTCTTTCTTAACTACAGGCATCAAGAAGTACAGACCTGCGATGTTGAAGATAGACATTGCGAAGATTGCAGCGTCAGAGAAGTCGATAACCGCACCAAACTGAATAGTTGCACCTAATACAACAAATACACAGAAGATAACTTTGTAAACCAACTCAATAGAAGCGCCCTCACCAAATAGGTAAGTCCATGCTTTCAATCCGTAGTAAGACCAAGAGATCATAGTAGAGAAAGCAAACAAGATTACAGCTAGGGCTAGTAAGTACTTGAATACACCAGCAGTTTGAGTGAATGAAGCAGCTGTAAGCTGAACACCTGTCAAACCGTCACCAGGATAAGGTGCAGCATTAAGACCTGCAATCGTGATAACAAGTGCAGTCATAGTACAAATAACAACAGTATCAATGAAAGGCTCAAGTAAAGAAACCAGACCTTCTGTTACTGGCTCTTTAGTCTTAACCGCTGAGTGAGCGATTGCCGCTGAACCGATACCTGCTTCGTTTGAGAACGTCGCACGCTTTAAGCCCTGAATCAATGCACCGATAACACCACCAGCAACACCAGCGCCTGTGAATGCACCTTCAAAAATTGCACTGAACGCCGCACCCACTTGACCGATGTTCGCACCGATAACAACAATAGCCATACCTACGTATAACACTGCCATCCAAGGTACTACTTTTTCAGTTACAGAAGCGATTGAAGGCATACCACCAACAATAACAGAGAATACTAATGCCGCAAGTACTAGACCTGTGATCATGCCGTATTCACTTGGCACTTCAAATGCATAAGTTAACATTGCATGTGCTTGGTTTGCTTGGAACATGTTACCGCCACCAAACGAGCCTAAAAGACACATTAGCGCAAAGCCAACAGCCAATACTTTACCAAAGCCACCTAGACCCATTTCACCTAGACCGCGGCTTAGGTAATACATTGGTCCACCAGAGATTGCACCTGATGGTAATACCGTTCTGTATTTAACACCTAAGGTACATTCACAGAATTTTGACGCCATTCCCAATAGACCACAAAGGATCATCCAAAAAGTTGCACCTGGGCCACCAATAGCCAGTGCTGCACCAACACCTGCAATATTACCTAGGCCAACGGTGCCCGATAATGCAGTTGTAAGTGCTTGAAAGTGAGAAACCTCACCGTCTTCTTTTGAATTTGGATCAGAGAACTTGCCACTGACGATGTCAATTGACATACGTGCACGTGTAAATTGTACGAAACCGAAGTAAACAGTAAAGATTGCTGCTGCTACCAACAACCACCCTACTATAATTGGAAAACTCGCATCACCTACAGGCACACTGTAAAAGATCGAGCTTACAAACCACCCGGTATAATCATTAAAAAAACCATCTACTGACTCACTTACCGATGCAATTGCAGCACCGAAAGCGCCTTTCTCTTCTGCATAGAGGTTAGCACTAAAGGCTAACATCAACAGACCGAGAAGCTGATGTACTTTTTTCATATCCATCCCACCATTTATTATTATCTAACGTTCAAGGTTTTTCATTTAATTATAATTAATCAAATGATTTGCCAATGATAGTTAGAGCAAATCTGAATGTCTATGGGTATTCATTTTCAATACACTAAAATTTCCATATTTTAACTATTTTTCTTATTGGAAATTTTGTTTCCCTAATGAATTTAACATTCCCTTATAAGAAACCCATAATAAAAGCAATCAGAATAAATCAGTTTTTTAAGAAATCCTTTCACACATCCAACCATCAGCACTTTTTATTCAACGATAATATTAGAAGTAGCCGATTAACCATGGGCTAAACATTAGAATTAGAAAAATATCGTAAAAACAAAAAAAGGCGCACAAGGCGCCTTTCTTACATGAGCTATTTAAAATTACTTATAAACAGGTAAACGCTTACAAATATCAATAACTTGCTGTTTAACTCTCTGTTCAACGCTCTCGTCACCCATATTATCTAATACATCACATACCCAGTGCGTCAACTGTGCAGCATCTTCTGCTTTAAAACCGCGACGTGTGATAGCAGGAGAACCGATACGTAAACCAGATGTAACAAACGGTGATCTTGGATCATTAGGTACAGAGTTTTTGTTAACAGTGATGTTGGCACGGCCTAAAGCTGCATCCGCATCTTTACCTGAGTATTCTTTGCCGATTAAATCAACAAGGAAAAGATGGTTTTCAGTACCGCCAGATACAATGTTGATACCGCGCTCAATGAACACTTCTGCCATTTTCTGTGCATTGATAACAACTTGCTTTTGGTAGTCTACGTAATCAGCTTCCATCGCTTCTTTAAAGCAAACCGCTTTAGCAGCGATGATGTGCATTAATGGGCCACCTTGAGACTCAGGGAAAACAGCAAAGTTTAGCTTCTTCTCTAGCTCTTCGTTTGCCTTCGCAAGAATCAAACCACCACGTGGTCCGCCTAGCGTTTTATGAGTCGTTGTAGTAACAACATCCGCAAACGGCATTGGTGTTGGGTAAACACCTGCTGCAACTAAGCCTGCAACGTGTGCCATATCCACAAATAGGTAAGCACCTACTTTGTCAGCGATTTCTCTAAAGCGCTTCCAGTCAACAATTTGTGAGTAAGCAGAGAAACCAGCAACGATCATTTTTGGCTTGTGTTCAACAGCCAAACGCTCTACTTCTGCGTAATCAATTTCACCTGTTTCTGGGTGTAATCCATACTGTACAGCATTATAGATACGACCAGAGAAAGACACAGTTGCACCGTGTGTTAAGTGCCCACCATGTGCCAAGCTCATACCTAATACAGTGTCACCAGGCTTACATAGCGCCATGTACACCGCAGCGTTTGCTTGCGAGCCTGAGTGAGGCTGGACGTTTGCGTAATCTGCACCGAACAGCTCTTTAGCGCGATCAATTGCTAACTGCTCAACGATATCAACGTACTCACAACCACCGTAGTAACGCTTGCCAGGATACCCTTCAGCATACTTGTTAGTTAAACCAGAACCTTGCGCCTGCATAACACGCGGGCTAGTGTAGTTTTCTGATGCGATTAGCTCTATGTGCTCTTCTTGACGCTGCTCTTCTGCAGACATCGCCGCCCATAAATCTTTATCGTAATCTTCAATTGTCATATCTTTGCTAAACATAAGCATCCCCTGAATATCCGCACTTGAACGCGCTTAAATAAAAAAACCTAAATCTGCACCAACTTAAGCAACAAGTGTTTGCAGCTCACATACCCGATATTATAACCAGTTGACTACAGCTGATAACACTAATCTCGACATAATAAGTCTCTTTTTGGCACAATTTTGCGTCCGCAAGCGTTTTTTCTCCTTCTTTGATCCAATTTATCAGCCCATAAATTAATACTGATCATGCAAGCTGAAAATTGCCCTCCTAAAGGCATTTATAGAAAAGCATATTTACGTTAAAATACGCGCCATTTATTTTAAATATGTGATTTTTGAGAGCTCTTATGAAAATAATCCGCTGGCTGCTTGGCCGTATCATTCTTACTTTTGATTTTTTAACGTCCCCAAAAGGGCTTCAAAGAAGTGATCAAGAACAACAGCAAGTTAACAGCCAAACTGCTAGCTTAGCACTTTACCAATTTGCTGCATGTCCATTTTGTGTCAAAGTACGCCGTTCAATGAAGCGACTATCTCTCGATATAGAACTGCGCGATGCTAAGCAAAACCAAGGTCATCGCCAAGAACTTTCCGAGCAAGGCGGGCGCATTAAAACACCTTGCCTGCGTATAGAAGATGACAAAGGGGAAGTCACTTGGATGTATGAGTCCAATGACATCATCGACTACTTAGAACAACGCTTTACTCCTAAAGCGAGTTAATTAGCAATTTATATAAGTCACTATTCACCATCGCAGCTATCGTGCTGCGTTGCACTCAACTTAATTATTGATCCGCAGTAACCACAGATCAACGTAAAAAAGGCTAATAAAATGGCACAATACGTTTACAGCATGAATCGGGTTGGCAAAATTGTCCCACCTAAACGTCAAATACTAAAAGATATTTCTCTTTCATTTTTCCCTGGTGCCAAAATTGGCGTACTCGGTTTAAACGGTGCAGGTAAATCAACACTGCTTCGCATCATGGCTGGCATTGATACGGATATTATTGGTGAAGCGCAGCCAATGCCCGGTATTAAAGTTGGCTACCTTCCTCAAGAGCCGCAGCTTGATGAAACCAAAACGGTTAAAGAGATCATTGAAGAGTCTGTATCTGATGTCAAAGAAGCACTAGCGGGCTTAGATGCCGTTTATGCCGCTTACGCTGAACCCGATGCCGACTTTGATGAGCTAGCGAAAAAACAAGCGCAGTTTGAGAATTTAATCGAAGCCAAAGACGGTCACAACTTGGAAACTATGCTTGAGCGCGCCGCTGATGCAATGCGTTTACCGGCATGGGATGCAATGGTTAAGCACCTTTCTGGTGGTGAGCGTCGTCGTGTTGCCTTGTGCCGCTTATTACTTGATAAGCCTGACATGCTGTTACTTGATGAGCCTACCAACCATTTGGATGCCGAGTCGATTGCTTGGATAGAGCGTTTCTTACAGGAATACACAGGTACTGTTGTCGCAATTACCCACGATAGATACTTCTTAGATAATGCTGCCGGTTGGATTCTAGAGCTAGATAGAGGCCACGGTATCCCTTATGAAGGCAACTACTCTTCTTGGTTAGAGCAAAAAGATCAGCGCCTTGCACAAGAAGCTAAATCGGAAGCTGCGCACAATAAAGCTGTAGCCGCTGAGCTTGAATGGGTTAAGCAAGGACAAAAAGGCAGACAAGCTAAATCTAAAGCGCGCCTTCGTCAGTTTGAAGAAATGAATTCTAAAGAATTCCAAAAGCGTAATGAAACACAAGAGCTTTACATTCCGCCAGGACCACGCCTAGGCGATCAAGTTATTGAGATCATCAATGGTAAGAAGTCATTTGGCGATAAGCTTCTTTTTGAAGATTTAAACATCACCATTCCTCCTGGGGCTATTGTTGGCATCATCGGTGGTAACGGTGCAGGTAAATCAACGCTTTTCAAAACATTAGTCGGTGAAGAGACACTTGATAGCGGTGAAATTAAGCTCGGTAGTACTGTGCAGCTTTCTTATGTTGATCAAAGCCGTAACCTAAACGATGATAAAACCGTTTGGGAAGAGCTTTCAGATGGCCAAGACGTTATCACTATTGGTAACTACACCACACCTTCACGCGCATACTGCGGCCGATTTAACTTCAAGGGTTCAGATCAACAAAAACGCGTTGGTGATTTATCAGGTGGTGAGCGTAACCGCTTACACTTAGCGAAACTAATCAAGAGCGGCGGCAACGTGCTACTTCTCGATGAGCCGACCAACGATCTCGACATTGAAACATTAAGAGCACTAGAGGAAGCGTTACTTGCCTTCCCTGGTTGCGCTGTCGTTATTTCCCATGACCGTTGGTTCCTTGACCGCATCTGTACTCACATGATTGCTTACGAAGGAGACTCTAAAGTCAACTTCTTTACGGGCAACTACACTGAGTACGCTGAAGATTACAAACAGCGTTACGGTAAAGATCATCAGCCTGAGCGTATCAAATACAAGCGTATTGGTTAATAGTACGTGGCGCCAAGTAAACCTTGGTGCCATTCTCCCCCAATCAAATCTGTTTTCTTCCCCGCCAGTGATTTCCATTTAGCTCTACTTAATACGCAAAACTCAGTATTAAGTGATATAGTTTATATATTCTCATTAGAAGCTGTGCCCGACTACCACCTTTAAAGGAGTATCATGTGAACGAGAAGACATCAGAAAG
This sequence comes from uncultured Oceanospirillaceae bacterium, assembly GCA_937136055.1. GTDB lineage: Bacteria > Pseudomonadota > Gammaproteobacteria > Pseudomonadales > Balneatricaceae > Rs1. The sequence continues at coordinate 24,327 of CAKZOD010000039.1, read as the reverse complement.
ACGCCATTTTTCTAGGATTGAATTCGATGGACATTGCAGCATTAACTTTAACCGCCAACACTACAGCGCTCATTTAGTTGACGTATGCTTAAGCGGCGCCTTAGTTCATATAGAACAAGAGATTGAGATCAGCCAAGGCCAAAATGCCAGCGTTTCAATCGAGCTATTAGGTGCAAGTAAGCACATTGATATTCTAGCGACTTTAGTTAAGCGTGAAGGGGATCTACTGCATTTTAAATTGGAAAATATCGACTTGGAAAGCTCTTCTCACTTACGCCGCTTGATTGAACTGAATTTAGGCGATGCGAGCTTAGTAGAAAGAGAGCTTCACCAGCTTGCTCAAGGCGCACTTCATAAGAAGTACACCGATTCTGAGTAAATTAAATTAGAGCGCGTTTAAAGCATCGCTTAATTTAACAACAGGGACAATTTGCATACCGGCGATGCCCCCTTTTGGTACATTTCCTTTGGGCACGATAGCGCGCTTAAAACCATGTTTAGCAGCCTCTCTAATGCGCTCTTGCCCGTTAGGAACCGGCCTAATCTCACCTGAGAGCCCAACTTCACCAATCACCATTAGATCTTGATCAAGCACTTGGTTTTTAAAGCTTGAAATAACCGCTAATAACAGCGCTAAATCAGCACTGGTTTCCAGCACTTTCACACCACCTACTACGTTAACAAACACATCTTGATCACCCATATGTAAGCCACCGTGACGATGCAGCACTGCTAATAACATTGCCAGACGATTGCTATCTAAGCCGACTGTGATGCGCCGAGGATTACTCATATGGGACTCATCCACTAAAGCTTGTATTTCGACTAATAGCGGTCTCGTGCCCTCCCATACAACCATCACGACACTGCCAGGACTCGCCTCTTCTGAGCGACTCAAGAAAATAGAACTCGGGTTCTTAACTTCCTTTAAGCCCGTTTCAAGCATAGCAAAAACACCCAGCTCATTGACGGCGCCAAAGCGGTTTTTATGACTGCGCAATGTGCGAAAACGGCTATCTGCAGAACCCTCTAGCTGCAAGGAGCAATCGATAATATGCTCTAACACTTTAGGCCCCGCTAAAGAGCCGTCCTTAGTAACATGCCCCACTAAAAACAAAATCGTCCCCGTCTGTTTTGCAAAACGCGTCAATTCAGCAGCAGATTCTCGCACCTGCGATACAGATCCCGGGGCGGAGGTAACCTCTGCCATGTGCATCACTTGGATCGAGTCAATGACGATTACTTTGGGTTTTAGCTCAGTAGCTGCCTGACAAATGGCTTCTACATTCGTTTCAGATAACATGCTCAATTGCTTTGGCTGAAGCTTTAAGCGATTGGCGCGCATAGCCACTTGCTGTAGAGACTCTTCACCCGTTACATAAAGCGCTGTTACTGACTCAGCTAAGAAACACATTACTTGTAATAAAAGTGTACTTTTGCCGGCGCCTGGATGCCCACCAATCAAAATCGCAGAACCGGGAACTAAGCCCCCACCCAACACGCGATCTAGCTCGGCACTACCACTTACTAAACGCGGCATTTGCGATAAATCTACATCACTAAGGTTAACGATTCTGTCAGTCGTTTTACCCACATAGCCATCAAATCTTGGCTTTGACTGCGCTGTAACAGCCCCCAGCCTTACCTCTGTAACCGTGTTCCAAGCTTTACACGCTGTACATTGCCCTTGCCATTTTGGAAAATCTGCGCCGCAGTCGCCGCAAACAAATGCAGTTTTAGTTTTAGCCATCGCTAACCTACTGTGTTTTAGAGTGCGTGATGCACATAAGAAGAGAGGTATTTATTGGAAATATAAAGACTTTCGAGAAGAAATTCTACAGCACTTTACAGTGCTGTAGTTAAGGCTAAAGCGTTAAGAATGAAGAGAAGAGTGCAACTTTCTTAGTAACTTTCTTAGTAACTTTCTTAGTGATACTTCGCACTGTACTCATGCACAGCATCAACAAACACTTTCGCGCTTTCTGGATCGACAAACTGATGAATACCGTGACCTAAGTTAAATACATGACCTTCACCTTGTCCAAAGCTCGCTAGCAATTTCTGCACTTCAGCTTCAATGCGTGCTGCTGGTGCATAGAGTACGGATGGATCCATATTGCCTTGCAGCGCCACTTGATTACCAACACGTGCTCTTGCATCACCTAGCTCTGTCGTCCAATCCAGCCCAAGCGCATCAGCGCCTGTTGCTGCCATTGATTCTAACCATTGACCGCCATTCTTTGTGAACAAGATGACCGGTACTTTGCGACCATCAGCTTCTCTAATTAAACCATCTACAATCTTGTGCATATATTTAAGTGAGAACTCTTGGTACATCTCTGGGCTTAACACGCCTCCCCAAGTATCAAAAATTTGCACCGCTTGTGCACCAGCTAAAATCTGCTGGTTCAAGTAATCAATAACAGACACTGCGAGTTTATCTAATAATTCATGCATTACTTCAGGTGTTGCATACATCATTTTTTTGATGTGGCGGAAATCTTTCGAAGAACCACCTTCCACCATGTAGGTGGCTAATGTCCATGGGCTCCCTGAAAAACCGATGAGCGGGCAACGACCAGATAGCGCTGTTCTGATTTCTGTTACAGCGTTCATCACGTAGTCTAAATCTGTCGCCGCATTCGGCACTTTAAGCGCTGCAACATCCGCTTCAGTACGCAAAACTTTTCTAAATTTCGGCCCTTCGCCTTCAGCGAAATACAACCCTAAATCCATTGCATCTGGAATCGTTAAAATATCCGAGAATAAAATAGCTGCATCTAAATTGTAGCGCTCAAGTGGCTGAATAGTCACTTCACAGGCTAATTCACGGTTTTTACACAGTGATAAGAAATCACCAGCACGGGCACGGGTTGCCTTGTATTCAGGCAAATACCTGCCAGCTTGGCGCATCATCCATACAGGTGTCACATCTACAGGTTCGCGCATTAGCGCACGCAAAAAACGATCATTTTTTAATTCAGACATTCACAAGGTTCTCTAAAAATATAAAAACTGTCCCTTTGAACTCAAACCGGGCAAAGCCACAGGAGTCAATGGTGTTAAGATGGAGGGTATTCTACCGATTTATTGATAAAAATGCGCCGTTATTTCAGAATGCTTAGTTAACAATGATCAAGATGTGATATTTATCAATTTTATCCACAAGATCTTCTAAGCGCTAGATTCTTTATAACTGAAGACTAGTTGAAAACAAAAAATTATCTGTATTGGGGTCTCGATCATCATCCCACCACACTTTGATGACCAGTGGGCTAGCGGCTAGGTTATCACAACCCGATGCCGCAGCAGCAGTACCATCGTTCGGGCTGTTATCTCGACATATAATGCCTTCACCATTGAACTCATTTCGCAAACGTTGAGCCCAATCAAACACATCTTGCTCTGCCATTTTCTCGATACTGCAATTACTGGTCAAAGCGCCAGTATAACTCACACAATCAGTCCCGTGATCAACGCCATTAGGCATTGCAGATAAATACTTTGAATCAGGCTCTTCAGCTTCTTTTATATTCGCCCGAAGCCTATCTGCTATATCGTTAGCAAATACTGTTGCCTGACTTCGCTGATAAGAGCTCAACGTCATTTTCAAACTTGTAATTTGGGAAGCCGCTATACCTAATAAACCAATAGTAATGAGTAATAAGGAGATGAGCACTTCAATTAAAGTAGCACCTCGCTGTGAATACCTTGTACTAGACTCAGCTTTTTTGTGAAATATTGCTATCATTTATATTTATCACTACTCAGTAAAACTTTTCCCACAAGTGAGATATTCAGTTTTCTCACATACTGCGCACCTGAATCGCTGACTGTATCAACAACAAATTCACTCGCGTTATCTTTATCCGAACACAGCAAGCCTAAGCCACTAAAACACAGAGTACCTCTAGCGGGATCACCAGCAGCTGTCGTACGTTTAAAAGTGACGTTACTCGATATAGCATCAGCTACAAATAAGCGCTCAGCTGATGAAGTTAGCACCCGATCATTATCATCATTACCATCGATAAAAACTAACCAACCATTTGCCCAGCTAGTGGTTGCTGGTATTTGACACTGATTACTATTCGCTTGTCTTGCACAAAGCTTCACAACAGTGTTGCGTTTAATTGCTTCATTTCTAGCGACAAGAATGGCTGAGTGGAAACGACTTTGTACTGAGTCAACACGACTACTAGAAGAAAAACTACTGAATCCCGGTACCGCAACAAATACTAATAACAGCAAAATAGACATCGAAACCAACAGTTCGATAAGAGTAAAGCCTTTGTGTGCTAGATCTTTATTGGTCGGTGAATGCATGCCGGTCACGTTTTATTTCAAATACTTATCTGAAAACTACATATAGGGAAGGCAAGAATAACAGAAGTTGCTAGTAAAAAAAACTAAGCGGGTTTGGCTATCAAATAATCTAAAATATGCACCAGCTGAACTTTGATTAAAAGCCAGCTGGTTAGAAGATTAAACTTCGAGGTAATCCATTATTCCTTCTGCTGCCTTGCGCCCTTCAGCAATTGCAGTCACAACCAGATCGGATCCTCTGACCATATCACCACCTGCGAACACTTTTGGGTTACTAGTTTGAAACGCAAACTCGCCCTTTTCTAATGCAACCACACGGCCATCGCTTTCAAGGTTGATCCCAAAATCACTCATCCATGGCGCTGGGCTTGGACGAAAACCAAAAGCGACTAACACAGCATCTGCGGGAATAACCTGCTCTGAATCTGCCACAACTTCTGCTCGCTGACGACCGTTTTCATCAGCAGCACCCATCTGCGTTCTGACCACTTTTAATCCGGTAACTTTGCCATTTTCACCAACAACTTCAACAGGCTGGCGATTAAATTTAAAGACCACACCTTCTTCTTTAGCATTAACTACTTCAGATTTAGAACCAGGCATATTGGCTCTGTCCCGACGATACGCACAAATCACCGACTCCGCGCCTTGACGAATGGCTGTACGGTTACAGTCCATCGCGGTATCTCCGCCACCTAGCACGATTACTTTCTTTCCTTTCAAATCAATGAAATCTTCACTGCCCTGCGGGTAGCCTAAGTGGTTATTCACGTTGGAGATCAAATACGGAAGAGCCTCATGCACCCCTGTTAAATCTTCACCGGGGAAACCACCTTTCATGTAATTGTAAGTGCCCATCCCCATGAAGACGGCATCATATTCATCCAATAAATCCTTGAACTGAATATCATCGCCAACACTGGTATTGAGCTTGAACTCAACTCCCATATTTTCAAAAATGCGACGACGACGCTCCATCACCGTTTTTTCTAACTTAAATTCAGGGATACCAAAAGTTAGCAAACCACCAATTTCAGGGTGCTTATCAAATACAACTGGACTAACCCCATTACGCACTAGTACATCTGCACAGGCTAAACCTGCAGGACCTGCACCAATCACCGCTACTTTTTTATCGGTTTTAACAACATCATCAAGATTAGGCTCCCAGCCCATCGCCATTGCAGTATCTGTAATATACTTTTCTACCGAGCCTATTGTCACTGCACCAAAGCCATCGTTGAGCGTACAAGCTCCTTCACACAACCGATCTTGAGGGCATACTCTGCCGCACACTTCTGGCAGCGAGTTTGTCTGATGGGAAAGCTCAGCGGCCTCTATAATATTGCCTTGAGAAACCAGCTTTAACCAGTCGGGAATATGGTTGTGCACTGGGCACTTCCAAGAGCAATAGGGATTACCGCATTCTAAACAACGGTGGGATTGCTTAGCTGCACGAGCAGGCTTAAAAGGCTCGTATATTTCAGCAAAACGCTCTTTACGTGTTTCTGCTTCAACTTTTACAGGCCCTTTACGAGACAAGTCTAAAAACTGAAAATCGTTATGTAATCGCGTTGACATAATTATTACCTCTCACAGCGACCGCTTATTCACGGCCCTGTTTTATCACAGCAGGCTTACCTGCTAAATGAATCCTATCAAGTGGTAGCTCACACAATCAAAAAGTTCGCTACCACAATCATGACTAACTGGCATCATCCAAGCAATTACTCTTGCCGTACGCGCATATTGGTCAGTAATTTGGCTAAACTTGCAGCTTTTGGCTTCACCAGCCAGAAATGACGCAAATAGTCTTCTAGGTTTTCATATAGCTCAGCACCCCAAGCACTACCCGTTTCTTCAACAAACTCTTTAATCACAGAGCGAAGATGGTTTTTGTACTCTTCCATCACTTCAGTATGGATACGCTGAATTTCAACAAGCTCATTGTTATATTTATCAACAAATGACTTATCGGCATCATATACGTAAGCAAAACCACCGGTCATACCAGCACCGAAGTTATATCCGGTTGGGCCCAATACAACCACTAAACCACCGGTCATATACTCACAGCAGTGATCGCCAGCGCCTTCAATAACTGACATAACACCGGAGTTACGTACACCAAAACGCTCACCTGCGCGCCCTGCTGCAAAAAGTTTGCCTCCAGTAGCGCCGTATAAACAAGTGTTTCCGATAATTGCGGTCGAGTTGATATCGACATCAGCAAACGTTTTGATAACGATTTTACCGCCTGTCATACCTTTGCCGACGTAATCGTTAGCATCCCCTTGCAAATACAAATGCTGGCCACCTGCATTCCATACACCAAATGATTGCCCGGCATGACCTGTAAAGTGGAAGCTGATTGGCTCGCTAGCCATTCCATGATCACCATGATTTCGAGCAATTAAACCTGAGGTTCTAGCGCCAACTGAGCGATCGCAGTTCGTAATATCAAACTGCCATGATCCGCCTTCTTTGCCTTCAATGGCAGCACTAGCAACTTGCTGCATTTTGCTATTTAGGCCACCGGCATCATAAGGATCATTGCGCTCTACTTCACAAGTGTGAGGCATCTCTTTTGCAACACCGCCATCGCTGATAATAGCACTGAGGTCTAAATTCTTTTGACGGCTGGTATTACCTTCAATTTTTTCAAGCAGGTCAACGCGCCCTACAAGCTCTTCAAGAGTGCGCACACCGAGGTAGCTCATCCATTGACGTGTTTCTTCTGCAACAAAGGTAAAGAAGTTTTTAACCATCTCAACCGTGCCACGGAAAAACTCTTCTCTAAGCTCTTCGTTTTGTGTCGCCACACCGGTCGCGCAGTTGTTTAGGTGACAAATACGTAAGAATTTACACCCTAAAGCAACCATTGGCATCGTACCAAAACCGAAACTTTCAGCCCCTAAAATAGCACCTTTAACAACATCTAGGCCGGTTTTTAAGCCACCGTCTGTTTGCAGACGAACGCGGCCACGCAATTGGTTGCCACGCAGCGATTGATGCGCATCAGATAAACCTAACTCCCAAGGAGAGCCAGCATGATGTATTGAGGTCATCGGTGATGCTGCGGTACCGCCATCATAACCAGAGATAGTAATCAAATCAGCGTAGGCTTTTGCAACACCACAGGCAATTGTGCCTACACCTGGGCGCGATACGAGTTTCACAGACACTAACCCTTCTGGGTTGATCTGCTTAAGATCGAAGATAAGCTGTGCTAAATCTTCAATGGAATAAATATCGTGATGCGGTGGTGGAGAAATCAATGTAACGCCTGGCACTGAGTAGCGTAAACGCGCAATGAGCTTGTTCACTTTAGCACCTGGTAGCTGCCCTCCTTCACCGGGCTTTGCTCCTTGCGCCACTTTAATCTGCATCACTTCTGCATTGATCAAGTATTCAGGTGTAACACCAAAGCGCCCTGATGCAATCTGCTTAATTTTAGAACGCTTAATTGTGCCGTGGCGTGCTGGATCTTCACCGCCTTCACCAGAGTTTGAGCGCCCACCTAGCTCATTCATCGCAGTTGCAAGCGCCTCGTGAGCTTCAGGTGAAAGAGCACCAAGAGACATTGCTGCTGAATCAAAGCGGCGCAAGATATTTTCAACAGGCTCTACGTCATCTAAATCGATTGCTTGTTGTTCATCATTGAGCTTTAACATATCGCGCAGAGTTGCTACTCCACGCTTATTCACTAAGTCCGCATACTTTTGATAGATTTTGCTATCGCCGCTCTTAACCGCCTGATGAATTGTATTGACAACATCAGGGTTAAAGGCATGATATTCACCATCAAATTTGTATTTAAACAAGCCACCAGGACGTATTGGCTTGCGAGCTAACCAAGCTTCTTTCGCTAATGTTTTTTGATCAATTTCGAAATCATTGAACTTAGCACCTTGAATACGACTGCTTACGCCGGTGAAACAGGTATCAATAATTTCGCTACTTAGGCCCACAGCTTCAAATAACTGCGCCCCACGATAGGAAGCTATGGTAGAAATCCCCATTTTAGAGAGAATTTTCATTAGCCCTTTGTTAATACCTTTTCGATAATTCTCATGACTATCTAATGGCTCTAAAGGTAGCTCACCACTTTCACATAAATCTCTTAGTACACGATAGACCAAATACGGATAAACGGCTGTCGCACCAAAACCAAACAACACAGCAAATTGGTGGGCATCTCTTACGGTACCGGTTTCTACCACGATATTAGAGTCACAGCGCAAGCCTTCATTGACTAAACGCTTATGTACCGCACCTGTTGCCATAGCAGCAGGAATAGGAATACAGCCTTTGGTCAACATCGCATCTGATAGAATGATAATTACATGCCCTGAGCGTACTTCTTGCTCTGCTTGATCTACAGCCCTTTTTAAGGCTTGCTCAAGTGATAATTTCTCAGGATCATAATTCAGATCGATCGTCGCTACTGAGAAACCATCAAACTGGTTATCTCTCAAGCGTCTGAATTTACTCGCTGACAGCACCGGCGTCGTTAGGATGATACGACGAGCATGCTCAGGTGTCTCTTCAAATAAGTTTAGCTCTGCACCTATGCATGTCTCTAAGGACATCACTACCGCTTCCCTTAATGGATCTATCGGGGGGTTGGTAACTTGTGCAAATTGTTGTCTGAAATAGTCGTAAATTGAACGCTCATGCTGAGATAACACCGCCATTGGCTTGTCATCGCCCATCGAGCCAATCGCTTCCATTCCCGTTTCACCCAAAGTGCGAATAATTTGATCGCGCTCTTCAAAGGTAATATGGAACATTTTCATGTGGGTCTTAACTTCTTCAACCGTCATCTTACGAAATGATTGCGATTCTTCTGTTAAGTTGAAGGTCTGTTCAATACGTAGTGCATTATCACGTAGCCATTTTTTATAAGGCTTTTGAACTTTTAATTTATCATCTACATCTGCAGTGTGAAGTATTTCACCACTATGTGTATCCACCGCTAAAATTTGACCAGGACCTACTCGCCCTTGAGCAACAATATCCTCAGGTTTGTAATCAAATACACCAATTTCAGACGCTGTACAGATATAACCTTGCTTAGTGATCACCCAGCGCGATGGGCGCAAACCATTTCTGTCCAGCATACAAACGGCATAACGACCATCTGTGATAACCATACCTGCAGGGCCATCCCAAGGTTCCATATGCATAGAGTTATATTCATAGAACGCGCGCAAGCTCGTATCCATGGTATCTACATTCTGCCATGCAGGTGGAATAATAGTGCGCACAGCACGGTATAGATCCATTCCGCCCGTTAACAGGAACTCCAACATATTATCCATAGATGATGAGTCAGAGCCGCTACTGTTTACAATTGGCTGTAGTTCTTCCAGATTATCGATCATAGGCGTGACGAATTTCTTCGCACGGGCCTTTGCCCAACTCCGGTTGCCTTCAATGGTGTTTATCTCACCATTGTGTGCTAACAACCTAAATGGTTGAGCCAGTGGCCAGCGAGGCGCTGTATTGGTAGAGAATCGCTGATGATAGGTGCACACTGCAGTTTCTAATCGTGGATCTGCAAGATCACGATAATAGACTGCAATATCTACGGGCATCGTTAGGCCCTTATAAGAAATAACCTTTTCTGATAACGTGCAAATGTAAAACTCATCATCTGCCTCAAGAAGGATTTCAGCTTTACGTCTTGCAACAAACAAACTCACACTAAATTGCTGTTCAGTGTGGCCTTGAGGCTCAACAAATACTTGCTCTATTTGCGGCTCATGCTCCTTGGCAATCGGCCCCAAACAAGAATCATCAGTTGGCACTTCTCGCCAGCCTTTAACCAGTAAGTTTTGCTCAGCCAGCGCTTGGTTCACCTTTTCCCGTGCAAAGCTCGCTTTTACAGGATCACGTGGGAGGAAAATCATACCTACGGCATATTGCTCAGCAAGTGTGATTGATTGTTCTTCTTTTATTACTGCTCGCAAAAAAGAATCGGGGATTTGTAATAGCAATCCACAGCCGTCACCTGTTTTACCATCTGCGGCAATACCGCCTCGATGAGTCATACAAACTAACGCTTCAATTGCTTTCTCTAACAGTTCATGACTAGCGCGTCCTTCAAGGTGGGCCATTAACCCGAAACCACAGTTATCCTTGAATTCATCCGCGCGATAAAGACCTACACTCATAAATCAACTTCGCTCAATAAGTTTATAAGAATCAACCCCTTATCGCATTATTATTGTATTATTATTGTATTATTGACCTGTTTTTTTAGATCAAAAGGGGAGGGCTAGTGTACACACCTATGAGGAGTTGAACAATTTCCATGCAAGTATTTGGCCAATATACGATAGAAAAAACCTTATAAAGCCAGGTATTTAGAGTGATTTACCATAAAAAAGAATATTTACATTACTTTTTAATGCTGTTTTTCACCGTAATTATGGCTTTAGGCCACGGTTTTAGCTCTCTGAGAGCCTTTGGAAGCTTAGCAATCGCTGATGTTGCTGCTGTTCTATTGGCATATTGCCCATAAATGATGACATTCCAATCTCTATTTTTAAGCTCAGTTTTGTAGTAATACATCTTTTCTGAGTTGGGCATACTTTGCAAAAAGCGGACGGCACTGCTTTGAGATCTCGCACCTAGCAGTTGCAGGGTATAGCCTGATGAAGGCCAATTTAGTATGACATCATGAGAAAGCCATTTTTGCACTGAAGCATCTGTGACTTTTTCAGTAGCTGTAGTTTTCACAACTTTTTTAGGTTTAACTGTTGCCACGACCTTTTTTGGGGTCTTTTTTATTACTTTAGCCGCTTCAACCTGTTTTATAGGCTTAACATCTACTTGTTCAATAATAGCTACTTCAGGAGCTTTCACAGGCTTAATATTAGCGTTTAAGTCTTCAACGATTACCGCAGGTGTACTTGAACTCCCTTGGTTAACAGCGGGCTGTAGCATAGCGGGATCAATATTCTTTTTCAGCTCACCACTTAACTGGGCAAACTGCTGTGTCAGCGTTAGTTTCTGCTCAGGCTGTTTTTGCTCGATACTTACCGTATCTGCTTGGTCATCACTTGCAACAGTGTCATTCGCATTGGTTGTAGGCTCTATCTTCACAACACCAGGATTGATTGCCTCTTCAGCTTGTTCTATATTTTCTGCCGATGGCAAGTTATCGCTTACTAATTGCCCTGCAATGCTTCCAGTTTCTTGTACTTGATCTGTGATTAATTGCGAAGCCTCATCGCCGTTCGCTGTCTCTATTTGATCGATCAATTCTATATCAGTATTACGTATCTGATCTGCTTGCGACAAAGCGCTCTGGTCATTTTCATCGACAGCTGCAATGCCAGCAGTTTCAACAGTATTTTCTTGCGAAAGCGCGCTGTCTTCTTTGGCTTTGTCTATGAGCTGTTCTTGAGCTTTAATTCTTTCAGATAGTGCAGCTATTTCACTTTCTAACTCTTTAGCTTGGACACCATCAGCCAATTGCTCTTCTTCGTTAATATCAAGCACTAGAGACTGACTTGTAATGCCTGCTAATGGCTCAGCATTATCATTAACAGAAGCATCTTGTAAGGCTTCATCAGAGCTTGATTGCCATAGCAACCCACCTGCAATAGCGGTTAATAGCACTGCTATACCAATAATATGTGGCACAGGTAAAATATTGTTTTTGCCGTTTAAGCTGATTTTACCTGACTTAATCATCTGCGAAGTCATCAAGGTTATTCTGCCTGGATACCCTTCTGAATTAAGATAGATCTCTGACAATTGTTTATTGCTGAAATCGTTACCCCGTAAAAAGCGTAGCTGGATAAACTCTTCAGTCTCTAAACGATTGAATGGACTAAGTATTTCTACGTGCAGACTCTCTGACAAACCTTGTGCTTCAACAAGCGTTTTCGCACGTGCCACTAGGCTTTCACTACCTGCCAAAGTAATCGCGATCTTCCCTTGATTCGCTGAAAGCAGGTTGACTAAGCTTTCTGACGCTTCATCACTTAAGAAATCTGCATTATCGATCGATATAAGTAACTTACGCTGCAATTTCGATAATGTATCGATCTTTTTGTGCAGCAAAGTAAGACCATCTTGATCCACAGAGTCTTGAGGATTAACTAACTCGTCCATTGCATCATTGAGCAATTTCAACAAGTTATTTACGTTAGTAGCCGCTGATAAGCGCAGCGATAGGATATAGACATCATCTTCAACTGCTTGACTATGCAACTGCTCAGTAACAGTTGTCACGCCAGCACCCGATGGACCTGCCAAAACTAATAATGTATTGGAGAAACGTAGCAAATGCGCAAGTTTATCTACTAACTGCAATCTCGAGGGTGGCTCGAAATACAAATTATCGGACATTTACTTTCTTCTCCTAGTTTCTTTTGATACTTAACAGTATCTTGATAAGGGGCCAATTAAAGACTCCCTTGTTGTAGACGCACTATTAGTGACAGCTGTGATAAATCAGTATCATTAGCTAAACGCCTGCTATACCGTCCACCACTTTAACACTCCAAGTTAAATATGATCTGAATCTTAGTTATGATGTTGATTCAAATACAAGTAATTAAATCCATATAGTTACTATTTCACTGCCTTTTTCGGCACTACTTCGCTATTGCTAAAGTTTGTTTAAGCAAATCATGATCAAAGTCATCGGTCACAATAGCTCTCCCAAGCTCTTTTATAAGCACTAGACGAATCTTTCCTTCCAATACTTTTTTATCAACTGACATTAATTGAATAAAATCATCTTCTGTCATATTTTCTGGTGGAAGTACTGGCAACCCAGCAATTTCAAACATTGCCTTTGTTCTCGCTAGTAACTCTTCACTTATCCAGCCTAATCGACAAGATAAGTCGAGAGCCATAATAGTCCCCGCTGCCACAGCTTCTCCATGCAACCAGTTTCCATAACCTTGATGGGTCTCAATGGCATGACCGAAGGTGTGCCCCAAATTCAGCCACGCTCTTATTCCTTGCTCTGTCTCATCTTCTGCAACAACTTGTGCTTTAATTTCACAAGAGCGCTTTACTGCATAACTCATCGCTTGTGGATCGATATTAACAATGGCCTGCATATTCTCTTCTAGCCAAACAAAAAAGTCAGCGTCGTAAATAAGTCCATACTTCACAACTTCAGAAATACCTGCTGCAACTTCTCGCTTTGCTAAAGTGCTAAAAAATCCGATATCAGCAACAACAACTTGTGGTTGGTAAAATGCACCCACCATATTTTTGCCTAGGGGATGGTTCACACCTGTTTTGCCACCAACTGATGAGTCGACTTGGGACAACAAAGTAGTAGGAATTTGAATAAAGTTCACACCACGCTGATAGCACGCCGCTGCAAAGCCTGTCATATCACCGACCACGCCACCACCTAAAGCGATAAGTGTCGTTGTGCGGTTGTGTCTTTTTTCAAGCAACTGATCAAATATCAGCTCTACTGATGCAAGATTTTTGAACTGCTCACCATCAGGCAGTATTACTTGATCCACTTGTAATCCGGCTAATTGATCAACTAGAGCTTGAAGATGAAGTGGAGCGATTGTCTCATTGCTGACAATCATCACTTGTTTACCTGAAACAAAACTTGCAATGTTAGATTGCGTTAAAATATTTTCACCGATGAAGATAGGATAGCTTCTATCTCCCAGCTCAACTTTCAAAGCGTCCACTCTCTTTCTCCGCGCAACGTTGACTAATTTCAAAAACTCCTCATAAACTTACCAACATGAAGAATTTGTTTTAATTTTCTTTAATATTTAGAAAGACTTAAGGATGTAAAATGTACTCTTCGCTAGCAAGAGGTTATATTTTCAACAACTTTTACGTGACACAAGAAAACACCAGCACTTGCCACACCCTTCATTTATAAACTGTTATATCCAAAGGTGAGATACAAATACATTTCACTAGCAATAAATGCCTGCAATTTTACTAATAAACTCCCTACTTTGAATAGTTTTTTATCGATTATTACTCTAAGCATTAAAGATCAGGAAAATATATGAATAGAAAATAAAAATCTTAGGAAACAAAGATTTCTATTATAGGGAAGCCTGGATCATGAAAAATCTGTTTTGATTTTCTTTATAATTTCAGACACGACTGTGCGCGGGTGTCTTCTATCCGTATGAATAGTTAAATCGCTAATCTGCTGATATAGCGGCTCGCGAGTTTTCATCAGCTGGGTAAGGACGTCACGAGGAGATTCAGCCTGTAGCAAAGGCCTATTTTTGTCTTTTGATGTACGCTCAAGCTGCTGCTCAACCGTTGTTTTAAGGTAGATAACCATTCCACGTGCACTCAAGCTTTCACGGTTGGCAGCACTAATTACCGCTCCACCACCTGTGGCGACGATCACTGGCGACAATCGAGTCAACTCTTCAATCACTTGCTCTTCACGCTGCCTAAAGCCTGCTTCACCCTCAATATCAAATATCCAAGGTATATTAGCACCCGCCCTCTCTTCTATGGCTTTATCTATATCGTAGAAAGGAGTATTGAGTTCTTTGGAGAGTAGTAATCCTATTGTGCTTTTACCCGCACCCATAGGACCAACGAGGAATATATTCAATCTAGACCTTAACTTCTATTTAAACTTTCTCTAATCAATTTTGGTGTTATGAAAATCAACAACTCATTTTTCTTTTCACTTTTTCGCGTTTGTCGAAAAAGCTTACCTACGACTGGTAAATCCCCCAGCACTGGTGTTTTAGCCACTGAATTTGTTGATTCGGTTCGATAGACACCACCTAACACAATAGTATCATTATCTTTAACGATGACAGATGTTTTTAACGAGTTTTTATTAATACTCACTTCACCATTGGGTAATACCGAGCCTACTGAGTCTTGTGTCAACTCTAACTGAAGGGCTACTCTATCACCAGGCGTAATCTGAGGTGTTACTTTTAAAGACAATACAACATCTTTAAACGAAATAGTCGGCGTACCATCCTTTACAACAACATAGGGCAATTGTTGACCAGATTCAATTTCTGCAGGCTGGCCATTCGTGGTTATCACCTTCGGCTGCGAAATCACCTCTGCATCACCTGCAGTATTCAACGCAGAAATCTCTGCATTTAACTGCACACCATTAGAGCTGATATATCCTAAGCGGATAGCAGATTGAGTGGTTACACCAAGATCCACAGTCAATGGTGCATTTAACCCACCCGCCCCACCTGGTAATCCTAATGCACCATCAGCGCCACCGCCAACAACATAACGGCCATCGTTATAACCCAGCCCCCAACGTACACCAAGCTCTTTACTGATATCGTTGCTGGCAACTACCATTTTGGCTTCAATCATTATCTGCGATACGGAAACATCAAATTTTGATAGCGTATTACGAATCACCACAAGCTGCTTTAACGTCTCTCTAATCATCAATACGTTAGTAGCGTCATCTGCCAATACAAAGCCACGTTTTGAAATCAAGCTAGCTTCTTCCAAGCGCTTCTTCATTTCAGAAGATTTACGGTAATTTATTTGGATAAACTCCGTCTCGATTGGCAGCAATTCCTCTATTTGCTTTTGGCCTTCAAGTTCAATACGCTCTCGCTCTGCAATCTTTGCCGCTGGCGCCACCAACAAAACGTTACCAACTAAACGCTTGTCCAAGCCTCGTGTTTTTAGCACTATATCTAATGCCTGATCCCAGGGAACACTCAGCAAGCGCAATGTAATATTACCGTTTACACTGTCGTCGACTACCAAGTTCTTCTGAGCAACCTCTGCAATAATCTGTAATACAGAACGTATGCTTACGTTCTGAAAGTTCAGATCAATTTTTTCACCCGTGTACGTTTTCTTTCGCGCTCTTTGACTACTACTCTTGGCTTTAGCTTGTGCGATAGCTCGCGCCGTTTTCGGCCAAAAATCAACAACCAACTCACGCCCAACTTGATAAGATTTAAATCGGTAAGGCACTGCACTCGGCTTAATCAATATGCCGCTATTTTGACCTTGAGAGAATGTATCAATGAACATAACCGGCGTATTAAAGTCCTGCACATCCAAACGGTTATTCAGCTGATCTGACAAAATAGCCCCTGTAATATTCACAAGCACGTTATGCCCTTCTTCAAGAACCTCAACACCCGCTCGATCATCTGACAATTTTATCTTTACTCGGCCAACACCATTTTGAGCACGCTCAAAATCAATACCCTGAACTCGCGTCCTCTTTTGAACTGGCGCAGAACTGATGCTTGGCATCTGCTTTTTCTCAGCCGTTGCATTGCCACTACTAGCAGTACTTCCTTCTGCCTGTTCCAATACGATATATAGGTCGTTATCTTGTGCATAGGAGCTGTAATTACTTATTCGATTTAGGTTGGCCACTAATCTTAGCCGTCCTTTAACTTGAACAAGCTCAACCTCTCTTAGGGTCTTACCTCCTACATCGATCATCTTTTGTGAAGTACCGTTCTCCACACCCCACATGTCGACTAGTACACGATCTGGGGATTTCAACACAAACGCTGTTGGTACAGGTGGAGGTGCATCGAATTGCATTTTCAATTCAACCTTACCTGCAGAAATTGAACGCACATCGACATTTAGTAGCAAGATATCTTGTGCAAACAAATGGCTTGATAGCACAACAGACACGAATAGAAACAGCTTACAGAAGCGTCGTATATTAGTGCTAAAAATTAGTTGTATTTGAGTAAACATATATATTCCCTATGGATCCTTTGACTCAGTAAGCTCAATACTTTGTGGCCGGGTAATCCACCCCCCTCTACCATTTGAAATGGTTTCTACTAACTTAATCTTTTGACCATTTATATTGACCACTTGGCCATGATCTTTGCCCATAAAATCACCTACAGCCACCCGATGAATTTCACCATTAGTATCAACGATTAATGCCCAATTACCGTCTTGACCTTTCGTAATGCTACCCACCATTACAAGATCCTTAAGATCAAACCCTTCAAGGTATGCTTTTAAACGTTCGGTACTCGGCTCATTTGCATTACCTAAATCTACTTTTAATTGTAGATCTTGCTCTTCTATATCAGGCACAAATTGCACGACAGCTAAAAATGGATTTCTTAACGAGGTCCCTTCATACACGAACGCTTCATATGCCTCAAAGGCAGGCAACGATTTAATAGGCCTAGAAGGGCGCGTTTGTACTTCTGCGACAAACTTCATCAAGTCATCAGTATTGTTAATCCATACGCAGCCAGACATTGAGCCCGATAACAATATGCTCAGCATTAGCCATTTTATAAATTGCATACTATTCATCTTCATTGCGATATGTTTTTGCAGTAATTGAAATTGTTAATTGCCCTTCTTTTGTCGGCGACAAATTAAAATCATGAAGGGTAACAATACGCTTTATTGCCGCTATGCCGCTATGCCGCTGACAAAGTTCCCTACTTGATGATATGTTCCTTGTGCAGAAATCAAAATTGGCAATTCGATGTAATACTGTTCTTTTCTCTCTGGCTGCAATGCTATGCTATTGATAGTCAAACCTGATGCAATACCAATATTCGTGATATCTTCCAGCAACCCTGGCACTTCTTTTTCGGTAGGCAGTTGACGCTTAATCTCTTTAAACTGCTCTTCCACATCCGCCATTTGCTTGCGCAAGCCTGCAAGGTTAGCTACTCGGTTTGAAACACCACTATATTCTGTTTTTAAATCATCTTCTTTTCGAACTTGAGCATCTAAAAGGCTCTCTTTATCACTGATGTAATATGTTATGCCTAAAAACACAACCAGCACAAAAACCAATATATAACTGATTATTTTAACGCCAATAGGCCATGTACCCGCCGTCGCCAGATCTAAGTTATTTGGGTCAAAGCCTTTAAACGCGCCCTTAAAATCATCAATCAACTTTATTCCCCTTCGATAGCTGCACGTTTAAGTTAAATCTCCGACTTAAATCCTGGGCACCGACAGTCATCAAATTAGGTTCTCCAAACCACTGCGACTTATTAAGATTACGCATTAATTCCGAAACATCTTGGTTTCTATTCGCCAAACCGTTTACAGCCAACATATCTCCTTGACGAACTAAAGACGTATAATAAAGCTCTTCTGGCAATACACGCACAAGCTCATCAAAATACCTCACCGTTAGAGGCCTATTACCTTGTAAGCGCTGAATAGTTTTAAGTCTTGCCAAGCGCTTCTCTTTGAGCTTTTTGAGATTTTCAATTTCTTTAATTTTAGTTCTTAGCTGATCAATTTCTGTTTTGAGATAACTATTACGCACATTTTGGCGATCCATTTGTGCATCAAAGTATTTCCCCAAAGCAAACACAACAGCCACAGCCAACACAACACTGAACAATAAATAAGTGACGAAGCTTTTTTGAGCTTGCTCGTTGCGCTCTTCTCGCCATGCTCTTAAATTTATTTTAGCCATGTACTACCTTTGATCAAAGAATCTTAGTGCTAGCCCACATGCCTTAGCTAACACCGGCGCATCTTGTAACAAGCGCTCTTTATTAATTTTCGCCTGAATCTCCATCTCTTTAAATGGATTGGTCACTTCAACATTTATACCCAATTCTTCTTCCAGTATTTCAACTAGTCCTTTAATTGATGAACAGCCACCACTGAGGTATATTTTTGAAAGTTGATTCTGCACATTTGAAGAGTAGTAAAACTGCAGCGCCCTAGATACCTGTTGCGCAATTGTGTGCCTAAATGGTTCTATCAGCATAGCTTCTACTTCTACACTAATTTCATTAAGCCTAAAGGACTGCTCTACCTCCTCTACAGACATACCTGTTTGTATATGTATGGAGTTGGTCAGCTCATTACTACCAAACCCCTGCTCACGGTTATAGATAATTTCACCATGATGCAGAACATTAAGCGTCATAGTCGATGCACCGATGTCTATCGATGCTACAAGATCATCTTCTTTTAAATTATCTCGGCTAATAAAGGACAGCATCCGCTCAATCGCGAAAGTATCGACATCTACTATTTCGCAGTGTAACCCTGCAGAGTTAATAGAAGCTTCTCGCTGTATTACATCATTATTACGACAAGCGACTAGCAAAATACGGTTTAAATCTGGATCGAGTGCATGAGGACCAAGCACTTCGAAATCGATTGCGACTTCATCAAGAGGGTATGGGATAAACTGATCGGCTTCTATTTTTACCTGATCTTCTAATTCTGCTTCTGAAAATGCGTTGGAGAGCTCTAGATGCTTGATAATAACCGCAGAAGAAGGGACAGCTGTAATAACGTTATTGAGTTTTGAGCCACAGATTTTTACGCCTTTTTCAACAGCTTCCGCTACAACACCAAGCTCTTGCACGTGTCCATCAACGATTGCTGCAGGAGGCAAACCGACAACTGCATACGAATCGAGACATAAATTTCTTTTTCCACGACTCAGCGCTACTAACTTGACTGCTGACGAACCGATATCGACACCTAGCCAAGTAGCCGTTTTTTTATTAAAGAGACCAAACAACTATTCTATCCTTTTACTAAGCCACTTTTCGGGAAGTTTACCTTTTTCAAGTGTAGCCTGTTTCTGATTATTTTATGGATATCGAGACTCAATGATTTTCTATTTATTCAATTTCACAAGCTAGTATTTGGCTGATATTAAAACATTAATCACAGGTTCACTAAAGCTTTTTGCACTTTTATTTCACTAAAATCAAAGTTATGAATTAGATCACAGACACTTTATAAGCTTTTGATAATTCTATACAGTTTAAATTATTTTTGAATACTCCCCCACATCCCTTGCAATCAAACTACCCTCTATTAAACTAGCGTTTTAATGAACCTATAGTTAACACTCTAACCAATGGATGCTGGTGCTCAATATTCTCAGTCTATATAATAGCCGCTTACTTTAACTTGAACGTTTTTTAACAGGTATTAGGGAAGAAATGCGCGCGATAAAATTATTATTTCAATTTTTCTTATCCATAGCAGTGCTAGGCATGATCATCGGCACCATTAGCATGGTTGGCTTATATTTATACTTCTCGCCTAACTTGCCAGATGTACAAACCCTTCGCGAAGTACGCTTTCAAACCCCTTTAAAAGTTATGTCAAAGGACGACAAGCTAATCGCAGAGTTTGGTGAAAAGCGACGCTTGCCTATTACGTTCGACCAAGTACCGACCAAGTTTGTACAAGCATTACAAGCCGCTGAAGACTCTCGCTATTTTGAGCATAACGGCGTTGACATAAAAGGCCTAGCAAGAGCTGTCGTTCAACTCGTAACTACAGGCAAGAAACAAGGCGGTGGCTCCACTATCACCATGCAGGTAGCAAAAAACTTCTTCCTGACTCGTGAAAAGTCATTCTCCCGTAAATTTAGCGAAATTCTACTTGCTCTGAAGATTGAAAACTCACTATCAAAAGAAGAGATTTTCGAGCTTTACATCAACAAAATTTATCTTGGCCACCGCTCGTACGGCATACAAGCCGCTGCAAAAGTTTACTACGGCGAAGATATCAACAATATCAGCCTCGCTCAATTAGCAATGATCGCAGGCCTACCTAAGGCCCCTTCAGCATTCAACCCTATTACCAACCCAAGCAGAGCTATAGAAAGACGCAACTGGATTATCGGCCGTATGCTTGGTTTAAATTACATCAGCCAAGAAGAGCATGACCAAGCAATCGAGCAACCTGTAACCGCTTACTACCATACGGCACAAATTGAACTGTACGCACCTTATATTGCCGAAATGGTTCGCAAGCAGCTTTACCAACAATATGGCGACAACATTTATACCGACGGTTTCACTGTTTACACAACGATTGATAGCAAAATGCAGGTATCTGCAAACAAAGCGGTACAAAACGGCTTGCTTGCCTACGTTAAACGCCACGGCTACAGAGGCCCTGAAAAACAACACGACATTGCCAACCTAGACAGCAAAGCTCAATTAAAACTGCTCAAAGAGGAGTTTAGCCACGCAGGTATCGAGCCAGCATTAGTTACCAGTATTGCTGATAAATCGATTGAAGTACTGCGCAAAAACGGAGAGTTGGTTACCATCCCCTGGAAAGGCCTTGCTTGGGCGCGCGCATTCAAAACTGTTAACAGCATGGGATCTAAACCTAAAAAGGCAGCAGATGTAGCCGCCATTGGCGACATCATCCGCATCAAAACAGAACTCGACAAAAAGTCTAAAGAAGCTTATTGGTCTCTCAGCCAAATCCCGAAGGTGCAAGGCGCTATGGTGGCTATGTCACCGGACAACGGCGCTGTCCTCTCACTCGTTGGCGGGTTTAGCTTTACACACAACAAATTCAATCGAGCGACCCAAGCTCTCAGACAACCAGGTTCCAACTTAAAGCCTTTCATCTACGGCGCAGCATTAGAATCTGGCTTTACAGCAGCAACCACAGTTAACGACGCACCCATCGTGTTGCAAGGCGCTAGCTTAGCGGCCAACTGGCGACCCGAGAACTCATCTAGAAAGTTTTATGGTCCCACTCGCCTAAGGGTAGGTTTATACAAATCACGCAACCTAGTCTCTATTCGCCTATTAAGAGCCATCGGCATTGATTACGCTTTAGATTATTTGGCAAAATTCGGCTTCAAACGCGACCAGCTGCCACAAAATTTATCTCTGTCTTTAGGCGCAGCCGACCTAACACCACTAGATTTAATCGGCGGCTACGGCCCTTTCGCCAACGGCGGCTATCGCATTGACACTTTCTTCATCGATAAAATATTAAATCAACCTGGTGAAGTCATCTTCCAAGCCAAACCTCGTACAGCCATTGCACAAGGGCAACAACTTGAACACCAAAACTACATACCAGCACCACGTGTCATTGATGCACGTGACGGCTATGTTATTTACAGCATATTAAAAGACGTGATTAAACGTGGCACTGCTACAAAAGCAAAAGTATTGAAACGCAACGATCTTGCTGGAAAAACAGGCACCACCAATTTACAAAGAGACGCTTGGTTTACAGGGTTTAACCGCAACATTGTCGCGACAGCATGGGTTGGCTATGACAACCCTGCCCCTCTTGGCAAAAGAGAGTTTGGCGGTACTGCTGCACTGCCGATTTGGATAGACTTCATGCGCGAAACCTTAGCAGGAAAACCCGAAGCTCAAATCCCTCGCCCCAAAGGCCTCATCGACATTGCTGTTAACGCAAAAACCGGCTTTAGAACCCGCGGCGGCAAAGGCTCTGTAAATGAAGTCATTAAAGCCGAAGATGCACAACGCCTTGCAGCTCAAAGCGCCGAAGTGAATGATTCTACCACTGACGATTTATTCAACTAATACTGAACGCGCACTCCAACAAGCAGACAAACAGTCTGCTTAAATATCGAGCTGACTTAAATTGCAGCCACAAAAAAGCCCATCTAATTATGGGCTTTTTTATAGTTACCGAAAGCTATATCAAATTAGCAATCATCTAAAGACGTTAGCGGGTAATTTGCAGGCATCTCTAAACGAGCAACTCCCGAATCAATAGCCGCTTGCGCAACCGCCATCGATAAACGACCTAGTAAACGACTATCTGTAGGCTTAGGAATGATATATTCAGCACCGAAACTTAAAGACTCTAATCCATAAGCTGCTAGCACCTCTTGCGGCACCTCTTCTTTAGCCAGTGATGCAAGCGCTTTAACAGCAGCCGCTTTCATCTCTTCATTGATAACACTCGCTCTAACATCTAGCGCACCTCTGAAGATAAACGGAAAACCTAACACGTTATTTACCTGGTTAGGGAAATCAGAACGCCCCGTTGCCATAATCACATCATCGCGAGTCGCGTGTGCTAGCTCAGGTCTAATTTCTGGGTCAGGGTTTGCACAAGCAAAGATTACTGGTGTAGCCGCCATCTTAGATAGCTGATCCGCTGAAAGAAGATCAGGACCAGATAGACCAACAAAAACGTCAGCACCATCGATAGCATCATCTAAAGTACGCTTATCAGTTTCTGTTGCAAAGATTGCTTTTTCAGTCGTCAAGTCATCACGGCCAGAGTGGATCACACCCTTGCGATCTAACATATAAATATTTTCGACTTTAGCACCCATGTTAATCAGCAGCTTCATGCAGGCAATTGCAGCAGCGCCGGCACCTAAAGTAACAATGATCGCTTCGCTTAACTCTTTACCCGCAATTTCTAAAGCGTTAATCATACCAGCAGCAGTTACGATGGCAGTACCATGCTGATCATCATGAAAAACAGGGATATTACAACGTTCAATCAGCGCGCGCTCGATTTCAAAACATTCTGGCGCCTTGATATCTTCAAGGTTAATACCGCCAAAAGTATCAGCAACTCGTGCAACTGTATCTATAAATGCTTGAGGACTTTCAGAATCAACTTCTAAGTCAATTGAGTTAATACCAGCGAAACGCTTGAATAGTAAAGACTTACCTTCCATTACAGGCTTTGAAGCCAATGGACCTAAGTTACCTAAGCCTAAAATAGCAGTACCGTCAGAAATAACGGCGACTAAATTACCTTTACCTGTAAAACGATAAGCGTTTTCCGGATCTTTAGCGATCTCACGGCAAGGCTCTGCAACACCTGGGCTATATGCTAATGAAAGATCACGTGCCGTTTCTGCGGGCTTAGTCAGCTCCATGCTCACCTTACCTGGACGAGGAAACTCATGATAATCGAGGGCTGCTTTATTTAATTCTTCAGACATAAGTATTGTTCCATATTGTTTTTGACACGAGTAACCGATTCTATAGAAAAGGTGAATACCAAACAACCAAATAACCGAAAGTTTAAACAATAGCGAAAATATCTAAATGATCAGCCAATGAATAACTTATTAAAGGATAAACAACAGATTAAAAAAGGATTAAAAAAGGATTAAAAGTGCATATAAAAATGCGAAGAGAAACTCAAGGAGGATAATTTAGCTAGGCAGCTAAATTGAAAAAAGGAGGGTGTAATTTATTCTGTGTAACTGCTCTATTTAGTTAATTAAATATGAGGAGTGAGTTCATCCTCAAATTCGAT
>CAKZOD010000038.1 GCA_937136055.1 uncultured Oceanospirillaceae bacterium | reverse complement strand
CAGCTCACAGCTCACAGCTCACAGCTCACAGCTCACAGCTCACAGCTCACAGCTCACAGCTCACAGCTCACAGCTTTTCTCTCTCAGAAAATCCTCATCCTCAATCAAACTACACACTTCGCCCTGGCGCTGATAGTAATTTAATATCCCAATCGCTGTGCTTTTTCGTTGTTGATAAACCCTTTCAAGGGCAGAGACAACTTTAGTTTTATAGCTAGCATCTAATTCTTGCCAGCTGTTAAAGCCAGCTTGGGAGATAGCGTTGTTACTGGCTATTTCCCATGGGCCATTTTTTATTGCTAAATCGATGGCATTTAAAAATTGTTGATCAAATTCCTTTAGATGAGATTTAATAAGCGCTAAATTTGCCCAGCTATAAGGCCATTTCGGCCGTAACTTAGTTGCTTTAATGTGTGCATTAAGTGCAAGTCGAAAGCTGTTTTGTGCTTTACTTCTGATTTCAAAAGATGCAGCTCTTTGTTGTCTCAAAGCTTTTAGGTAATAAATTCGCCCGATGTATTCTAAGTACTCAGCACTGTTGGGCCTTAGATCAATAGAGTATTGGATTTTTTCTTGTAGCTTTTCAAGAATTTTGAGGTCAGGTAATTCAGTTGGCTTAAGTTTTTCAATAAAATATTTAAGGGGGTAGTGGCTAATATCTGCTAGGGCAATTTTTGTAGCGTGAAAGATTATCCAGCAACAAAGTACTATTAGGGGGATAGACAGGATTAATTTTAACGCTTTATTCATTACGTACTAATGATCTTTCTTGGGTTATTAATGAGAAGCGTGTTGGCAACATCGTTAGAGAATTGCTCAACAAGAAATTGATAGGCCTTAGAAAGTATAGGAGGTCTGTGTTTGGTATTATGTGCATCGCTAGCAACAATGGTTGCCCAGTCATTGTTTAAAAATTGATGGGCGACCTCATAAGCTTTAATGCCAAAATCGTTAGTGATAGACATTGCAGTTAACTGAAATAGGCAGCCTCTGTTGATAAATGGAGCAGCGTGCTTTATATCCTCCATAATAGCTTTATTACGCTCTGGGTGGGCTATCATGGGTAGAATATCACGTGCTAGAAGCCAATCTACAAGCTTGTCGCTGCCGGGGGGGATTCCGCTATGGGGTAATTCTAACAGCATGACTTTTTTTTTACCCCAAGTGCCAATAAAGGGGAGGTTGTCTTCAGCATATAGGCCAAGTAATTCTGCACAGAGCCTGACTTCCCCTGCAATATTAATCTCGATGTTGAGGTTTTCTTCAGCTAGTAATTGTTTGGTGTCTTGAAAGTGCGCATCGAGACTCTCACGTGTATTTTCATAGCGCCCAGGCTGTACATGCGGGGTGAGTGTCATATGGGTGATACCATCTTTTACAGCCATGGAAAATAGCTCACACGCATTATCGTTATCCACCGCACCATCATCTACACCGGGTAATAAATGACAATGTAGATCTATCACGAGTTTGCTCCAGAATATCCATAAGTGTCATAATAACCACTATAATCTTCACCGTAGTATTTCTCTGCTTTCTTAATATCTACTCGATTGAGAACAACACCAAGCACTTTACCGTTCACGTGTCTTATGCGCTTTAACCCGTTTTTGGCGTGTTGAACATGCGTTGAATCAGATTTAATGACGTACACATAGTTATCTACGAGCGGGGCGAGTACTAAAGCGTCACTCACTGCTTGGCAAGGTGCAGTATCTATAATGATTCGGTCGTAAATCTTAGCAAGCCCTGTAATAAGATCTTTAAATCGTTGCGAGCTTAATAATTCAGAAGGGTTTGGTGGGATAGTGCCGCAAGGTAGAACATCAAAGCCTCCTTCTTCATAGCTTTGGATACTTTCTTCCATAGTATTTGTTTGAGCGACTAAGTTTGATAAACCTGTTTTGTAATTATCTAAGCCTAATGCTTTGTGTATTGAAGGTCTGCGCATATCTGCATCAATTAACAATACGCTACCTACTTGAGCGAGAGAAAAGGCAAGGCCAAGTGATGTTGAGGTTTTACCTTCACCTGGCACCGTGGATGTTACACTAATAATTTTATCAGGGTTGTCTAATGAGCTTAAAATTAAACCAGTACGTATTGTCCTAAGAGATTCGGAATATCCTGAGTGTGGATCTTCAATATACTGTGTGTAGCTAGGATTTGGTTGTCTGCGTTTGGTAGGGAGCAGTGGTAAAATGCCTAGTAAAGTCTCTCCGAGTTTTTGTTCTACTTCTAAGCTCGTTTTTACTGTGTTGTCTAGTGCATTGAGAAGGAATGCCACCATTACAGCAAACATAAAGCTAACCACAAAAGCTAAGGCTATGATGAGTTTTTTCTTAGGTTTAACTGGCAAGTTTGCGATGGATGCTTTATCAGTAATACGCGCATTGGCGGTTTTTAAATCACCCGTTGCATTCGTTTCGCTAAAACGAGTGTAGAATTGATCGTAAAGTGCACGCTTGGTATCTACATCTTGTTGTAGCTCTTTCAGTTTGTATTCTTTACTGCTGAGTGCCTGCATATCACCTTTTGTTGAAGCTAAGCTTTGCTCAAGTGAAGCAACGGCTTCAACAGCAACTTTATATTTATTTTCGATACCGCGAGCTATAGAGATAATTTGTTTGTTAAGGTTGCCATAAGCTCTTGATAGCTCGGAGTTTATAGCTTTCATTTTTGGGTGTTTTTTGCCGTATCTGTTGGCAACTTCGGAGCGTTTAAGTTCAACAACAGCAACAGCATCTTTTAAGTTTTGTACGAGCTGGTGACTTAATATGCTGGGGATTAGTTGTAATTTTGAAGAGCTTTTGCGACCCACTTTTTGAATTTGTTGGTACACACTCTTAAGTTCAAGCAGTTCACGTTTAGCATCGACTAGTTTAGTTGATACAAGGTCTATTTCTCTTTCTGCAATCCCCAGCCCACCATTTTGTCCAATAATACCTTCTGCTTCTCTATATTGTTGCAAACGTTTCTCAGCAGCCGTTAAATCAACTCTTTGTTCTTTTAATTGCTCATTCAACCAGGAAGTTGCGGTGACAGTTAATTCGAGTTTCGCAGCGAGGTTTCCTTCAATGTATGAGTTCGCTACCTCATTTGCAATTTGTGCAGCAAGAGTCGAGTTTTTTGATTCATAACTAATTTTAACTAATTGAGTTTTTCGCACTGGACTAATCGTTAAACCCTCTAAGTAAACGTCAATGAAGTCTTCAAATATGGCTTCATCAGAAAGTTCTTGAGCTGGTTTGTTTTGGAGTAGAGCGGGGAAGTATTCGGCCAGCAAAGACCTTGGGTCGAAATTACTCAGAATATCTAACTGATCAGGAAGCTTGCTCTCTTCGGCTTGAAACGCAGGGTGATTCATTAAATCTAATTTTTTGATAACACGCTTCGCTAAATTGCGAGACTTTAAAATTTCAAACTGGGTTAGCAGGTATTCACTGCTTCCATCTAAGCCGTATACTTCCTGGATTGAAACGACATTTGCGTTTTGTGATTCAATTAATAAGGTGCTAGTACTTTGATAAATGGGTGTTATATTAAAAACAACCAGAATCGTCAGCAATGTAGATATGCATGAAAAGCCTAAAATTCCCCATTTGTGACTCATTAGAACACGCCAGTATTGGCGTAAATCAATAACTTCTTCTGATTGATTAATTGGAGAGGTGCTGGTTTGGTTTACGTCCATTGTATAATACCCGGGAGAAACTGTAATTTTAAAAAAGGGAATGAAAGGGCCTGTAAATTAGAAAAAGCTTTCTTCTATCGTAATTACATCTCCTGGTTGAATTTTATGGCTAGCCCTAACTTTGCTCCGTTTTGATGCTCCTTCGCTCATTACGTAGATTTTGCTCCTAGATGCTCTCTCTGTGTAGCCTCCTGCCAAAGCAGCCGCTTTTTGTAGTGTAAGCCCAGGTTGATAAGGGTATGCACCAGGTTTCTCAACTTCGCCATTGATATAGAATTCTCGATAACCAATCACTTGAATATTAACATTCGGGTTTACAATGTAGCCATCAGCTAATTTTCGTGTGATTTGCTTGCTAAGTTGACCTATTGTTTTGTCAAGTGCATTAATTTCACCCAAGAATGGGTAAGAAATTGTGCCTGCATCACTGAGTGTGAATTCAGAACTGAGTTCTTCCTCGCCAAATACTTTGATGCTAATTTTATCCCCACTGCCAAGAAGGTAATCAGAAAAACCTTCGGCGTAAGCTAGTTGTATATGACTGCAGAAAGATAATACGTAAATTAATAATGCTCTTTTCAAAATATACATAATGTAAACCGAGTAGAAAGCTTAAAGGTAAGTAGTGATTTCAAGAATAATAGAAGCATAGGTAATACCTATACTTCGGCATATACTGCTATAAAGGCTTCGTTTTTAAAGAGAACCTTGTACTGTGAACATAATGGTATTCTTTTTAAAGCTTGCTGTAGTTAAATTAGAATCTGTATCTGTTAGCGTGTAGCCAAGACCTAGGTTTAACCAGCGTTGGGGTTCATAGTTGAAACCAACAGTAATTATTTTAGTTTTGTCTTTTCTTTGACTGTTGCTAAAATCTTGATTGTTTCTTTCATATGAAACAATGGATTTTATATTATCTTTCCAAAAATGATTCCAGCTTAGTGCGTAGTTCTTTGAATCTATATGTGAATCGGTGGTTGTTGATTCGCCAAAATCTTGGCCTGTTGAAAGCTCAAATATTGAATAGCTTTTAGGTGCCCAAGTAATTGCCGCGTCCCAAGTTGTACCGCTGTCGTCTTTCAAACTACTATCCTTAAAGTCCTTTTTTGACCAGCCGACATTGATAGAACCTGATGTTTTGGCAGTTGCATCCCAAGTTGCACCAAGAAGATACTTCGTCTTAGTGCTATCTTTATTGAGATTGTCGTAATCAACTTTACTATTCACAATAGTTGCTACAGCTTTTGTTTTATCTGTTAGGCGATACTTAAAAGAGGCGCTTAAATCGAGCTGATCAAAATCTCTATCTCTTGTCGTTGTACGGTAATTAGTAAACCTTTTGTCTATTAAACGTGATCGTAATTCAATTTGACCCTTGGCTTCAGAGCCGCCATAAATATATATTGCATCAAGAGTGTTTAAATTAAATTTTATGGGTGTATCTGTAACCGTTTGTGCTCCGCCTGCTTGCTGTCCAATAACCTCATGGCCTTTTCTAGCGTTTGCAATTAAATTGATTCTATTACGGCTATTGCCAATAATTTGAGCGCTGGCAGTCAAATTGTGATCTAAGTAATTATCTTTCGAGCTGCTACTAATTATGCCTTTTTCAAAACCATAATTAATTTGTAAAAGCATGATATCCGTTTCAGCTTCTATTAATAAATTTGGATTAATGCGTGTCACATTAGAGCTTATTTCATTCGAGCTTGTGCTCTGTATGTTATCATCATGACCCGTTGCGATTACTAACGTTGGGTATAAATCAAAAGCCCCTGCAGGCACTACAGCAGGTTCTATGGCTTGTAAGTTTGCACTTAGTGCAGTAAAGGAGCAAAGAAGAACCATTCTTTTAGTTAACATAACTCTATATCCTTATTGAGTAGTCACTTTAAAATATGTAAAAACTTTTGTTT
>CAKZOD010000037.1 GCA_937136055.1 uncultured Oceanospirillaceae bacterium | reverse complement strand
TGTGTTAGCCACAAAGGTGTTATACGCGCAGTTTATGCCTTAGCAGCTAACTGGGATATGAAAGCCAAAGCTCCACAAAAAATGGATTTCCACTGCGCCCAACACTTCTGTTTTGATGGTACTGAATGGAGCATTGGTGAGCTCAACATTGCCCTATAAAAATACGCTATTTACGGCTTTGGATAATTTCCATCAGCTCCGGTGCTTTCTTATAGCCAGATACAGGCAGGCCATCAGCAAGGAAAGTGGCCGGTGTGCCACGCACCCCTAACTTATTGCCAAGGTCGTAGTAGCGCTTGATATCTGCCAGTACCGCTTCTTTTTGTGCATCAGTTTTATCGGAGAAGCCGTATTTTGTGGTGTGCTCATTAGTTTTAAATTCGTGGATAGCAGCGGCTTTATCATCGCTGTGCAATACCGCTTGGATGCTTTCAAAACCTGGACCTCTGTCACCACCTCGTGGATAGAGTACGTAATTAACTGTTACTCCCAAGTCATTTAACGCCGGTATTTCTTCATGCATCAAACGGCAATAAGGGCACGACGGATCGGTAAAGATGTAGATCACATCTGCTTCGTTTTCTGCTTTGAAAGTGATTAAGTCGTCTTTGTTGATACCTGCTAGTAACGCTTCATTCACACTGGCTTTGCGCTCTTGAGTTAGGTTAATTCGCTGATTAATATCAATCACCTCACCGCTAAACACATAGCGGCCATCATTACTGATCAAAATCGAACTACCATCGTTAAGATCGACAAAGTAAAAACCGTCTATTTCACTTTTTTCAACTTTATCAATTTGTACAGCGGGAATATCTTGCGCCAATTTCTCTTTAATTTGCTGAGCATTGAGCGCTAGCGCATGCCCTGAAAATGCTAAGCTCAATAGCAGCGTCGAAAATGCAACTCTCATGTAAAGTTTTCCTATCAGTTCGGGTAGTAATTGGTTTTTAATATCGTTTTTATATTCGCAATATAAAGCAGGCAATCAAATGGAACTTAAGTTCATTTTTTATGCTGATTGCTCTACCAGTAACTTATTGAATATACGCTAGCATTTGCTTTTTGGTTGCAGTTAAATTCCATTATCTGGCCAACTCCAACCAGGCCTATCTAAAATCTCCTGCCCTGCAACTTCTGTTTGCCCTAATTGCTTTTCGAGGGCAACAGTATTGCAATGCTCTGCCTGTTGCAAAGCATTGATAAGAATAGAGGCATGGGAAACAACCCACACCTGAGTCACTTTAGAAACCTTAATGATCAGCCTTGCAAGGGCGGGTAATAAATCTGGATGCAAGCTTGTTTCAGGCTCATTGAGCACCATCAGTGGAGGCGGCCTTGGTGTCAACAGTGCGGCAACCCAAAGTAAGTAGCGCAGTGTACCATCGGATAATTCTAAACCTGATAGTGGCCTTAACAACCCGTATTGCGCAAACTCAATCGCAAAGCGACCATCACTTTGGAAATTAATACTTAACTTGGCACCTGCAAAAGCATCGGAGATCGCTTCATCTAACGCTTCATAATCACCAATTTCTCTAATCGTTTGCAGTGCTGCACCGAGGTCACGGCCATCGTGATGTAATACTGGCGTACGGGTGCCTAATTGTGGAAGCCTTGCGGGAGCTTCGGCATCAGAGCGAAAGTGATCGTAGAAACGCCAGTTGCGGATGCTATCGCGTAGACTTGTTATTTCCGGGGTATTGATAGGATCGGCAATGACACTAAATAGACTATCATACGTATTAGCATGCTGAGAAAGCACCTGCCAACTTCTGCCCTGTCGCGCTTTTATAACGGGCCCTTCACGATCAATCAATACACTTGCAGGACGGTACTGCTCTCCCAGCCAAATAGTTTCCCTTTTTATTTCAGGATCGAGTGAGAACGCTGAATTAGACGGAATTGGCAAACCTAAGCTGATCGCATAACTAAAGTCATCACTTGAAAAACCGAGTCGCAAGCGTGTGCGCTGCTGCTTAGGTCCTCCTTGCACAGGTACGTCTCCCGAGCGCATTCTGCGTGATATCTGCTCAGGGCCTGCCCAGAATGTTGATTCTAAGCCCCCTTCTTTAGCTAACGCGCGAACAACACCACCTTGTGCAGTTTCAGCCAATAGACGTAGCGCTTTATACAAATTAGACTTGCCACTGGCATTTGCTCCAGTCACTAAGTTTAAATTCGCAAGTGGAATAACTATTTGGCGCAGTGATCTATAGTTAGCGATCGACAAGGTCGTAATCATTCCAGCTCTCTTTTTGAATATCGCTTTGTTAATTAAGCATTTTGGCTATTTTATCAGTCACTTGGGGTAGATTGAAATAGCCTGAGGCAATCGCAGAGTAGCGTTGCTCACCAGTTGTTGAGTTTGGTTGCTGTAATAACAAAGTGGGATAACCATTAGCTAACTTTTTCGCCACTGCAAACTGCGCTTGAGTCTTTGCAATATTTTCCGCTTGCAGCCACTCTAAGGCAAACTGTTCAGTATCGATAGCCAGTTGTGCTAATACTGTTTGATAACTCTCAAGCTGATCAGGTCGAGCTCCATGGATAAAAATACTCTCTAACATTAAAGAGCAAAACTGTACCGCTTTCTCTGGTGCAAGCTCATTTACCAAAACCAACGCTGCACTGGGCTCTAAGCTGCTAAATGTATATGAGCTATTTGCCGTTAACTGATGAAAAGCGTCACCTAGTTTGGTCTGTGTTGTCGCTTCCATACGTGGCCCATGAGTTTGTATAAATTGCGCTAACCCCTCCCCACCTTGTGGTGCAGACTCCCCGAGCCACATACCACCAGCTATAATTTCGATACTGACTTTTTCCCGATATTTCGCATGGCTGAATGCTTCATATAGTGCTGAGAAATTTTTTGAGTTACCAAAACACCAACCGCAGTGTGGATCCATAATATAGATTAGTTTTTGCATTGATTGACCTAATTTAAGTTGCAAATAATGAGTGTAAAAGTGTTTGCCAAATCTAGCGAATCGAGTAACCTTTGGATACTATAAAACTAATAGATACCCATTTTTAAGTTACCTGTTGGTTACCTCTTAGTGATCTACAATATAAGTGATCTCTAGCATGCGGGGTCTATTATATGTGTGATCTATAATAAGGCACTTTTTTATGTCATTAGCTGTTAGAAAAAATCTCGCTGAGCATCCACCTTGCCCATTGTCCCAGTGCATGGCAATTATTGGCGGGGCGTTGACAGTGAATATCATTTGGTTTCTGAGCGAACAACCTCGACGCTTCAACGAACTGCGAGTGGATATACCCGCTATTTCAGCCAAAGTTTTAAGTGCTCGCTTGAAAGAATTAGTGGAAAATGGCGTGATAGTGCGCCATGTAAAAGAGACTTCACCGCCCTCTGTTGAGTATGCGCTGACAGAGGTTGGCACTGAGCTGCTACCTGTTATCCACGAGATAATCGCTGTGGGTAAGAAACTACAGCAGCGATCACACCCTTAAACCTAGAGCCTATTTTTAGACTTACCTGTGCTTTAGCTCTGCAGCAATTCTTGTTGCGCTTCTAGCTGATCTTGTAAGCTCTTTAAATCGCCCAATACCCATACATCGGCGATAAGTGAGTTTTCAATTGTAAACAGCGCAGCACCTGACCAAGTAACAAGTTCACCGGTCGGCTCAAACCCCATGAATGAATTGCGGTGGATGCCGGTAAAAGACATTTTAGCGAACACTTTATGCTCTTCAGCCACCAGCTCTATAATATGGCATTTGTAGTCTGCCAATGCGCTGTGCACTAGGTCAACATACTCTGCAAAACCTTGGTGCCCACGCTTTTCTTGGCCTAAAGAACCACGAAAAGTGAAGTTTTTTGCCAACACGTCCACCATTGCCGCTTTATCTTGTGCATCCCAAAGCTTTTGATAGAAGTCGTTAACTAGTTGTTTCGCAATACACATTTTATTACCTATTGCTCATTGCTTTTATAGTATTCTAGATACCAATCAACAAATTTCTGCATGCCTGTCTGGATATCCATTTCTGGTTTAAAGCCTGTCAATGCTGTGAGTCGATCAATATCCGCAAAGGTTCTTGGTACATCTCCAGCTTGCATCGGCAGCATTATTTTCTCTGCGGTTTTACCCGCTGCTTTTTCAATCGCTGCAATAAAATCGGAAAGCTGTACCGGCTCATTGTTACCAATATTGAGTACTCTAAAAGGCGCACGTGCTGTTGCAGGGCTATCTAGCTTATCGTCTGGGTTTGCAGTGGGTACCTTGTCTTGAATACGGATAACCCCCTCGACAATATCATCAATATACGTGAAGTCTCTCAGCATCTTCCCGTGGTTAAATACTTTAATAGGTCGATCATTAACAATCGCATCTGTAAATAAGAAAGGTGCCATATCAGGGCGTCCCCAAGGACCATAAACCGTGAAGAAACGCAGGCCAGTCACTGGGATTTGATACAAATGTGAATAGCTGTGCGCCATTAACTCATTGGATTTTTTAGTAGCCGCATAAAGTGATACTGGGTGATCAACTGCATCGTCTTCTGCAAAGGGAATTTTCTCGTTCATGCCATACACAGAGCTCGATGATGCATAGACCAAATGCCCAACGTTATTGTGCCTGCAACCCTCAAGCACATTCGCCATCCCCACTAAGTTTGAGTCGACATAGGCCATTGGGTTTTCAATGGAGTATCGCACTCCCGCTTGCGCCGCTAAATGAATTACTCGATCAAATTTTTGGCTGGCAAATAGCGCTGTCATCTCTTCGCGATCACTAATATCAAGCGATTGAAAAGAGAAGCTTTGTTGATTATTTAAACGGGCTAATCGATCTTTCTTCAGTTGTGGATCGTAATAGTCATTAAGGTTATCAATACCAACGACGGTATGACCCATCTCACATAGTTTGAGAGAAGTTGCACTGCCGATAAAGCCCGCTGCACCCGTCACTAAAAATTTCATTTTTCTGTATCCCGTTCAAACCACTAATAAGCCCATCATACGATGACTAAACCACTGATACCTAGCAAATTTTAATTCAAGCTTGCAAAGCCCAGCTATCGTCAGGAATCTATTCACTAATCACTGCTTTTACTGACATAGTTTTGTCATATTTGTTCCTTACACTGTCGGCAAACAAAGATGGGGGAATTCACCGCGGCATTTTCGCCGAATAACTCTCTGCTTTACACTTAGTGCTAAACGAATAACCCCCGCTAAGGAACATGCGATTAAGTCCCAAACGCCTCTGGCGGACAGGATGTTTCGTGATTGAGGCAATGCTTACAGGCGGGCTG
>CAKZOD010000036.1 GCA_937136055.1 uncultured Oceanospirillaceae bacterium | reverse complement strand
GTTCCGATCTCTGCGTTAACAGGTGCAGTAATATTCGCTGAGAACGCTTCACTCTTCTCAAAGATCGCATCGTCAACTGGTGTAATAGTCACAACTGGCTTAGCAGTTGAATTAGCAGGAATAGTTAGCTGCACACCGTTTGCAATAAAGCCTGCAATATCGTTAACAACAATCGTATTGCCTGTTGCATCGGTATAGCTAATAGCAGCTATATCCGCCGCTTCAATTTCACCTAAATCAAGCTTGAACAACACAGTTGTCGCGAAGTTAGATTCATTCGTTTGAGAAACTTCAAACTCAGCAACACTTTCGCCTTCAACCGCAACGGCTTTTGTTGCAACTAGGTTAACAGTTGGCTTATCACCTTCACGTGGTGGTTCACCCGGTGTTGTTTCATCGTCAATTTGGGCATCTGCGCTTTCTGTACCAAGATCCGCATTCACAGGTGCGCTAATGTTTGCAGAGAATGCTTCACTCTTTTCATGGATTGCATCATCAACTGGTGTAATCGTCACAACAGGCTTGGCTGTTGAATTCGCAGGAATCGTTAACTCAACACCGTTGGCGATAAAGTCAGCAATATCACTGACTGTAACGGTTGTGCCGTTCGCGTCTGTATAAGTGATTGAATCAATATCTGCCGCTTCGATCTCACCGAGATCAAGGGTGAACTGAACCGTTGTATCGAAGTTAGATTCATTCGTTTGAGAAATCTCAAACTCTGCAACACTTTCACCTTCTACTGCAACGGCTTTAGTGGCAACGATATTGACCGTTGGCTTGTCACCTTCACGTGGCGGCTCGTTTGGCGTTGTTTCATCATCAATCTGAGCATCTGCGCTATCTGTACCAAGCTTGGCATTCACAGGTGCGCTAATGTTTGCAGAGAATGCTTCACTCTTTTCAAAGATTGCATCATCAACTGGTGTAATCGTCACAACAGGTTTCGCTGTTGAATTCGCAGGAATCGTTAGCTCAACACCGTTAGTGATAAAGTCTGCAATATCACTTACTGTAACGGTAGTGCCATTCGCATCAGTGTAAGTGATTGAATCAATATCTGCCGCTTCGATTTCACCCAGATCAAGCGTGAACTGAACGGTTGTATCAAAGTTAGATTCATTCGTTTGAGAAATTTCAAACTCTGCAACGCTCTCACCTTCAACCGCAACGGCTTTGGTCGCAACGATATTGACCGTTGGCGCATCACCTTCACGCGGTGGTTCATTTGGCGTTGTTTCATCGTCAATTTGAGCATCTGCACTATCTGTACCAAGGTTGGCATTAACAGGTGCACTGATATTTGCTGAGAACGCTTCGCTCTTCTCGAAAATATCATCATCAACTGGCGTAATAGTAACGACTGGCTTAGCCGTTGAGTTAGCAGGAATCGTTAATTCAACACCGTTGGCGATAAAGTCAGCGATATCGCTAACCGTTACAGTTGTACCGTTCGCATCAGTGTAAGTGATTGACTGAATATCTGCCGCTTCGATCTCACCGAGATCCAGCGTAAACTGAACCGTTGTATCGAAGTTAGATTCATTCGTTTGAGAAATTTCAAACTCTGCAACGCTTTCTCCTTCAACCGCAACGGCTTTAGTGGCAACGATATTTACTGTTGGCTTGTCACCTTCACGTGGCGGCTCGTTTGGTATTGTTTCATCGTCAATTTGAGCATCTGCGCTATCTGTACCAAGATCCGCATTCACAGGTGCGCTAATGTTTGCAGAGAATGCTTAACTCTTTTCAAAGATTGCATCATCAACTGGTGTAATCGTCACAACAGGCTTAGCCGTTGAGTTAGCAGGAATCGTTAATTCAACACCGTTTGCGATAAAGTCAGCGATATCGCTAACCGTTACAGTTGTGCCGTTCGCATCAGTGTAAGTGATTGACTGAATATCTGCCGCTTCGATCTCACCGAGATCCAGCGTGAACTGAACCGTTGTATCGAAGTTAGATTCACTCGTTTGAGAAATTTCAAACTCTGCAACGCTTTCACCTTCAACCGCAACGGCTTTAGTGGCAACGATATTGACCGTTGGCTTGTCACCTTCACGTGGCGGCTCGTTTGGTGTTGTTTCATCATCAATCTGAGCATCTGCGCTATCTGTACCAATCGTTGCATTAACAGGGGCGCTGATATTTGCAGAGAACGATTCGCTATTCTCGAAAACATCATCATCAACAGGGCTCAATACAACAGTCGCTTCGCCATTAGTGGTGAGCGTTACAGAACGCCCGTTAGCAAGAAAATCAATGATCTCTGCCTGGCTAGTCAATGTAATCTGACCACTAGCATCTGTGATGGTGATTGAAGCAATATCTTGTGCTTCGAAATTATCATCAGTAGTACTAATTGTTAGCTGTACACTACTGTCTGCTCCATTGCCTCCATCACTATTAATAGTAAAGACAACATTGTCATTATCAGCACCTTCAATTGCTAGTGGGTCTGTTGCAACAATATTGATAATGGCTGGGGGGATAATTGGCGCAGCTGTTGAGAAGATTTGCGGATCTAAAATAGGCTCTTCTATGTTTACTTGAGTACCAATAGTTTCATAACCCGCTTCAGGGTCAAATTCGCCGGCAGTTCTGTCTATAGAAACGAAACTCGTACCTCCATCACCATTCGCACCGAAAGTACCTTGTCCACCAGCGCCTGCTGCTGTCGCTTCACCGAACTGTGTTGGATCTTGACCAGATAATAATGCTTGTTGAATGCTATCGACTGAAGCGAGATCATCTGAGTTAACAATCTGATCTTCGATTGCGACTTCTTCAGCCGTGGTAAATGTCTCTTGGGTTGGTCTCCATTGTTGACCATCAGCGATTACAACATTATCACCGCTAAGCATTTGGATGTTAACCGTTGCATTTGCTGCGGCGACTATAGTTTCGCCTTCAAAAATGTCATCACCAACGGACAGAGTTCGCTGGTTCCCCAACTCATCCGTGGCAATTACCGTACCAACAACAGAACTTACTTTACCAATAGCAATCATTTCTTAGCACCTTTGAATTTTGTATTTAGAGACATATTAATCAAAATCTGTACAAAAAACATTGTACCAAGGGACAATTTTTCCTTTAATTTCAATAACTTAACTGAAACTTAACAATTTATTAATGAAAGCTTAATATCAAAACTATCGTTTAAACGCCGAATAGAATCACCAAAATTTACTATTTATTCTTATGATTAATTAGTATTTATTCCTAGTCTCCAAAAAACTACAGAATTAAAACAGCCGTTCGAGTTCAAGAAAAAAGACAATTAACAATATTAACAACAGCGCCTAAAGTGACTCCGGCGCCTGAAAGCCATCTCCTAAAAGCTCTCTAAAGGTAACTTAGTATTCCTTTGCTTAAGCCAATTAATGATAAGAGCAGCAACAAACCAATCACCCCTCTTCTTAACATTGCTTCATTTAGCTTATGAAATAATCGAGTACCAAAAAAAATACCAATCAGCATTGGCAGCACCATTGCGGCACTAAGAACAATTAATGACTCACTGTAAACAGAATGGCCTGAGGCACTAATAATAAAAATAATATCTGCAACAAAAAAGAACATCACCAAAGTGGCACGCAGCACAGGCATACTCAACTTTATCGATGCAAGGAAGGTCGCTACAGGTAAGCCACCAACGGCAGCTGCACCGTTACAAGTACCCGAAATAAGGCCCATGAAAACATAATGCCAAGTTTTCACCACCCCTTTATAGTGCCAACCACTTAGCAACAACAAGCTTAGTAGCAGAATCATTGCGCTGAGTAACAGCCTAATAAGATCTGCAGGCATCAGAACTAAAGCCATCACCCCAAACGGCGTCGCTATTGCTGTTCCAATGAGCAAAAGTACCAGCGGTTTCACCGCTATTTGGCGCCAAGTGCTTGCCGCCATTTGCACACTGGCAACGATTTCTAAAACTGCAACTAAAGGAACGACTGTTGCTGGCGGCAAAAACAAAACACCACAGGCAACCACCAGCGCCGAAAAACCAAACCCTATGCAACCACGTACCACACCAGCAAGCATCACTATCGCACTTAATAGTGCCCAATCAATCCACTGCATTCGCATTCTCTCTTTAAAAGACTTAAATGGTTATTTGCAATGGATGATCTCAAAGTAATCAATGGCTCTATTACTCCAACTCGTCGTTTAACATAGGGCCAGTTGAGACTGATCTATTGGCAATGCAGAGCTTAGAAAAATAATGTTTTCGCTGTGGCACCACAGCGCTACTGAGTTTTTATATATCTTTTGATAGATCCCCAACAAAGCAGCGCTAATACGACCTTTACATATAAGACTATTTTCACCTCACAAAGCAATTTAGCATTTAGGTAAATTTATCGAGCGTTAAGCGACCCATTCACAAATTCTTTCTTAGCACTAGACAAAGCACCCTGACCAACCACTGCCCTATAAAGGAGAGGAGCGATGAACAAAATGAGAACCACGTTAGATACTGGCAAAGCAACCCAAATACCAAACTCACCCCATATTTTTGGTAAAAGATACAGCAAGGGCAATTGCACAAGCATGTTTGAAAGGGCGATGATCAAAGCAACTCCTCCTCTTTGTATCGCTGCAAAGTACACACTTGCAATCACAATAAAGCCTTCTAGAAACATTGCAGAAACATGATAGAGCAATCCTATTTGTGCTTTCTCTACAATTTCTGCTTCTGAATTAAACATATAAATAAAATCATTAGAAAATACATTCAATAGTAGGTGGTAGATCAAACCTAAACTGACCACTACCAGCAACGAAAAAACAACCAGCTGCTTATTCTGTACATTATATTTCTGACCATAAAAATAACTAAATAAAGGCTGAACACCATTAGCCACACCTTCAGCAAGCATGTAGTACAGTGCCATTAAATAGCCAACAATTGAAAACGCACCTAAGCTAGTCGTATTCCCGTACTCAGCAAACAATCTATTATGGATCGCGATCACAAAACCAGAGTACAGATACATGACCAACACAGAGCTGCCTGTCAGTATTATATTTCGTGCCAATTTCATCTCAAATTGCAGTTTGCTCAACCTTAAACCGGCAGAACAAAACGATGAAAAGTAGTACGCTACGCAACACAAACAAACAATTACCATGGCTGTTATTGAAGCGTATCCGGCCCCTGCTATACCCGATGATAACAAGCCCATGAACACATAATTTAATACAATATTGAGCAATGCTCCGAGTACCATAATCCACATTGCAATATTTGGACTATCATCATTGCGGATCAATAAAGTAAGCACTGTTGAAGCCACCACCCACAGCGCGCCATTTCTGTAGACAGACAAATATTCACTACCCATAGCCAGTACTAATTGCTCTTTACTCTGCAACATTAGCAACTGATCGCTG
Source organism: uncultured Oceanospirillaceae bacterium (assembly GCA_937136055.1). GTDB lineage: Bacteria > Pseudomonadota > Gammaproteobacteria > Pseudomonadales > Balneatricaceae > Rs1. Next base: position 26,212 of record CAKZOD010000036.1, on the reverse strand, counting down.
AATAAGTACAACAACAAAAACCCGAGCATTGAAAAAACCAAGATAAGGAGCAAAGTTGTTGAAAGTATTTTGCTGCACTTATCGGTATCTTTTGCCCCCCTATTGATAGAAATTAAAGCACCTCCCCCAATACCTAACATCAACCCTAAACCCGGCAGAATCATAAAGAGTGGATAGGCAATAGCAACCGCTGCCAAGCCTTCTTTTGCCAAATAATGCCCAACGAACATACCGTCTGTTACGACATAGATACCACTAATCATCACTGCCACAATAGCGGGTGCTACATGCTTAAAAAACAGCTGAACAACATCACCTTGATATGCATTTGTTTTCATTTACTTCCAACCTCACCTTTTCCAACACACGTCACTATTTCTAACAACATGCATTCGTACGTATGAATAACTATCTATTCATGGTATAGATATTTTTCTGATAGATAAAAATAGATAACATACGAATTTCTGATAGGTATAAATATGCGCTGGAACTTAGATCAGCTACAAGCTTTTGTAACTACGGTAGAAAAAGGCTCTTTTTCAAGTGCTGCTAGATCATTAGGTAAAGCGCAATCGGGTATCAGTACTGCCATATCCAATTTAGAAACAGATATAGGCTTTGAACTCTTTAATCGCCAACACCGCTACCCCACACTCACTGAGAAGGGTAAGAGCTTATACCCACAAGCTTACAATTTATTAAAACAGTGCAGCCACTTAGACTCACGCATCAACACTTTACTCAACAACCGAGAGAGTTCAATAACCTTAGCCATTGACGAAGTATTCCCAGAACAAGTACTCGAACAAACACTTTTTGAAGCACAAAAGAGCTTTCCCCATTTAAAGCTCACCCTCATAAATGGCAGCCAGGGCGATATCCTCGATTACGTCCAACAAAAGCAAGCGGATATAGGTTTACTCGTACAAAACATGCCCGTTAGTGATGAGATGCATGCACTGAATATAGGTCAGTTGAATTATTTGATTGCTTGCGCTGAATCGCACCCTTTAGCGCAGCGTGATGACTTGAGTATTTTTGACTTACAGCAGTTCAGACAATATGTAAACTGCAACAAACAAGGGCAAACTTATAACACGCCATTGAGCGCAGACTATTGGCTCATTGACAGCTATTTTTATATTATCCCCTTAGTGATGCAAGGAGGGGGATGGGCAATCATTCCACAGAGTATTGCCCAACATACAATGTTCAATTTCGGCCTAAAGACCCTTAATATAAAAGAGCTAAACGGCATTGAAACCTCAACAATATCTCTTATTCAACGCCGCGATGCACCGAAGCCCCCTTTCAGGATGTGGCTAGAAGACTCCTTAAAGCTCTCATTAAAACAATAACTATTTCTCTAACCCAGTAAACGGGTTGGCGAGCTAAGCCTGGTTTAGCTCCAACTTACGGCTCAACGACCAAAAGCGATAAAAAAGAACAACAGCAACAAATGTTAACCCCGCTGCTAAACCAAGCCACACACCTACGCCACGTAGGCCAAAATTAAAGCCCAGCAAATAACCCACTGGCAAACCGACAACCCAATAGCCAATGATAGCGACATACATTGGAAACTTAGTATCGTTGATCCCACGTAGTGCGGAAGCTGCAACGACTTGTCCACCATCGGCAACTTGGAAAAGCGTAACGACAAACATGTAGCTCAGCGCAAAGCCTATGGCCGGACCATTTGAGGCGACACTTGGATCTAAAAACAGATGAATTAGCTTCTCTGGGATAACATAAAAAAGCAGTAATGTACCAAACATACACCCTACAGCTAAGCCGATTGAGACCCAACCTGCTAGTGTTAATTTAAAGCGATCTTGTAAGCCATAACCATAGCCAACGCGTATGGTGGTTGCATGTGACAACCCTAAAGGAATCATAAAGGCGATAGCAGTGATCTGCAATGCAACCGCATGGCCTGCAAGCTCTGCTGTACCAAGCCAGCCAATAAGCACAGCAGCAGCTGAGAACAAACCGCTTTCAGAGGCGATCATCAATCCAACAGGTGAGCCTAACTTTAGAATTTTTTTAAAAATAACCCAATCGGGCTTATAGATACGCACCAGTATATAGTAGCGCTTATATCGAGGATGCTTTAATACATAAAAGAGCAAGGCTAGAAACATGAAGGTATTCACTATCGTGGTGCTAATACCTGCGCCTCTCAACTCCATTTTGGGAAAGCCAAAGTTACCAAACATTAAGGCATAGTTACCCAATCCATTGAGCACAATACCGAGCAATGTAATATTAAGGATCACTTTTGTATCACTGTGTGCCGACACTAAATTCCTAAGCACAAAAAATAAAAAGACTGGAATTAAATACCAAACAGCCGTATCCATATAACTTTGAGCGAGCTTGGCGATACTCGAATCAAGCTGCATAACCGAAATCAAGAACTCCATATTAATCAAAATAGGCACTGAAATCGCACTTGCCAACACAGCAAGCCATAACCCTTGGCGCGTTGTGCGTCGTATCTCCTTAAACTTCCTCGAGGAGAGGTTCTGAGCCACTAGTGGTGTCACAACACTTAATAATCCCAAAACTGCCAGCAAAATAGGATGCGATATTGCTGTTGATAATGTACCTGCCGCTAGATATTCAGGCCCTAACCAACCCATCATCACAACGTCAGTCGTATTAATTGCAATAACGGCAAGCTGTGCGACCACTAATGGCCAAGCAAGTGTGACTGTTTTATAAAGCTCTGTGAGAATTTTTTGCCGTAACATTAACTGCGCCAACTCCTAATTTTGAAGATAAAATACTTATGCGCTAAATGCGCCGATGAAATAAACATTGAAGATCTTTCTTAGAACTATAAAAATCGATGAAGAAAGTAACTTAGTATAGGCTGAATATAATCTCGCTCGTTGCAGCTATAGCACTTAAATTAAGCCCGTTTGAGCCGCCACCATACTCCTTATTTGATAGTTGGACAAACGAAAAAAAAAGCTCTAGTATCTTCGCCTAATTTTTGCTTTCAAACAGGATTTTTATTCACCTATAAAGAGCGAAAATAAACACAAAAACAAACACGAAACTTACTTGTTTTAATAGAGTCTGAGGATTGATTGGCCCAAAATTATCATTCGAGCAACTTTATAAAGCTATATTTTTATTTTTGTGTCAAATTACCCTTATCTAAAATACCTATAAAAATAATATACTTATCCCTATTTGAGGAAAAACCATGCTTAAACAGGCCGCTAATCTTTGCCGCTCTTCGGTATATTGGTTATTAATCTTGCTGTTCGGTCTCTCTCTTGAGTTAATTGCACTCTATTTTCAATATCAACTAGGCTACGGCCCTTGTGTACTGTGTGTTGAAATTCGAGCCATTGTATTAGCAATCATAATTATTGCACTCTTTGGCATTGTCTTTTCGAGCAATCGATTTATGGCAAATTTCATGAATATTTTGCTAGCTGCGACAGGCGTCGGCTTTTATTTAAAATCTGACTATTTGCTGTTAATCGAAAGGAACTTAGTAGAGGGAAGCTGTGGCTTCAAAGCAAATTTCCCAAGTTGGATGCCGTTAGACCAATGGCTACCTAGTGTCTTTGAGCCATGGGAAGCTTGTGGTTACACGCCAATGCTATGGTTTGATATCACCATGGCTGAAGGCTTAGTTTATTGCTCTATTTTTGTATTTGCACTGGGTGCAATCTCTTTAATACTTAATGTACTCTTCGGTAAATCACGTAGAGAAATGAGCTTATTTAACGATTAAGCACTACCCTTTTGAAACAGTTGAGCCTTCACATTTAATTCGTGAAGATCTCAACTGTTCGATCTTATCAAACTCTACTCTTTTACCCCCTACTACAAACGCCTCTTTTAATAGCACTACTCATCTTCTTTGCTAACTATACGTCGCTTTTGTGAGCATCTGATGATTGATCTATCTCACTACCTGCTTCATTGATGATCTCATCATCAACACTGATATCTACCACTGCATTACTTTCATACAACGTGCTTTGTTTATAACCTAAGTGTAAATGACGTAGGAAAACCATAATAACGGCAGCCACAGGCAAAGCGATCAATATACCGATAAAACCAAATAACTGCCCACCCGCCATGATCGCGAAAATAACCGCAACGGGATGCAAGCCAATTTTATCGCCAACCATCAATGGCGTTAACACCATTCCTTCTAGCGCTTGCCCTACTGCAAAGACGAGTGTCACCCAAATAAGGATACTTGGATCATTAAACTGCACCATTGCGGCAACGGCTGCAGCTACAATACCAACAATAAAGCCCATATAAGGGACAATGCTGGCAAGCCCTGCCACCATACCTAAAATTAGCGCCAGTTCTAAACCAACCATCCATAGCCCTAAACTATAAACAACACCTAGCGCCACCATCACCATAAACTGCCCTTTAATGAAGGCACCTAGCACTTCATCACACTCTTTAGTCAGGGCAGAAATTTTGCCTTCTACATCACGGGGTAATAAACGATTAATTTTACCGATCATGATATCCCAGTCACGAAGCAAGTAGAAAAACACCACAGGGATCAACACCATGTTCGCCAACCAAGCGGCTATTGCCAAGCCCGATGTCGCAAGCCCTGACAACACATCATTGATTAAATTACCTGTTTGTTTGACATTATCCTTGATGAGACTCTTAATAAACGAGAAATCTAGCTCTTTAAGCTCTATCCCAACACCTTGCTGCAAAAGGGGCATCACCTTTTGCTCGAATAAATTGATCGCTAAAGGGATCTGCTTAATCACTACTGCTAACTGTCCCGTTAGCTTAGGCAATAAAATTAACAGTGCAATCAAACAAACGAGCATAATGGCCGTAAACACGACGATCACTGCTGTTGTGCGTTTGAGGTTATAAGTTTCTAACTTGTCGGTGATAGGGTCAGCAAGGTAGGCAAGAAACGCTGCCACCAAAAAAGGGGATAAAATAGGGCCCAGCAGCACTAATAAATAGCCCACTACCAGTATTACAATCAACAAAAACCAACGTTGAGATATTTCCATATTTGAGTACAACCTCGTAAATTAACGCATTTTAGTGTTAGCAGTTTAGCAAAGGTGAATATCGCTGTCTGCCAAGTGAACGAACTCTTATGCGATAACCCACGGCTAGCGAGTAATTTGACAGCTCGATGGTTTATACTTTGCGCTATCTTTTAATGTTTCAGCCTATTACGCTATGTGCAACTTGATCTCTCAGCAAAAACTGACTTAAAAGTCAGTTTAAATATCAATTATTTCCCTTATTTTAAGGCACTGCAGTTAGCATGTTTTATTGCTATCTGTTAGAATTCGCCGCGTTAAAATCACCGCTAAAATTCTTCTGTTTTGACTTTAAAGGTCTTCTGATATGTCTAACGATTCAAATACTACTTCCCTTAGCTATAAAGACGCTGGTGTCGATATCGATGCAGGTAATGCACTTGTTGAGCGTATTAAAACTGTGGCAAAGAAAACTACACGCCCTGAAGTAATGGGTGGCCTTGGTGGTTTTGGTGGGCTGTGTGAAATTCCTGCAGGCTACAAGCAACCTGTACTTGTATCAGGTACAGACGGTGTAGGTACAAAACTACGTTTAGCGATGGATCTTAAAAAGCACGACACTATCGGTATCGATCTCGTTGCAATGTGCGTTAACGATTTGATCGTTGCTGGTGCTGAGCCATTATTCTTCTTAGATTACTATGCTACTGGTGCACTTAACGTTGATACAGCGGCGCAAGTAGTGACAGGTATCGGCAAAGGCTGTGAGTTATCAGGATGCGCATTAGTTGGCGGCGAAACTGCAGAAATGCCTGGCATGTATCACGGTGACGATTACGATTTAGCAGGCTTTTGTACGGGTGTTGTTGAAAAGAGCGAAATTATTGACGGCTCAAAAGTACAAGCAGGTGATGTTTTAATCGGTGTTGCTTCATCAGGACCTCACTCAAACGGCTATTCATTAATTCGCAAAATTATTGAAGTTAGCAACGCTGATTTAGATGAGCAAGTAGGCGGACGTCCATTAAAAGATGCACTTTTAGAACCTACCCGTATTTATGTTAAATCAGCACTTCAATTATTTAAAGACGTGCAAGTCAACGCCCTGTCACATATTACAGGCGGTGGTTTACTTGAAAATATTCCGCGTGTATTACCAGCTGATACTAAGGCTGTGTTAGATAAAGCATCTTGGGAACTACCACCTGTTTTCTCTTGGTTACAAGAGAAAGGAAACGTAGAACAAACTGAAATGTACCGCACGTTTAACTGTGGTGTTGGTCTTGTTATCTGTGTACCAGCAGATCAACAAGCGCAAGCATTACAATCTCTTAAAGACAGCGGTGAATCTGCTTGGGTCATTGGCTCTGTTGCACAAGCGGCAACTAACGATGAATTAGTAGAGATCTAAAGAAATGACAAAGCGTATTGCAGTACTTATCTCTGGTAGTGGCTCTAACCTGCAAGCCATTATCGATGCCGTTAGCAAAAAACAGATTAATGGTGAGATTGTTTTAGTGATTAGCAACAAGGGCGATGCATATGGTTTGCAACGCGCTCAACAAGCTAATATCGAAACGCAAGTACTGCAGCACACTGATTACGATTCCCGTGAAGCCTTTGATAAAGATCTATCTAATGCACTGATTGCTGCTAAAGCAGATGTCATTGTATTAGCCGGCTTCATGCGAATTTTAACAGAGCAGTTTGTTAATCAATTTCAAGATAAAATGCTTAATATTCACCCTTCCCTATTGCCAAAATACAAAGGCCTAAACACCCACCAGCGCGCAATAGATGCAAAGGATTCACACGCTGGCTGTTCTGTACATTACGTAACAGCAGAGCTTGATGGCGGGCCAATTGCTATGCAGGGAATCACTGCCATTGATGTAACTGATGATGCAGAACAACTTGCACAGAAAGTACATCGCCTCGAACATATCATTTACCCTAAAGTGATTAGCTGGATTTGTGATGATCAGCTTACATCCATCGATAATAGATTGTACTTTAATAGTGAACTTCTCGATGAGACAGGTTTCAAACTGTCTTTGGATGATGTGCAATAACGCTTTATCTTTTATAACGCGCCAAGCTGAGGATAACGTTACTACTAATTAACCTACTCACGCTTTTAGCCTAGTCAAACACTTCGTATTTAAGCTAGTATTCCAATCGCTTAGCGTTAATGGACTAACAAAGAGTGACTAGGTTCGATAGTTTCACAGCCTGTTATTAACATTTTCCAGCTAAATAATTTACCGTAAATCGATAACAAAGGTTCACTTTATGCAGGTTAATTTATCTTCCACAAAGCGAAATATCAGTGCTATTTGTTGCGCCACATTGCTCTCTTGTTTTAGCACAGCAAGCTTTGCTGCTGACGCCTTTCAAGCAGTCTACAAGGCCAATGTAAAAGAAAAACTCAATTTTAGCGGCACTTTAAAACGCAGCTTATCTCAACAGGCAAATGGGCAATGGCTACTAAAAGATAACATTAGCTCACTCTTCGCTTCCATCGAAGAAAGCACGGCGATAAAAATTACCGGCAACAAAGTACAGCCTCTAAAGTACCACTATCTACGCAAAGTCGTCGGCAAAAAGAAAAAACGTGATATCGACTTTGACTGGAGCACTAAGCAGGCGACAAACCGCGATAATAAAAAGATAGCACTGAGCGCAAACACTCAAGATGCCCTGAGCTATCAATTGCAATTACAGCTGGACTTAAAAAGCGGCAAGCGCGGTAAATTTAGTTACAATGTTGCTAAAAAAGGCAGCATAGATGTAATGAAGTTTATTGAAATAGGCACTGAAGTTGTAGACACCCCGATGGGCAAGCTAAAGAGCATAAAACTCAAGCTTGATCGCGGCAGTAACGCGAAAAGAGAAACCTTTATTTGGTTCTCTATCAAACACAATTATATTATAAGCAAGCTTTATCAAAAAGAGTCTGATGGAGACTCTTACTCACTTGTTTTAAATAAACTCTCTTAAGAAAACCAGGATTTATTAATGTCTCACTCGCTAGCAGATAAGGTACAAAATTGGCTTCTCTCTGAAGAAGATTGTGAAAATGACGATCGTCGATTTTACTGCAGTTATCTAATTTCTTTAACCAGCTTAACCATGGCCGATTTTATAGATGACACTGTATTTTTCAGTCAAATGAAAGAAAATTTACTTAACGCTTTTGAAACAGACCAGTTAACAGATGATGATAAATCCGCAATCGATCAGTTATGGACTGAAGCTTGCCAGCAATAGACAACCTGGTCGATCATTAAGTGGGTATCTCTTGCTAGTTAGAAACTGAACTAACTAGCAATTAAAGCCTATTTGATAGTCGATTTCTAACTATTTACCCAAGCCCCGATTAATTATTTTATAATTCACATAAATAGAAGTGCCTTACTCAGTTTTTCTAAAATCTGGGTAATTTTTTTAAATAAGAAGTTATTCTTTACTAAAAAACTAAGGTATTATTCGCTATAGTATTTAGACACTTACTCAACGCTGAATTGGTTATCGCTGCATCCATGCAGACAATAAATAAACAGCAAGATACTCAGAGGCAAAATAATGATTCATCAATTTACTCAAGCACTAGACTCTTTACTAAGCATCAAATCTGTAAGCGCTCACTGTGACGTACCGTGTGGTATCTACGACCCAAGCACTATGCAACTAGCGGCACTATCAGTTATTCGCTTCATCGACCAAATTAATGAATTAGACGGCAAAGAACTGACGTTAGCTGATCAAGCGAAGCTAGCACGTCTAGTTGCTGAGAAAGAGTCTCACGCTGAAAAAGTTAAGCAAGAAGTTCGCGTAATGTGGGGTGATTACTTCAAAGCTCCTCAGTTCGAAGCATGCCCAGGTACACATGAGCTTGTTCACAACATCATGCTTACTGGTTCTAAATGCAAGCAAGGTATCGATCGCGCTGCAGGTGAAGAACTACTAACATTAGTAAACGAATTTGCAAACAGCTTCTGGAAGACTAAAGGCGTTGAAACTTACACAGCGACTTGCCCATATGCTCCAGCAATGGAAGTTGTATACCCGAAACTTGCTTAATAAAGCATTTTCAGTTTAATAAAAAACTCGCATATATTTGCGAGTTTTTTTTGCCTTATACCTGAGTCCGTGACTTCAGGTGATAGTTATGAATTATGATTTATCTTAGAAGAATTGCTGGCAGAAGCATGTTCCCCACACTTGATCACGGTGATTATATTGTCGCGATTAAACGCTTTCGCTCAGATTACAAAATAGATGATATTGTCATCGTTGAGCACAAAATATTTGGTGAAATAATCAAACGTATTTGCACCATAGATGCCAAGGGAAATAGCTGGTTAGCGGGAGACGGCAGCGACACCTTGAGCACCGAAAGAATGGGACCTATCGCACCCTCACAGATACGCGCTAAGATGCGCTGGCATATCGCTCCCTAATCAACCTTCATATCCCCCTTTGCCTTTAATTAATCTCACTAAACTGCACATTCTTCGATGATGTTGCTAACCACATGTTCATCATCGCCACCAGCTTCTGTGAATCTAACGGTTTGGTCATATAATCGTTAGCGCCTGCACTTATACATTTGTTGCGATCTTCAGGCATTGCCTTTGCTGTTAACGCTAATATTGGCGTATCTTGATACTCAGTAAGCTCACGAATTTTTGCCATTGCTTGATAACCATCTAACTCAGGCATCATAATATCCATCAAGATTAAATCAATACCCTCTTCAGTCTCCAGTATTTCGAGGGCCTGAACACCATTATTCGCAATTAAATATTTCACTTTATAAGTTTCTAAAATTGCACTAAGCGCAAAGACATTACTGATATTGTCATCAACAATCAGCACTTGTTTACCCTCCAAAATATTCGTCTGGGTAAAATACTCATCCATTACAATACTGTGATCATCTGTGTCGTGTTGCGTTAAGGTCTCTAAAAAAGCAGTGAGCTCAACTATCGATGCATGTGGCTCTGCTATCGATTTAATACTCAGTGTTGAACTGGCTAAAGCCAATTGCTTTTGCTGCTCCTCGCAAAACGCTGTTAAAGAGAAATACACTATAGCTGGCGCAGTGCTAGCATCTAGTTGCGCCAAAAGCTCCACTATAAAAATCGACTGCTCAAGCGCACTATCAATGACAATGACAGCATTGTTAAGCTCACTCACATCATCATTTGTACTTTCAAGTCGCTCGATTAACTCTATAGGCTGATAGAAGCTTATCGTGGCTGGATAGTATTCTCTTAATCGCGCAACAAATACCAGGTTATCGCTACACACAAAAATACGCTGCTGGCTATTTACGCGGTATTTATCAAGCTGGTCTGCTATTTGTAATATCAGGCTACGATCATGATTGATTGTAGTAGAGGCCCTTGAAGCTATACTCTGAGCACCAAGATGGTGAATTGCAATGTTGCGGGTGTGAAGATCAGCACTCAGCTGCACACTGCATGCCTCGACCTTTTCCTTTGAAATATTTTTATCAAATACAATTGCCTTAGGTAATAGCAATTGAGCCTTCTTAATAAAGTTTTGTTCTTCAAACGACTGAGAGTGCGCACTAAAACCATAACTGTCGATAGCTTCGCGCAGCTCAAAATCCATGTTTTGCTTACCTATATAGAGAATTTCTGTTTGAGAACTTTTACTCGCTCCTTTAGCTGGTAAACTCGGCATAGGCTCATCACTCACCTCGAGCGCCCCTGTAAGCTTTGCATTATTAATATTGCTAGTTTCTAAAGAGGCCTGCGGCTCATCATCCGATAAAGATTTAAGCGGTAAATACACCATAAATTGAGAGCCTACAGAGAGCTCACTGTGAAAATAAATATTCCCTCCCATCAGCTCAACCAAATGCTGAGTGATAGTTAGGCCAAGCCCGGTACCGCCATATTTTCGGCTAGTTGTGCCATCTGCTTGTTGGAATGCCTGAAAAACACGATCGAGATTTTCTTCAGCAATACCAATACCTGTATCTTCTATGCGAAAACACAATGCATCATAAGCTAAGCTGATACTTTGCTCTAAGCTGTTTTTTATTTTCTCACCTTTGGCATAATCTTCTACGATGAGCTTAACACTGCCACTTTCTGTAAATTTAAATGCATTAGACAACAAGTTTGTAATAATTTGAATCACACGCTTTTCATCAATATTGACTATTTCGGGGGCATTTTCATAATTGAAAACAAAGTCTAAATTATTCTCTAATGCGGTCTGTGTGAAACGCTGATTAACATGCTTTACAATTTCTGCTAAACAAACATCTGCGTAATTAATATCCGTCTTACCCGCTTCAATCTTCGATAAATCGAGAATATCTTCGATCAACTGCATTAGATCAGTGCCTGAGCGGTATATCACTTGAGCATAATTTACTTCAGTTTCATCCAAGTGCTGTTTATTGTTATCAATCAAAAGTTTAGAAAGAATCAACAAACTGTTCAAAGGAGAGCGTAGCTCATGAGACATATTAGCCAAAAACTCAGATTTATAACGACTTGCCAGCGCTAACTCCTTTGCTTTTTCTTCCATCACAAAGCTTGCCTGCTCTAGCTGCTGGTTTTTCTTCTCCACCGCTTCTTGCTTTTCTTCAAGCTCTTTTGCTTTTAGCATTAGCATGTCATTAGAGTTACCCAGCTTCACCTGTTGTACTTCAAGCTCTTCTGCTTGACGCTGACTTTGCGCCAGCAAGATATTCATCTGGTCTCTAGATACAGCAACATTCATCGCTATCCCTAAATTATTAATAACATGCAAAAGAAACTCTCTTTGGATGTGCGATAACGGCTCATACAAACCTAACTCAAGCACCCCTTCAATGCGTTCTTCATGAATCAGTGGTATCACAACGACATAATTCAATATTGCCTCTGCAATAGAAGATTGCACTATCGGTTTACGCTCATCTTCAGTGAGTTTTTTTACCTTTATTTCGGGCTCGATAAAGACTTGGCCGATTAATCCCTCACCTGCACTATAGGTTGATTGATAGCAATTAGCGTTCTCTCGCTGCTCTATTAAGATGCCATAGTGTGCAATTAGATGAACTGTTTGTTGCTTTTGTGCACTATCAATCTGTCGATATATATAACCGATAGGTGCGTTAAAATAATCCGCGATAAAATCAATGCAGTTCTTTGTTAAAACGGCTAAAGGCTGCTCACCTGTCATTTTTCGGTTCAATTCAGAGAGCCCTGATTTGAGCCAATTTTGATCAAAATTGTACTGTGCGGAATCACGTAAATAGTTAATCCCACGCTCGAGCTGATGCTGAATTTTTTGATTGGCACCCAGATAGCAATTAGATGGATCTACAAATCGACGGGTATCACTATGGCCTGCCTCAATACTTTGAGTTACTTTCACGATATCGCTAATTTGAGCGCTTTGCTGTGTCTTCAGCGCTTCTATACTTGCTTGCAAAGGTGCATATTCAGCTAAATATAATGCACCATTTGTCGATCGAGATAATTCCCCTTGCGACACAGCTAAGCAGTTTGCTTCAATATCTTTAACTAATTCCTCCACATAATCTTTTGATCGATTGAGCGTATGTTCAATCAAACGATACTCACCGTGATATTCCAAACTCGTCTTTTGAGATAAAAAACCCATAATCAAACTTTGGCAAGACGTATCAATATCAAAAATCATTTTTTGCTGATAGCGGCTTTGATTAACAAAGACTTGGCCAATTAACCCCAGCTCATCTTTACGTTTAGTGACACTGTTCTTCGTTTTACGATTTAACGCTAATAGCTGTTTGAACTCTGCATCTGCAAACATCTGCGCCAATTGGCTAATTTCTCTGAGAGGATTGATCAGCTGGTTACGTAAATACCAGCCATAAATAGCAATCAAAATAATACTCAAGCTACCCAAAAACCAAGTAACCATTTTGGCGCTATCAATATTTTCTTTGTTTGCTCGCTGATCTTTTAAATAGGTTGCATCGATATCAAGTAGCAATGCACTCGTCATTTCATTCAATAGCTGATTTTGCTGGGTTATTTTGAGTTGCAGCTTACTGAGTTGCTCAATACCTTTCGTATAATTAAAAACAGCCTGTTCAAACAAATCCATCACATTATTCAGTGCTAAACTTGTAGTAAAACGCTCACTCGTTTTTTCAAGCGCGCTAAACAAAGTCTCTATTTTTAGCGAACTTTGAGTGTTTTCTATATGAAATGGGTTAGGATTTTCAAAGTAAAATTTTATGGCATAAAGTGCACGGCTCAACTCACTGTAAGATTTTTGATCAACTTGCAACTGCTCTACAGCTGTCATCAATTGGCTTATATGAATTTTCCTGATCTTTTCGATCTGACGATCAACCACTTTACGCTGAGCAAACAGTTTTTCCACACTGTTTTTCAGCTCATTCAGTAGCTGTTTCTCCTTTTGCTCTCTTAACTCGCTGATTGTTTTAACTTGGCTTAATTGATTAACATTCGACGTTAACTCATTGGATAATGACGATATCGACGCTTCATGTGTTAAATCTGGCTGGGCGTAATATGCACGCATAGCTAACTGATAATTTAGTGATAGGTATTGAACTTGTTCTAGCTTATTTTTTTCAAGCAGCACCTCATCTAGCTTATCCACTGAGATCCGCTCTATATGATTTAGCTGTTTAATAAAGCAATACGATAAAAAGAAAATGATCAAAATAACCAACAAATTAATCAGTGTTATTCGTGTTTTCAGCGCGGTTAAGAACGTCAACGAGCCCTCCTTAATTGCTGCCTCAACTTAAATCCGATTACAGCAGTTAACAAAAAAGTATAATTTTAATAGTACGTATTTAACTTGTTGTATCCGTTTTAAGGGATAACATTTGCTCTATTTCAGATGAGGCTACAGGCTCTTGGATCCAAAAGCCTTGCTGATATTCTATTCCAACTTCTTGCATGAATTGTTGCTGATAAAGTGTTTCCACACCTACCATGATAATTTCTAATGAAAATAAATGAGCGAAGTGATGAATGCTCTTGAGAATTTTCTGATTAACGCCTTTCTCGACATCATTAAACATCCGGTCAATTTTAATATAGCTAAGTGGCAAATTAGATAATAATTTAAGCGAACTAAAACCTGCGCCATAACCGTCAAGAGAGATAGAAACGCCCATTGACTTAAGCTCATGTAACACTTGGGACGTCATTTCAACATCTTCTAGCAATGTTGTTTCTTTCACTTCCAGCACTATTTGCTGTAGATCAACACCAAACTCTTCTCTTATCCGTAACACATCATTAACGATCATTTTTCTAAAGAATTGCTCTGTCGACAGGTTAAAACACAGTTTCACATCTTCAGAGCACAACCCTTGTTTACACCAGCTTTGATATTGCTCAATCGCTAACTGAAACACGCGATATCCCAAGTCATTGATTAAATCGATTTCTTGAGCGATCGGAAGAAACTGCTCTGGAGATAGCACTCCTAACACTGGATGTTCCCATCTCACGAGCACTTCAATCATCACTGTATTGAGGTCTGTATCAACGATAGGCTGATATACACAAGTGATTTCGTTGTTTGTAAGCGCTAGGCGTAAGTTATATTCAAAATCAATCTTATCCATCATCAAAGGCTGATCTTTAGTATTAAAGTGCGCGAATTGGTTGCGCCCATTTTGCTTGGCATGCTGCATTGCGCTATCCGCCGCATCCAAAAGCTCATCTGCCGTTTTGCCATAATGGGGGTATTTTACAATGCCTATGCTGGCACTAATATCCATCTGCTGCTGATCATAAGTAAACGGTGTTTCCATTGCATGTAGCAACTTATTTGCCACCATATCTGCATCAAAGTTAAAGCTATCATCTTCGAATATAACAGCAAACTGATCACTACCAATACGTGCAAAGAAATCGACGGCTCTACCAACGCTCATTAATCGCTTTGCTACATCTCGCAACAAGCTATCTCCTGCGTACTGCCCTAACTGATCATTGACTTTCTTAAAGCGATCTAAATCAATCAACATGATATAGAGCTCATGCTCATAACGATCCGCACGAGATATCGAACTCGAAAGGTTTTCTTTAAAGATGAGTTTATTTGGAAGTTGCGTTAACGAATCATGAGTAGCAAGAACTAACAGTGCTTCTTCTTCTTTCTTGCGCTCTGTTGTATCTTGAAATACAAATACGCCGCCTTTTTCCTTACCTTTATGATAACTACCAAAGGAGAGATCGACAGTGACTGCACTTCCATCTCTCTTATATAAGTGAACATTATTCTCTTTTATATGGCTGCTTTCTTTTATCGCATTGGCATAGCTACTTTGCTGCCAATTACCGATAAACGAAAGATCAGGAGAGAGCAGTTTAAAAATATGCTTTTTCTCAATACTTTCCTCATCGTAATCTAGTAAACGCGCAGAGGCTGGGTTTGCAAATGTAATGAATCCGAATTCATCCACATTAACAATCCCTTCAGAGGAGTGATCAAGAATAGTCTGCTTAGCTTTTTCAAGCTCAATCGATTGCTGTAAATCTCCCTCTAATTTTTGCTTGTTTATTGCCATATCAAGAAAAACAGAGACTTTCGATTGCATTAAAACAGGATCTATAGGCTTGCAAATATAATCAACTGCACCTGTTTCATAACCCAGATGGAGGTATTTTTCATCTTTGTGAATTGCTGTAATAAAAATAACAGGGATATCACGGGTTTTGGGGTGCTTGCGCATTAAGCTCAAAGTTTCAAAGCCATCTAAGCCTGGCATTTGAACATCAAGCAAAATCAGTGAGAAGTGATTATCTTTTAATAATAAAGATAGGGCCTCATTACCAGAATCCACACACGTCACTTCTTCACAATGAGGGGAGAGCAACTCCTTTAAAGCAAATAGATTTTCTTTTCTATCATCAACAATCAGTATATTTCCCGATTGCATTGGCAAAGCACTATTGCCGCTTATATGTGTATTCATTCCATTGTCCCAGTCAGCACTGTTTGATTTAAGCAGAATTTATAACATTAAGCTTAGATGCATTTTGAGATAGTGCTAATATATAAGGAGAAAAAATGTGTTTGAACAACAAACTTTACAGACAAGAAATTAAAATTAAAACATAACGTTAGCATCTAGAGACTAAGTTTATTTTGTACTCTTAGACTAACGTTTTTTTGTCTTGATATTCGTACCAGCAGTATAACGGGGTTCAACTTATTTCTTGAGTTTAAATCTGAGAATTAGCTAAAAGAGGAAAAGGCTGAGGCTCAATTTCAAGCTGCACAGCGAAGCGATCAAACACAGACTGTTGAATCTTTCTTGCAAGATCAAGTAAATCATCAATAGTGGCGCCACCTGTGTGAATTAACACGAGTGCTTGCTTTTCATATACACCAACACCCTTTTCAGAAAAGCCTTTCCAGCCGCATTGATCAATTAACCAACCGGCAGCCAATTTAACCTCATTATTTGCGACGCTATAACCAACTATATTTGGTTCTTCCAAAAGTAATTGATCAAATTGCTGTTGAGTGACACACGGGTTTTTAAAGAAGCTCCCTGCGTTTGCAATCACACTAGGATCAGGTAACTTACTCGCTCTTACTGCGCAAACAGCATCAAACACATCTTGAATACTAATCTCTTTTTTTACCGTCTTATCGATATAATCCTGCAAAGCTTTGTACTTTACGTTAATAGTCGGCTGCTTATTTAGTTTAAATGTCACAGCTGTAATAAGATAACGGCCCTGAGTGTGCTTAAAAAGGCTATCACGATAACCAAAACCACATTGCTGATTAACCAATTCAACATATCTTGATTGCTCAAAGTCATAAGCTTTGAGGCTGACTAGTACATCTTTAATTTCAACGCCATAGGCACCAATATTTTGAACGGGCGATGCACCCACTAACCCTGGAATAAGTGCTAGGTTTTCAATGCCCTGCCATTCTTTGCTAACACAGAACTCAACAAATTCATGCCAATTTTCACCCGCCCCAACCTCAACAAAAACATGCTCATCATTTTCATCGACAACACTGACACCTTTAATTTGCATATGTAGCGTTAACCCAGCTACGTACTTTGAAATCAGCAAATTACTACCGCCTGAAAGCACCTGATAAGCCAAACCTTGCTGCGCTATATAAGCCATTGCTTGGGTAAGTTCAGCCTTACTTGTAACCGCAAGATAAGATTGCGCTATTGCATCGAAACCAAAGGTATTAAAATTAACGAGGCTTTTATCTTGTTCGATATTTAACAAAGTGATCCCTTTAAAGAAGTTAAATTTAATATAAATAAGAGAGCTTTATTTGAGCAATTTTTGCAGCGAGTTCAATAGTCCATCACTCGCATCTTCAAGCAAATCTAAAACGGTTTCAAATCCTTGGTCACCGCCATAGTAGGGATCAGGCACTTCTTGTGCTGCTGATTCACAGTAACTTAGCATCAACGTCAACTGAGCTTTCGCGTATTTTGGCTTTAAGGCCTGAAGATTACTCAAGTTTGCTTGATCCATCACGATGATGTAATCAAAACGATCAAAGTCTTCAGTACAAACTTGCCTGGCACGTAACGCATCCATCGAGTATCCTCGGCGTGCGGCAAACTCACATGCCCTATCATCAGGTGCTTCACCGATATGGTATCCAGCGGTGCCTGCCGAATCGATTAAAATCTTATCTTGTGCCCCTGCCGCTATAACTTTTTGGGTAAACACAGCTTCTGCGGTGGGTGATCTGCAAATATTGCCAAGGCAAACAAAAAGAACCTTAATAGGTGAAGTCATAATAATTCGATGAACGTTTGAAATTAAAAGCAATAGCAGCTGGAATCAACTGCTATTTTTGAAGCAATTTACGCGTTTTCTAAGCGCTTAAATGCTGTCATAGTGTTAACCAATAACATTGCAATAGTCATTGGCCCTACACCACCTGGTACCGGAGTGATTGAACCGGCTTTTTCAAAAGCACTGGCATAATCAACATCACCTACCAACTTGTTTTTGCCATCTCTTTGAATACGGTTAATACCCACATCAATAACACAAGCACCTTCTTTGACCCAATCAGCATTGATCATTTCTGGGCGGCCAACCGCTGCCACTAAAATATCTGCTTTTGAACAAATTTCTTCGATGTTCTTAGTGCGTGAATGCACGATAGTCACTGTGCAGCTTTCTTGCAATAACAAAGCAGCCATCGGCTTACCAACAATGTTAGAGCGACCAACAACAACGGCATTAAGACCTGTTAAATCATCGCCTAATGCATGTTTAATTAAGTGAACGCTGCCATGAGGTGTGCAAGGTAGTAAGCTTTCATCACCTATTGACAAACGACCAACGTTTACAGGGTGGAAACCATCTACATCTTTTTCTGGCAATATAGCAGTTAGCACTGTTTTTTCATCAATTTGCTTAGGTAGAGGCAACTGAACAAGGATACCATGCACTGAATCGTCGTTATTCATTTCTTCAACAAGCGCCAAAAGTGTTTCTTGAGTCGTATCTTCAGGCAGCTTATGTTCTGTAGAGACAATTCCAACTTCTTTGGCTTGCTCACCTTTTTTACGTACATAAACTTGGCTTGCAGGGTCTTCACCTACCAAAATCACAGTCAAACCAGGTGCCTTTCCTGTCTTTTCTTTCAACTGGGCTACATCAACAGCGAGTTGTTGACGTAAATTACTCGCGTAGGCTCCGCCATCTATCTTCATAGTCATTCTTTACTTCTCTCCAAACAGAATTGATTTGTACTTTCTGCCACTTTTCAGATCGTATTAACGAGGGCTGATTATACTGAAAAACAACAACATTACTTACTTTTGTAATATAAAAATTTTAAACCTTTCTTGTAAATTCATTTCCATTTCTTGAAGCCTTGAAATAGTGGCTGAATCAAACCGTAACCCTTCACTGAGCAGTAGCATGCCATCCGCACTGATTAAATCTCTACTCAACAACATACCGACTTTTAAATCTGCACTGGCTACCAGTAAATCATATTTACCTTTACCTTCTTTGCTTAATTCCGGCAGTATCTTAACTAATTTATTCACTATTTCATCGTCGTATTTTTCAGTCGCATAATTATCTAAATACGCCAGCGCTTCAACAGTACTGAAAGCACGATTTGAGTAGCGTCCAGACACTAACTCAGTGTAATCATTAACAACGGCCAACACTTTGGCCTGTAGCGATATTTGATCACCTTTTAGCCCTTCAGGGTAACCGGTTCCATCAATATATTCTTTATGCTGTAATACAATTTTGGCGGCTTTATCTAATGGCCTCACGATCATCATGGCCGCATGTGACAATG
This sequence comes from uncultured Oceanospirillaceae bacterium, assembly GCA_937136055.1. GTDB lineage: Bacteria > Pseudomonadota > Gammaproteobacteria > Pseudomonadales > Balneatricaceae > Rs1. Next base: position 6,854 of record CAKZOD010000036.1, on the reverse strand, counting down.
TAGGATGACAGTTAAACGTGCGCTGCTCTTCAATGCTCAATAAAATATAAGGCGTTTGTAATATCTGATCGCTGAAGCCCATCTTACCAATATTTCGCAAGTGCCACGCATTGGTTAGATCATGAATCTCTTCTTCATTAAAATCACAGGCTTTTGCGATTTCCAACAATAGTAAATTGAGCTGTTGGTTGCGCCCACTAGCGCGCTGCCCCATTCTTGCAAACACTTGATTTGATAACATTCTAATCAAGTGTTTATTAGATTCTTTTGTCGTATGTAAAGCACTATTTAGATGGTTCTTTAAACGCGTGGACTCATTATCACTCTCTTCTAGTCTCTTCTTCAAACGTCTCTTTTTAACAAGCTGCACAAACTTTTCTTGTAAATCATTAACAATACGCACCAGTCTCTTTTCCAAAAAGACATGATTAACAGGAAAAATAATAAAGTCTCGATACAACGCTTGTTGCTGCTTTGATAAAGACAGAATCCTGTCTTCTGGTGACAATAAATAAACTAAACCATAAGGTGAGCTGATCAATATTTGTTTTACAAAGTCACTCAACGGATCTTCACTTTCAGCGACATTTTCGCTCTGATCACTGATATCAAAATCGGCATCATTTAGCGTAAGCTCATCAACCTCAATGGTTAATAAATTAGCATTTGCACTATCGATTTGGCGAAGTTTTGCAAACTCATCACTTTGTGGCCCCAGCAGAATCATATGCATTTTGGGTAATGCGGTTAAATCAGTATCAACTTGGCAATAATGGACGTTTATTGCTAGAGGTGACAATATATCAGTCAACTGTTTCGAATGCTCTTGCGTAAAACCTATAATAAGTGCATGTAAATCAAACTTATTCATATAAATCCTATAAATAGCTACCTGACGATTCTTAAAAGGAATACTTGCGCAAAGACCCGTCAATTCTATAGATAATAGCTTTTAGAGTCACTGAAATAAATTGATCTAACTTATCAAAGTAACATGTAACAACTGAGCTTATAATTAAATCTGCTCATGATTTACTCAAACTGCCTTCCAATAGGTCTTTGATATTATGTATATAAAATCTCATGCTATATATCGAAACTAATCATTGGCATTTACACCAATTAATGCTGAAATACTCTTTTCAAAATTTCGGGAGTTAAAATGGAACGCATCACAATTTTTGGCCGTAAAGGCTGTGGCTTCTGTGTAAGAGCAAAAGACTTATGCGAAGAGCAAGGTTTAGAGCACCGCTACATAGATATTCATGAAGAAGGTATCACTAAAGCCGATTTAGAAAAAACTGTCGGCAAGCCTGTTGAAACAGTTCCACAAATCTTCATTGGTTCTGAGCACATTGGCGGATACACAGAGTTAGCTGCAAAAATTGCCTCTCTCTAACCCCCATTTGGGTGAGTAATTATCATTTACTCACCCAACCAAGTTGGATATTGGCATAGTAACTACACTTATAATCAAGCACACCTCTACTATTAAGCTTAATCGATACAAAAGAGCCTCTTTTCTATGCGAAGACTCTCTGTTAATCTCCCTCATCCTATCCATTACAGTTGATATTCACTTAATCTTCGCTTCTTTCGCTGATTCTTTTAAAAACCCTTAAATTACGACTTTTTACTTAGGTCGTGATCAAACAGAATTAGATATATTATCAGCCTCATATTGCCAAACATCAGACAATAAAAAAGCCCTTTACCAAAGATGTTTTGGTGCAGGGCTTTAATTATTGCGCTTCACATAAACTTAGTCATTAATTCACATTAAAGGCTGCTATTGACAGCTTATAATTTGTTAAAGATACGTTTTAGTGATCTACCTTAATTTGATCATTGCCAATTAGCTCTTTCATTATATCTTCATACTCAGTGCTAACGACTATAGTGTCAGATAAAGTCACCACTTGTGTCGCGTCATCTTTATTAAAGGATTCTTCTGTAAAGTGACCTCTTTCATCAATGTATACCATCAGATCATCGCCTTGTTGCTCAAAATGCAAATAATGATCAAGGTCATCCATTTCAACCTCTTCATGATCTAACAGGTCAGATAAATCGAGCACTTTTGTCTCTTGCGGATTAAAATCTCTGGCTTGAATATCAGCTGATTGTTCAACAATCACATTCAATTGCTCTGTTTGATCTGCAGTTGTGGCTTGCTCACCAAACATTGATTCTTCATCAGAATCAATCAAAGCATAAAGCTCATGCTGTTGTGACGTATCTTCGCTATCTTTAGAAACAACACTCGCTTTCATTACAGATTCAGATTGGCTTTGTAGAGGCAAACTGTTCTGTGTAACGGCCTGATCCCCCTGGCTACCAGCCGTATCTTCCCCTGCAATTGTGAAAGAAACTGTCGCAGGAGTACTTTCTTTACCACTGCTATCTTCAACAGTGTACTTAAAGCTAATCTCCCTCAGGTCTCCATCATTCATTTTCTTAAGGAAATTACTAGGCGTAAATTCTATTTCTTCATCAACTACTCTTGCTGTCCCTAAAACTTTCTTGCCAGCTTTAATTGCGATAGATTGCCCATTAGTAACATCCTTACCCGCGATAGTATTTATAACTAAATCGTCACCATCAACATCAGTATCATTACCTAATACATCTATCAACAACATCTCGTTTTCAGTTGGATAACTGTCTACTAATGCTTCAACCTCAAAGGTGAATCCTTTTGGTTTGACGCCAATAAATTTGAGGTTATCGAAATCAGCACGTGGAATAACATCACCACTTGAATATGTTGTGTTCCCTGAGCGTAATGTTCCCTTATTAAAAGTGATTTTTATTTCATCAATAGCACTATCAAGTTTCGACAAATCAACATCGAAGTTACCCACACTGTTTTCATCAACGACAGAGACAGCTTTCCCATCAGCATCAATTACTGCAAATTGAGTTTTTACAATATCAGTTTGGTAACGGCTATATAAAGCCTCAACATTCCATACAAACGTAAACTTGCCATCTTCTCCATTAGCCACCACCTGCGCGAAGGATGACTGAGTATCTGTCGCCTTATCGGCCGGATATAAAGTCTGCGGGCCTTCCGGATCTGGATTACCGTCTTTATCAAATCTTTGATAGTAGGTATCTGTTTGGGATGTTTCATCACTAGCCCCTGTCCAGCTAACAACGTAATTTCCCTCAGCATCGAGTGAAGCAACCGAAGCTCTACTTTCATCAGAAAATGTACCGGATGTTGCATTCCAAGTAACACCGATCATATCTTCAATTTGGCTTTCAAGTTTCATCGGTGGATTATGTTTTGGCTCTCCTGATTTATCAAAATGTTGAACATAAAGGTCTTTCTCCTCATTAAGATCTGAATGTCCATGCCAAACAACGACAAAGTCCCCATCATTGCCAACACTGTGAATTTGCTCACTAAGATCAACGCCATTATTACTACTGAAATTATTAGCATGCCCTTCGCCATCAAGCTTAACTTCCCTCCTGGTGTTCGTGCTTGCATCGTAAATAGCGACAGTCAGCGATGTTTGCCCCATACCACCGGAAGCAGAGTCCATCATCACCGCATAAGAGCCATCATCATCGGTTGAAATAAACCCTGTAAGCTTATCTTTATTCATCCCACTCAATGTGACCGCATCGCCTTTTGGCGTACCGTCTTCACTGAACTTACGCACATTAACGTAAGATGTAAAAGACGCCTGCGTATTACCTATATCACTGGTCCAGGCAAGATAATAATCACCATTAGATTCCGACGAAACCAAACGCGGTTGCCAATTAGTGACATTTTGCACCCAGCCTGTCATATCGGCAACTTTAACTGCGCCGCCCTCTAACGTTAAGTCATTACCGAGGCGCTGAACATATATCTCATTAGCCACATTTTGATTACCTGGAGTTTCTTCAGCTTGACTACGTGAAACATACGAAACAAATAATTCACCTGTGGATTCATTCAGGAGTACATCGACATTGCTTTCAAGGGCATCTGCAGTACCTGGTGTCTTCAGCTGAACCTTCGAACCAACCTTCTGGCCTTTTACATCAAATTTCTGCATAAAGACATCATCTTTAGGAGTGCTCCAGGTATGGATAAAGCTTCCATCAGGTAATGCAGTAACAATCATGTCTGTTATATCAGTGGTGTAGCCGTCATAGTCGGGTCCCGCGATGTCCTTATAATCATCTTGATTTATGCCTGTAGTTTGACTTACAGCATGACTCCCTAGTAATTCACCACTACTGCTAAACACTTGATTAACATACTTATATTTATAAGTAGATTCACTCAAATTAGGGTTGAGTTTTTCAGTCTCCAGCAACAATACAAAATTTCCATTTTGTAACTGAGTCATGTCAATCGTACGTACAAAGCCGTTGCCGTTTAGTGCATCAACTTCAACTACATCAGACGTGTTGCCAGTAAAGCTTTTCAAACTCACTGAAGACTTCACATCTTGGAACTCTTTTTTCGGTGGTACAACATCATCAGTAGCAACAGGTGACTTACCGCTACTTGTTACTTCTACACTAAAGATCTCACTTGTATTTGCTCCATCATTATCTTCAAACATGACGCTAATAGAATCTGTCCCGCTGTAATTTTTGTTTGGCTTATAAAATATTGCACCACTTGTATCATCAACAGTCACAGTGCCATTACTTGCAGTAAAGTTCGATTTACTTAAATCAATAGTACCGTCTATATCGCTGAAATTACCCACTACAATTGCATTGCCATTTTCAGCAACGGTCCTAATATCTTCTAACGTTATTATTGGTGCATCATTAGTTCCAACAATATTAATGGTAACTTCTGCACTTGCGCTAGCACCTTGCGGATCAGAAACAGTGTATTCAAAAATCACTGTTTTTAATTCACCTTCAGATAATTTATCCAACTCATCGCCTGGTGTGAACTCTATCTTACCAGCAACAATTTTAGCTGTACCCAACACGGTTATGCCATCAGTGTCTGTGATGTCTACCGCTACTCCAGGAGCAACTGCCTGACCTTCGATTTCTTTGATTTCCAGTGTATCTCCATCTGGGTCACTGTCGTTGGCAAGCACGTCGATAGTAACGATAGTATCTTCATCAATTTTGTCCGCTAGCCCAGTGTACTCGCTGCCATCAGGATTAAAGCGCTTAGCTTTAATATCGCCATATTTATCATGCTGGGCAAGGTCACTAGTGGGATCTTTTACAATATGTGTCCAATCCACCCAAGTGACCATAAAACTACCATCTGGCATTGCTTCTACATCCGCACTGAACTGCGACAAGCTGGTATCTTCATGTACAACAAACTCACCAGTTATTGGAGTACCATCTGGTGCGATAATGCGAGCCATTACATCGGTATCCCCAAGGGTAGAGTTATACACTGGCGTGTTCACCTTCAGCCAAGTAATAACAATGTTGCCATCACTTAATACAGCAGATGATATATTTTGATAGAAACCGGAGCCAGAAGGGGAAGCGCCATTTTCATCCACTGTATGTGGGGTCGGGTGAAGTGCATCACCGTTGGCATCATAACTCTGTGTATATAGATGATAAGCAGGTGGGCTCACCTGGAAACCATCTTTCCATATTATCATCGTACCGCCATTTTCTATCGGCAGTACTTTCACGTCAGTATGATTTACTGTGTCTTCAAAGAGTACTTTAGGACCATGTTTTGCTACGTTGCCCTTTGAACTTCCGTCAGCATTAAATGTCTGAGTCATGATGTCAGATCGAGAAGATTTATAATTTTCCCAGACAACTTGTATATCACCATTTTCAAGCTCTACAAGCGATGATTTTTTAGCATATACGTTCGACCCAAAATCAGTAGGATCAATCTCAATGGTTTTACCTGCTTCAAGGTTTGCGTTTTTATCAAACTGATAAATCCGCATAATGTTATCTCCATTGAAAGGCTCTGTGGCTATCGCAAAACCACCATCTTTTAATAAGGTAATACCTTCTATACTAACGTTATCATCTGGGAAGGTGAATGCTGGTCCAATTGCTTGACCATCACTATCATAACGCTGGAAGCCCTTAGGGTCATTCGCGTTACTAAGAATCCCCCAAACGACGATCAAAGAACCATCGCTGAGTACTTCTGTTAAGACCCCTATATCGCCTGCTGTTGTGATTGGGCTACCTTTCGGTTCGCCTTCTGCAGTAAAGAATTGGAGCTTTTGCGTACTGCTTGTAGTAGTACCACCGTCACCTTGATAAGTAACAACATAAGACCCATCACTAAAGGTATTTAGTTGTGTTGATGTCTGTGACCCTGTTATACCTTGTGCTACGGTAAATTCATCTTTCTGTGCTGAGCCTAAACCTGAACCAGAGCCTGAGCCTTTATTTGAGACAATATCGTCAACGGCAATTGGAGCTTTGTTTACAATGTCATTGTCGAGGCCAACAATATTGATGGTGACTGTCGCTGGATCTGAATCGCTAGTTCCATCATTAATAGTATAAGTAAAGGTTACAGCTTTCTCCTCTCCTTTGTTTAGCTTATCTAGCTCATCCCCTGGAGTGAATACTATTTTTCCATCAACAACGGTAGCCGTACCAAGTACCGTCGTCCCATCATCATCCATAATATCCACTGCACTCGTTGAAGAGCTGAGAATAGTACCTGCAATTTTCTTGATTGTTAATGGATCACCATCTGGATCCGAATCGTTATCCAATACATCAATAGTAACAATGGTATCTTCGTCAATACGGTCTCCTTTAAGACCCGTGTATTCAGTACCGTCAGCATTAAAACGCTTAGCTTTAATATCGCCATATTTATCATGCTGGGCAAGGTCACTAGTGGGATCTTTTACAATATGTGTCCAATC
>CAKZOD010000035.1 GCA_937136055.1 uncultured Oceanospirillaceae bacterium | reverse complement strand
ACGCCTCGCTCGGTTGTGCATCTACTAGGTATGATCCTAGACCCACACGAAGGCGAGACTATCTATGATCCAGCATGTGGTACAGGTGGTATGTTGCTTGAATGTGTTGATCATCTTAAAGACAACAAAGAGGATTACCGAACGCTTAAATTATATGGCCAAGAAAAGAACCTAACGTCTAGCTCAATTGCTCGTATGAACATGTTCTTACATGGCATTGAAGACTTCGAAGTCTTACGTGGCGATACCTTACGTCACCCTGCATTTTTTGAAGCTGATGGCATTAAAACCTTTGATTGTGTTATAGCAAACCCGCCATTTTCATTAAAAGACTGGGGCGCTGAAAACTGGGCCAATGACCCATATGGCAGAAACATAGCCGGAGTACCGCCAAAAGGTAATGGTGATATGGCTTGGGTGCAGCACATGGTTAAGTCTATGAATAGCACGGGACGAATGACAGTTGTATTGCCGCATGGTGCATTATTCAGAAAAGCAGCCGAAGGTAAAATACGTAAACAGCTATTAGAGCAAGACATGCTTGAAGCTGTTATCGGTTTAGGGCCAAATGTGTTCTACGGCACACAGCTAGCTGCTTGTGTTATGGTGTTTAAACAAAACAAACCAGATGATAAAAAAGGCAAAGTATTGTTTATCGATGCCTCTGACCAAATTCGAGTAGGTCGAGCACAAAACTTCTTAGAGCCTAATCACGTTCAGCAAATTTACGATTGGTATCACAACTATCAAGATGTAGAAAACTTCGTCAAAGTCGCTTCAATGGATGAGTTAAAAGAAAACGACTTTAATTTAAACATTCCGCTATACGTTGAAAAAATTATTGAAGATAACCTGCCATCAGTAGAAGAAGCTATGGCTGATTTGAAGCAAGTATGGCAAGCAAGCCTTGAAGCTGAAGAAAAGTTTAAAAGTGTTTTAAAGAGATTTCTTTAAATGAATAAACACTTAAATATTTTTAAAACCTACGCTAAAGGCAATCGAAGTTATCAATTAGAAAATGATTTAACAAGAGCCTTGGCAATATGTTTACAAGAAGATGCGCTCTTTTGTCATGAGGTGTTGAAAACCATTATTGATGATGCTGATTTATACAATCAGTTATTCGAAGATCTTGATGGTGATACTAATATTCAAATCGAAATACAAAAAGCCACAAGCAATATTGGCGATTTCGAGAAGGTATTTGCTGTCTCGCTAAGTGAAAGCTTAATGTCTAATTTTTGGCAGCAAACTCATAACTCAGAATACGACCCCATTTGTGATTTGGTAATCACCATTAATAATATTTTAATTGTTGTAGAAGCCAAAAGAGACAATATCGATTGTACAGCCCAGCTCTATAACCAAATATTGAATATTTTCAACCACCAAAGCAAACGTATTGAAGATAATAAAGAAGTCGTATCGCCATTTGACTTGAACTGGAAGAAACTAATGGCAATTGCTGTTAAAGTTGCCAGCTTTGAAAAGACGACCGGTAACAGTAATAGATTCCTCAACGACTTCATCCAGCTTGTGAAAGGTCACAACTACAGTTGGTTGCCTGAAACACCAATAGGCTCTTTAAAAAATATTAGTTCTAAGTCTATATATCGAAGGGTTGAGTCAGCAGTTAATCAGTTTTGTAAAAAGGATAAAACGGTTGAAAAGCTCTCATATAACGACAGGCTAGGTACTAACTTTTCAAAAGGCTGGTCAAACGAACTACTTTTTAGAGTCGATAAAAATTCTGGTGACTTAGTGGTTGATATATACCCAGGTAACACTAAAGGCCAAGGCAGACATATTTTCCAACAAGAACCATTATTTGCTGAATACTTATTTGTCGGTGACGAGTCATATGCTACGACTACAGAATATCACATTAAATTTATGGGGCAGTCATACATAACTGGCTTATGGCTAAGCGATAGTGATTTCTGCAAGCCGCTTTATACCAAGCAAAACTTTAATAAACACACTGGCAGAATATATAGAGACGACTGGCACGTTATTGAAGATCTACTTGATCAACACATAACTACGGACTGGAAAACTCAGTGTAACTGGCAAGATAAAATTATTAATTCCAACAGGGCATTATTTAATATTGCCTTTGGCTACCATATTTCAATCAGCGTTCCTTTAAAAAAACTAGCGCAGCTCGATAAAAATCATAACGATATAACGCCATTAGCTAACTTTATCGAAAGCATTTACAAAGCGTTTGAAACAAGACTAATTACAGAGGAAGCATCCTCATGATGACTCAGCAAGAATTAGAAAAATACCTTTGGGGTGCAGCCACTGCGCTTCGAGGCACTATAGATGCGGGTGATTACAAGCAATATATTTTCCCACTCATGTTCTTTAAACGTATCTCTGATGTATACGATGAAGAGTTTAATAATGCCTTAGCAGAAAGCGATGGTGATTTAGAATACGCCGCCTTTGCTGAAAACCATCATTTTCAAGTTCCTGATGGTGCCCACTGGAAAGATGTACGTGAAACTACCACCAACATTGGTTTAGCACTGCAAAACGCCATGCGTGAAATTGAAAAGGTTAACCCAGATACCTTAGAAGGTATTTTTGGTGACGCCAGTTGGACCAATAAAGACCGTCTTTCAGATGCTATGCTCACCAACTTACTTGAGCATTATTCACAGCACACCCTTGATTTAAAGAACGTACCAGACGACAAGCTAGGTAATGCTTACGAATACTTAATTAAAGAGTTTGCTGACGATAGTGGCCATACCGCAGCAGAGTTTTACACCAACCGTACTGTGGTTAAATTAATGACCATGATAATGGACCCACAACCGGGTGAGTCAGTGTACGACCCTACTTGTGGCTCGGGTGGCTTATTACTTAACTGTGCGTTGCACCTTAAAGACGAAGGCAAAGAATACCGCACTCTTAAATTATACGGCCAAGAGATTAACCTATTAACCTCAGCTATTGCTCGTATGAACATGTTTATGCATGGCATTGAAGAGTTCGATATTGTTCGTGGTGATACCTTAAGTAACCCAGGCTTGCTTGAAAATGATGAGCTGAAAAAATTCAACGTCATTCTCGCTAACCCGCCGTATTCAATAAAATCATGGGACCGCAAAGCATTTGAAAGCGACCCTCATGGCAGAAATGTATGGGGCACACCACCGCAAGGCTGTGCAGATTATGCCTTTCAACAACATATTCAAAAGAGTCTTGATTTAGGTAATGGTCGTTCCATCTCATTATGGCCTCATGGCATTTTGTTCCGTGATTCTGAAGCTGAAATACGTAAAAAAATGATCGAACAAGATCAGGTTGAATGTGTCATTGGCCTTGGTCCAAACCTCTTTTATAACTCACCTATGGAAGCATGTTTGTTAATTACAAAAACAAACAAAGTAGAAAGTAAAAAGGATAAAATCTTATTTATTAATGCGGTAAAAGAAGTAAGACAAGATAAAAACATTGGCTATCTAGACCAAGTTCATATTGATAAAATATTTAATGCTTATAGTCAGTTTGAAAGTGAAGAAGACTTTGCTGTGTTAGTTGATAAACAAGAGGTATTAGATAAAAAAGCAAATATGGCTATTAACCTTTATATTCGCCCCGATTCATTAGTAAGTAGCGAAGAAGCTTGTTTTGCAACAGCGTATCAAGAGTGGCAACAGTCATCAGTCAGCCTAAAACAATCAATGGAAAAGTTATTTAAGGAGCTAGTTTAATGTTAGACATGGATGCTATTAAGAACTTTTCTATCGATAAATCAGGTTGGAAAAAGGTTAAATTTGGCGATGTGGTATTTGAGCCAAAAGAATCAGTTAAAGACCCAGTTGCTGAAGGCATAGAGCACGTTGTTGGTTTAGAACATATTAACAGTGAAGATATTCATTTACGCCGCTCGGAAAGTATTGAAGAAAGTACCACTTTCACCAAAAAATTCTGCAAAGGAGATGTTTTATTCGGACGCCGAAGAGCATATTTGAAGAAGGCTGCCAAGGCCGATTTTGATGGCATATGCTCTGGTGATATTACAGTTATGAGAGCTAACGAAGAGTTATTAATACCAGAGTTACTACCATTCATCATTAATAATGATAAATTTTTTGATTACGCCATTACTCATTCTGCGGGCGGATTATCTCCAAGAGTAAAGTTTAAAGACTTAGCTAACTATGAATTACTAATACCAGACTTAAAGAAACAACCTAGCTTTGTAGAATTAATGAAATCTATGGACGATATAGTCCAAACAGAAAACTCTCTCTACTTGGCTGCTTCAATACAATTTGAGTCGATAAAAAATAGCATGGTATTAAAAGGTGAATCCAAAGCTATTAAATACTCTAAAAAACTAAAATCTGACATAGCAGTAGATTGGCATGAAACCACATTAGGTGAGTTAATAGACACAGGAGCTATTAGTGAAGTTCAAGATGGGAACCATGGTGACATACATCCAAAATCAAAGGATTATGTTGATGATGGAATCCCATTTGTCATGGCTAATATACTAAGTAAAGGACAGGTGGATTTTGATAAATCGAAGAAGTTGCCAAAGTCTATCACAGAAAAACTACGTATAGGTTTTTCTAAACCTGGTGACGTTTTGTTAAGTCATAAAGGAACGGTCGGGGAAGTTGCAATAGTCCCAGATGAAATACCGTGGCCTTATTTAATGTTAACTCCTCAAGTAACCTATTACCGAGTTAACAATGAAAAATTAATAAATAAGTTTCTTTATTATGTTTTGACCTCACGTTACTTTCAAAGTCAATTAAGGCGACTGTCATCTCAATCGACCAGAGCATATGTTGGCATAACTGCACAAAGAAATTTGAAAGTCGTTATGCCAAATAACGAAAGTGAGCAAATAACAATAGTTAAATTACTTACGCAGACCGAGGAGAACTTAAGACTAATTTCTCACAAGTTTTTGAGTTCCAAATTATTTCAGAAATCACTAATCAAGCAGGTGTTTTAGGTATGGGGTTTACCGAATTAAATAGTGTGGAACACTACATCATCCATCAAATGACTGGCGTTAATTTAAACGCTAATCAAGGCAATAACCAAGTTAACGAACCTCATCGTAAATATGGCCTGCATTGGCAATTTCAATCTCCAGAGCAATTAGGTCGTGGAGTTAACGAGGTGTTGGTTGAATCTGAATTGGTTAAGGCATTAATTCGCCTTAACCCCGAGATTGAAGCTAATCCAAATTTGGCTGATGAAGTAATACATAAACTCCGCGCTATTTTAATTTCGGTAAATCAAGTTGGGCTGGTTAAAGCCAACGAAGAGTTTTTCGCCTGGATGACAGGTGAAAAGACCATGCCCTTTGGCGAAAACAATCGTCATGTACCAGTAAAGTTAATCGACTTTGATGACTTAACTCGCAACGATTATGTTGTGACTAATCAGTTTCGCATTCACCACAGAGAAACCAAAATACCTGATGTGGTATTAATTATTAACGGTATTCCGGTTGTTGTGGGCGAAGCAAAAACACCAATTCGTTCTTGCATCAGTTGGTTAGATGGCGCTAATGAAGTACACAGCATTTATGAAAACGCTGTACCGCAATTGTTTGTACCGAATATTTTATCGTTTGCTACCGAAGGCAAAGAGCTGTTTTATGGAGCAATCCGTTGTCCGTTAGAATTCTGGGCTCCTTGGCGTACAGAAGATGACGACAACCAGATTTCCAAGGCACTTGGCTTAGCTGAAATAGGTAAAGAACTGACTGATTTATTAAGTCCGGCTCGCTTGCTCGATATCATGCGTAACTTTTCGTTGTTTACTACTAACAAAAAGAAACAGCGCATTAAGGTCATTCCTCGCTTTCAGCAATATGAAGGGGCGAATAAGATTGTAGAGCGAGTAATTGAAGGTAAAATCAAAAAAGGTCTAATTTGGCACTTTCAAGGCTCAGGTAAATCATTACTAATGGTGTTTGCCGCACAAAAACTTCGTCGTGCTGCACAGCTTAAAAGCCCAACCGTAATTGTATTGGTTGATAGAACCGATTTGGATACCCAAATTAGCGGTACATTTAATGCCGCTGATGTCGCTAATGTAGAATCAACCGATAGCATTAAAGAACTACAACGAATGCTTGAGCGTGATACGCGTAAGATCATTATTTCAATGATCCATAAGTTCCGTGATGCCAAACCTAATATGAATGACAGAGAAAACATAATTGTATTAGTAGATGAAGCGCATCGTACACAAGAAGGTGATTTAGGCCGTCAAATGCGTGCCGCTTTACCTAATGCATTTTTATTTGGTTTAACCGGTACGCCAGTAAACAAAGCTGATAAAAATACCTTTTGGGCATTTGGCGCGGAAGAAGATAAAGGCGGCTATATGTCGCGTTATACCTTCCATGACTCTATTCGTGACGAAGCGACATTACCGCTGCATTTTGAACCTCGCTTGGTAGATGTTCATGTTGATACTCAAGCCATTGACCAGGCCTTTGCTGAATTTAAAGAAAGCGCAGCGTTAAGTGATGAAGAAGCTGATGAGCTAAATAAAAAGTCAGCCAAAATGTCAGCCTTCTTAAAATCACCAGAGCGTGTTGCTAAAATTGTTAAAGACATAGCTGAGCACTTTAAAGATAAAGTTGCGCCACAAGGCTTTAAGGGCATGATAGTCACGCCAGACAGACATGCCTGTGTGCAATACAAAGAAGAGCTCGATAATTACTTCCCTGAAGAAGCCAGCAAGGTAGTTATTTCAACTACCTCAAATGATGACTTTGAGTTTAAGCAAAAGTGGGGCGTTGATAAAAGCCAACAAGAAAAGATTGTTGATGAGTTTAACGATGCTAAATCTGAGCTTAAATTTATTATTGTTACTGCTAAGTTATTAACGGGTTTTGATGCACCGATTTGTCAAACCATGTATTTGGACAAGTCGTTAAAAGACCATACCTTGTTACAAGCAATATGTCGTACCAATCGTTTATATCCGCAAAAAACATTCGGCTGTATTGTTGACTACTTTGGTGTATTTGACGATGCCGCTAAAGCATTAGAATTTGATGAAGAAAGCGTTCAGCAGGTTATTACTAACTTAGGCGACTTACGCTCTCGTTTACCACAAGCTATGGCTGATGCGTTAAAACACTTTGATGGTGTAGATAGAACCCTAGACGGTTTTGAAGGCTTAGAAGCGGCACAAAATGCTATTAGCACTGATGATAAAAAAGACGCCTTTGCCAAAGACTTTAAGTACTTATCAAAACTTTGGGAATCGTTATCACCAGATAATATTTTAGACCCGTATAACCAAGACTATAAATGGCTAGCGCAAGTATTTGAGTCAGTAAAACCTGCTTCAGATAGCGTAGGTAGAATGCTGTGGTTAGCCCTTGGCGCTCAAACAACTCAGCTAATCCATGAAAATATTCATGTTGGTGAAGTACACACCCTAGATGAGTTTGTACTAGATGCTGATGTGATAGAAAACATTTTCAACAACCCAGACCCCAAAAAGATTAGGCAACTAGAAAAAGACTTAATCCAACGCTTTAAAAAGCACGGTGGCAATGCTGAATTTAAAAAACTTAGCAAACGCTTAGAAGAGCTTCGTGATAAAGCTGAGAAAGGCTTAATTACCTCAATCGAATTCGTTAAAGAGCTTTGTAAGATTGCTCAAGAAACGGTTTCAACAGAAAGAGAGTTTCAGCAAGAGATTCAAGAAAAGTCACCTAAAGCAGCTTTAACGGAATTGTTTTTAGAATTAAAAACAGATGAAACTCCCGCCGTCGTAGAACGTATAGTCGCTGATATTGATGCTATTGTTAGAGTGGTTAGCTTTGCAGGATGGCAAGACAGCACAGGCGGTGAACGTGACGTACAAAAGTCACTTCGTAAGGCTTTACTTAAGTATAAATTACATAAAGATCAGGTGCTGTTTGATAGGGCATATGGGTATATAAGGGAATATTATTAAAATGACAACGATCTCTTTACCCTTACCTGGTAATGTGCTGTACACAACCTCTCAAACTTTAGAATTTGATAAAATAGCGACTTTTATTGGTCGAAATGGATCTGGTAAATCAACCATATTAAAGTCGATATTCGATGAAAAGCTTAAAAGTACAATGTATCAAGATTATAAGGTAGTTTGTTTTTCATCAGGACAAAATGAAAGTTATTCAACTGACTTCAGTAAATACTTGAATATCGAACGTTCAAAAAGAAATGCTTTAAATTTAGATTGTTTTTATTACGACAAGTTATGGTCGATGTTACTGATTTTCTTAGCGACAACTGGAAAGCACGATGGTTTAGTGCGGAGATTTTTGAAACAAAATAACTATGTCATTGAAAATGAATTTGAAGAAGATGAATCTACTAAGCTATCTTTTAAAGTAAAAGTAGATCCAAGTTATACTAACCTTGTAAAGCAAGCTATAGAGGACGAAGCGGCTGGTACATCTGATGTTATTACTCATAAAGCCTATCATAGAACTTTGCACAATTTTATCGATTCACTGGTTATTGCAGACTATGATTTTAGTACACCGATAGAACAGAAAAAAATACAGTTAAATCAAACTGCACTTTCAAGCGTTTCATTTGAAGCGGATGAACATGCATCATTTGATTCTAAAGTGATGTTTTTCACACAAGCAGCTGACAATGATTACTTTATTCTTAAAGACAGTTTTGATCTTACTTTCAAAAAGGAAGATAAAACTCTACATTTACAAGATTTAAGTGATGGCGAATATCAGTTATTATTTTTATACTCTCTAATCGATCTATTTGATTCTGAAAACACTTTGTTTTTGCTAGATGAAGCCGACTCTCATCTTCACTATAAAAATATTGAAAAATTATGGAATATTTATAATGGCGCTCAAGGTTCAATAATTACAACAACCCATCTATTAGACTCAATTACAAAATCAGGGATAGAAAGGTTAAAAGTCATTGAAGACGGGCAACTGAAACCAGGTAAAAATCTGATACACCTAACAGCTCGACTTAAAGATTTATCAGAAATAAATAATGTAAAATTTCAAGCTCTCTCTTTATTTGAGAATATAGTTTTAATAGACGATGAAAATGATTGGGAGCAATTCAAGTTATTAGCAATTAATAAATTAGCTAGTTCAGCCGCAGAAAGGCTAGCTGTAGAAAGAAAATTAAATAACTTCATTGCTATTAAGTGTCACTCTGGTTATGAAGGGAAAAATAGTGAAATCTTCGCAGGTAAAAAGCTATTATGGTTAAAAAACTTTACCGAATACTTAGGTGGTCATCCTCATAAAACAAAAAATATATTTCTTATATGTGATAGGGATGAACTTCCCCTTACAAACCTAGGTACTAATAAGTGTGATTTACTATTACAAGGGGAAAGCGTTAACAAAATCACACAAAGCTTGACGAGCCATTTATTATCTTGGAAAAGGAGAGAGATTAAGCATTACCTACTATCTTATACTGCTTTAATTGATAATATTGATGAAATTGAAGCAGAGCTTGATTTGGGTGATAGATCAAAATTATTAGTTGGTAGTTCTGGTGACTACAAAACAAACGGTGAATATAACGATAAACTAGGATCACTCAAATCAGGCTCAATAAAAAATATTGTTGACCCTTACATAAATGTTGATGGCCAAGGTTTTTGTATTGAAAAAGCTCAAACGTATGTGAATACTATCCCTAAAGAAGAAATCAGCGAAGATATAGTTAATATGTACAATTACTTGGTAGGTGAAAATGCATAATTCAGAAAGTCAGTTAATCATGTTAGTTGATATAATTAGAAAAGATTCTGGTGTTAATAACTCGATTGATGCTACTGAACAGCTTTCACTTCTTCTTTTATTAAAATATTTTTATGAAGCCGGAGTAACCTATAGAAATGATCAGAATAGCATTGAACCATTCAGCAGATCATTCTATAACGGATATGACTATGATACAGGTAGAATCAAGACAAACTTTTTTACACTTCAACATGTTTTTGATAAAAATAATACCTCTTACTTTGAAAGTAATAGAATTATAACCTCGATAACATTAAAGAAAATTGAAGACTTTCTAACTATTATTCCATTTAAAATTCAATCAACTAAAATTCTTGAAATGGTGCTTCGCTATTTAGATCATATTGATTTAAATGAAGATCTAGCAAACGATTATGACATGCTAATTGTTAGCATGATAAATAGCTCTATTTCATCAGGAGCGTTCCATACACCTAGAGCTCTTGTATCTGCATTAGTAAGAGTAACTAAGCCGGAAAAATGGCAAAAGATTTATGACCCTGCCATGGGAACAGGACGTTTTTTTGTAGAAAGTAAAAAGCTATTGAATAATGAGAATCTTCAGGTAAAGGGTAATGACCTTTCCCCTTTTGCTTGTTTAATTGGCTCTTTAAATTTACTTTTAAATGGCATCAATATCGATGATATTTATTTAGAAGACTCTTTTTTATTCGAGGATAATTCCGAATATGATTTAATATTTTCAGGAATCCCTTTTGGTAAAGCTTCTGATATAAATAAGTATGATTATGCTTATCACGGTTACACTTCAAGTTTGGAAACAATGTTTTTAAAACACACAATGAGTAAACTTGCCAAAGGTGGTAAAGCTGTCCTAATTGTGCCAGATGGTCTTTTGTTTAATTGCACTAAAGAACTAAAAAGTTTAAGGCGCCAACTTTTAACTCAGTTTGATTTACACGCTGTTTTAAGTCTTCCTCACGGTATACTGGGACCTCATACTGGAATCAAAGTAAGTGCGCTATTTTTTGACAACACTAAAATAAGAAGCGACATTTGGTTTTACGAACTAAAATCAACTAAGCCTTTAAATAAAACTAATAAAATCAGTGACCATCATTTTTCAGAGTTTATTGAATTATTTTCTAAAAGACCTGTAACAGATAATTCTTGTTTAATTAGTAAAAAAGATGTTTTAAATAGCGAACCTTCAAGCTTGTCTTTTGAGCTGCCTTCAATCAAAGATGAAATAAACAATTTTCAAATACTCGGTGAATTATCTGGTTTAAAGGATAAAAAGAAGAAATTAGATAAGTTATGGTTGAATTTAGAAGAATCTTTGAGTGAGCGTCAACAATTGTCGTATAACGCTAAAGTTACTTTAGGTGAAATATTAACTATGAAGGCAGGAAAACTATTAACTAAAGCTCAAATTAAAGATCAAGGTGACTTTCCTGTTTATGGCGCTAATGGCATTATTGGCTATCATGATCAAGAAAACCTTTTTGGCGAAAATATCTTAATTGGTCGAGTAGGAGCACAATGTGGCAATGTATATTTCATAAAAGGTTCTATATGGCTTACAAACAATTCATTTAGTGTTCAACTGAATTCATCTTTTAAAGTATACCTACCTTATCTCGCCCATGTTTTAAGAAGTTTAAATTTAAACAAAATGGCACGCGGTTCAGCGCAACCATCAATATCTTTTGCGAAAATTAAAGACATAGAAATTAGTCTTCCTGTTTATGAGAAGCAGATAGAGTTAAGTGAATGGTTTGATAAAATTAAAATACAATATGATGATTTACTTAGTTCCTTTAAACTGCAAAGTGATAAATTTAGTGAATTAACAAACTACTCAATTATTAGTAATTGTATTAAATAAAATAAATTGACGACAAGGACAGTTAGGTGGTCTTATCAAATAAGAATTATCGTGAGTTCAAGCATATTGACGAATACCTGAGCGATGAGGCTGTTTTTGCTCAGGCATGGAAAAAAGCACAAATTTTCATTAGTTCAGCCAATTGGTATACCAATTAATTTGAGCTTGATTAACCTACCTTAGCTTTGTCTACTAATCTGGCTCAATGGCTCAATGGCTCAATGGCTCAATGGCTCAATGGCATTATTAATTAGAAAGTGCTCATTACAGAGTGAGGTGGCGGGCTAGGTATTTTATTTTGCTCTTAGCTTGAAAAATTCAACATGTAAAGAAGAAACAAGCTACGAAACTGCATAATCTCTTCAGAGCAATGCCGGAGCAATGAGTTCTAGATCGACAGTTTAAGTAAATAGTTTGGCTGGCCAATTAGATATTATCTTTCAGGTGGAACTGATTTAAACCCTTTGGGTCATTAATAAGCTGATCTTCAATTCTTTTAAACCGGATAAAAAAACGATGCACTTCAGATGCTATCAATACAAAAATTATATTTATTAAACTAACCTAGCAGGAAGCGGTAAAGCTAGCTCTTATGTGAGGGCATTAGAGGTATTAAGTGAAATGCTTAAAACCAAGGCTTTTGGCTTTGATGATTGTATTGATATTTGGAATATCGCTTCCTTACAGCGAATAGCAGAGCTAAAGGTTCTGGTTACTTCTGAGCAAGTTAAACAAAATGAAAGTGAGTGGCTTGCCGGTGGTATCCCCAAGAGTTATTTACTAAAAGGGTACTGCAAAGCAGCATTATCAAGCTATAGCGGATTTTTGGTAGAACAGAATCAAGAAGATGATCTCCTAAGCATTTTCGGACAACATAAAGGCAGCGCTATAGAGCTTTCAGCATTATTAGATACTCAGCCAAGTAATGTAGAAGCTTTGTTAGATGGCCTAAAAAAGACATCTGGTGAAGATGTTATACGTGCAGTGAAAACACGGTTAAATCAGAATGTGTTTAGGCGAATGCTAATAAATATTTACAGCGGTTCTTGTTGCATTACAGGTATGAATATTCCAGAAGTGAATCGTGCAAGCCATATCATATCTTGGGCTGATGATACTCGTAAACGATTAGACCCTAGTAACGGTCTTTATCTTTCAGCGACTTATGATGCAGCTTTTGATAAGCATCTCATTAGCCTTGATGATGACTATCGAATAATTCTCTCTAGTGAAATCAAAGACCATTACACAAGTGAGAGTGTGAGAGATTACTTTATAAAGAAAGAAGGCTTTAAAATTAAACTGCCTTCTGCATATTTGCCTAACAAACGCTATTTAGCTAAACACCGCTCTTTTGGCGGATTTTAAATAGATTATTCTTTCCCACTAAGGGTGTTTTGAATATCAGGGTTAGCAGTATTTTTAATTACAGCGCCTGAAGGGATTTCTAGGATAACTGATTCTTTGCCCTTATAAAAAGCGACCCGTTTATCGTTTAGAGCAACTAATATACCTTCATGCAGTAGGTTCCCTTTAGCGTCATTCAGCTGCGAGCAATTACTCCATAAAGCCTCTTTTTTGTATACACACTCACCACTTTTTTTAAAACTATCTATTGCTTTATTTGCTTGTATTAAGCCTTGAGACGCGCCCAAAACATAAACTGAAAACCAGGCTGTCATTAATACAAAAGGCACTGCCACTAAAAGATACATTGTAGAAAAGGTCATTATTATGAGGCCTATTAATCTTTTAATATTCTTATGCAGCGAGGAAAAGTAGTTCTGTGCTTTACTAGAAGTAGGTAGTTCACTCTTAAGCTTTGCTAAAAATTCTTCATCATTAAGCAGTATATAAATACAGATTACTAATGAAATTAAGAACAGTGTTGAGAAAGCAGTAATCAATGTATTTGTGAATATAGTTTCGCTCCAATTCCAAATATCAAGGAAGCTATAAGTAATGGCATTTGAAGCACTTAAGTAGGTATCTTGTATGCTCAATGGGAAAGCACTTGGCTCAACTCCAAACGCACTGAGATATGCGCTATGGAAGCTGTTGCCTATTAAGTAGCTGACGAAGGGGAGTGATGCTAATAAAAAAATGATGACAGTTTTAAAATTAATTATTTTACTGGCTATTATCGCTTGATCTTCAGCCTCAATTTGTTGCACTTGCTTGCTCATGGCTTAACCTAAGTAATGGAAACAAAAGGATCTTTTAAATCATATGCTGAAATAAAGCAATGAAACTAGAGGTAGATAGAAAGCTTTTGATATTTTCTGAGTTTAAATGCACCGTTGGCCTTTATGTTCCTTAGCTCCATTACCAGCTACGAAGCCGCCCGAACCCCTAAGGGCACCTCTAAAAACCTCTGACGATTCTGGCTTCAAGGTGATTTCTAGAGCAAGGCGATAAAACGAAGGCAGGCTGACTGACTGCCAAGGTTATCAACGTATTGCTAGGTTTTAGCTTGAAACGCCTTAAGAGCGTTTCGTCAATCAACTTCATTGCTGATCAATGAGCGCCCATATTACAGCGTTTAGTTTTCGATTCAGAGTATTGGTGCAAAGCAATGCAAGCTAAGGGTAATCATCATTTTAGTCGCACTTCTGTTAGCCGACATCACCCGTAAGCGTACGCTATATCTGATGTAGGCTGAGTCAAAGAAATTAACCTTGGCACGAAGCTGTTTCGGATGAGCTTTTTCAATAGCTTCGGGTTTTCATCTTTCCATTAATCGCTGTATCACTTCGGCCAAAGCTTGGAAAATCCGTTGCGTCATTGCCTGAGAGTATAAAAGGCGCTTGGGACTTGATCGTGTGTTCCCTAACCTCGAATTCCTTAAGATATCTTCGGCAAATAATTGATCGATTTTGTGTTAGTGCTAACGGAATATTGCTTATAAATTATTATTTTATATGTACAAACTATAACAATATTAATTTTGTGTTAATATTTGGAGAAGTTGTTAGCTGGCGTTTGAATAAACGAGCTAAATAGGATGAAAAACCAAGGATGGAGAGACTTTAATGACGAATGGCACTTATATAAAAACAAATGTCACAGGCCAGTATCTGAATAGCCAGAATATTGGAGATATTAGCCAGGCTAACACAAATACTCTTTTGCAATTAGTGCTCAAAGAGACTCTCAGAATTGGTCAGTATTTAAAATTAGATATTCAAGGCCCCACAAAAACTTCTGAACTTGTTTTTCAATTAACAGCAAATGACCTTTCAGCAGGTTATATAAGTACTTACTTGCCTGTATCAAGTTTGATGAGCCAAGGTGGGGAGTTAGTTGATGGCAGCTACTTGTTATCCCTTAGCGTGAGCAGCGATGGGGGAAACTACCAACAAGCAATGGATCAAAAAACGTTTATCGTTGATTCGCACACACCTGCTGAACCTGAAAATATTGAATTATTAGCTATAAATGAAAGTTCTTTGGGAAGTTTAGCTAGTGTTGGCAAGCAGGTACTAAAAGTCTCAATTTCTGAAGCTAATCAAGCTGGAGATGTGTTGGAAATTGATTTAAATACAAATGGGGTCACGGATCTTCGTTATGTCTTAAAGCCTGAAGATATTAATAGCAAAGTCTCCATTGAGCTTAGTGTAGAACAATCCAGTATTGCTCAGCAGGCACTTTCCCCTCAGGTTGTCGTAAAAAATGCAGCCGGTAACAGCAGCCAACCAGTGCTAGTGAGTGCTGCAAATATTAATGAAGCCCCTGTAGCACCGATAGTTTATCTTGATAAAAGCATAAGTATACGAAGAGTATATGATGATGAAGGAAAACCGAGGTATCTAAAGTCAAAAAGCACATCAGATGACCAGACACCCCTTCTGATTG
The DNA here is from genome assembly GCA_937136055.1 of uncultured Oceanospirillaceae bacterium. GTDB lineage: Bacteria > Pseudomonadota > Gammaproteobacteria > Pseudomonadales > Balneatricaceae > Rs1. The sequence goes on along the minus strand of CAKZOD010000035.1, from coordinate 16,403 downwards.
GTAAACTCTCGGAGAAGCTTACTAGCGATCAACATATTAACGTATTGCGTGATGGTGAGGTGATTGGCCAAGCGGTTATTGCGCGAAGAGGTAATAAGAGAACTTGGAGATTCGAAGATAAAAGCAATGAGTTAGTCGATGGTGAAAGCTACCGTTATACCGCTGAAATTGTCGATTCTAATGGTGCGCAAAGCAAGGCCTCGAATACTTTTGTTTTAAATATGTCTTTTTCTCCACCTTCTCAAATAGCGACTATCACTGATGTGTTTGAAAAAGGAGGTGATCGAACTAGGTTATCTTCAGGTCATATCACTGATAAAAAAACGATTGTTCTCAATGGGACTATCGACAAGGCGCTATCGCACGATCAGCAACTTAATGTACTTATTGATGGAAAAGTGGTTGGCCGAGCTACCATAGATACGACTTCAGAGGGTGAGGTGAGTTGGTCTTTCACTAAAAAATCTTTGAAAGATGGGAGCAGTTACAACTTTTCTGTTCAGGTCGTTAACAAAGCCCAAATGAAGGGAGAGTTATCTGATAATTATAATATAAAAGTCGATAAGAGCGGTTTAGATTCAGAATACAATAATAAACTATCTAATACTTTTGCTGATCCGCTAATTTTTGATCTTGATGGCGATGGTATTGAAACACTATCAATTAAACAAGGCGTCCGTTTTGATCACAACAGTGACGGTGATAGTGAGCATACCGGTTGGGTGGCAGCAGATGATGGCTTGCTAGTTCGGGATCTTAATAACAATGGCATGATAGACAACGGTGCCGAGTTATTTGGTGATAGAACTCTATTAGCAAACGGCGACAGAGCCGCAAGCGGGTTTGATGCTCTGGGTGCGTACGATTCAAATAACGACGATGTGGTTGATGCGAACGATGCGCAGTTTTCCTCCCTTAAAATATGGCAAGATGCTAACAGTGATGGGGTATCACAAGCTCAAGAACTGAAGAGCCTATCGGATGCAGGCATACAAAGTATTAGCTTATCAACGACTGTGTCGACGGGCAGTGATAATGATAATCTAATCACGACAAGAAGCACTTATATTAAAGCGGATAATAGCCCAGGGGAAGTTGCTGATGTTTCCCTGAAAATCGGTGTTAAAAACTCAGATCATATAACGATCAATGAAGGGCACGACATTGTTTCTAAGGTTGCGGCAGATGATGGAATTAGCCTGACTATTGCGGTACCTAGTAATAATACAATCGGCGATGCCATGGCCGTTGTAATAGTAAGGCCTGATGGATCGAGTCTCTCATCAGGGCAAATCACGATTACAAATGAACTCTTCCTTGCTGGGCATGCTTTCTTTACATTTCCACAGTCTTCTTTGCAAGATAGTGGTGAATACCTTGACGGTGATTACAGGCTTGAGCTTTACACTCGAAAAGAGGGTGACCAGATAGTACATGTATTACCCGATGCTGCTTTTCTTCTAGATACAACCCCGCCTGAAGCCTCTGACCCTATTGGAGATACGAATCCGACAGGGAATGAAGTTAGCATCGTTATTGATTCGATCGCAGGTGACAATATTCTTATTCCAAATGAGTTTGAGCATGGCATTCTTGTTGAAATAAAAGGAACGGTTAGGGGAGAGTTTATTGCTGGAGATGTTGTCACCATTGCAATACCTAATGTAGCAACGCCTTTTAGCACGAATGTTGCACAAGATGGTAGCTTCACTATCTTAATACCAGGGAGCGTGCTTAAAACTTACGCTGATGACCATGCCGGTGATGATAGTTTAATGGCAAGTATCATTGCCCATGATGTAGTGGGAAATGTTAGCGCGCCTATTAATAGCCCAGCAAAAGATTATACGATTAATTTGAATCTGGTTGAGGTGACGAATGTTGATATCACCAATAATTTTGATTCAGTTGTTGAAGGGCATGATTTTACGGTTGCTGTCACTTTAAGTTTGCCTGCAGATGAGCCCAAGCGCCACTTTTTTGATTTGAGTGGCACATCCCTACCTGAAGATTTAGGTGGGCTTTCTTTTACGAATGGGGTTAGGTTCGACCCTGTCACAAATGAGTTAATTGTCCCTGCAGGTGTTGTGTCTTTTGAAATAACGATACCGACCATTGATGATAGTACGGTTGAGCCAACTGAAACGTTAATCGTTAATGTTGGAGGCGTCACTGCTCAAGGGAATATCATTGATAGAATTGAAAATGACACAGATGGTGATGGTGTCAACGATAGTATCGATTTAGATGATGATAATGATGGCATACTAGATACTGTTGAGTCGGGTTCAGATATTGGTACTAACGCCTTCAATGTGCTCAGTGCTGAGCATGATCAAGCATTTTCAATTGGTCTTGATGAATCTGTTGCGACCGATATCGTGTTTAACAATGATGGTACTAAAATGTACATCGTTGGATCTAATGGTGATGAAGTTAATGAGTATGCGCTTGCTACAGCGTTTGATTTAACTACGCAGACTTTGATGAATACTTTCTCAGTAGCAGGGCAAGAAACGGCACCAGAATCGATTACATTTAATGATGATGGTACCAAAATGTTTGTATTGGGAAGTGCGGGTGATGATATTAATGAATATACGTTATCCAGTGGTTTTGATACATCGACAGCGACTTTTACTCAAGCGCACTCTATAAGTGCTCAAGATGTTACACCTAGAAGCATGCTGTTTAATGCAGATGGTACAAAAATGTACATGCTTGGTGCTTCTGGTGATGATATTCAAGAGTACTTACTGCAACAGCCTTATAGTTTAAGTGGTATGGGGGTCGTTCCAACGACTCTATCCATAGGTAGCCAAGAAACTGAGCCAACTGGCATGGTTTTCAACCATGACGGAAGCAAGCTTTATGTTATAGGCTCAACTGGAGATGATATAAATATATACCGTTTAACAACGCCTTATAGCATTTCTCGAGGTCATGTGTTTGAAGGTAGTTTCTCCGTTGGTAACGAAGCGACACATCCTAGTGGTTTAGCTTTTAATAATGATGGCACTAAACTGTTTGTAGTGGGTAGCACAGATGATGAAATCAATGTTTACAATATTGATGCCGGCTTTATTGCTAATGATGTAGATGCTGATGGCATTATCAACTCACTTGATTTAGACAGTGATAATGATGGTATTACTGATAATGTTGAAGCACAGACAACCCAAGGCTTTAAGGGTGCTACAGGCACGGTTAGCGCTAACGGTGTTGACACAGCTTACACCGATTCAGGTTTAACCGCGGTTGATACTGATAACGATGGCACTGCCGACTATATCGATAAAGACAGTGATAACGATGGCTTTGAAGATATTGTTGAGCGTGATGTGACGGGTGCTAACAGCATTACATCCACCACTGATACCGATAATGATGGTTTACTCGATATATTTGAAGATGGCACAACCAATGACGGCTATAACGTTCATGATAGCAATGTTGAATTAGCGGCCGATAACACGGCCAGCAAATTTAACTTAGACGATACTGATGACGATATTGCTGAAGACGGTAAAGATGCAAACGGCCTCATTAAGAACTTTGATTACCGAGAAGATCCAAGCCTTGATACTGATAATGACGGTATTTTAAATTCGATTGATGTGGATGACGACAACGACGGAATTCTAGATACCGTTGAAGATGCTGTCGTACATGGTCCAGAAATTGTGTGGGAGCCTGTTGAGACTTTAGCTCAATGGCAAGCACTTGAAACTGATGGAAAGCTTAATCTTGAAGGTGCTGGCCTGCAGTTAATCACCAGTGGCTACAGTGGTTTACCGGGTATTCAATTTAATAGAGTGAGTGTCGATACCCTCGATAGTAGTAGTGCCAATATCTCTCTGGGGGATGCTGATGAGAATAAGTTAGTCTCTGTTTCTTTGACGGTGCGAAAAGACTCCCCAAGTAATACATATCCTGGAGCCGTAAAAGGTATATTCGAATTAGTTGATGTTGATGGTAACGTTGTTGATAGCGTGTCTTGGACTGCCATGCATACAGGTGCTACTTACGGTGCTGCTAATAATGAAACGATTACGCTTTCTGGTGAAGGGCGTGGGATATCCATTCGCATTCGAGATGACGGCAGTGCTGTTACAAGTACCTATGATGATGACTGGACTGTTGCTGACATCAGTGTCACTGAACAAACTATTCAGATACCTGATGCTGACGGTGATGGCATCATCAACTCCCTTGATTTAGATAGTGATAACGATGGTATTACCGACAATGTTGAAGCGCAAACAACTCAAGGTTATCAAGGACCAAGTGGCATCATTGGGACAAACGGCTTAGATACTGCCTATGGTGCAGGTATAGGTGCAGGTTTGGCCGCTGTTGATACGGATGAAGATGGTATTGCTGATTATCAAGATCAAGATAGCGATAATGATGGCGTGCTTGATGTCGCAGAGCGCGGTGGTACAGGGCCGGATAACAACGCCAATAAAACCGATACCGATCGCGATGGACTATTAGATAGTTTTGAAGGTAGTAACCTAGCGGATGGCTACAACGTTAACGATGAAAACGTCACCGTCGATGGCACAGGTAATGCTGTTAGTTTTAATCTCACAGATACCGATAACGATGCAGGCACAGATGGTAAACAAGCGACTGGCTTAGGTAGAGATTTCGATTATCGAGAAAACCCAGATGTCGATCCTGATAACGATGGCATTGCCAATAAAGATGATCTTGATGATGATAATGACGGTATTTTAGATACCGTTGAAAACGGCAGCAACATCGGCACCAATGCTTATAATGTGCTCTCTGCAATGCTAGATACTGCTTATTCGGTGAGCGATGAAGAAATTACCCCTAGCGGTATGACCTTTAATGCTGACGGTACTAAGTTGTACATTGTTGGTACCACTGGTGATGATGTTAATGAATATGAGCTTGCAAACCCGTATGAGCTAGCATCCAAAACGCTGGTGAATACCTTCTCTGTGAGCGCACAAGAAGTGACACCTGAGAGTATTACGTTCAGCGCTGATGGTACTCAAATGTTTATTACCGGCAGCACCGGATATGACATTAATGAGTATCGCTTAAATACAGCTTTTGATACCTCAACAGCCTCATTTATCACCGCTCATAATACCCAGCCGCAAGATTATTACCCGCGCGAAATGCTCTTTAACCCTGAAGGGACGCGTATGTTTGTGCTAGGTGCACACGGTGATGATATCACCGAATATATCTTGGCTACCCCGTACGATTTATCAACACGTGCACCTGTATCGACCACTTTGTCGGTGAGTGCACAGGGGACAGAGCCAACGGGTATGGCCTTTAACCATGATGGCACGCAGTTGTATGTCGTGGGCACAACTGGCGATAAAGTTGATATTTACCAGCTAACAACACCTTTTAGCACATCAAATGGTAGTCGTTTTGCCGGTAGCTTTGTGGTTGGTAGTGAAGAGTTAACGCCAACGTCTATCACTTTTAATGCCGATGGGACTCAGCTATTTATCCTAGGCAGTACAGGCGATGACATTACGGTCTATGATATTGATGCGGGCTTTGTGGCCAATGATGTGGATGGTGATGGCATTATTAACTCACTGGATCTGGATAGTGATAATGATGGCATAACCGATAACGTTGAAGCGCAGACAACTGAAGGCTACAGAGGCCCATCAGGTGTTATCAGTGCCAATGGTGTTGATACTGCTTACACCGATTCAGGTTTAAACGCGGTTGATACTGATAACGATGGCACCGCCGACTATATCGATAAAGACAGTGATAACGATGGCTTTGAAGATATTGTTGAGCGTGATGTGACGGGTGCCAATAGTATTACTTTCACCACCGATACCGATAATGATGGCTTACTCGATATCTTTGAAGATGGTACCACCAACGATGGCTACAATGTACATGATAGCAATGTTGAATTAGCAGCGGATAAGAGTGCCAGCAAATTTAACTTAGGCGATACCGATGACGATATTGCAGATGATGGTAAAGATGCAGACGGACTGGCTAGGAACTTTGATTATCGTGAAAATCCAAGTATCGACACCGATAATGACGGGATTATAAACGCCATTGATGTGGATGATGATAACGACGGTATTTTAGATACGGATGAGATGGGTTCAGATATTGGCGATAATGCATACAATGTGCGCTCTGCCAGTTTTGAAGGTCGTTATAGTATTGGCGATGAAGAGAGTGCACCGACTGGCATGGTTTTCAATGCAGATGGCACTAAGTTATTTGTTATCGGATCAACCGGTGATGATATCAATGAGTACCGTTTAGATAGCCCGTTTGATTTAGCGAACAAGAGTTTATTAAATTCGTTCTCGGTTGGTACTGAAGAGACATTACCTACTGGCATCACTTTTAGTGAAGACGGTACAAAGATGTTTGTGATCGGCTCTACTGGGGATGATGTCAATGAATACACCTTAGGAACTGGCTTTGATACCAGCACTGCGACGTTTGAAACGCGTCATTCAATCGCCGCGCAAGAGACAGTACCATCAGCGATGCAGTTTAGTGATGATGGTCGTAAGATGTTTGTGATTGGATCGACCGGTGATGACATTACTGAATACTTGTTGCCTGACCCGTACGATGTTGCTAATAGAGCGCCTGTTAGCTCGACCTTCTCGGTCGCGGCTCAAGAAAACTTGCCCTCAGGTATGAGCTTTAACCATGATGGTACGCAGCTATATGTGATCGGTACAACGAGCGATAGCATTCATGTATATGAGCTACCAAATGCATACAGTATATCCAATGGCGCACGTTTTACTGGTAGTTTCTCTGTTGCCGATCAAGAGCTAACACCTCAGTCGATTGCGTTTAATAACGACGGAACTCAGTTGTTTGTGTTGGGCAGTACAGGTGATGATATTACTGTTTATGACATTGAAGCAGGCTTCATCAGTAACGATGTTGATAATGATGGCATTATTAACTCGCTAGATCTTGATAGTGATAACGATGGTGTTACCGACAATGTTGAAGCGCAAACAACCCAAGGCTATCAAGGACCAAGTGGCATTATTGGTGCAAACGGCTTAGATACAGCTTATGGTGCAGGTTTGGCCGCTGTTGATACGGATGAAGATGGCACCGCTGATTACAAAGATCTAGACAGCGATAACGATGGCGTGCTTGATGTCGCAGAGCGCGGTGGTACAGGACCGGATAATAACGCCAATAAAACTGATACCGATCGCGATGGATTATTGGATAGTTTTGAAGGCAGTAACCTAGCGGATGGCTACAATGTTAACGATGAAAACGTCATCGTCGATAGCAGCGGTAGCGCCGTCAGCTTTAATCTAAGAGATACCGATAACGATGCCGGCACAGATGGTAAACAAGCGCGAGGGCTAGGCAGAGATCTAGATTATCGAGAAAACCCAGATGTCGATCCAGACAATGATGGCATCGCCAATGAAGATGATTTAGATGATGACAACGATGGCATTTTAGATACCGTTGAAAATGCCACTAATATCGGTACTAATGCTTATAATGTACGTTCTGCAACGTTAGATGCTGCTCACTCTGTTAGCGATGAAGAAATTACTCCTAGCGGTATGACGTTTAACGCTGACGGTACTAAACTGTACATTATCGGTACCACTGGTGATGATGTTAACGAATATGAGCTTGCGAGCCCTTATGAGTTAGCATCCAAAACACTGGTTAATACCTTCTCGGTTAGGGCGCAAGAGGCGACCCCCGAGAGCATTACGTTCAATGCCGATGGCACCAAAATGTTCATTACCGGCAGCACCGGATATGACATTAATGAATATCGATTAAATACTGCTTTTGATACCTCAACAGCATCATTTACCACTGCTCATAATACCCAGCCAGAAGATTACTATCCACGTGAGATGCTCTTCAACCCTGAAGGGACGCGTATGTTTGTGCTGGGGGCACACGGTGATGATATCACCGAGTATATCTTGGGCACCGCGTTCGATTTATCAACACGTGCACCCGTATCGACTACCTTTTCGGTAAGCGCACAAGGGACAGAGCCAACGGGTATGGCCTTTAACCATGATGGTTCGCAGTTGTATGTAGTGGGCACGACTGGTGATAAAGTTGATATTTATGAGTTAACAAATCCTTTTAGCATATCAAGTGGTGGCAGTTTTGCCGGTAGCTTTGTTGTTTCAGATGAAGAACTCACTCCAACCTCTATAACATTCAATGCAGATGGTACTCAGCTATTCATCCTAGGAAGCACTGGGGATGACATCACGGTCTATGATATTGATGCGGGCTTTGTCGCCAATGATGTAGATGGTGATGGCATTATTAACTCACTGGATCTAGATAGTGACAATGATGGCATAACGGATAACGTTGAAGCGCAGACAACCGAAGGCTATAAAGGGCCATCAGGGATTATCAGCGCCAATGGTGTTGATGAAGCTTATACAGGCGGCTTAACACCAGTAGATACCGATAATGATGGTACTGCCGATTACATTGATCAAGACAGTGATAATGATGGCGTAAGAGATATTGTCGAAAGAGATATGACCGGAGTTGATAGTATCACTTCTACTGTAGATACTGATTCCGATGGTCTACTCGATATCTTTGAGTCAAATACAATTAATGATGGTTACAACGTATCAGATAATAATGTTGAGCTAGATGCTGCAGGTAATGTTGTTGAGTTCAATTTAGCTGATAGTAATAATAATTTGGCAGCAGATGGCAGCGATGCTGATGGCACCCAGCGAAATCTGGATTATCGTGAAGATATCAACATTGATACAGATGGAGACGGTGTATTAAACGTTGATGACATCGATGATGATAACGACGGTATTTTAGATATTAATGAAGATGGCGATATAACTAAAAGTACCCCAGTTACATTAGATCCAGTTGAGACTTTAGCTCAATGGCGAGCTCTTGAAGCAGATGGAAAAATTAATATTGAAGGTAATGACCTGCAAATAACCACTAGTGGCTATAGTGGTTTACCAGGTATTCAATTTAATGGAAATAATGTTGATACTCTAGACACAAGTAGTGCAACTATTTCTCTGGCCGATGCTGATGAGAATAAGCTGGTATCTGTTTCTTTGACGGTGAGAAGAGTTTCTCCGAGTAATTCGTATCCTGGAGTCGTTAAAGGTAAATTCGATCTAGTGGATGTTGATGGTAACGTTGTTGATAGTGTGTCTTGGACTGCCAAGCATACAGGTGGTACTTACGGCGCTGCCAATAACGAAACAATTCAGCTAGAAGGGGAGGGGCTAGGTTTAAGAGTCGTTATTCGCGATGATGGAAGTACAGGTGGCAGTTGGGCGGATGATTGGAATGTTGCTGCAATAGCAGTGACAGAGAGATTGGGTCAGGATCAGGATGTTGATCGCGACGGTCTTATTAACTCTTTGGATCTAGATAGCGATAACGATGGCATCGGCGATAACGTTGAAGGGCAGACAACCGCCGGATTCATTGCGCCACTCACCTTTGTTGATGTAGATGGCGATGGCTTAAATGACATTTACGACAAAGATATTACTAATAAAGGAGCTGCTGAGTCAGAGGGAATCATTGCCGTTAATTCTGATTCAGATGAAATAGAGGATTATAAAGACACCGACAGTGACAATGATGAGAAATCAGACGTTGATGAATCGGGTTTAGGCGCGCATCCAGGCAGTCGTCCTACTTATGCGAATCCTAACGGTAGCATTGCTGATCCAGCAGTTGATCTACAAAATTCTAATACCACTCCAGAAGTTGATTATCGAGATTTTGATGTTAATAACTTAGTTGGAGACGGTGTTATAGCGAATCCATTAGTGGTTAATCATACGGGTAGAGCGATTGATAATATTGCTGTCAATATTCCAGAGTTAACACTGATCGATGATGACGGTTCTGAAATTTTGTTGCTACATGTTTCAGGGTTAGATATCGGCTTTAGAATTTTTGATAATCAAGGTAATACATTCACGGCTACTGCTGGGGATACAAGTGTTGAAATTAGCAGTTGGAACTTAGATTCAATCTCTTATCGCGCCCCTACTAATGTCAGTTCATCAACCACTTTTGATATTATTGCGACTAGCCAAGAGACGGCTAACTTAGCAACCAGTGCACCGACCTTTATACAAATGAACTTTGGCTTAACGCGTTACGTTCCGCCACCACCGCCACCGCCAGTACGTAGACATTCAGATCCTTTGATATTGGATTTGGACGAGGACGGTGTAAAAACGGTATCGGTAGAAGAAGGTGTGAAGTTTGATATCAATAGTGACGGAATCGCTGATGAGACTGGCTGGGTTGATAAAAACGATGGTTTATTAGTACATGATGTTAATGGTAATGGCATCATTGATGATGGCAGCGAATTATTTGGGGATGAAACTCTTAAATCTGATGGCACTAAAGCAGCCAACGGATTTGAAGCGCTTAGAGATTTAGATTCAAACTTCGATAATGTGTTTAATGCGCAAGATGATGCTTACTCAGACCTTAGAGTTTGGAAAGATGAGAACAGTGATGGTGTTTCACAAGAACACGAGCTCTATTCTTTACTTGATGTAGGTGTGGAATCTATTAATTTAGTTGGCACAGGCGCGTTTGAAGAGAATCAAGGAAACTGGGTCGGGTTACGCTCTTCTTGGAAAGACGCTGATGGTAAATCACACGATGTAGATGATGTCTGGTTTAATTATAAACTCGGCAAAAACAATGTCTTAGACTTGTCTGATTTGCTGGAAGATGAAAGTGTCGATATTGGTAATCTTGATCAGTATCTTCATTTTGAACAGCAAGGCGATAACTTGGTGGTGTATATTGATGATCAAGGTAGCTTTGCTGGAGAAAGCTTTAACAAAGATGCCGTGACCGACACTATCGTTCTACATGATGCAAAATTTGCCAGCACTGAATATGATGATGTGATGAAGGAGCTAATCAATAGTAGTGAGTTTGATGTTCTGACATAACATCTCAAATCAGTAGGTTGTATTCAGGTTTGAGTGCAATTGTTTGAAAGCAACAAAAAGCAAAGGATTAATAGTTTTCTATTAATCCTTTTTTTTCGCCTTAGATTCAATGAGCAGAACAATACCGGAAGTAATTTCGTAAAGAGGTCCTCTTATAAGTATTGCATTTTAGTACAGGTAAACGGGTAACTACCTTAAAAGAGATATTAAGTTATTTCACAATGCCTCTTTGGTATATCATTCTCTGATTCGACACCAATTTGATTTAATTCAATCAAGACAGAGTAATTATGAAAGCATATAGCAGTATTGAAGAGCGTATCCAAATTTTAGAAGAACAAGTTGTGATACTAAACGAAGAAATTAAGGTTTTAAAGACACCGCCGGCCAGTGACAATGAGAAAATTATCTTAAAATATATTGAAACAGGCAGCACCGGCAAAACAAAAGATTTTGTGCGCAAATTAGGTATTAAGTCAGCGCGTGGGCTGTTTTCATCAGGTGATGTGAGCCGTTTACTTAAAGAGGGTGCTGATGATATATCACCCGCCCTGTTAGCAATCGCTGTTAAGCTCTCTAGCGGTTACAACAAAAATGGTCCTAGTCGATAAACTTTTAAAATATTGAGTTTTTCAATCCTGTAATTGAATGAAGCGAGTAGATGCAAAAGCGAGATTAGATTGATACAAACAATTAAAATCTTAAAAGACAACAGCCTATTAATGAAGATGCCTTCTGCCTGGCAACTAACTCGTTTGCAAGTAATGCCTTAATCACGAAAAATCCTGTACCCCAGTTCCCGAGAGCGTAAGGGCGTCTTGGGCTTGCTCACTGTTTCCTTAATGTTTTTAGCTGATAAATTTAATAGGCTCGCCGGTTTGTTTGCAGGTACGAATGACAGAAAACAGTGAAGCTTGCATAGCTAGTGCTTTATAGGCTTGCGGCCTTATACATACTTTATTCTGGTTTTAGGTGAGTAACAGCGCTTTATCTCAAAAACTGCCGATTAAGCCGTATAAAACTCGCAGCGGATTCAGGTACAATCCTTCATCAAAATTTGCGTTAGATAGGAAGTGTTAGATGGTGTTGTTCTTTCCCATACAACAAGAGCTTGATTGTATTAGTGACAGTGGCCTTATTCTTGGCAAAATAAAGTTTAATGGCGCTAAAGAAATGTACCAATTTTTCCCCGACAATGAGTCAATCGTATTAGAAGGTGAAGAAGAGGCAAATATTATCGAGCGATTAGCAGGCCTTGCTTCAGGGAAGTATTCTATCCCCATGCAAGATGATGATTGAATTAGTAGGCTTTATTACACTAAAAAACTGCTGTTTAAAATGTATAGAGTGACTCTTTAATCGTTCATATGTAACAACTATAAATAGCTAGGGCAATTTAATGAGTGATAAAGCAGCGATTTATCGTCAACTAAGAGCAGTTGATGTTAAGTATTTTCACACTTGTTTTTATTGCGGTTGTATTGCCTACCAAGATGATCTCGTGCCCCCTCTAAAACTTGCTGATTTTTATCTAAGGACAAGAGAAGAAGCTGATTATTATAAAGTACCTGCGTGCAAGGAGTGCTTAGGATTTTTAAAAAGTGAAAAGGGGGCCTTACTCGGTCAGCGCGTGGATGTTGTAAAACGCATGTTAGCGCGAAAGTACCAAAGAGCGATCCGCATATATGAGTTATGGGATGCGAGTGAAGTTAATGAGTTGAGCTACCAGTTAAAACACAGTGTAAATGCAGGCATAGTGTTAGGCAAAGAGTCTACTGAGCGCATAGCATTTAAAGGCTTTGATTTCGAGGTTGATGGCGAGCAACATTTCGCCAAATATGTGAGTGATCAAGAGTATAAGGTTTTCGAGCTGACATTTGAGAATTTTCGCAGTGCATTAGACTATGCGAGCAAAGCCTACAGCATCCCCAAAGCTAAATTGATCGAGATGTATACAGCGCATAATGATTCTTTTGATAGCGCCATTAATTTTCACCATGAAGCAGTTGCTCGTAAATTATTTGAGAAAACGCTCAAAGAGAAGTGTAAAGATTTTGCTTTAAAGCATAAGCAAAATTTGAAGTTTGTTATGCGTACCGTTGAGCTTTTTTGCCAGCAAGATGAGACGCTGACGATCGAGATGGCGCTGGTGAAATTACATCGCGAAAGAGTTCCTAAGGCAGAGGATACTTTGTTGACCCCCTGCGACTAAGTAGATGAATAGTGAATGGCTAACCGTTTATTTCTTCCCTTCAATTTTAATGTTGTAGTTGAAGTAGTCTTTGGCATTGTTGATTGGAGAGAATGTGTAATCAAACATATTCGAGATTTTAGCGATTTCGTAATAGCCGATGCCGCCGCCTTTTGAGTGAGTATTTTTTCCCGATTTTCTCAGTGCTCTGTAGCTCTTTTTTATGCCTGCTTTATCGAGGGAGTCTATTTCAACGAGAATTTTTTCGATCTTGTTTTTATCTTCCAAACTGATGATATTTGTGCTTTCAACGTGAAAAGAGTCATCTGCATTTTTAATGACGCGAATAGAGCCGTAAGGTGAAACTTCGTTAGTGCTTTCATCTTCGTTTTTTGAATAATTCATCATGTTTTGGCATAGCTCAACAGTGACAGTTGAAACTTTGCCCACCATGAAAATATCACTGATGCTGTCTTCAATTTTTTCCATGAAATTACAGATTACATCTTGTGCGAGATCGCCAGTATAGTTAACGATATCTTGGGTCTGCACGTTTTCAGGTACAGCATTAGTCGCGACAGCCGGTGGTTGCTCAAAAATAGAGATGTTCTTTAAATCATTTTCAACGATTTCTCTGAGCTCGGTAATTTGATCTTCAAGTTCATCTGAATCATCAATTTCTTTATCATCTAGCACGCAAATTGTGCCGAAAACACTGCCATCTGGCCATTGTACAGGGAGGCCATAATAAGAACTTAATCCCGCTTCTTTATATTCAGGGTTGTCTTCCCAAATCTGTTCTGCACCGGCATCTTTCACGTATAAAGGCTTGTTCGTTTCCACTACTTTTTTGCAGTAAATATTCACGTCTTTATCGAACTTGGTACCCGCAGGAGCATCAGCATGCATTTCTTTATTAGCTGACATTGCCTCTAAACCTTTAGTGTTGGCTTGCATAATCCAAGCCCCAGCAGTGCCAAAGTTTTTAGTTAGCTCATTTACCACTCTTTGCCACTTTTTCGTTGATAAAAACTTAGGCTTTTGGTCGTAAAAGGAGACTTGCTCATAAGGGCGTTTTTTCATTTCATTCTCCTGAATTTTAATATTTATAAAATTAACAGTAGCACAAAAAAAATAATTCACTGTTGTTTCGCAATCAGTCGATTTGGGAAAAGTTAGCAGTTTTGGGGGTGGTTTTGATTGCCCTTTAGGAGGCTGTTTTTAGGAAGGATTTTAAGCTGGAGCTGATTGCGTTAAAAGAGACATGCTTGCATGTAAAAATGACAAAGTGAATGAAATGATGAGTAAAGTTTGGTGTTTGAATGGTGCGTCAGCACTCCCAAATGAGCGAAAAAACGGTAGAGTGAAGAAACGCCTTAACCACTTTGTGTCGAAATGATTCAGTACAAGAAGTGTGTGCCTTGGAAGCTGCGGTGCATGGATTAAGCTTTTCTGACATTTGTGAGGCAATGCTTTGTCAAAATATTGCTCAAGAGGAGCTGGCAGCAGTGGTGATTGGCTGGTTACAAAACTGGCTAGCTGAAGGTTTGATTTACGATATTGAATGTGAGCATTAAATCAATCCAGTTGGGGCTGAACGCAAGTTTTGATCGGTTGTTCAAGTCTCGTTTCTTATTTGTCAAAATGAGTGAGAATAAAAAAGGCTGCGCTGGCAGCCTCTTTTCGATTCTATAAATTAATTAAAAACCAAATAACGAGTAAGCAAAGAACTTATCAGCTACTGTATTTAAGAAAATTAACAGCAGTATCACAGGTATAAAAGTACCTAGTGATAGGTTCAAATACTTTTGCATGAACGACCCTTCAAATCCTTCGTTACCAATGCTTAACTCTTCACTGAATGATTGCTTCTTCCAGCGATAGCTCACAAACAGGCAAAGTAGCAAACCATTTAATGGCAAAATAGTGTCGTAGAAAATATCCACGATAATATCAAACAGTGATTTTACCCCACTGCCATAGCTCACCATTTCACTTAAAAAGCCCACCATACCCATCGATAAGCTGACCACCACCATTAATGTCCCACCGACGACGCCGATCACAGATAAGGCTTTTTGTCTGCTTTGTTGTTTCTCATCCATCAAGTAAGCAACAGGTACTTCAATGATTGATACAAGGGAAGTAATCGCAGCGAAGAAAACGAGCAAAAAGAATAATGTGGCGATAGCGCTTGCACCCACAAAACCAATAGTGGTTTGCAATGCAAGGAAGATCTTTGGTAGCAATACAAAAATCAAGCCGACAGAAGAGCTGCTTAACTCACTAGGATCAACATCCGGGTTAAATGAGAAAATAGCAGGCATTACCATTAAACCGGCGATAAAGGCGACTGTGGTATCAGCCAAAGCGATCATCTTTGCTGATCCGACAATATTAGTGCGACGGGTAAGGTAAGAGCCGTAAGTGACCAAAATTCCCATCCCTAACGAGAGCGAGAAGAAAGCTTGTGAGAGGGCACCATTAATCACCGAGGCTGTGATTTTTGAAAAATCAGGAATGAGATAGAACTCAATACCCGCAGCCGCGTTATCCAGTGTTAACACAAAAACAACCAAGCCTATTAGCATGAAAAATAATGCCGGCATGAGTATTTTAGAGAGCTTCTCAATCCCATCTTGTACACCCACTTTTAAAATTAGGTAGATGATAGCGACGACAGCAAACATAGCGGCAAAAATATGCTTACTGCTAATGTATGAACCGAAAGTTCCGTCGGTTGCTAGGAAAGCGAGATCGCCAGTTGCGGCCATAAAAAGATAGCCTAAAATCCACACGCTGATCACAGTATAAAAAACAGCGATCATAAATGGCGTTAACATGCCTAAAAAGCCTGCGATACTCCACGTTGCGCTGCGTTTTGCTAATTGATTGAAGGCACCCACAGGGCCTTTTTGGGTATTGCGACCCATTGCTAGCTCAGCAATCATCACCGGTAAGCACAACGCAATGACAAATAATGCGTATACAACTAAAAATGCACCACCGCCATTTTTGGCAGCGTTTACGGGAAACCCGACTAAATTACCAATGCCAACGGCACTGCCAGCTGCGGCTAGAATAAAACCTAACCGCGATCCAAATTGTTCTCTTTCTTTGTTCATAATTAACCTTTGATTAAATTTACACGCCTGCTCGAGCCAAAACGCGGCGCGGATTATGACAATTTAGCGTAAGGTTTTGTAGTGATTTAG
>CAKZOD010000034.1 GCA_937136055.1 uncultured Oceanospirillaceae bacterium | reverse complement strand
CCTTTATCAAATGATGCTAGAGCATCAATCACTATAGGATTATGCGCTTGAAAAGTGACTTGGTGAGCGATGTTATCGAAATATTGATTGAGTGATGATTTTCTAGAGTCGAGCAGTGACCTGAGCTTTTCTTTTGCTGCATCGTCCATACTCGCATAGGTTTTTGAATACGCAATGACGCCTGTAATGAGTGCAGAAATTAATGCAAAGGTGATCATTACCAGCGGGAATTTCTTAGTGATTTCGATATTCTTAAGCATGACCACAGCATAGTTCAAAACTGTTTTTTTGCATGAGTAGAAACCGAGCTAACCTTTGTGTTTGCGCTATGTATCTAAGAATAAAAAGATTATTATGTGAAAAAAATATCGGGTAGCTGTAGTTTATGTTTATTCATTGGGTAAAAGCGGTCAGGCTCAAAACAATGAGCGCTTCTATCGCACCTATTATGTTGAGCCAGTTTTTGGCTTATGGAATGAGTCAGCGTTTTGATTGGCTGTTAGCAAGTGTGATTATGCTCTGTGCTATTTTTCTACAAATCAGTGTCAATTTAGCCAATGATTACTTTGACGCTAAAGCAGGTATCGACACTGAGCAGCGTTTAGGTCCCCAAAGAGCATTGCAAACAGGCTGGATAAACGCTGCACAAATGAGAGCTGCAATCGCTCTGTGTTTATCAATAGCGGTATTGTGCGGTCTCTATTTAGTGGCTATTGGTGGCTTTTATTATCTTCTACTAGGGGTATTCTGCATTGCAGGGGTATTAGGTTATAGCGGAGGCCCGAAACCTTTGGCATCGCATGCACTAGGGGAAGTATCGGTATTGCTCTTTTTTGGGCCGATTGCAGTACTAGGTGCTTTTTATTTACAGCTTATAGAACAGCCATTAAACACCGAGCAAATTATGCAAGTGTGGAATTATGCGATACAAATGGGGCTTTGGGCGGCAGCTATTATGTTGGTTAATAATTTACGTGATATCGAGAGTGATAAAGCAGCCCAAAAAACAACGCTGGCGGTGTTGATAGGTGCCGCTTATAGCCGAGTACTTTACGTCTTAATCTTAGTGAGCAGCTTAGTGCTTGCCTATCTAAATGATCAGGCAATGATGGCACTAATTCTGGGTGCATTAGTGAGCTTAGTACTCAGTTGGTTTATCTATCAAAGGGATAAGCAGGCATTAAATAAGCAGCTTGCGCAAAGCGCTGCAGGGATGCTCTTTTGGAGTGTGCTGTGTATCGCGGGTTTGTGATGCCAATATAATCAATCGCAGCCTTTTATAAAAAATTAAGAAACAGTACCTGGGAGATAGTTAGTTGAATATAGTTACTTTGCTGTTATTTATTCCCGCATGCTTTGCGCTAAACCTAGCACCTGGCCCTAACAACTTAATGGCCATGAAAAATGCCAAAGAGTTAGGTTTGAAAGTGGCGATATTGGCAGGAGTAGGGCGTTTGTTTGCGTTTAGTTTAATGATTGCAATTGCGGCTTTTGGTCTTGCTAAAGTACTGTTGGCATCACAAGTGCTATTTTTAGCAATCAAAGTACTTGGTGCAAGTTATCTGTTGTATATTGCTTATCGTTTATGGCTCAGTAGTGATAGTGCAGAGCAAATAAAAGCGTCTACAGATAAGCATTTGAGTACCTTGGCTAAGCAGGAGTTTCTGTTAGCTATAGGTAATCCCAAAGCGATTTTAATTTTTACAGCATTTCTACCGCAATTTATCGATACCAAAGCGGATGTTGATCAGCAGTTTTTAGTATTAGGCCTGCTGTTTTTAGCTCTTGAGTGGATAGCTATTAGTATATACGCCTGTTTTGGTGTGTATTTAAGAGGCTTATTTTCACAGCCTAAAATGCGCTTACTATTTAATAAAAGCTGTGCAAGCTTCTTAGGAATTAGCGGGCTGGCGTTGCTATTAAACTCTCGCTCATAAACCCGTACTATTTATTATTGATACACATAATCACTCATCGTTATGCCACCTAGCCTGTCATATAATTAAGACGTCATCACCTATCCATAAGAAAAAGGACTACGACTTTAGTGCTAAGTCTTTATAATCTAAATCAATTTTTTTTGTATTAATTGTAAATGAATATTAGCGAAATAGAGAGTTAGTGCTACTATGCTTTGAGTAACTCAAAGGCTTAATTAAAGCTAGTAAATATCTTGGAGTTAACTTTTGCAAAGTGTATATAGTTTAGGTGGTTGGGAATGTGGTTCAAAAACAAGTTAAATGAAGAAGTAGCAACATTAAAAAAGCAGTTAGAAACAGAGCGTGAACAGTATCAAACACAAATAACTCAACTACAAAGCCAGTACGATGAGAAAAGTGCGCAACTCGATAGTTATAAAGTTGGTATTCAAGGACAGTTAGCGGTTTTTTCGAGTCAATTAAAAGGCGGAACAATGTTAGATGGTGTTCGCGATGGCTTAAGTAAAAGTGCTTATAGCCTAATAGACGAGCAGCAAAAACTAAGTTCTCTCGATGAAGTATTCCTGCAAACAAAAACAGCATTAGGTAGCTTGGCAGCAAGAGCCTCAAATATAAATCGCTTAGCAGATGAAAGTGAAACTTCAATATCAGAGCTCAATCAATCAGTTCACTCAATTAATGGTTTAGTGACCTCTATCCAATCAATATCTGATCAAACAAATTTGCTGGCTTTAAACGCAGCCATAGAAGCCGCACGTGCTGGAGAAGCAGGTCGTGGCTTTTCTGTCGTAGCTGATGAAGTGAGAGCACTGGCTGCTAAAGCCTATGAAGCGAGCGCACAGATAGAAAAACTAGTATTACAAGTGATCACCCAAACAGAAGGGATCAAGCACGCGATTGTTGAGAACAAAACAAGTGCTGCAGAGGTTTCGGCTTCATCAGAGCAGATTGATCAAGTAGTTAATAAGGTGCTCAGCAGTTCTCAAGAAATGCAGGGTGTTATTAATAGCACCTCAATTCGCGCATTTTTAGACACAGTGAAGCTCGATCATGTGGTATGGAAAAACAAAGTGTATTGCTTGGTTGATGACGATAATTTTGAAGAACTACCAAACCAGCACACAGAGTGTCGTATGGGGAAATGGTATTTTGAAGGTGAGGGAGCTGCAAAGTACAGCCATCTACCGTCGTTCAAAAAGCTTGATAAGCCACATGAAATGGTTCATAGCTCAGGTAGAGCGGCTATTAGTAGTGGGAAGAACAAAGATTTAGATGCGATGGCAGAGCATTTAGATCGCATGGAAGCTGAAAGCGAGCAAGTAAGCTACTTTCTAGAAGAGCTTTATCAAGAATATATTCAAGAGCTTGAAAGGCACGTTTAAAGCTTAAAAAGGCGCAGTTGAGTATTGGCTGCGTCAAGAGTTTGCGATAGTCATCCCAGTCGCTATAAATACTACCAGTAAAAATGAAGGGCGGTGCTAAAAAGTCAGGAACGAGTTTCTACAGTCAGTATTTTTTGATGTTTTCCTACTCCTGCCTAAGAAGAGGCGGGCAGCTCAAAATCCTTTAGGCCGCTATATCATAATACCTGCAAAAATATCTTCAATATCTTGTTCTATCCTGTTGGTAGGCGCACTAATAGCGCTAGACAGGTAAAAATTCTTCCATTATAAAACGCATTGTTTAATGTGTTTATATTCTAAAATTTAATGTGTTTAAGTGAAAAGAAGAATGGGAGTTGTCGTATGGCACAATATGCGATGAAGCATATGAAAACATTTTGTTCAGTTGTTGAATGTGGTGGTTTTGTTAGTGCTCAAGGCGTGCTAGGTATGAGTCAGCCGGGGATCAGCACGCATATTCGCGATTTTGAAATTCGCCTTGGTTTCCAGTTATGCCACAGAGGCCGCAGTGGTTTTACATTGACTGAAAAAGGGCTATTAGTCTATGAAAAATGCCGAGCTATGCTTAACAGCGTGTCAGATTTTGAGGCGGACCTTGGTGAGTTACGCAATAAACTCACAGGTTCTCTACGCATAGGTATCATTGATAACACTATCACTAATCCCGATTTCCCCGTGACTAAAGCAATCCGCCGCTTCTTTGCACGCCAGAATGATGTGTTAATAAACGTAGAAGTATTAGCACCCGATGCGTTGGAAAGAGAGTTGCTAAACGGCTCCATACATTTAGCGTTAGGGCCTTTTCAACGTACAGAAAGTAGCTTGAATTATCAGCTTTTGTATCACGAAAAGCACAGGTTTTACTGTGCTAGAGAGCATCCTCTTTTTAATTTAACAGCATCAGAGATTAGCTGGGAAAGCTTACAAGAGCATCCGGTATCAAGCCGTGCCTATTTACAAAGTAGTGATTTACCCGGTATTCAAAATCGTGCTTTTGTATCAAATATGGAAGCGCAGGCTATGTTAATTAACAGTGGTCAGTTTATAGGTCTATTGCCGCAGCATTACGCTCAACAGTGGGTAGATAAAGGAGAGATGCGCGAGATTGAGCATTTAAATTTGGCACATGAATCACCGTTCTATTTAGTGAGTCGTAAATCAAGCTCTATACCGAATGTGATTAAAATTTTCATTGATGACTTAATGAATGAAATAGAAAGCGCTTGATTGAAGTTTTAAATAACATAATATTTTGTAATGTAAGCATCATAAGTTTTGTATTTTCTAATTTAATCTTCTTTGCAATACTGATTTAAATGAGAAGCAGTAAGTTAAGAATTTTTAGAGGATAAAAACAATGAGTGAAAATGCTTACGAGAAAGGCCGTTTAAACCTACCGTTTGTTGGTTTCTGCACATTTGCAAAGAGCCCAATTTGTGAAGATTGGGATAATATTAAAGGCGATGTTGCATTCATGGGTGCGCCGTTTGACTGCGGTACCCAGTGGCGTTCAGGCGCTAGAATGGGGCCACGTTCAATTCGTGAAGCTTCTACGTTATTCTCTTTTGGGCACGGCGGTGCTTACTCTTACGAAGAAGACACTATGTATCTGCAAGATGTTAGCATTGTTGATATCGGTGATGCTGATATGGTGCACACAGATACCGAAAAGAGCCACAACAACATTGAGTACGGTGTGCGTAAAATGTTGGACGCAGGTGTGCTACCGGTAACAGTTGGTGGTGATCACTCAGTTAACGCACCTTGTATTCGCGCTTTTGAAGGTCGCGGTCCAATTCATATCATTCAAATTGATGCTCACTTAGACTTCGTGGATGAGCGCCACGGTGTTCGCTTCGGCCACGGTAACCCTATGCGCCGCGCATCAGAGCAAGAATTCATTACGGGCATGACTCAGCTAGGTATTCGCAATGTATCATCTTCTAATCGCAGCGATCACAAATTAGCAGAGGAAGCAGGTTCAACGATTTTGTCGGTTCGCGATGTGCGCCGTTTAGGTGTTGAAGGGGTAATGAAGTTAATCCCGAAAGACGTTAACTACTACATTACTATCGATATCGATGGATTTGATCCATCAATTGCACCGGGCACAGGCACACCAAGCCATGGTGGTTTCCAGTACTATGAAGTGATGGAAGTTTTACAGCAAGTTGCTCATCAAGGTAAAGTAGTGGGGATTGATTTGTGTGAAGTCGCTCCGGATTATGATCAAAGCTCAACAACTTCTATCCTAGCAGCACAAGTGCTACTGAATTTGCTCGGTTATGTTTTCCATGCGCGCTCACTGCGCAATGATAAGTAATTGAGTTGTTAAAACAGGCGCATATGCGCCTGTTTTTTTATATTTATATAATCTGCGAATTCAAATCCGAGATGCATTATTTCTTTAGTTGCTAGTGCAATTCTGCTGCTTGGTCATTAAATTGTTTGGGTTTAGTGAATGATAAATTGTATCTGATCTATTTGTTACTTCGTTAGCGCTCCAATCTTCATTCTTTACTGGGTAGTATCAAGGCGTCAACACCGTTGGTGCTTTTGCTTAAGATAGGCTTTCATAAATGGTAATGCTTAGTAAAATAAACTTTGCACTTTAATGCTTTTGCTGCATTTTATTGCCTGCTAACTTGCCGCTGTTACCGATGGTGGTCGTCTTACGCATTGATCTCTGGGCATTATCCCTAGACTCATCATTTTTTTATAGAAGTGGTTATGAATTATTTTATTGGTAAAACCTGATTTTTAGCGCTTGTGAGATCTGCTAAGCCTCATGTCTTTTGCTTGGAAAGAGCAGGCGTCGTTAGTTTCGTTGTCGACTAGTAAATTAGTCCGATATTTAAATTTAGAACGAAGCTATCTGTTGATAATGCGATTGATATATAAATAGTTTCTCGTTGATAGTAGTTAGGGGAAGAGTTACAATCCGCTTTTGCGTTTTAACTAATACTTTCCAGCCTCATAATGTATGTAATTCTATGGATTACTTTCGATAGATATAGGCTTAGTTACATTGCGTTATAAATGTGCGCTAATGTTTTTAGGGGGCCGGATTGTTTTATATTTTTAGGAAAACTAATGAAGTTTGATAATGTTGAATTACCTTCTAACAAGAAGTTTGGCTTCTTTTTTAGTGCTGTATTTTTAGTGGTAAGCTTATACTTTTACTTCGAAGGGAATGTTGTTATTACTTATGTTTTTTCTATATCGAGTTTGTTGTTTTTTATGGCAACACTTATAAAATCAGATGTGTTAGCCCCTTTAAATTCCCTTTGGATGCGGTTTGGGGTGCTTCTAGGGATGATTGTTAGCCCTTTCGTTCTTGGTCTGATATTTTTTGGGTTGTTTACTCCTTTGAGTATCTGTATGCGGATTCTGGGCCGAGACGAATTACATTTGAAATTTAAGCCCCAGAGAAGTCATTGGATTACCAGAGATTCACAAACAATAGAACCAGATACATTTAAACAGCAGTTTTAACTTGGGGTATATCAATGGATTTTTTTAAAGAGCTTTTTCTTTTTCTTCGAGTACGAAAAAAACTATGGCTTGCTCCAATCATCGCTGTAATGTTGATTTTAGGTGGTCTTTTAATACTAGCTCAAGGCTCAGTTGTAGCACCTTTTATTTACACGTTATTTTAGGGCTTAACTGATAATGTATATTTTAGGAATATCCGCTTTTTATCATGATAGTGCAGCATGTCTATTAAAGAATGGGAAAATTATTGCAGCGGCTCAGGAAGAGCGTTTCACCCGTAAGAAACATGATGCTGGTTTTCCGAGTAGGGCAATCGAATATTGTATTGGTGAAGCTAATATTCAAGCATCAGAGATTGATAATGTAGTTTTTTACGAGAAGCCTTTCGTGAAATTTGAAAGGTTACTTGAGACTTACCTTGCATTTGCCCCTAAAGGGTTTGCTAGTTTTATTAAAGCTATGCCTATTTGGATTAAAGATAAGCTCTTTCAGAAGGCAGCTCTTATTCAAAAGCTAGAAGAAACTCTGGGTGATGAAGTAAATTGGCGCGAACGTTTGATGTTTTCTGAACATCATTTATCCCATGCTGCAAGTGCTTTTTATCCATCCCCATTTGAAACTTCTGCTGTACTTACTTTAGACGGAGTCGGGGAATGGACAACTACGTCATTATCAATTGGTAATGGCAGTCAGTTAAAAGTAATAAAGGAAATACATTTTCCTCATTCATTAGGTCTTCTTTATTCTGCTTTCACTTATTACTTAGGTTTCAAAGTGAACTCTGGTGAGTATAAAGTGATGGGGCTAGCACCTTACGGGGAACCTAAATATACTGATTTGATAAGAGACAAGCTAATTTCGGTCGCGGAAGACGGAAGCTTCCAACTCGATATGAGTTATTTTGATTATGCGACTGGCTTGACGATGACTAATAAAAAGTTTGATACATTGTTTGAGGGTGAGGCACGTAAACCGGAAACAGAGTTAACTCAGCGTGATATGGATTTAGCAGCTTCAGTCCAGAAAGTTACAGAAGAGATTGTTGTTCGATTAGCTAAAAGTATTGCAAAAGAAACAGGTCAAAGGAATTTATGTTTGGCGGGCGGTGTTGCGCTTAATTGTGTAGCTAATGGGATTTTATTACGAGAGAAAATTTTCGAAAATATCTGGATTCAACCAGCAGCAGGTGATGCAGGTGGAGCATTGGGTGCTGCGTTATCTGTATGGCATTTGCACTACAAAAAAAATAGAGAACTATCACCAGATCGAGATCAAATGCAAGGCTCTTATTTAGGGCCTAGTTTTTCAGATGAAGAGATAGAGGAGGATCTCCTAAAGTGCGGCGCAAAATATATCAAGTTGAGTGAAGCAGATCTTGTAGAGAAAGTAGCTTCTGCATTAGCTAGTGAAAAAGCGGTAGGTTGGATGCAAGGGCGGATGGAGTTTGGGCCTCGTGCTCTAGGCGGGCGAAGTATAATTGCAGACCCTAGGTCTCCATATATGCAGAAGCAGCTTAATTTAAAAGTAAAGTACAGAGAGAGCTTCCGGCCATTCGCGCCGAGCATTTTATCTGAAGAGCTTAATACTTGGTTTGAGCATGACGTAGATAGTCCTTACATGCTTCTGGTAGCAGATGTAAAAGAAACTAAGCGTATAGCTATGACTTCAGAAGAAAAAGCGCTTTTTGGTATAGATAAGTTGAATATTCCTCGTTCAACTATTCCAGCCATTACACATGTTGATTATTCGGCTCGTATTCAAACAGTTCATAAAGACACAAACCCTCTGTATCACGCCGTAATATCGAAGTTTCAGGAAACGACGGGATGTCCAATAGTTGTTAACACATCATTTAACGTACGTGGAGAACCTATAGTTTGTGACACCACTGACGCATTTAAGTGTTTCATGGGGACTGGTTTAGATGTGCTTGCAGTCGGTAACTATTTTTTACTTAAAGAAGAGCAAAATGCATCATTAAAAGAAAATTACGAGGAATTATATGAACTTGACTAGTTCAAAAACTTGGTTTTTTACTGTTTTTTTTGTTGTTCTATCTACAGTCATCTTATATACAATATTGTGCTTTTTTTTGGGCTTTTTGATATTAAGTACAAAAGAAAAAATAAATATTATTGCTCCTAATTCGAATCTAGTGCGCTCTAGTTATCCTAATTATGATGGATACGAAGCTGGGTATGCTAGAAAAATTTTTGAAGATTATAGTGCTCCAACCAGCAGCTATAAATCTTTCATAGGTTATAGGAGGGACTCTTATAAGGGAGTTGCTGTAAATATAAACGACTCAGGCTTTCGTGATTCTCTAAACCATGATACAGAAAACTCTGTGTGGTTTATGGGTGGCTCTACCATGTGGGGAACAGGTTCTGCTGATGAAAATACAATTCCTTCCTACTTTGCGCAGTTATCTGGCCATAAAGTCTGGAACCTTGGTGAATCAGGATTTAATTCATTTCAGGAATTAATCCAACTGCAAATGTTATTAGCTGAGGGGTATAAACCGAAAGCTGTTATCTTTTATGACGGTGTTAACGATGGTTATGATTTTTGCCAAAACGATGAACTACCTCAATTAAGGCATGCTTATACATCTCGTTTTATGAATATGTCTGAGGAGTTAAAGAAAGCTGAAGCAAAATTGTTACATGAAGATATACTTAATTATCATAGGTTAGAGGCTGAAATTTTGAGCTTTTATTTAAGGCCGCTGAGTTATCTAAAAGAGCTAGAAAATTTAGAAGCAGCAAGAAACCAGAAAACTAGTAGTACACCAATCCTTGAAATGACAGCGAATAAGCGTTATTTAGTATGCAATGATAGTAAAACAGCTCAAAGAGCAGCAAATATTACTACGTCAGCATGGAATAGTGCATTCTCTATACTGACTTCACTGAATATACCTGTTTGGTTTGTTCTACAACCAACGGCAACATACATGCCAGAGGAATATAAACTCGACTATATTATTGACAAAAATAAGAGAGATATTTTAAACGAAAAAGACAGTTATGAAAGATATTACCCTACATTAAAGTCGCAGTTTGAAGCAAGCTGTGGGGAATATGGAAATTGCTCTTCTTTTATTGATTTAAGTGAGTTATTTATTGGAAGGGATGAACCAATATTTATTGATACTTGCCACGTTAGTCCAAATGGAAATCGTTTAGTTGCAGAGGCTTTATTAAAGAGTGTAGATATTTAAATTAATTAATGTGCTAATCAAAGTAGGTTTAACTTAAAGAGCCGTTCGAAATAGCATAGGATTATGATCAAAGCTCAACAACTTCTATTTTAGCAGCACAAGTGCTATTGAACTTACTTGGTTACGTTTTCCATGCGCGCTCACTGCGCAATGATAAGTAATTGAGTTGTTAAAACAGGCGCGTCTGCGCCTGTTTAAGGAAACTGCGATTAAGTTATCAATATGAGATAATAACTATTCAATCAACTTAGGGTTACATCGATGGAGCAGCAGTT
>CAKZOD010000033.1 GCA_937136055.1 uncultured Oceanospirillaceae bacterium | reverse complement strand
CTGGTTTAGCGCCAAATGAGTCTGAGATCAGATACAAAGATTCTAAAACTGTGGCCAAATTTTATTGACCACTACAATGTCAAGATAATCTGTTTTCCATCGAAATAATGATCTTCAAACAGTGTGCGCCTTATTGATTCGCGGTGATCATCATCAATGGCATTTACAGGATCATCAAAAATAAGAAGGGGACAACCTTCTTTTATGTTTTTTGCCAAAAGTATTGCCAAACCAACGCAACGAATATGCCCTTCACTTAATACGTGAAGCGCATCAAAATATTTTTTAGGCTCATTTTGATAAGAAATTTTTAACTTTTGATTTTGCGCTAATGGTAACTGGATAGAAGCCATTAATTCAGTAGGTGCGTCATTTCTATTAAAAGCATTATAAAGTTCAACAACTACATCGCCTAAGTTTTCAACTAGCTGAGCTGGCAACTTTTTACGATAGGCATTAAGTAAAGAGACGAACTGTTGGTAAGATTCCCGTATTTCAATATTCTTCGTAACAATCGGCTTTTCCTGTTCTACTTCTTTAATAAGTGATTTGTTTGCTTCATCAAACTCACTGATCAACTTTCGAGCATCTTCTATTGCTTTAACCGCAGCACTTTTGCTAGCTGCTAACTTTTGAGCGTCATTTAAAAATCCTTTTAGTCGCTTCAATTCAGACCGCTGAGCATTCTTGTTTTGCTCAATTTGAACACTCTCAATATCCTGCTTTTCTAAACAAGTTACTTGAGTCTCTATATGTTGTATAGCTGTCGTGCCATCTTCTAGCGCGGCATGTAAACTATTCCACCATGTTACATTTAAGTGTGACATATCAGCTAACTTAAAAGGCGCTAACTTGTTATTAGAGAAAAAGTTTAAACAAGTAGATAATACCTGATGTAATTCTTGTAGTTTTTGAAACACTGTTTGCTCAAGTTGCTTTATGGTCGCTTGCAATAGGGCTAAATGTTGAAGCTTGACTAACTCCTCTCCGGCATAAGTAAAAGGATTAACTGTTACTTCAGTTAATGGAGTTAAACATGCAGGACATTTATCAGGGCTATTCGGCTGTACTTGAGTTACGGCTTCAAATAGTTGTTGGAAAGATACTTGTTGACTTGCTTTTGCTATCTCTTCACTTTTTTGAGTATGCTCATTCAGACTGCTTATCAACGTCTGTTTAATTGCGGTTAGGTTAGCCACAGTTAGGTTACTTTTTTGAGGAATAGGCTTCTGCAACTCAGCTTCTAATAAAGGTACGTGCCCTTGCTTTTCTTCTGTGCCATTAAGCTCAGACATCATTGTAAGTAAAGTACAGCCTTCTCTATAGCGAGATGCTAATGAAGCTTCATCATCCTTTGCTTGTTCAACGATACCTTGATTAAGTTTAATTTGTTGTTCAGCCCCTTGGAGTTTAAGCCGTTTTTGAGCAAGTGTTTTTGCTTTTACACCTTCTAAATCTATATATCGCCCATCAATTTCAGGAGAGAAATTCTTTACAAACTCATTAAATGCATCAAGGCCAAATAGTGTTGATATTAGTTCTGACTGTTTGGCCGGAGCTTGCGCAGCAATACGCGAAAAGCTATCTATTCTATTTTTTTCAACGAAGCAAAATCGATAAAGAGCATCATTAGATTTGATACTGACATCAGCGCCATCATCATCAATTCCGATCAATTTGGGTGGTGCGAATTTATTGGTGTGTGCATTTTTTAAATAAGCTTCAACATCTCTAAAACGCTTACTTTCAGCTTCTGCTACTGAGCCTAACAAGGCGTATTCTAATGCTTCACAGAAACTAGACTTCCCCGTACCGTTTGGCCCAAAGATAAGCACTAACAGACTTTTTAGGTCAAAAGTTTCTTCACGGCTAAATCCCCTAAATGAGTCAACCGATAACTCTTTGAGTAGAGCAAAAGAGGCTACATCTGACTCAACTTCTTCAAGGTTAGTTGGAATATCTTTGCTTAAACTAGCCCACTCTTTTTGAGCAAGCTTTGCGACATGTTTAACCCGTTGCCCTTGATGAGTAACTAATGGAACAATTTCTTCAAGGTGTTTTAGTACCAAGTTAGCGAATTTATGAACTGATGCACTAGATGGAGTTGAAAGTAAAGTTTGAAGAAAACGTTGAAATTCAGACTGGATCATATCTTCCCTTATATTTGATAAATTGTCAGATTGCACAGCAGAGTCTTAACCTAACGATAATGTCCTTTGTAAATCCGATATCAAAGTTATCAGTTTAAAAAACGTAAGTAAATCAATACGCGACCTAATGCTAATTGGTTTGATTTTGCACAATAAAAAGCCCCGGCTAGCGAGGCTTTGGATTCAAATAAAAATATTAAAGCACATTTAAAATTACATATTGGTGTTTTCTAATTTAAATACTGCTATATCCAAACCACCGTTTTCTAATAAATGATTAACCTTAAATTCGATTAAGTGAATATAACTTTGACGAGAATTTGGATCGAGTTCTGAAACATGAAAATAGTAACTATTTTCAAAAAGAACACTATCACTTCCATAAACCCCAATTATTTTAAACTTAGAGTTTGGGGGGATCTCATTTCTGAATACAACCTCAGGGCCAGAAAAGTTAGGTTTAGGTACAATAAACACATAATCTACCACTTTATTTCTCAGCGAACCAAAGGTAACTCCTAAAGCCTCCAATTCAACAACAGCCTTAATATGTGATCCAATTAAGTGCTGAAATTGATCTTCTTCACTGTATTTTTTATATTTCTCAGGTGAACAAGCTGATAATAAAAAAAATAATGCATAGAGTTGAAACTATATTTATCTTCATTCTTGTTGTGCCTCACACTGTTGAACGCTATGAGTATAATTATCATTTTGTAAAAGTTTTTCGATAGATATCGTAGTTTCTTCAAAGACAGCTAAAGGATAAGCTAAAGGCATCGTAATAGGGTTTAGAATATAGTCAATTGACCATTCTGGTAATGCCGTCCAATTTTTTTCCATGTAACCAACCATTGAATCATGGCGATGCCCGAATGTGTGACCAGCAGGTATATAATTGTCTATAAAGCCAGTTATTCCTTTACCTGGCTCAAAGCCTGTTGCACCTTTTCTTCCAACAGAATAAGGATGATTTGAGGGCTTAAACCAATCAAGACCATACGGATCAAATCTCATGATCGGATTACCACCAACATACCCATAGGTATTAATGCCACCTGCTAATCCAATCGGATCAGATTGAATGTATCGCCCCAATTCAGGGTCGTAATCCCTAAAGTAGTTGTAAACTAATTTAGCTTCTAGGTGTGGTTTTACCTGCATTTTCGTGAGGTTTAAGTTTTTGATTTACAGGTGTTTAGGGAGGATTTTGGCGGTTGAGGTAGCATGTACATTTCCTTGTATTAGTTTAGTCTATATTTGCATTTCTGCTGTCTTAACTAAAGACAATTTTAAGTTCTTTAGCCTTAGAAATTTCCTATTCTCATTTTATTTATAGTATCAGAGTTAGATAAGCGATAAGTTGTTTCATCATTGTATGCAGATCGAACAAAGTATGTCCCACCAGCAAATCTGATCTGATCCAGTCAGAGTGGACACTTTGTTAAGCGACATTTAATTCTTCATATCTTTCAGGGCTTAAGTAGCCAA
>CAKZOD010000032.1 GCA_937136055.1 uncultured Oceanospirillaceae bacterium | reverse complement strand
AAATCAACGCCAAAACCTTTTAAGAACCCTTGGTCACGCAAAACGCCTACAGAAGGTTGGCTAACAGCAAGATCCAAAAGGGCTATCTTGGCATTTTTAGCTTTATCACCTAGTGATGCAGCCGCCCATTTTCCGATTAGCTCACCGGCTAAAAAATTATCCGTCGCGAAAGTAGCATCAGCAGCATCAATGGGCTGCAAAGGAGTATCTAAAGCAATCACGAGTAGCCCTGCATCCCTTGCTTGCTTAACCGCAGGTACAATGCCGCTGGTATCAGATGCTGTGATCAAAATACCTTTAGCGCCATCGGCAATACAAGTTTCAATGGCAGCAACTTGGCTTTGCGAATCACCATCAATTTTTCCGGCATAGGTTTTAAGATCAACCCCTAGCTCTTTGGCTTTAGCCTTGGCGCCTTCTTTCATTTTGACAAAGAAAGGGTTGGTGTCAGTTTTTGTGATCAGGCAAGCGCTAGTGGAGGCCTGTACATTAAAGCTGAGCGCGCTGGTGAGTGCGATTGCACTCACTGTAGATGCAATTATTGTCTTTTTCATCGTGTTCCCCAAAAGTTAGGTTTAAGCCAAGGAATTTGAAAACAATCATCGTATTTACGTTGATAATGTGAACGTATCCCTGTTCTAGTTAGAGCGCTATCTTGCTTAACACTCCCTGTGTTAATTGTGAGACAAATGACAGTGAAATTGATGCCACTAAAAAGCCAATGTTCAAAGCCTTCCTGTTGTAGAAGGATAAGAAATATCAGCGTTGATAGTTGGTTTGTACAATTACTGATCAGTTTTAAGCTACCTAGCTTGACTAGTTTTGTCAATTAATAAATCAAATTGATTTATTAATTAATTGTGCTATTTTTAATCAAAGGGCAGGTAAGTAGGTCAGAGAAGATTGTAGGCTATTTTGTTTGCTGCGCTGCTTTGTGCGAAGCTCTCTTTGAATTAGCTTGTTGAGGTTTTCACAGCTTATAATGAAACCAATATTTTGAAAACCAGGGCTATCAGTGAGCGAGTAGATCAAAGGTACGCAAAGGCGCTCAAAGATGAAAGAGAGAGGTACAAGATGAGAGGTGAAATTGAAAAGTGACAAGACAAATTTAACCGGTGGGGCGAACCAATCTAAGCTCCGTGAATATAATGAGCGAGCAATTCTCTCGTTAATTCGTCGCCACGGCTCTATTGCAAAATCAGAGTTAGCAAAGCTAAGTGGTCTGTCCGCGCAATCGGTGTCTGTGATTATGCGTGAACTAGAGAAGGATGAGCTATTACTGCGTGGAGAACTCCAAAAAGGTAAAGTGGGCCAGCCCTCAGTGCCGATGCGCCTTAACCCTGAAGGTGTTTTTACTTTAGGTTTGAAAATTGGTAGACGAAGAGCTGAGCTAGTATTGATGGACTTTGTGGGTGAGATAAGAAAAGGGGTGCACATCATTTACCTCTACCCTACCGTCGGTAATATTTTGCAATTCGTGACACAAAGTATCCCTGCATTGATTGAGGCGTTAACAGAGCAGCAACAAAAGCGCATCATTGGTTTAGGTGTAGCGATGCCGTTTGAGTTGTGGAGCTGGGCTGAAAAAATAGGTGCCCCTCAAGCTGAAATGGACAGCTGGAAAGAGCAGAATTTGACGCAGTTGCTTGAGCAGGCTTGTGACTATCCAATCAGTGTATTGAATGATGCAACTTCAGCCTGTGCAGCAGAGCTAGTGTTTGGTTGCGGCGCTTCGTTAACTGACTACTGCTATCTGTTTATCGGTTATTTCATTGGTGGTGGCATCGTTTTAAATCACTCAATTTTCCCCGGGCCTCACTCCTATGCAGGAGCGTTAGGACCTATGATAGTGACAGGTCCTGATGGCAATCAATCGCAATTAATTGATCATGCATCAATCGCATTATTAGAGCAGCAATTAAAGGATCAAGAGATAGCCACTGATTTTTTATGGGATGACCTTGATGATTGGAGTAAGCATCCATCAGCCGTACAACACTGGGTTGATTATATTGCTAAGTACTTAGCAATAGCGATTGTTTCAACATGCAGTGTGATTGATTTTGCCAGCATTGTAATAGACGGTGCCTTTCCCAGTGTAATCAGAGAGAAAATAGTCATTGCTGTTGAGCGTGAAATGCAACGCTTAGATTTACAAGGCATAATAATTCCTCAGATTTTAGCTGCTCAATTAGCAAAAGATCCACGGGTGATTGGCAGTACGTGCTTGCCATTGTTTAAACATTATTTGCTTGATCAAAACTTACTGTTTAAATCTTAGTTCAGCGTTTATAGTAGTGTTCAAAAGATAACTTGTTGGGGGAATAAAATGCTTGATTTGCTTATAAAAAATGTCAATTTGGCGAATGGTGAAAAAGGTCGTGATATTGCGGTTAAGGACGGTGAAATCAGCCAAATAGCAGCGGCAATTCAAGCGCCTGCCAAGAAGGTAATCGAGGGTAACGGGCAATTGGCAAGTGCTCCATTTGTCGACAGTCATTTTCATATGGATTCCGCATTGTCATTAGGTCAGCCGCGTTTGAATCAAAGTGGTACTTTACTTGAAGGTATTGCACTGTGGGGTGAGTTGAAGCCTAGTTTAACCGTTGAAGTTATTAAGCAGCGCGCCCTTGAAATGTGTAAGTGGTCTATTGCTAGAGGAACCCTTGCGATTCGCTCTCATGTCGATATCAGCGATGATAGATTACTAGCGGTTGAAGCGCTGCTTGAAGTGCGAGAAGAAATGAAAGACTACCTAGACTTGCAGCTGGTGGCCTTCCCTCAAGACGGCTTTTTACGCTACCCCAAGAGCCGCGAAAACTTGTTGAGAGCACTGGATAAAGGTGTTGATATTGTCGGCGGTATTCCCCACTTTGAGCGTACTATGGAAGATGGAGCTAGCTCTATCGCTGCATTGTGTGAAATTGCTGCACAGCGGGGGCTTAAAGTCGATATGCATTGTGATGAGAGTGATGATCCTATGTCCCGTCATGTGGAAACTCTGGCAGCGCAGACAATTAAGCACGGTTTGCAAGGAAGAGTAACGGGCTCTCATTTAACATCCATGCACTCGATGGATAATTACTATGTATCCAAATTATTGCCATTAATGCGTGAAGCGCAGCTGCATGTAGTGGCTAACCCTTTAATTAATATAACCTTACAAGGGCGTAGTGATACTTATCCGAAAAGGCGCGGGATGACAAGAGTGCCGGAAATTATGAATGCGGGTATTAATCTCGCTTTTGGCCATGATTGCGTGATGGACCCTTGGTACAGTTTTGGCACACACGATATGCTAGATGTCTCTTACATGGGATTACATGTCGCGCAAATGACAGGTATCGAGCAAATTCAACAATGTTATCAAGCCGTGACAGATAATGGCGCACAAGTCTTGCAGCTAGAAAACTATGGGCTGAAAGAAGGCAATAACGCCGATATCGTAATACTAGAGGCGAGCAGTGCAATTGAAGCAGTGCAGCTTAGACCTGAGCGCCTTTTCGTAATTCGCCGAGGAAAAGTAATAGCATCATGTGCCCCCGTTCAGCGTAACCTTCACCTAAGCGCAATGGATAGCGATCAACAGCCTGTTTCATTCTCTCATGGTTTGTTTGAATAATAGATTATCTGCTCAGCACAGGCATTCATTTGAATGCCTCCCTCTCTTTTGTAGCTACCATTAATCCTTCTATAAATGGCTAATTTTACTTGGTTGGGGTTCCCCTTATGCCACAGTAATGCTCTTTATGCTGTTTAAAACTCTCGAAATGTTCTATTGCTTGTAAAGCGGCTATTAAAAAATTATCATCATTAATATTCGGTTCATATTTATGATAAATGCTTTAACAGGAGATGTTTCTATGAAACAAGCCATCAAATTCATGACTTTCTCAATTGTAGCGATGAGTATTTCTCTCTTTAGCAATATTGCTTACGCTGCTAAGGCGACAGGGGAGGGTGCTGAAGAAGGTGTTATCTGGCAGGTAGAAGATCCCAAAAAGCTCATTCAAAGTGTGCGTGCTGGCGGTAATGTCATTTACTTTAGGCACGCTCCTACAGAGCTGAAGAAAAAAGATGCCAATGAGAAATTACAATCGACTAAGGTTGATTACAAAAACTGTAAAGTGCAACGTAATTTATCTAAAGAGGGGCGTGAAGTTGCAGCGGGTATTCGCGATCAGCTAAAGCGCTTAGCAGTTCCTGTGCAAACCGTTTATGCCAGCCCTTATTGTCGCACTGTTGATACTGCGAGAATTATTTTTGCTAAGGCTATTTTTGATCCTCAATTAGGTTACTCGTTAAGCAGAAGTGCAGAAGACTCTCGGCGTTTAGGGCTTTACTTGAAAAATAAAATTCTCAAAATGAAGCCTAAAAAATCAAACATCATCATTGTCGGTCACAGCTCAAACCTTAGAGATGGCCTAGGAGTATGGCCAAAACCTGAAGGTGTTGCTGTGGTGTTTAAACCTAAAGGTGACAAACTTATTTATCGTGGGATGATTACCCCGTCACAATGGCAATTAGTGTCGCAGTAACAGTAGATAGAGACCTCTGCATAACGTAACGAACGAAGATAAGACAAGGCAAAAATCGGTGAAATAGCGGAGTTTACTGGTGTAAATGAGCATATTGAGCCGGTTTTTAACGCCGTATTATCAAGTGCAGTAGTTATGCTGAGGCCTCAGATACTAATAGTTACTGCAGGTGAGGTAGCAAGTTTAGCTTTATCTCATCTACCAACAATCTCCCATATTCCTCCTGAAAAGGTCTGTGATAGCTCATCCAAGGAATATCGATTATGCGCTTCTTTAATAACCTTTCCATTCGTGATCGCTTTCTGGTTGCTCCTTTGTTTGGTTGTGTTTTGACACTAGGGCTGTACCTCATTGTCGATAACGCAATTCAGTCAAAAGTTGATGTGTTGAAGGAACTCAGTGATAGTAATTTGCCGCAAGTCAGTGAGCTAAGTGTCGTAGGTATTGCAATGCTTAAAGTGCACTCTCAGCTTAGTCACTTACTACTTATGTCGGTAGATGATCCGGATGAAGAACGGTTCTATTTAGGGGGAAGAGAGATCATCAGTGAACTCTTTGCGCTAGAGGAGAAAATGTATGTGTTACTGGAAAACTATCAACAGTTACATAGTGAGAGCAGTGAATCTATTAACCAAATGAAAGAGGTATTTCTCAACTATAAAGAGATAATTGTAGGCGCGATTGAAATAGCTACGATAAACCCGCACTTGTCTAGAAATGAGCTGGTAAAAGCCAACCAGCTGTTGAATCAAAACTATGATGTATTAACGGTGTTAACAGATTTCTATATTGAAAGTCTTGCACAAAAATCCTCTCAGATAGATAAATCTCTTGCTGATGACAGTGTGATTGGGGTCATCACTATTAGCACCTTGATGCTGATGCTTAGTATTGCCTTATACTTTTCAAAGAGAATGTCAGTTTCAATAGAGACGGTTAATCGCGCTTTGGTGCGTTTGTCTCAGGGAGACACTGCATTTGAATTGACTCAAAGCGATGATCAGTATTTAAGAGAATCTTTTAAAGCAGTAGCGGTGTTTCGTGATTCGCTAGAAAAAAACGAGCAACAAAATTTAGAGCTTAATCAGGCCGTTATCGCTTTAAATGACAGTAAAGAGCAGTATATGAGTTTACTTAACATCACTACAGCTCCCATACTCGCGGTTGATTCTGAAGGAAAAATTTTACTGGTAAACCAAGCGGCCACGACTTTATTTGAGTTTGATAATGATGATCTGATCAATCGATCATTTTTTGATTTAGTTGAGCAGAGCCTCTATTTTAATAGTGAAATTATTAAAGCGCTGTCACAAAACAGTGAGCAATCACTTTATACCTTTGATAAGGAGCCAATTATAGGTATTAAATCAAGCTGTGAGCCCTTTTATATTCACTTGTGTGTCGGCAAGCAAGTGCATGCAAACACACCGCATTTAATATTTTCGGTGATCGATGTGACGCAGAGAATTTTAAGTGAAGAGAAGCTACTGCGTTATCAAAATCAGCTAGAGGAAAGAGTGAGAAATCGCACCCATGAATTACAGGACTCCCTTGATGAGCTAACTGAAACTCAGGGCCAGCTTATCGAAGCTGAGAAAATGGCTGCGTTGGGAGGGCTTGTTGCAGGCGTCGCACATGAAATTAATACGCCTGTAGGTATTGGTATTACCTGTACATCACAGCTTGGCGAGTTAAATGATGCATTTGATGAACAGTATAAGGCAGGTAAATTATCGAAGCTTGCAATAGAGAAATATATTCAAAAAGTGAGAGATTGCGTTCAAATAAATTTGTTGAATTTAACGCGTGCAGCAGAGCTGATAAATAGCTTTAAAGAAATATCGGTTGATCAATCGACAGAAGAAATACGAAAATTTGATCTTAACCAATACATTGAAGATATCTTGCTTAGTGTCAATGTGAAATTTAAAAACACACAACATCAAATTAACCTGCACTGTGAGCATCCTGTTATGGTGTATAGCGTGCCAGGTGTGTACAGCCAAATATTAACTAATTTTTTGATGAACTCGCTAATTCATGGTTTCGAGAATGTGACTTATGGCGTTATTAATATACATATCAAGCAACTTCCAAAGAGTGTGGTATTAACCTATATCGATAATGGTTGTGGAATTTCCAAAGAGCAGCTGTTGAAAATTTACGACCCTTTTTATACCACTAAAAGACACTCAGGTAGCACAGGTTTAGGTATGAACATTGTTTATAACTTGGTTAGTCAGCGTTTAGCAGGAACCATTAGCTGCTCGAGTGAACTGGGTAAGGGGGTCAAATTTGTACTCACATTACCGACTAATATCTCACCTAAAAAGTTATAATTACTTCTCAATCTAGAACTTCTTAATTAAAAAAATTCCCAAAGCGATACAGGCTAAACCGGCTATTCTGCCAACGTTAATATGTTGAACATTAAAGCCAAACCAACCTTGGTGATCCAGGATAACTGACGCTGTCATTTGCCCTGCAATAATAAGAGCCAAAAGCGTAGCAGCGCCAAGCTTAGGGGCAAAAAATGCCATACAAGACACGAAAAAAGCGCCCATAAAACCGCCAGTCCAAGACCATAAAGGGGCCATTTTAAGTTGTGCTAGCACGGGCCAAGGTTGTCTTAAAAAGACAAAAATTGTGAGCAGCGTTAAAGTGCCGATAAAGAATGAAATACCCGCAGCCCATAATGCACCGCTACCATGGCGTGCCAATTGCGAATTAACACCTGCTTGCATCGGCAGCATTGCACCGGCAAGAAAAACGAGCAACATGCTCAACCAGACCATAGTCAGTTCTCAAAATAAAAGAAGGGGCATTCACACGCTTTTGCGGGTAAAAGCCTTAAAAAACTCGCTGACTTAAGTTAAGCCAACGAGAGACTAAACCAGCAAAGACATGAAATTAGCTGCGATCGACAGAGGTAGGCTTGTTCAACTCAGCCTGCTTGGCCATAGCACCAAAAACAGGAGAGAAAGGTTTACGCTTAATGTATTTACCCGCGCCTTTAACAGCACGTAAATCACCCTCTTTGTAAACTAAATTACCACGGCTTAAGGTATGTGTTGGTACACCTTTTACTGTACGACCTTCAAAGATATTAAAGTCGATATTTTGATGATGGGTTTTCGCGGAAATAGTCCGTGTGGCCTCAGGGTCCCATACAACGATATCTGCATCAGCACCTACAGAGATTGAGCCTTTTTGTGGGTAGATGTTGAAGATTTTCGCGCTATTTGCAGAGGTGACAGCGACAAATTCGTTCATTGTTAGTCTGCCGGTATTAACACCTGCATCCCACATGATTGCCATGCGATCTTCAACGCCAGCTGTGCCGTTAGGTATCAAACTAAAGTCATCTTTACCCGCCGCTTTTTGTGGTGCGCAGAAGCAACAGTGATCGGTAGCGGTAGTTTGTAAATTGCCCCCTTGTAAGCCTTTCCAAAGTGCTTTTTGGTGCTCCTTAGATCGAAACGGTGGGCTCATTACGTGTGCGGCAGCAAACTCAAAATCAGGATTACGATAGACGCTGTCGTCAATTTCTAGATGGCCTGCTAAAACTTCACCAAATACACGCTGACCATCATTGCGAGCACGAGTGATCGCATCTAAAGAATCTTTACAAGATACGTGCACGATATAAATAGGGACATTCATTACTTGCGCGATTTGGATAGCGCGGTTAGTGGCTTCACCTTCCACAATAGGAGGTCTTGAAAGCGGGTGACCTTCAGGGCCAGTGATGCCTTTGGCCAGCATTTCTTTTTGTAGTTGGAAAACAAGCTCACCGTTTTCTGCATGTACTGTCGCCATAGCGCCAAGTTCAGTACACTTTTTAAAACTGTTAACCAGTACCTCATCATCAGCCATAATCGCGTTTTTATACGCCATAAAATGTTTAAAGCTGTTGATGCCGTGGTCCTTAACGAGGGTCTCCATATCTTTTTCTACAGAGTCATCCCACCAAGTAACCGCAACATGGAAACCGTAATCGGCAGCGGATTTCTCTGACCACTCGCGCCATTGGTTATAAGCCTCCATCAACGGTTGCTGCGGTGCTGGAATAACAAAGTCGATAATACTTGTCGTACCGCCAGCTAAGCCTGCGGCTGTACCGGTATAGAAATCTTCACTGGCAACAGTGCCCATGAATGGCAGTTGCATATGAGTGTGAGGATCAATACCGCCAGGCATAATGTACTGCCCTGTGGCATCAATTACTTCAGTAGATGCGGGTACTTCTATATTTTCACCAACAGCAACGATCTTTCCGTTTTCACAGTAAACATCAGCGCTGAACGTTTGCTCGGCAGTTACGACGGTTCCGCCGCGAATGACAATAGACATGTATCGTCTCCTTTTATATTTCTTAATCAAACGCTACCTAAAATGCATGGCACATTAAGCAGCGTTTGGTGAGTGCTAGTTAGGGCGTTTTGCAATAAAGAAGTAAATGATGGCGCCAAGGATAGAACCTGTGAACCAGCCGTATTGATAGAACCAGCTTAAAGAGCCTGTCAATATTGAGAAGATAGTCAGTGCAACAGGTACGGCAAAGGCGATCATTCCCGCCATATTAATACCTGCGTATTCACCATCTGTAATATAAA
Source organism: uncultured Oceanospirillaceae bacterium (assembly GCA_937136055.1). GTDB lineage: Bacteria > Pseudomonadota > Gammaproteobacteria > Pseudomonadales > Balneatricaceae > Rs1. The sequence goes on along the minus strand of CAKZOD010000032.1, from coordinate 8,593 downwards.
GCTCTGCTAGGTTTAGGCGCTGATCTTTAACGGCAAAGTAGTCGACAATCATGATACCGGCAATTGGACCTAGTAAGCTTGAATAGCCAAGTAACCAGCCTGTGTACATTGCTTCAACACTGACATCAGATTCAATTACACCGAGTTTCTTGAATAGCTCCCAAGACATCAACAACACACCGATAGCGCCAGTGATTAACACACCACGCGTTTGGTTTATTTTAGCCGGTGCCATGTTTTGGAAATCGTTGGTAGGCGATACGATATTTGCAGCAGTGTTAGTTGATAGTGTGGCAATGATGATCATAATCATTGCGATGATTACCCAAAATGGGCTATCAATTTTACCGATTAAGTTAATCGGGTCAGAGATAGTTTCGCCAACTAAAGTAGTAGATGCAGCTGTTAGAACTACACCTAATGCAGCAAAGAAGAACATGGTTGCTGGTAAGCCAACAATTTGCCCAACGATCTGAGATTTCTGAGATTTAACATAGCGGCTGAAATCAGGAATATTAAGAGAAAGGGTTGCCCAAAAGCCGACCATAGCTGTTAAACCACCGAAGAAATAACCCCAGAAAGAGGCCTCAGCAGGACGGTTAGCAGGTGCTGCTAGAATTTCTGTAATAGAAATTTGTGGCCAAGCCCAAAGCATTAATCCCATGCTTACGGCTAATAGCAAAGGTGCAGCAATTGTTTCTAGAATTTTAATAGACTCAGAGCCTTTGATAACAATATAAAGGTTCATCACTAAGAAAATGAAGAAACCAATAACTTCACCAGTTCCACCTAAGCTTTCCCAGCCTGGAAGTATCGCTGAAAATAAGATGTGGATGGCGATACCACCAAATAAGGTTTGAATCCCAAACCAACCACAAGCGACCATTGCTCTGATCAAGCAAGGGATGTTGGAGCCAAAGATACCGAAAGACGAGCGCAGTAATACTGGAAACGGGATACCGTATTTTGTACCGGGAAATGCGTTCAGTGTTAATGGAATCAGTACGATAATGTTGGCCACTAATATAGTTAGCAAAGCTTCACTAACTGAAAGCCCGAAGTAAGCGGTGAGGACACCACCTAAAGTGTAAGTGGGTACACAAATAGCCATACCTACCCAAAGGGCTGCAACGTTCCAAGTGCCCCATGTACGCTGGGAAACTTTAGTGGGTGCTATATCTTCGTTGTAGTGATCGCTATTACTAACGTCGGTGCCCACGTTTAACTCGTAGAATTCATCTACTTGTACCGCGCTTGAGCGGGATTGATTGTCACTCATGTTTATTACCTTTGTAATTATTCTGGTTTCTTATATTTATTGTCAGTTAGTGCTAACTTATTAAGTTGCAGTATTTGCCGTTAAAGTGCGAGTAGAACTACTCGTTACTTTTTGGACATTAACTACAACAAAATTTTATTGACGGGTTAAGTCATCATAGGTTTCTGGGCGACGATCGCGGAAGAACTGCCAGCCAGTGCGTACTTCTTTGATCATATCCAAATCGATTTCGTGAACCAGCAGCTCATCTTGATCAGGGCTAGCTTGTGCTTCAATTTGCCCTTGTGGATTAACAATGTAGCTCGAGCCATAGAACTCGCCCATTTTGTCATCCCAAGGTGCTTCTTTTCCGACACGGTTAATTGCGCCAATGAAAACGCCATTAGCAGCGGCAGAGGCAGGTTGCTCAAGTTCCCATAAGTATTTACTTTTACCTGTCACTGTTGCCGATGGGTTAACAATGTACTCGGCACCATTAAGTGCCAGTGCACGCCAGCCTTCAGGGAAGTGACGGTCATAGCATATGTAGACACCAAGCTTGCAGTATTTAGTATCGAACACTGGGTAGCCTGTGTTACCTGGTTTAAAGTAAAGTTTTTCCCAAAAACCCGGCGCAGTATCAGGGATATGAGATTTGCGATACTTACCTAAATAGCTGCCATCAGCATCGATAACCGCAGCAGTGTTGTAATAAACACCGGGCAAGTCTTCTTCATAGATAGGGACAACAATCACCATGTTGTGTTTTTTTGCTTGTTCTTGCATCAAGGTAACAGTGTGGCCACCAGGGATTTTTTCAGCACTGGCGTACCATTTTCGATCTTGGCTTGGGCAGAAATAAGGAGTGGTAAACACTTCTTGAAAGCAAAGTACTTGCACGCCTTGCTCAGCTGCTTGCTCTATCATTGGGATATGCGCTGCGATCATTTGATCACGGATAGCATCCGTTGATTCGCTGGTATCCCCTTTCAGGGACATTTGAATTAAGCCACACTTAAGTTTGTTCATTACCTTGCCTCGCGATTGTGTACAGACCGTAACAGGGCTGCAAAAGGTGATAGGAATAGATTGTTTTTAAAAGCGTTTTGAATGTGTTGAAGAGTTTGCTAGTGATAGAAATATCACGATAGCTAAGGGAGTTTATTAGACGCAACTGCCACTTTTGTAAGGCGAGTAAAAGTATGTAAATGCAATCGTCTGTACGCATTGAACATCCCCAGGATGCTGCTTAAATTTCAGGCGGATTAAGAGTGATAAATCAGCCTGAAAAAAGTGTTTGCAGCGAGTAAATTTTTAGAATTATTTTTTACCATCTGGTCAATCTTATGACGGAAAAAAAAAGATCGCAAGAGAAAATTGTAAAAATATTGCACAGGGGTAGTACAAATATTAATCGTCACTAAGTGCTAGTTAATCATATATGAAATAGTGCTAGTGGGCGGGTGTTGTGCTATCAAGTTGTTCAAGATAACAGTTGAGCACTAGGTTTGATGCCGCACCTTTACGGCTGATCGCTGCAATTGGTGTCTTAAAATTTAATGATTTTGGAAGCAGGGCTCGCAGCTGACCTTTGAGCAGCCAGCGCTCAGCAAAGTGTGTTGGCAAATAGCCTAAATAGTTACCAGTGAGGATCAAAAATGCAATACCTTCACGGTCGGTAGCGCTAGCTGTGCTGTTGAATTTTAAGTATTGAGATCGAATACTGGCAGATTGTGCGTAGGCGGGTAACACGGCATCATGTTGTTCTATGAGCTCATGACTGAGCTCGCTTTCGTCAAGATTGAACAGCGGATGAGCGTTTGAGCAATACAAGTGTGATTGCTCGTTGTATAGCGATATATAATCCAGCCCTGGCAGGTTTTTAGAAACGGGGATTACCCCTGTGTGTAGCCTACCATCTAATACACCCATCTCAATTTCAGCGGGGGGGATCATGCGAATATTAATTTTTACCTCGGGACCACGTTGCTTGAGGTTACTCAGCGCTGTAGTGATCTTCATCTTGGGCATCGTTACTAAGTTATCAGTAATACCGATGTTTAGTTCTCCCTTGAGCTGCTGGTGGATGCTGTTAACTTGGGTTCTGAAGTTTTCCAGCGCTGAGAACAACTGCAAAGTTGCTTGATAAACCTCATTGCCTTGATCTGTCATAGAAAAACCACTGCGCCCACGATGGCAAAGCTTCAGTGATAGGCGTTGCTCTAAATCACCCATAGCGATACTGATTGCAGTACGAGAGATATTTAGTTCAACTTCTGCATTGGTAAACCCTCCACACTCAACTACCGCTCTAAATATCTTCAATAAGCGTATGTCTGTATCGGCAAGTCGACCCGATAACCCAGTGGGGCGATTTGAAGGAGATGATGGCATAAGATATTCCGTAGCATTCAGTGAGTGATCGTTTGAGGATAAAACATTAAACGACATTAGGTAAGTAATTACTTATCTAAGTTTAAGTAATTTAATATTTTACAGTACTAAGTTTGTTGGCACACTCTAGAAATAATTAATAACAGATCTGTGCTCGCCATTTTGAGTATGAATCTTATAAACCAATAAAAACACGATGTGAGGATGCCCATGTCAGAATTCGATTTACAAAAATCCGCTGGAATGTCTCGTCAAGAAATGGACGCGTACTGGATGCCATATACGGCTAACCGCCAATTCAAAGCTGATCCACGCTTGTTCGTTGAAGGGAAAGGTTGCTACCTCACCGATACCACAGGCCGTAAAGTATTCGATAGTTTGTCAGGTCTTTGGACATGTGGCGCAGGGCATAGCCGCCCAGAAATCGCTGAAGCTGTTGGCAAGCAATTACGTGAGCTCGATTACGCGCCGGCGTTTCAATACGGCCACCCAAAAGCATTTGAATTGGCAAACCGTATTATCGAATTTATGCCTGAAGGCCTAAACCATGTTTTCTATACGGATTCGGGTTCAGAAGCGGCTGATACATCGTTGAAGATTGCACGCGCTTACTGGCGTAAAAAAGGTGTACCGACGAAAACAAAACTCATCGGTCGCTCAAAAGGTTATCACGGTGTTAACTTTGGTGGCTTTAGTTTAGGTGGCATTGGTGCTAACCGTGTTCTTTACGGACAAGGTGTTGATTGTGATCATCTGCCACATACATTATTAAAAGAGAACGCTTTCTCAAAAGGTATGCCAAAAACAGGTGTAGAGAAAGCGGATGAACTGCTAGAGCTTATTGCGTTACACGATGCATCAAATATAGCGGCTGTTATCATCGAGCCATTAGCAGGCTCGGCCGGTGTTATTCCGCCACCAGAAGGGTATTTAAAGCGTATTCGTGAAATATGTGATCAGCACAATATCTTACTGATTTTTGATGAAGTGATTACAGGCTTTGGCCGTATGGGATCAAACACAGGTGCAGAAGAATTTGGCGTAACACCTGATTTATTAAACGTTGCTAAGCAGTTAACAAACGGTGCTGTGCCAATGGGCGCTGTTATCGCAACCTCTGAGATTTACCAAACCTTCATGGATAACGGCGGCCCAGATTATGCCGTTGAGCTTCCACACGGTTACACTTATTCAGGGCATCCAGTGGCTTGTGCGGCGGCGTTGGCATCATTAGATATTCTTCAGTCTGATCAACTAGTATCTAGAGTGAAGCAAATGAGCCCTATCTTTGAAGAAGCGCTACACAGCTTAAAAGGTACTAAATACATCTCTGATATTCGTAACTACGGTTTAGCAGGTGCGATACAAATCGAAGCATATCCAGGTGAGCCTGCGAGAAGACCTTTTGAAATTGCACAAAAACTATGGGATAAAGGATTCTACGTTCGTTACGGTGGTGACACGTTACAATTAGGGATGCCGTTTATCGTTGAATCACACGAAATTGATAGCGTCATTAATGCGATAGGTGATTCGATTAACGAATTAGACTAGATTTTATAAGTAGTATGTTTATTCTATTTTGTTTAAAATTTAGAATAAATGTGCTATTTTGCGTCGCAAGATTTATAGGCCTTAGCCATAAAGCGGTGTTTTGTTTAAGGTCCTGCTTCTTATATGGGAAGCCGTATAAAAGTTAAAAATAGAAATAATAACGCTGAACAAGCGACCACATTCATGAGACTGGTAATTCAGTCTTGTACAAAGGCAATAGAGGTTTAAAAATGAACACGATAGGACACATGATCAATGGCGTTGACGTTAGTGATAACGCGCGTACTCAAGATGTATTTAACCCATCTACTGGCGAAGTAAGCAAGCAAGTTGCACTCGCAACAAAAGAAACAGTAGAAGAAGCGATTGCTGCCGCACAAGCTGCTTTCCCTGCATGGAGAAATACACCAGTTGCTAAACGTGCACGTGTGATGTTTAAGTTTAAGCAGCTATTAGAAGATAACGCTGAAAAAATCTGCCAGCTTATCGGTGAAGAGCACGGAAAAATCTCTCACGATGCAATGGGTGAACTACAACGCGGTATCGAAAACGTTGAATACGCTTGTTACGCACCACAGCTATTAAAAGGCGAGCACAGCAAAAACGTTGGCCCAGATATCGACTCTTGGAGCGAGTTCCAGCCACTAGGTGTTGTTGCCGGTATCACACCGTTTAACTTCCCAGCAATGGTACCTTTATGGATGTACCCAATGGCAATCGTATGCGGTAATACATTCGTTCTTAAGCCATCTGAGCGTGACCCTTCATCAACGATGTTTATTGCACAACTTCTACTAGATGCAGGTTTACCTGCAGGCGTAATGAACGTTGTTAACGGTGATAAAGTAGCGGTTGATACATTATTAACAAACCAAGACGTAATGGCAGTGAGCTTTGTTGGTTCAACGCCAATTGCTGAATACATCTACTCAACTGCAAGTGCACATGGCAAGCGTTGCCAAGCATTAGGCGGTGCTAAAAACCACGCGATCATCATGCCTGATGCTGACATGGATAATGCTGCACAAGCTTTAATAGGCGCTGCTTTTGGCTCATCAGGCGAGCGTTGCATGGCACTTTCTTGTGTTGTAGCGGTTGGCGATCAAGCGGCTGATCAGTTAATTGAAAAATTGACGGTTGGTATGGATGGCTTAAAAGTTGGTGCATTCAGCGATAGCTCAAACGACTTCGGTCCTGTTATCACTAAGGCACATCAAGACAAAGTAAATGGCTACATTACAGGTGCTGAAAACGACGGTGCTAAAATCGTTGTTGATGGCCGCAACCCTGAAGTGGCTGGTTTTGCAAATGGCTACTTCGTTGGCGGTACATTAATTGATAATGTAACTCCTGATATGGTTAGCTATAAAGAAGAGATTTTCGGTCCTGTATTGGTTGTTGTGCGCGTTGAAAGCATGGAACAAGCAATGAAGCTAATTGATGATCACGAATACGGTAACGGTACATGTATCTTTACCCGTGATGGTGAAGCGGCACGTTACTTCTCTGATAACATTAAAGTGGGCATGGTCGGTATCAACGTTCCTTTACCTGTACCTGTTTCATACCACAGCTTCGGTGGTTGGAAGCGTTCATTATTCGGTGATCTACACGCGTACGGTCCTGATTCAGTACGTTTCTACACTAAGCGTAAAACAATCACACAGCGCTGGCCTTCAGCGGGTGTACGTGAAGGCGCACAGTTCGCTTTCCCATCTTAATAGAATCATCAGCAAGACCTTGGAACCCGCGTTAAGCGGGTTTTTTTTATTCTAAATTTGCAGCTATAGATTAAGTCACACAAGAGAGTTGGATATTCGGATTCCAATAGCTGAAGTTATTTTTACCTTGTTGTTTAACCTTGTACATCGCTTCATCTGCATACTGCACTAGAGCGTCTGGGTCTTTTGCGTCATCAGGGTAAACAGAAAGACCAATACTTAATGAGATGCCGTAAGGATTCTCAGGAAATGTATTTAATATGTGTGTGGCGATGTTTGATATGTCAGTCATGCTTTCAATATTAGGAAAGCTAATTAGGAACTCATCACCGCCTATGCGAGACACAATATCGTCTTTTCGAACGCAGGCGCTAAGGTGCTGTGAAATACTACAAAGCGTTTGGTCACCCGTATGATGACCATAGGTATCGTTCACTTGTTTAAAGTTGTCTAAATCGATGAACATTAACACCACTTTGTTATTTTTCTCAGTGGCGCTCTCCATTAGTAATACTAGTTTTTCCATTGCAAACTTACGTGAATAAAGACCAGTGAGTGAATCTACATTTGCGATATTTCGCAGCTCGTCTTTTAGCTTTTCTCGCTCTAAAGCGTGCTCTTTAAAGACCACCATTGCTTTAGCCATGTCACCGACTTCGTCACTGCGCTCTTCCACGCAGATATCAAAGGCTAAATCGTTCTTAGATAAGCGGTTCATCATATTGGTCATCGCAACTATTGGCTGTGAAATGTCAGATGAAAGTAAATAGCCAACGGAGAAAATCGCTAGGGTGATTAATATACCGCTGATCAATAAAAACTGACTCATCTCATATACAGGCTCAAGCACTTCGGCTTCATCAATCTCTGCAAGAATGCCCCATTTCAGAGATAAAACATTGATCGGTGAATAAGCGGAGTAAACGCTGATTCCACGATAGTCATCACTGACAATAAAGCCAGATTCCCCCGCAAGGCTTTTGATACTGGGCTCTGTTTTTACTTGGGTTCTCAAAATGCTACTTTGTTTGAAAAAGCGCGAATTGGAGCGCATCAAGTAATCTGGGCCAACGAGGTAAGTTTCGCCGCTGCTTCCCATCCCAGCGGTCACTTGCATAATGTGATCAAGGGGTTCAATTGGCAGCTGGAAAATGATGGCGCCAAGATAGTTAGATTGATCATCAAACACACTAGTACCAATAAAACTGGCCGGTTTGTTATCGCTCGGAGCATAGGGTTTGAAATCAATAATCTTGATATCAGCCACTTTTTGCGTGTTGTTTATCTCTTTAAATAGTTGCGCTAAATTAGTGTCTTTCCATTTTCCATTAATAAGGTTTGTAGCAAAGTCCCGCTCTTTAACCACTGAGTACACTAAATCACCTGAGCGATTGATAAGAAATAAATCGTAGTAGGCATTGGTTTCAATTATGTTCTTCATCAAAGGCTGGTATTGGTGATGAGTTTGGCTGTACTGGCTGCTGTCACTTGCGGTGATGTATGAGCGTCGTTGCTTTCTGGAAAATGGATTTTGCTCAATATAGAGCTTTTGTAGATGTTTAGTTTGCCCTTCTCCTAACGCATCCCAACCTTTATCAAATGATGCTAGAGCATCAATCACTATAGGATTATGCGCTTGAAAAGTGACTTGGTGAGCGATGTTATC
>CAKZOD010000031.1 GCA_937136055.1 uncultured Oceanospirillaceae bacterium | reverse complement strand
AACTCGCAACTCGCAACTCGCAACTCGCAACTCGCAACTCGCAACTCGCAACTCGCAACTCGCAACTCGCAACTTATTTCTCTTCCTTTCGCTTCCTGCATGCACTAGGAGGCATTTTGAAGTATTGACTGAAGCAGTTACTAAAATGGTTGCTGCTGACGAAGCCACTGGCGATGGCAATGTTGGTAATTGAGTCGTTACTTTGGATCAATAGGCGTCTTGCGTAAGTGAGACGTATCTCTAGATAGTGGCGCGAAGGAGAGGTGTTTAAGTGCTGCTTAAATAATCGCTCTAACTGACGTCGGTTGGCATTTAAGTAGCTCGCCATTTCATCGATAGCTATTGGCTCTTCAATATTTGAATTCATCAGCTGAATGGCACTGCGCAGCAGTGTTGGTAGCTGCTCGTTATCGCCAAATTGAATTAACGTATCTTCGCGACCTTCTCTTGAGCGGTTACAGCTTAAGATCTCTCTGACTGCTCTTGATACAGCAGGGCCTTTTAAATCGTGGATCAAATTGAGCATCATATCGAGTGCACCTAGGGCATCAGCGCAGCTTAGGTGAGAGTCGTTAAAAATATAGCTTTTATCGGTAATCTTGATATCGGGGAAATGCTCTTTCATCAAGGGGTGGTTATCGATATGCAATGCACAGGTTTGATCTTGAAGTAGCTTTGCTTGGGCGAGCGGAATAATACCGTTCCAAATGCTGCCCAATATTATATTTTGCTTCGCCGCATTTGTAAGGGCTTGAGCTAACTTAGGTTTTGGCACAAATGTGCAGCGCAAACCGCCGCAAACAATTAGCATATCTAGCGGTTTTTCTTCACTCGATTTGATATCAGAGAGTTTGTTAGAGGGAGTGATGTCTATCCCTAAATCACTAGTAATACTGTTGGCTTTTAATGCATAGCTAGAGACTTTGAAAACAGTATCAGATTGCACTAAGTTAGCAGTGACTAGCACATCAACAGCGGCTGTAAATGACATCATCGAAAAGTGCTCAAGCAGAATAAAGCCGATATTCATTGTGTTAGCTTGTTCGGACTCATTGGCTAAATAGGCGCTGTTGGTTTCGCGCATGCTTGAGCTGAATTTTCTTGTTGGCATTTAGATTCCTTTTTTAACTGCCAATTTATCGATTAAAGGCAAATTTGTAAAACCTTTAAAAGCGATTAATACGAGTTTTTCCCGTCATAGGTTCAAGCACTAAAGTAGCATTGCTATTGATAAATGTTTTATGTATAAACAATTGGCTGCTAAATAGCGGGTTCGTATATTTTCAATTAGCTGATAAGAGGTAACACTATGAGTTTTAAAACAGTCGCAGTGATTGGTGCCGGTCAAATGGGGCAGGGCATCGCGCAGGTATTTGCAACTGCGGGGTTTAACGTCATTCTCAATGACATCGATAGTGCAGCGATTGAAAAAGGGTTGGCAACGCTAACGCGCTCATTGAATAAATTAGCTGATAAAGAGTTACTCAGTGAAGATCCTGCAATTATTGCTGGGCGTATTACGGGTAGTACAGATTTTAGTGCTTTAGTGGCCGCTGAGTTGGTGGTGGAAGCAGCTACTGAAAACGAAGCGTTGAAGCACAAAATTTTCTCGCAGCTCGATAAAATTTGCCCAGCATCTACTGTTTTAGCTAGTAATACATCATCGATTTCGATCACCCGTTTAGCAGCTGTTACAGAGCGCCCAGATAAAGTAGTCGGTTTACATTTTATGAACCCTGTTCCTTTGATGAAACTAATAGAAGTGATCAAAGGTCTACAAACCAGTGAAGAGACTTATCAGAGCATGTTAGAAGTGGCTGATAAACTCAATAAAACAGCGGTTACATCACAAGATAGACCAGGTTTTATCGTCAACCGTATTTTAATGCCAATGATCAACGAAGCGATCTTCACTCTTTATGAGGGTGTCGGTAATGCAGCAGAAATTGATGAGGCGATGAAGCTTGGAGCAGCACATCCGATGGGGCCATTGGCCTTAGCTGATTTGATTGGTTTAGATACGTGCTTGAGTATTATGCAAGTATTAAACGAGGGCTTTAGTGATAGTAAATATCGACCTTGTCCGTTGTTGAAGCAAATGGTTGATGCAGGATATTTAGGTAGAAAAACCGGCCGTGGTTTTTATCAATACGATTAGATTTTAGACATTTTAGCGGAGCAAAATATGCAAACATTTGACAATGTACTACTAGAACAATTGGAAGGGAATGTTTACTGCTTAACAGTTAATCGCCCTAAAGTATTGAATGCGCTTAACAAAGAGACGTTAGCGGATATGGCAGCAGCCCTTGAAGTAGTGGCAGCAGATAGCAGTGCAAGAGTGTTGTTAGTTACAGGCGCAGGTGAAAAATCCTTTGTAGCAGGTGCTGATATTTCACAAATGCAGGCGTTGACAGCGCTGCAAGCTAAGAAGTTTGGCGAGCAAGCACTACAAACATTCCGCCGTTTTGAAACTTTAGATATCCCTGTAATTGCATTAGTTAACGGATTTGCATTAGGTGGCGGTTGTGAGTTAGCAATGAGTTGTGACTTCATTTTTGCATCGGATAATGCAAAATTTGGCCAGCCTGAGGTGACTTTAGGTGTTACCCCTGGCTTTGGTGGTTCTCAGCGTTTACCTAGGCTTGTTGGCCGTGCAATGGCGATGGAAATGCTAGTGAGCGGGCGTATGTTAGATGCAAATGAAGCGATGCAGCGCGGGTTAGTTAACCATGTTTATCCGCAGGCTGAGTTGATGGAGCAAGGCTTAAAAATGGCCGCTAAGATTTGTAGAAACGGTCCTGTCTCAGTGAAGTTCACTAAAGAGCTAGTGCAGCGCGGCCAAGATTTAGACCTTGAAAATGCCTGCGCAATGGAGAGTGATTTGTTCGGTTTATGTTTTGCAACAGATGAGCAAAGTGAAGGCATGACAGCTTTCTTAGAAAAACGTAAAGCAGATTTTTAAAAAGGGCAGTTGGAGATAAATTCCGAGCAAAAAAGCTGCGAGTATCGAGTAAAAAGAATTGTGCCTTTGTTATTTAGGCTGCAATCTTTACTCGCAACTCGCAACTCGCAACTCGCAACTCGCAACTCGCAACTCGCAACTCGCAACTCGCAACTCGCAACTCGCAACTAGTTATTCGACGTTTTAATCAATTGATCTGCTACTGTCTTACTAATGCTAACTGCAATTGCTTTAGAGGTTGGGGTGAAGCTTTTATCACCAAAACTTGCTAAGGGAACCAGCGGGTTAGTTTCAGGGTAATAAGCGGCCATATCTCCTTTTGGAATGTCATAAGGTACCGCCTTGAAGCCTTTAATTTGGCGCAGCGAGCCATCGTGCCAATGGGAGGTAATATCAACTTCTTGCTCCGGAGTAATTTTTAGAGCTTGCATATCTTCAATATTCATAAAGATCACATTGCGCTGCCCTTTAACGCCTCGATATCTATCGTTATAGCCGTAGATAGTCGTGTTGTATTGATCGTGAGAACGCAGTGTTTGCAGTGTGAAAATTGATGCTTCATTATCCTTTTGATCATCTGCTAAGAGCGCTCTGCTTTGACTGATTTGATCGGCCAGTAACAACTCTGGTAGTAAGTTGCTGCTGATGTTGGCTTTACTATTACTGGTAAGCCATTGGCGCTTAGCAGCACTGTTACCCAGATAAAAACCACCGGGCGCATCTAGACGCTCTTTAAAATTGTCAAAGCCTGCAATGCATTGTTCTATTAATGCGCGAATCTTATGGTTATCAGCGGCTAATTCAAGCCAACTTACAGGGCTGTCTTGCAATGTATGCTTGGCGATATTAGCAATGATATTCACTTCAGATTTAAGCTGATTACTGGCTGGAGAAAGCACACCGCCAGAACTATGTACCATGCACATTGAATCTTCTACAGTGATACGCTGTTCGCCGTGTTCGGTAATATCAAGCTCTGTTCTGCCAAGACAGGGCAGAATTAGCGCGTCAGTGCCAGGGGTTAGGTGGCTGCGGTTTAGTTTAGTGCTGACTTGTACGGTTAGTTGGCAGTTGCTGAGCGCTTTTCGCGTTGCATCTGTATCCGACATTGCAGCTGCAAAATTACCGCCCAAAGCAATGAATACTTTACTCTTTTTAGCCTGCATGGCTTGAACGGCTTGAATAGCATTATGGCCTATCGCCCTTGGCATTTTACGTTGCAGTAGATTTTCAAGCTTATCAATTAACGCAGCAGGGGCTTTTTCATCGATACCCATTGTACGATCACCCTGCACATTGCTGTGCCCTCTAACAGGGCAGGCACCGGCGCCAGGTTTGCCGATGTTACCTCTGAGCAAGAGTAAGTTGAGAATCTCTTGTAAGGTGATGACGGAGTGTTTGTGTTGCGTTAATCCCATTGCCCAGCTACAAATCACGCGCTCGGAAGATGCGTAAATCGTTGCCACTGTTTCCATATCTGCTTGGCTGATGCCAGATTGTTCAATTAGTGTTTGCCAAGGAGTGCGCTCAACAAGTTCGAGATACTCAGTGATACCTGCGGTGTGCTGAGCAATAAACTCTTCATCTAATAACCCCAGCTGATTTTGCTTAAGAGATTGTTTATGTTGGGCTAATAATGCTTTGACGATACCGCGCACTAACGCCATATCACCCCCTAGTTTAGGGGTATAGTAGTGTTTAGAAATGTTAGTGTGACCGTTAGTTAACATTTCAACAGGGTTTTGTGGATTGGTGAAGCGTTCAAGCCCGCGTTCTCTCAAATTGTTAAAACTGACAATAGTTGTGCCATTTCTCGAAGCTTGGCGCAGTGTTTCAAGCATTCTTGGGTGGTTAGTCCCTGGGTTTTGTCCGAAGACAAAGATGGCGTCAGCTTTGTCGAAATCTTCTAAAGTAACAGTGCCTTTACCGACCCCGATTGATTCTTTCATGGCAATGGCGCTTGCTTCATGGCACATGTTGGAGCAGTCAGGGAAGTTATTGGTACCGAAGCTACGCACAAATAGTTGATAGAGAAATGCCGCTTCGTTACTGGCGCGACCGGAGGTGTAAAATTCCGCTTGATTAGGTGAATCTAACTGTTGAAGATGCTTGGCAATCAATTGAAAAGCATGATCCCAACTTATTGGTTCGTAATGATCAGTGGTGCGATTATATCGCATTGGTTCTGTTAATCGGCCTTGGTACTCAAGGAAGTAATCAGTTTGCGTGTCTAAATAATTGACTGAGTATTGTGCAAAGAAATCAGCACCTACTTTCTTAGCTGTGGCTTCCCAGTTGACTGCTTTAGCACCATTTTCGCAGAAACTAATGTTATGGCCTTTGGCATCCCCCCATGCACAACCTGGGCAATCAAAGCCTTGATGTTGATTTGTTTTTAATAAGCTTACAATATTTTTGACAGGTCTTTTGCTTTTCAGCAAGTGTTTGGAAGTACTTGCCAGTGCGCCCCAGCCACCTGCTGAACCTTTATACGTTGAGATGGTTTGTTTTTTTTTGTTGGTAGCCATGTAACGCCTCTTTGACACTGCAAGTAGTCTGTGTAAATAAAAGCGACGTTTTACAGGTAACAAAAAGCAAATGCAAACTATTATTATTTAGATTCAATAATTTATCTGTAAAAGCTCAACACTTGCTTAACAAGAACTCAAAAGCCTAATTTGTTAGCGCGATTTGAAGGAGTCAATTTTGTATAAGATAAGCTCTTAGAAACTTATAAGAATGAATGTATAAGAGGGAAATGAATGAAGAATTAAAGTACAGAAAGGGCGCTGCGAATAAGGTGTTGTTTAATTACAGTTAAGCCCGCAACTTATTTAATAAGTTGCTCCCACCAGCGTCCAGATAATCACCGTTTTTTCTGTTTCAGAAGGGTTGTGCACTTTGTGCTCGCCCTTAGCTTCAAGTGAAAAGCTATCTCCCGCTTGTAATGTGAATTCTTGATCGTCGATTGTGAGGTTAAGTACGCCTGATTTTACATAGCCGGCTTCTTCACCTGATCTGATTCTTGGCTCAATACTTTGGGCACCGGGTGCTAAGGTGGATAAAATCATTTGCAGATCGCTGCTTAAATGTGGAGTGAGCAGCTCTTCTGAGATACCTGTTCCGGTGAATTTTAAGCTTCTTCTATTATCTTTACGAACAATGTAGTTAAGCTCTTCGATGGGGGTTTGTGCGTCAGAGTGGAAAAACCAGCTGATATTAACATCGAGGACTTGGCTAATCGCTTTGAGCACCGGAATAGGCAGTGCGGATACACCGCGTTCTACTTGGCTTAGGTATCCTAAAGAACGATCGATTCGCTGTGACATTTCACTCAAAGTGACGCCTTTTGCTTTACGCAAATCACGTATTTGGCGGCCAATACGTAAATTATCACTATCTATTTTATCTTTAGTCACACAGAGCCTGTTTAATTTTTGATTTCCCTAAGCATAACAAAAAAATGGTTAGGGAACATGTGATTAGCACCTCAATCCGTGACTTCAATGTGAGAACAGAGGGTAAGATATTGGTTTTACGGTGGAATTGAAACATATGAGTTGCCCCCATAGGTTCAGTTGATGTTTTTCTAACCGCTTTAGAATCAATAGTTTGCGCTGTGCGGCGAAGTAAAATCACTGATTCAGGTAACATAAATAGTACTTTAAACTTAAAAATAATCAGGAGGTTTTAGCTTCTGCCTGCAACTTGCGGCTGATCGCTAAAAGGTAATCTTTATCAGCGGTTAGTTGATGCATTGTTAAACATACGCTGGCAAGTTTAATGGTGTGGTCATTGAGTGAATCGCAGGCCAGTTGGCGTATCTCTTGTGGCTCGTAGCAGGTTATGTTTTCAAGCTGATGCCGTGTTTGCTGCATACTCTCTTTAGTCAGCCCTTTTGACAAGAAAGCGGTTACTAATCCTTGCCAGAGATAAAGCATAAGGCCTTCAATCGTTGGGAAGTGATCGTTGATAATGCGTACTGCAAAGGCGCCAGTTACGCCATGTAAGATCGTGAAATCATCTGTGGTGAGGTACAGCTTGAGGATACTTTGCTCCATCTCTGCTAGCTTGATTTTGTTGATGTCAGGCTTGAAAGAGAGTTGATTAAAGTTTGCCTGCTCACTGACCGCTTGCATATCAGAGGTCACCATATTCGAGCCTAATCTACCTGTTGGCCAAGGGTGGCCTTCTAGTAAACGCTCGATAGTGATCGATATCTTATGATCTGATTGGGCATTGTTATCAGGCCAGCTAAGCTCATTGTACGCATACACCCAATAAGCGAGTGCATTAGTGACTTCATCACTGTTTTGAGCTTCAATAGCGTGAGCGAGGCGAATAACAGGGTGGAAAGCGGCGCAGCTGAGTGCCGGCGCAAGCTTTTTTATAAAATGTGCGATGATTGGGTGCTGCGGATCTTTATCGATTTGTTCTGAAAAAAAGCTTCGCAGTGCTAAGAAATGAGAGAACTGTCCTTTGTGTGGTTCCACATCTTGCCAGTTTTTAATAGGAGGTATAGTCGCACAATAATCTAGCTTATCTAATTTGGCTGATTCGTGCTGGTAAAAGCGTTTAATTTGCTGATCTGTTGCCTGCATTTTTTGTAAAGAGTGAATGGCCATTGGCAAGTGATTGCTTAGGCCATTGGCGTACTCGGGTGCCCAATCATTGAATTGCATCCTGACCTCCATCGCGTGATGTTTATCGGTAAATTGTAGCGAATGGAAGTGTTGATCAAATGAGCTGATCGATCATTACATCGCAGCTCTGAATAGATCCCTTCGCTGTGTTGTAAACGAGTTTCTGCAATTTGCAGGTAGTGCGCTGCACCGCGATTGGCCAACTGGCTGATCCTGAAATACTTAAGCTGTTTTAAATAGATCATAATGTGCGCCTCTCTATGCTATTTGTGTCTTTACCAAGGTAGTGATTCACCATTCGAGTGAGTGAAAGTACCTGTTTTAGACATGTCTTGTGCCATGATTAACTGGCAAAGTTTGGCTGCTGACTCGGTTGCGCTGATATCTCCTGAGTGGTTAACCATTCTTGTTTGTACCCAACCTGGGTGATAAATAGCGACACTGATTTGGTCATTCTTTAAGTCTTGAGAAAGTGACATCGCTGCAGCGTTTAGCGCTGTTTTTGACATACGATAGCCATATTGGCCGCCACTGCTATTATCGCTAATTGACCCCATACGAGAGCTGATAAAGGCAATTTTTGAACCTGCAGATAATTGACTTAATAAGCGCTTACAAACGTTGAAAGGCGCTAATGCGTTAACATTGAATTGCTCGATGATATTGTCAGTTTCTACATTGTTTAAATTATCGCCTTTTAATAGACCGGCATTATTGATGAGCACATCAATATGAATATCTTTTAAGCCTTGGCACATTGTCGTTAAGCCTTGCTCAGTTGTGACATCCACTCCTTTAATAATCGTGAGCTTTTGATCTTTAGCTGATAGCGCTTCCAATTCATCACTAGTGTTTCTGCAAAGAGCAAAAACGCAGTGGTTATTTTGTAGAAACTGCTCACAAAGTGCTAAGCCTATGCCGCGGTTTGCGCCGGTTATAACAACATTTTTCATGAAGGTGTTCCTTATATTTGAAACCTGAATCTGTGACTTCAATGTGAATAGAGAGTGTAAGATATTGGTTTTACAGTGAAGTCACTGATTCAGGTAAAAGTTAATATTGATTACGCAATGAGTTTTGGTCTGTTTTATATTCTATAAACTCCCACTCAACATTGTTGGCATCATAAAAGTAACTGCGCTTTCGGTATTTTTCATCTGTTGACATGGGGTCTTTTTGATAGCCTGCATCAATCAAACGATGTTCTACCTGGCTAAGGTTATCGATCACAAAGCCTAAATGGTTCACACCGTTACTAGTGTACTGCTCATCTTTAGTCGGAGTCAGCTGATGGTTTTGTTGGAGAGCAATATAGGTAGTTTGGTTGCCTAAATGCAACCAGTGGCAGTTCTCAGTTTCCCCTTGGCCTCGAACAGTGAAATCAGGAAAGGCAGCCGTTAAAAAGTGAATGGCTTTATCAATACTCGTCACTGTAATGTTGGCGTGTTCTAGGTACATAACTTTCTCCTTTCTATATTTATCGATAGCCGGTTATTTATTAAAGCATTTACTTTATTAAATAGCATAGACAGGTTTTAATTATTAGTAAAGCTTTTACTTTACTAAATGATTGGGGGCGATATACTGCAGATATCTGAATCAGCGGAAAAGCATTTAAAGTGACCAGTAATTCTTCGATAAATAACAAAAGCCAAGACAGTGCTGAGCGGATTATGTATTTAATCAAAACCCAAGGGGAGATGAGTGCTAAAGCGTTAGCACAAGCACTTGGCATGACAGCAATGGGTGCCGGTCAGCACCTTAATAAATTGCTGGAAAAAGGCTGGGTTAAAAATAGCGCGCTTAAAACTGGGCGTGGTAGACCGAGCTCTGTATGGGGGTTAACTGCCAGTGGTCACGCTCAATATACCGACAGGCACGCCCATTTAACTTTAGATCTTATCAAGCTGGTGGAAGTGAATTTTGGTCCCCAAGGGCTTGATCAAATCATTGAGGCGAGATCGCAGCAATCTTTAGCAGGTTATCTGCAAGAGTTGTCAGGATTGCAACTTGAAGAGCGATTAAAACGTTTAGCACAGCTGCGCAGCGAAGAGGGATATATGGCGAAAGCCATTGAAACAGAAGAAGGTTTTTTGCTCATTGAAGATCACTGTCCGATATGTAGCGCTGCTAAAACTTGCCAAGGCTTTTGTAAAACAGAGTTAGAAAATTTCCAAGCTTGTTTTGCAGGGTTGGCAGAGGTTTCTCGCAGCGAACATATTTTAGAAGGTGCTCATCGCTGCTGTTACAAAGTGGTCGCTATTTAACAGCTACCCCTTGTTTCAGAGGTAGCCGCCGTTCCTAGATTACTGGTGGCGCCTTAGCCACGCTTGGTAAACTTTATCCGGCCAGTGGCTTTCAATCCAAGCAATCGTCGCCTCTATTTGCTTTTCATCAAGTTTGTCTTCCCAGCCCGGCATGCCTCTTTGAGTGCCTTTGGCGATTGTTACTTTGAGCATGTCAAAAGGGTGGTGCCACGCATGTGCTTTACCGTTAAGGGGCGGAGGTGGGTAAATTCCTCTGCTGTCAGCTACTCGCCAGTCAGGCTTCGCTTGGGCTTTGCTACCATGGCAGCTGGCACAGTTTTCTTGAAATATTTGTTCGCCTTGTTCAACTTGCGCTTGGCTGTACCAACGCTGAGTGTCGCTATCCTTGTTGTTAAGATTGACACTGTCTGTGCATCCTTGCAAGACCATAATAAGTGCTACGAAGCTCATCGCTGGGATTGATTTTTTAGTGATAATTTTTGAATTGAACACGTTCTTTCCTCTTTACTCAGAGAGTATTTATAAAGCTACTACGCACAGCTGGTAGCGCTGTGACGTTAGGGTTTTTTACTTTTGAGGTAAAACGTTATGCCTTGGGCGGGCGTTCAATAGGTGTGTTAACACCTTGTACGAGTGAAAAGCTGTGGTATTGCGGGATATAGGAATAGGGTACAAACTGGCTAATGACTAAGTAGTTTAAATTTAGCTGTAATTGTGAATAACAAAGCTGGGCACAGCACTCAAAACTGTCACTGCAATCCATAGGCATTGAGCCAGAAGAGTGAACCATATTGTTAAGTGTTGATTGGCTAAGTGTAGCGCAGTGATCGCTCGCAGCTGATTGTGTATGCATTGCGCTTTGAGATTGTGTTGAGTTCAAGGCAGCTGCCGACACTGAGCTATCTAGGGAGTCATTCGCCACGGCAGAAACAGCCGAAGAGAAGATCGATAGCAAGACTAGCAATGGCAGAATCAATAGTTTCATTTAATCATAATTATTAGGGATGCAGAGATAGGAATATCTATTGAGGGCATATTAAGTTTTTAAAGCTTGGAAAGCTAGTTTTAAAAACGTTCAAAACCGTTGGGTATTGACAGAGTACTATTCGCCTTAGTGATGCTCTCAATAAGAGCTATCATAATTTTTAAAAACAGCTTTAGTGGTTAAAAATAAAATTAAAAAACTATTTGGTTTTTATTATACGATCGTAAAAAAAACAAGCCTTTCATTTGAATATAATACTTTAGCAAAGGCATAAAAATAGCATTTATTTTAAGTATAAAATATATTTGTTTATTCTTCGTTAATCTATAAAGGGGTTTTTGAGAAAAGTGAAGGGAAAAACATGACTTATATCAAGGATTTGGTTGTTAGTGTTCTTTGCCCGTAAATGTTAACTATAATCCGCGCATCCTGTGCTTATTTGCAATCTGTAAGCTTATTGGAAATCACAAAACACTTACAAAAAGTGTGTGATTAGCTCTCTAAACTTTAGAGTGTGATTATTTTTAATACGTGATTATTAATCAATATAAACGTATTTATTAATGCTTCCGAGGCGTAACAATGAAATTTTTCTATGATTTATCCATTAAGTGTAAATTACTATTGATCGTTATTTTTCCATTAATACTAGCGATAGCTTTTATTACCACTGCTCTATTTAAAAGTTGGGTAACAACAAAAAAGATGGAAGTAGCAGCGCAGATGCTGAGTCTTTCAGAAACATCAAGCATGTTGGTTCACGAGTTGCAAAAAGAACGTGGTGCATCTGCTATTTATTTAAGCAGTAAAGGACAGAAGTTTGCTAATGAGTTACGAGCGCAACGCCAAGTAACTGACAGAATAAAGGCTGCCTATCTAAAAGCAGCGGCTGAGAAAAAACAAGATAAGAATCTAAAAGAGCTAACTGCTATTTTGCAGAGTATCGATACCAGCATTAATAAGCTATCGAGTATACGATATTCAATTGACAGCTTGTCTATAAGCAGCGGAGAAGCGCTTGGGTATTACACGAAACAGAATGCAGCGATGCTATCAGTGGTTGCGAATTTAGCGCGTAATGTTGCGGATAAGACAATTTCTCGTTATGCATCAGCTTATTATTATTTCTTACAAGGTAAGGAGCGTGCTGGGATCGAAAGAGCTGTTATCAGTGGCGTTTTGGCAAAAAATGTAGCGACCCCTCAAGACAAAGTAAAGTACATTTCTCTGGCGGTTGAGCAAAATCGCTTTTTGGCACTGTTTAAAGATTTTTCAGACAAAGATGATATTTATTTTGTTGAAAACAAGCTGAGAGGGAGTGCGATCGATGAAGTTAAACGAATTCGTGATATCAGTATCACAAAGGACGAAAACTTTGGTGTAACCGCAAATGATTGGTTTAAACAAGCGACGGGGCGGATTAACTTATTGAAGGAATCTGAAGATCATATTGCTGAATCACTGATTCGATTCGTAAATGAAAAGAAAAACGAAGAAATAAGCAGCCTCATTTGGTTGTCTGTTAGTGCATTTATCCTGTTAGGTTTAACAGTTCTATTGAGCGTCTTTACACAACGATTAATCGCAACGCAGCTCAGTGAGCTGTCAAAAGGGATGATAGAGCTTGGTGAAAATTCTAATTTAGATGTTAAGCTGCCGCAGCGTAGCGAAGATGATCTAGGTAAGCTGACAGTGCTTTTTAATAATACAGTTGAACATTTTCGCGGTCTGATTAGTGATATGCAACACGCTAGTGATTCACTGCAAGAGTCTGCTAGCGCTTTGAGTAACGTGTCTTCTTCAGTAGTTACAGATGTTGAAACAGGGCAACAAGCAACGGATGCCGTTGCGGCTGCCATGCATGAGATGGGAGCTACAGTAGAAGAGGTGGCGACAAACTGTTCAACAGCGGCGCTTAAATCAAGTGAAGCGAATACGAGTGCGCTGAGCGGTAGTGATAGGTTGAGCGAAGCTACTTCAAGTATGGTTGCGCTGATTGATAACTTGACCAGTACACAGCAAACTATTCGTGAGGTCGAAACCAATAGTAATGATATCAGCACTATTCTTGATGTGATTAAAGGCATTGCTGAGCAAACTAATTTATTGGCGTTAAATGCGGCTATTGAAGCGGCGAGAGCAGGAGATCAAGGCCGTGGCTTTGCTGTAGTTGCCGATGAAGTAAGAACATTGGCACAAAAAACTCAGCAATCGACTTTGCAGATTGAAGAAATGATTTTGTCTTTACAGCAGGGAAGTAAAGGCGCGGTTGAGTCAATGCGTTTAAGTGAAGAAGCAGCGGATGGGACTAACGAAACTGTGTCTTCAATACTTCAACAGTTTAATGTAATTATTGATCAAGTGAAGGGAGTAAATGACCTTAATACCCAGAACGCAGCCTCTACAGAGCAGCAAAACTCCGCTGTTCATGAAATTAATACCAACCTTAATTCGATTCAACAGCGCTATGAAGAGAATAAAAATAGCATTGTAAAAATCAGCGAAACATCAAACCAAATGAATGAGTTGTCTGATCGTTTAGCGCTCAGTGTTAATAGATTCAAAATGACTTCTTAGTGTTTTTTTGTTGGTTATTGCCATAAGCGTTGTGCGGCTGAGGTAATAACCACAGTAAAACTAAGGCTATTGATCTAGATCAATTTTTTGATATTGAATAAGTTTCAATATCATTTAAGGTATCGTCTCTATTAAATGACGCAAAATGCGAACGCTATAATTGAGCTGTAAAGGATGTGCTTTGTTAGTGAATATTGGATGAGATTTCATCAATGCTGTGTCGGTAAATGTTAGCTAAGGAGAATTGGTTATGAGCTTTATAAGATCTGCCAATAGCTGAGTTTACAGCTTATCCTCTCTTTTAATTGACATTAAGGTTCATATGAAAGCGCGCATGCTAAACAAGTTAAGAGGCTGTTTAACTCAGCCTCTTTACGTTCACATCGTACTTATTTTAATTTTGCTGATCGCAACTTTAGGTGGTGGGCAGATTTGGTTTAACTATCAAAAAAATACTGAGCTGATTGAAGAGAGCTTAGCTATTTTATATGACAAGACCACCCAACAAGTTTATCGAAATTTACAAACTAACTATGATATTGCTGCCAATAATGTAGAAATTATGGCTGAGGGGTGGATCGTCGATGCTCAGAATCTGGAGCAGCGCTTACGTTACTTACCCTTGCTTAGCAAAGCGCTAAAAGTAAATAATGTGGTGAGTGGCTATTCTGTTGGTTACGACAATGGCGACTTTTTTATGGTGCGTTCAAGCTTCGATGAAAATGTTAGATCAAAGCTCAAAACACCACCAAGAACGCGTTATATAGTTGATAATATATCTGTCGATGATGATCAAAATCGCGCTAGATTAGTGATATTTTACGATAGGGATTTACAAGAAATATCTAGGAGGTACCACTCTAACGAAGTGTATGATCCTCGAAAACGTAGCTGGTATCAGCGAGCAATAGAATCAGATAAGCCAATCACAACGTCCCCTTATGTATTTTTCTTTTTACAGTCCCCTGGCACTAGTATAGCCATTGCATCAAAACGCTCTCCCGGTAATGTTATTGCAGCAGATATTACCTTGAATGACCTCTCACAAGAACTGACAGATAATCGTATAACGCCTTCGAGTGAGTTATTGCTGCTAAATGATTCAGGTACAGTGCTTGCCTATCAAGACCCTGCCCAGTTGGTTGTAAAGCGGATGGGTGATTTTTCAGATATTGCTAAGGCCTCTGATTTAAAAAGCCCTGTACTGCAAAGTCAATTACATAGCATAGAGCCTGTAGAGAAACAGCTGCGCTTTACTTACAAGAATAATCAGTGGGGAGGAGCAATTACAAAGTTTGAAATTGGTGAAGATTTTAAGCTGTTTATGTTGCTAATAGCGCCAGATAAAGAGCTCTTTCCAAGGGCTTTAGAAATTCGTCAGCAGTTAAGTGTTATTACTATTATTTTAATTTTGCTGTCGCTACCGGTGATATTTTTTAGTGCTTACAAAATATCACAGCCGCTTCGCAAGCTGGCGATACAGACACGCCAAATTCGCCGCTTTGACTTTTCTGCTCAATCTTCTACTCAATCACCGATCAGCGAATTAAGTAATTTAGCAAATGATATGGAGGCGATGAAACATACAATCAGTCACTTCTTGAATATGCTGAATTCATTAGCACAAGAGCAAGATCTCGATTCGTTAATCGAAACGATTACGCGTCAGACCTTAGCGATAAATGATGCGGATGCAGCAGTGTTATATATGGTTAACAGTGAAAGTAACTTGATAGAACCTGCTTGTGTGATGTTGGCTAATGATGAGTCGGCAGAGGTGGAGCTTGCTAGCTACCGCATTGATCAAGAAGATAGCTTTATTGTACAAAGTGTTAATAGAAAAGGGGCTAAGTTGCATGGCTTGCGCTGCAATAAAGACGAAGAGAAAGAGTTCAGTCCTTTATACAGATTACTTGAAACCGATATTTTAGAAGTACTGACTTTACCTTTGAACAACCGAGTCGGCGAAACGACGGGTGTTTTATGTGTTATTAACAAGGCAGAACATAGCAAAAACGATAATACAGAAAATCTAGAACATATTGCCTTTATGCAGAGTTTGTCTGGTTTTGCGGCTGTCTCGATTGAAAGTAAGCACTCTTTAAAATCACAACAGAATTTATTAGCATCTTTTATCAAATTGATAGCGGGCGCTATCGATGCCAAATCACATCACACTGCTGGGCATTGTTCTAGAGTGCCTGAGATTGCAAAGCTGCTGGCTGAACAAGTTTGCTTGCAGGACACTGGTGAATTTAAGGATTTCAATTTAACACCGGCGCAGTTTGAAGAGCTGGAAACGGCATCGTGGCTACATGATTGCGGAAAAATTACCACGCCTGAGTATGTGGTTGATAAAGCAACCAAGCTAGAAACACTATACGACAGAATACATGAAGTAAGAATGCGCTTTGAGGTTCTAAAACGCGACGCTCAAATTCGTTATTTACAAGCGCTAAATGAAGGTGGTAGCGAAGAGGTTCTCAATGCGAAGCTCAATGAAGAGCTGTTACAAATAGAATCTGATTTCGAATTTGTCGCGCAGTGCAACATTGGTAGAGAATCAATGTCTGAGCAGCAGTTGCAAAGAGTGTGTGAAATTTCAAAAATTACCTGGCAGAGAACCTTAGACGACACAATTGGAATCTCTTTTGATGAGACTAAACGCAAACGCAAGCGTGATTTTGAAACCTTACCAGTCACCGAAAATCTCTTGAGTGACCGAGTCGAGCATTTGATAGAGTGGCATAAAGATGGTTTGAAGATTGATCAAAATAAGTGGGGCTTTAAGATGCCAGTGCCTAAATATAAATACAATCGTGGTGAGCTCTATAACTTATCGATTTCGAAAGGAACGTTGAATAACGAAGAGCGTTTTATGATTAACGATCATATTACTCAGACCATCACTATGCTTGATACCCTGAAGTTTCCGAATAATCTCTCAAATGTATTAGAGATTGCAGGTGCTCACCATGAGAAAGTTGATGGTACGGGATACCCACGACAGCTCAAGCGTGAGCAAATGTCAGAATGTGCCAGAATGCTAGCCATTGCCGATATATTTGAAGCGTTGACCGCCAGAGACAGGCCCTATAAACGTGCAAAAACCTTAAGTGAAGCGCTAGGTATTATGTACCAAATGAAGCGTAGCCAGCATATAGATGGCCCACTGTTTGACATCTTTCTGAGTAGTGGGGTTTATCAGATGTATGCAGATAAATACTTATCTCCACAGCAGATGGATGATGTAGATATCTCTCAGTTTTTGGATAGTTAGCTTATACTCATACCCTCAAGAATATATTTGATGCGGATCGAAAAACTTAAGCGTGTGTTTGTAGGGCGCAGTTTTACTGTCGATTATTTTTTCGACAATAGTGTTTGAATAGAGCCTTATAAAAGAGCAAATACTCTAATTGAAGCTTTGGAGATTATGGAGATAATTAAAAAAGAACGCATATTAATGTTGAGCTTTTTGAAAGAGGGCGTCTATCATAGTGATGCTGATGAATATCTATCAGTACAGCAGATGGATGAGGTAGAAATAAGACAATATCTAATTTAAAGAAGATACTTGTGATCCCAGCTACGACGTATATAGCAAAATGAAAGAAAACCTAAGTATCTATTGATAATCAAGTGGTTTGAGTGGGTTTAGTTTCTCGGTGCGAGTGAGTATCACTCGAAGCTGATGGTGGATGAATATTGGTTGTTAACATCACTGTTTGATGTGAGCTTCCAATGTTGAGTTTGGCACAAATCTTCAACAATTCTCAAGCCGAACCCAAAATGCTCTGCTTTATCAATACGCAGTTTGTCAATGTCATTATATATAATAAACTCGTTATTATTGAGTATGAGAGAGACACTGCCCGCACAATAACTAAAAGCATTACGTAGAATATTATCAACAATCAGTTCAAGTATATTCCCATCACAGCTTATTATTAATGATTGTGGGATATGTTGAGAAATATTGATTTTCTTCGATTGATATTCTTTTCTGTATTGGTCGATTTTTTGGCGCAATATATCAGCTATATTGATCTCTGATATATTGTGCGGTGTTGAGCTCTCTTTGCCTAAATAAAGAAACGTTTTAATGAGTAACTCCATCTGGTGATTAGCGATTGCCATACGTGATAGAGCTTGCTTCTCAATCTCTTGTGATTTAACTGAGTTTGGTGCCTTTCGGCACGCTTCACTCAACTCTAAAGATGATTTTATGACAGCGACGGGTGTACGAAGCTCATGGCTCGCGTAGGCAGAAAACTGTTTCTCTCTCTCCAAAACTTGTTTTATTTGTAGTAGCGTTTTAGCAAAAGCAGAGCTTATTTCACCGAATTCGTCGTTTCGTTGTAAGGGATTAAATTCTGGATTATTAGGATCCGTGTTTTTTATTCTAAGTGAAAGCTCTTGCAGTGGGCTTGCAATGTTTCTTGCTAAAAATAAACCGACTAAAGAGCCTATCAAAGTTACTATAAGGGATACAATTATTAGTAATAATTGGACAGAGAGCTCATTGTTATCTAATACATCTCCGTTAAGAGGTTTATGAACTAGAAAAACTTGGCGCTCAGAGTTATCCATCTTTACTAGGAGTTTTGCGACATGGATATTACCTTTATCTTGCTCTCTAACCCCTGCGGGCATAGAGAGCCAATTTGGGGGGATTGAATCTCTTCCTTCTAGAAGTATTTTTATACCGATTAATTCATCTTTATTATAAATACTTCCAGTTCGCTGAAGGTTAGCTAGTAACCTTTGGCTTTGTGCTTTTAACAAGCCTTTACGTACTTGATCATCTGTGTTTTCAATACTAAACCAAATTAACATGCTGAAAACAGCGCTAAGAAAGGCACTGAAAAGAATTAAGAATAAGGTTATTTGTCGGCTGTAGTAACGCAGGTAACCTTTCACTTATTACTCCTCAATACTCAATTTGATACCTTTCGCATGTACTGTCTGAATGTAAGCTTGAGAAAAAGGTTTATCAATAATTTGTCTTAATTGGTACAAATGGCTGCGTAAAATGTCATTGTCCGGAAGATCATCACCCCAAATTTCATATTCTAAATCACTGCGTGAAACTAGTGCAGGGGCATGTTTGAGTAAAGTGAGTAATATCTGGTATTGAATTTTATTAATATTTAAAACTTTCCCTTCTCTTGTTGCTATACCTGTTTGGACATTCACTTCTAGGTCGTGGAAATATAGCATTCCTATATCCTTTCGGTTGCCCCTGCTGCAAAGTGCGAGTAGACGGCAGTGTAATTCCGCCATTTCAAATGGTTTTGTTAAATAATCATCACCACCAGATTGAAACCCTTTTAGCTTGTCGTCTAAGTTTGTTCTAGCTGTTAGGAATATCGTTGGGGTCTGGCATAAGCTTCGATCTCGAAGGAGGCGACAAGTTTCAAAGCCGTCCATGCCTGGCATCATGACGTCCATAATAATGACATCATAGTTACTTTGCTCAATTAAACTGAGGCTTTGCTTTCCTGTTCTAGCGTGATCGGTCACTATTTGTTGTAGTTCTAGAAAGTCACAAATATTTCCAGCTAGTTCGAGGTTGTCTTCAACGAGTAGTACACGCAATCTAATCACCATTATTAGTAGTTACAGTATAATATTTAGAATATATTATTGGTTTAGTGGGTTTTAATATTGACGATACACCTTCCTAGATAAACTAGGAAGAAAGAAGTATTAGCCCGCGATTCGTAATAAGTCGATTAGGGTGTACTAATCATTACGTAGTCGTTGGTAATGTCTGATTAGGCATTGCTTCAGTCGCTGCTGCAGTCAATGGAGCTATTGCAGATGGGGGTAAATCTTTTGGCATCTGCACTTCAACTTTACGCTTGGCAAATTCAATATTATTGTCAGCAAATATCTGCTGCACTCTTAAATAGACTTGCTTTCTAATCATAAACTGAGTGCCGGGTTTACATGTAAACTTACCTCGAATCAATAAGCCTACTTCATCGACGTCTAATACGCCTTGGCTTTTAAAAGGCTCGATAAAGTCCTGGCCTAACTCAGGGTGTTCAAGTAGTTCTTTCCCTAAAGCTTTAAATAGTTTCTTTATTTGGTTGATATCGGAGTCATGAGGGACTCTGAAAGGTAGTTTCATAATTACCCAGTCGCGACTGTAATTGGTCAAACTGGGTATTTCTCCATAGGGTATCGTGTGTAAAGCCCCTAAATGGTGCCTTAATCTTAAAGAGCGAAGTGCAATTTTTTCGACGGTCCCCTTGGTTGTGCCGATAACAATATACTCACCCATTCTAAAAGCATCATCAACTAAGAAAAAGACCCCAGAAACAATGTCTTTTACTAGTGTTTGAGCTCCAAAACCAATTGCTAGACCTAGGACGCTCGCTCCAGCGAGTAAAGCGGTTGTGTTGATGCCCATTGTTGATAAAGCAGTTATTATTGATATTACGAATATTAAAAATGCCAAAGTATTTCTGATCAATGGGAGTATCGTTGCGATACGCGAAAGCCCTTGACCACCCTCAGAATCCATCGATTGTTCATCTGAATTAGGTAGCTCTTTGGTTAATTTGTGTTGTATGAAAACGTTAGTTATTTCCCATACAATTAGTCCTGTAAGAAGTAAAAAAACGACTTCAATTAATTTAGTAATAATAATGGCAGCTAAGCCTTGGGTGCTTAGGTTGAGGTAATCGATACCCCAAAGAAGAGAAAAGATAAAAGCAATACTCAAAAAAGTGGTAATTCTGAATATACGTAACAGGCTTTCTTTAAATGAGTTATTCATGTCTTTGTGGCTGTTGGATGAATCGTTATCCACCAACTTAAAACTGCTTACAATACTAATTAAAACCACATCAAAGAATGGCACTGCAATTATTGCTAGTAAAGTTAATGTAGCAGCGTAGACAATATCATCATCAAAACCAATGTTTGCGACAACGAGCTCTAAAGTAAACCAAACGATAATAATTGAGGATATTAAAATGAATGGCCAAGCATTCGCAAACCAAATACGTTGTGGGCTGTTTTTAATGTTAGCGTGTAATAGCATCATTTTGATGCCATCCTTGCTGAGAAAAACGGCAGTTGCCATGGCAATATAAGAGATTAAATTGGCCCAAAAGCCTAGTTTATACACCCCCTGAGGTAAGCCTAAGTCTTTGGCTAGTTCTGTGAAAATACTAGTAGCGCTGAAAAGGCTTACTATAACGAGTCTACGCAATAAGCTTTTTGCCGGCTGATCATCTAAATTGAATAATCTTAGTTGAGGGTGAGAGGGTGCAAAAAAGAACGCGCAGAAAATATAGGTTAGCCGAGCGACAGTCAAGTAATCTACTAGAGCTTTAGAGAGCAATAAAAAACTCCCTTGAAGGAATATCAGAGGTAGAACTAAGGAGGAGAGGGTATAAAAAATCAGCACACCTGCCAATCTAGATAACAAAATCCTAGTAAGAGACGAAAATTGGCCATGTTGGTTTAACTGGCTTTCATGTAAGCGCTGAGGTTTGCCGATAGGTGTTAACCTTAATGCTAAATACTCAGCGCTAAGTATTATCAGCATTAGACAGCAGAGTTTAATTAAAAACAGCATAAAGCTATCGGTGTTATCTTTTTCTTCTTGAAAGACTTTTATTATAAAATAATAGGCCTCATGAATATTCGCTAGCTTTTTAAAAGCGTCCTCGAATGCCATCTGCGTATTGGAAACTGTTTCCTGGATAAGCATATAGAAAGTTAAAGATGCTTTCTTTGTTTGCTG
Source organism: uncultured Oceanospirillaceae bacterium (assembly GCA_937136055.1). GTDB lineage: Bacteria > Pseudomonadota > Gammaproteobacteria > Pseudomonadales > Balneatricaceae > Rs1. The sequence goes on along the minus strand of CAKZOD010000031.1, from coordinate 28,213 downwards.
CAATTCTTTAGCGGTAAGCTCTGCATGTAACATGGATCTAGCTTGTTCATCTGTAATGACAGAAAGCTGTTGGTCAATAGAGTTACTGGCTTGAACTAGTTGTTGGGAAAAAATAGACAGACACAGTGTCAGAGTGAGCAACAGATACTTGTCGATATTTTTAAGTGGTATAAATGTTTTTGTCGAGAACATGCTAGGGATACTGTTTGATAAATATGGACCATCCTATTTTCTCTAATGTATAAAATTCGTGAAAAACCAAGCAGTATACGGCGATTATTTTTTTACATGGATTTTACACATGGCTAATTAAATTGTTTGTTCGTCTCAAATATTTAGAAGAGAAATGTCATGAAACAAACAATATTTTGTCTCGCTACTTTAGTCAGAGTCGTAGATCAACGCGATCAATCTTGTGTCCAACTAATGAAAGGAAGGGGCTTTGCGCATATTACTCAAACAAATAAGTGCAAGGTCTTGAAAACCGTCTCAAAACATTTGGCAATATCATCAGATGGGATAGCGGTTAATCATGCAGGAGTTGTTATTGGAGCTAACAATATTGCAGGTGCTCACAGTACTAGTGAGGAGAGGCGCGCTTATGATGATTTAGGCGAAGAACTTGGCTTTTTAAATTAGCTAAGCATTGGAAGTAACTTCTAACAGTGGCGGCGTATAGTCTTCAAGCTTTGATATACGTCGTTGAGCTTTTAATGTGAAGAGGATTTAAGATGCGCTACTTAGCTATCATAACGATTATTTTTGTCTGTATTATGGGGCTTTCAAACTGCACATTAGCCCCAGATAAACCTAGGTTTACAGAGTCCCCCGATTTACCTTCGTACCTTCAACCAAGTTTCGCGCAATATCAAAAAGAAACAGTGAATTGGTTAAAAGAAAATAGAGTTTATGTGAGCGATAACAAAGCGGCTGAAATAGCTGCAAATTCCCCGTTTGAGCTACAACCCAAAGAAGAGTCAAAAAGAGGTGTGTTGCTTGTACATGGACTGGCAGGCTCTCCCTATTACTTTAAGGATATTGCAAAAGAGCTCGTAAAAAAGGGCTTTATAGTTCGGGTAATGCTCGTTCCTGGGCACGGAAGTCGACCAGCAGATTTAAAGAGAATCGGATTAAGCGATTGGCAAAAATCAGTTAAACATCAAATAAAGTTATTTAAGCAGCAAGTGGATGAATTATGGCTAGGAGGTTTTTCTACAGGGGCTAATTTAGTTACTAGTGAAGCCATCTCTGATCCAGATATTGAAGGCTTATTTCTTTTCTCACCAGGGTTTAAATCGAGTCGAAAGGGATTGTTTTTGGCACCATTGGCAAGTCGTTTTATAGATTGGGTGGATGTTGATGAAGTAACGGGGAATTATACGAAGTATGAATCTTTGACGACTCAAGCTGCGGCAAATTACTATCGTTCAGCTCAAGAGGTCGTGAATAAAGTAAAAAAATATCAATATGATAAGCCTGTTTTAGTGACGATAAGTGAAGATGATATTGTCATCGATTCCAAAGCTATATACCAGATGTTTAGCGAGTCCATGACTCACCCAGATAGTCGGTTGATTTGGTACGGTACAGAGCAAGGATTTACCGACAAAAGAGTCATCGTTCGCGAGAAAAGTTTACCATCTGAGCGGATAAGTACTTTTTCACATATGAATGTTTTATTTGATGAGGATAATCCTTTCTATGGGAAACAAGGGGAGTATCGTTTTTGTAATGCGGATTTGATTTTTGAAGAGTATGAAAAATGCCAGTTAGGCATTGAAACTTGGTACGCGGAATATGGTTACAGTGACGGTGATCGTATTTACGCAAGGCTATCTTGGAACCCTTATTTTTCCTTTTTAAGTGAAAGTATTAGTAGCCTTGTTAAAGCACATGCACCTTAATATGGGAGTCGTCTATACATAAAAAAACATTATTCCCATTATCTTTTGATATTTTCGGTTTTTGAAGATAGCGAAGTCATTATCGCAGATCTAAAGTGGGGAAATAATACCAATAGTAATAGCAGTGGCTTATATCTAGAGGCTTTAAAAGGAAGTCTAAAGCTTTTATCTATTGGTATTTATTATCAGAGGACTGTGTCTAAAAATTTAAGGGCTTACCAAAGTATTAGTTCTTTGATGGCTTGGCAAAAATATCTAGGCTTGAATCATAGATCTCACTTTCCATGCCAAAGGCATTGAGTAAGCTGTGGAATACTTGATATTGAGTATGTTCAGTGCGCTCTTTTAAACTGTTTAAATCTAACTGGTGATCATCGATAAACTTTTGATTCATCCACAACACAAATGGGATTTTTTTTTGGAATGATGGCGCAACAGTATAGGGAGTGCCATGTAAATATAAACCATATTCACCGAGAGATTCACCATGGTCAGACAGATACATCATCAACACGGGACGCTCGGAGTAAGTCCTTAGTTGGTCTATTAGATTTCCTAGCAAGTAATCGGTATAAAGTAAGCTGTTATCATAGGCGTTTAATAAGCTCTGCGGATCACAACTACTCAACTCTACTGAGCGACATACAGGTGTAAAGCGTTCAAAGGATTTAGGATAACGTTGATAATATCGTGGGCCATGGCTTCCTTTTTGGTGTAGAACGAATAACAGCTTATCTTGCTGTGCAGCATTAATTCGATCGTTTAAGCCTGCTAACAAAGCCGCATCTCCATCACAGTTTAGTGTGCTACAAAGTTTACGTAGCTCGCTAGCCTGCTGATATTGTTTGACTTTTATTGGCGGTTCGCCCCAGTTGTTAGTGCGCCAAATTACTTCTACTCCATGTCGTTGAAGGTAGCTAGGCAGTGGCTCGTAAAGAGTGCTGAATAATGTATCAGGACTATGCCCTAAGATGCATTTAAGAGAGCCCGTTGTATAGGTTGTACAAGCAACGGCGCCTTTTAAAGCAATCGCGCCACGTTGGCTGAGGGCAGGGTTAGTGTTCCTTTGATAACCATATAGAGAAAAGTTTGCAGATCTAGCGGTTTCCCCTATTACTAGCACTATCAGAGGGTTATTGCTGGTTTGAGTAGTTACATCCGCAAGTAGTTGCTGCTGCTCGTGTCGTTGTGAAAGTTGATGGCGAGCGCTATTGACAACATATGACCAAGGGAGTAATCGCGCGCCCAATTGCTTAGCGTGCTGATCTATCCAAAGCCAACCGCTAGAACCTGAGTAAATACCACCTAAACCGAGTAATAACCACATGAAGAAATGCAGTATTAGTGTGAATCGCCTAGGTGCAATCGGTTTGAACCTCGACACTAAAGCGATTGGTATAATAGCGTAAATTAGTAAATAGACTAGTAATGTGAAAGAGAGAAAATCAACAGCTTCAATTGCTCGAGTATTAAAAATGTTACCCATCATATCGCTGTCGAGGATTACTCCAAACTGTTCTAGGAAGTAAAGTGCTAGAGCGTTACCTAGTAGTGTTAAATAACTGAAATATTGGCTCAACCGAATACTAACGATAGATAGGCTCAATAGAACCAGTTGGTTGACCATAAAAAGTAGAGAAAACAGAGCTGTCCAAGTGCCGAGCCCTGGTGTTGAAGTTTGGCTCGTAATATATAGCCAAAGCGGTTGATGATAGAGAAAAAGATTGAGTAGGCTCACTAAAGGTAAAAAATAGAATACCGATAGATTGCGTCGTGCTAAAAGATTTTTTTTCATAGACGGTGGTGCCTGAGTACAGTTATTTTAATCGAGAAAAGATCTTCGAATAACAAGTGAATAAAGCACCAAAGGCTAGCAAAGAAAGCCAGCCAAGTTACCCATTCTGTACTTGAAGCTGAGCTTATTTCCTTGCCAAGGCTAAAAGCAAACATCGCTAATACAGAAAGTGAAATGATACGCCCTTTTGTGCTAGCTGAAGATGACCAGGCACAATTTTGAGCTAATAAAGCTCCGCAAAGACCTGCTAAACAGCCAAGGGCCGAACCAAATATGATATCTAATGGCCAATGCGCACCAACAGCAACTCTAGAAAGAGCAATTAGCAAGGCTATAGTGAGACCCAGTGTAAAAGGTAGCCATTTACCTTTCGGGTGTTGGGCGATTAAAAATGCGCTAAAGGCTGCAAAAGCACACAGTGAATGCCCTGAAGGGAAGCTGCTGGGGCCAGTAATCATAGAACCTATTATTGTCCAGCCCTCTGGTTCCAATACGCCACCAGGTCGAGGTATAGAAGCCAGTTTTTTTAGTATCACACTGGTTAGTCCTGCAAAAGGGACTGTTGCCATCAATGATAGCCACACCTTTCGTTGCCGAATACTGATGAAAGCTAAAAGTGGTAGCAACACCAGTGCATCACCTGCTTTAGTCAAGTTAGCCCACAAAGATGCCGGCAATATAGTCTGTAATAGCTGGTTGAACCAGATAAATAGCGCTTGTTGGCTCTGCCAATAAGAATCGCGGCTCAAAGCCTCTTCGTTTAACCAATAAAGAGATAAACTGGCAAATATGAATAGTGTGAGGGCACCTAAGACCCATGGCTTCCAGGCAATTTTTTCATCGCATTTACTGCGCTTTTGTTCGGTCAGCAATACTTTTTCTATGAATACTTGGCTTTTCATGCAGCCCCCGTTAAATAATATCGATCGGGATTTTAGAGGCTGATAAGTGAAATTTCTGTCAATTGATGAAGTGCTTTAGATCTAGGTGCTTCAATTTATGTGAGTTAGAACATCGGCGCTTAGACCTAAAGAGTTCGCACACCCAGCTTGCCCCCTATCTTTATACAGAGAGCTTTTGTTATTAGGTAGGTAAGAGTTTATAGTTGTATCAAAATAACTTAATGAGCTTCTTTGATATGACGTTCTAACCAGTTTTCTCCATAGTCGTTAGAAGGGTCTCGAACGATAGTATGCGGGTGTGTGTTCCAATCAAACCCGGTTCTTTGGTCGACAAAATCAATGAGTATTGCAGGGCTCTCTATTCGAAAAAAGATCTTTTCATTGCCATCAGCAGGTCCCATCCAGCTAAAGTAAAGGTTATCTAATCCAGCTTTTCTTATTTTAGATATTTGTGCTTCAGCGACATCGAAGTCAGCATTATTAACGTACTCCTTTATTAGGACCCAAAGTAATTTAAGTTGGCTCGGACTTAGTTTATCAGCTGAGATGCCTTGGCTTTTTCTTGCTTTGTCTTTTTTGCCGGGCCCTGCAAAATCAACAGAACCGTATTTGTTTGCAGGGTACTGTTCAGCGACGATTGCGAGTTTTTGTTGCTCTGTGTTTAAGCTTTTTAACAGCTCTAAGCCCCGGTTTCGCTCATTGGGTAAAAAGCTATGTCCCGCATGCTTTCCATTGCTGATAACAGCAGGGTCTGAGCCATAAAACATAGGTACAAAGGTTGCCTTACCATCAATTACAGTGAAATTTGCAGCTAAGTGATGCCCTGTGAGCATATATCCCCAGCGGTTGTCACTACGAGGGTCGCCATATAGTGATAGCCAGTAATTATTAGCTCCAATACTCTGGTTCTTATCGAAAAACTTTTTACTACGAAGTTCTCTGTTTTCACCTTCTTTTTTTAAAGTGTCATCAGATTGAATGGCCGACCAAATTTTTTGGTAACCCTGTGAGCTAGTTGAAGCAATTAGTAGTTGGTGCATAAGAGTGCGTTGTTCTATATTTAAGCGTCCAATTGGCAAACCATTTCGAGGTTTAGAGCTAACAGGAGAGTTTGTCCAGTTGGTGCGATCTTGGTCATTGACGAAGGGGTATATAATCTCTTTTAACTGTGCTTCGCTTAGGCTTTTAACTAATCGAGTCGCTGATTCTGTCATTTGAAAGGCACTTTGAGATGCCAATGGCAGCTCTGCGGTGTTTGAATGCGCCCATAGGTAACTAGGTAAAATCAAGGTTAATACAAGTGTTAAATTTGATGAGGTTTTAAGCATGGAGAATTCCTGAGGTTTGGTTGTAGAGGGGAGTTCTCATTATCTTTACTTTTAAGTAAAAAAATTGTAAAAAGCATGCTTCATTTTTTCTACAAACGGGAGTCGCAGTAAAATTTTGCATGCTTGTTACTTATAAACTGAAAAACATCTTAAGATAAATAGTATCGTATTTGGTGTCTTTATGAGTCGTGAAAAACTAGATTTGAGAGTTGTTAGTAAGAAGATAAAACAAGCAGCCCTATTTCTAAATATACTTAAAAAGAAAATGCTATCTCAACTTCTCTCTTGCTTTTTCTAACACCGGCCTTCCGATATAAATCAAGTTTGTCAATCCAATCGCATCCCTAAAGTCGAATTTTTCACTGTGGACTCTGCCCGTTTTGCTAGCTGCTTGCCAGCTTGTAATTACCCGTGATTTGAGTCCATCAGGACCACATAAATATAACTTTGCCCGACTATCCATTTGCGCCATAATCCGCAATAAAAGCTCTTCAGTTAACCCCTCTTTTGGGTTATCGATAACGATCAACTCTAGCTGTTTTAATCGATGAGCATGAGCTTCTATATCCAAAATAGCACCTGAAGATGCTCTTGAGCGAATACAGTAAATGAGAGTTACTTTTGCACCATTATCTGAGTTCATTTTCTCCAGTGCGGCCATGAAGGGAGTAATGCCCACACCGCCTGCTACCCAAAGCTGTTCAGTTCGATGCGTTTTTATTTGGGGTAAAAACCTACCGCTAACCCGCCCTAATCTATATTCATCTCCGATTTTTAAGTTTTTGACGAATCTCTCTGTCCAGTCCCCAGCTGAACGGATGACAAAACGTCTAGAGTTTGAATCGCCTCCTGCGATAGTAAAAGGGTGAGGCTCAGAGCGCGCATAATTACCTGCAATTGTTGCAAATTGGCCTGCTTCGAAGGTAGGTAGTTTTGTTGTTGCTTTAAAAGTGACATCAATGCCCCCTTCAAAAGGAATAGCTTTAACTACTTTTACGAGACGAGAAGGGGATGAATGGCGCAGTAGTGTCTGGAACCAAGCAGTCGTGCCGATAATGCTGATACAGGCCATTAAAATCCATGGTTCTTCTCCTACTGCAAGCGGGCTTGCAACAAAAAAAGTATGGTAGGCAGCAATTAAAAAGATAGGCCCCATTAGGATGTGGCTCGCCTTCCATAGATGATAAGGGATCTTTTTTACCATAGCGGCGAGTGTCATTATTAAAAGAGCGATAGCTGCGACGTTACCGACTTCTTCACCACTTTCACTGAGCATCGGAATGACACCTGAGCCTACAGGCGAAGCCAGAAGCCAGTGCAACAGAGCGCCGAGAATTGCAAAAAAGCCTAACCAGCGATGAGAAACGTAAGACTTGTCAGGGCCTCCCATAATCCGGTCAACTATTCGCCAGCGAGCGGCTAGGATTAGTGAAATCGCCATTGAGTTCATTGACAGAGCGCCAAACCCCGCTGGTAGAATGTTTGCGAGAGGTACGAAAGGGGAAACTATTGCAATATTACAAATAACATAAGCGATGGCAGTGAAGAGAATTTTTTTATTCTTCAGCATTTTTACGCCTCCTTGTTGTCAGTCTATGCCGACGGTATCAGTTTTTGTTAAGTTGGTGAAGTGTGATTTAAATGCAGGAGCTTATCTAAAGCTGAAAAGCTCTTGGTGAAATGACTTTTCTGGTAACTTTTCTTGCTGAAATAGCGATTTACACTGCTCACCAAGGGAAGTAGGACCACAAAACCAAACACTACAATCATCTATGCGATCTATACGTTTGAGAATATCTTTTGAGGAGAGCCGCTCATTATTTGACGTCTCGTATAAACGTAGAGTGATATTACGATCATTCGCAAGCGCTTGCAGTTTTTTAAGAAGTCCCTTATCTGCTTGCTTATAAGTATAAAAAATATCGATTTTTTTATAGGTTGGTTGGGATTCAAGAGCCGAGATGAATGGAGTGATCCCTATTCCACCGGCAATCCATATCTGATGTGCTGCTTTATCATTAAAATCAAAACAGCCATAAGGGCCTTCGAGTTTAACAGTTTGATTTAATTTCAGTGTGTCAGCCAGAGTACTCGTATAATCTCCGTTAGCTTTGATTAAAAAACGCAGTTCATTGGTTTGTGAAACCTTGGATGCGATAGAAAAGGGGTGTGGAGACTCTTTTTGGTCAAATGCGATAAAGACAAATTGGCCAGGGCGATAGTGCTGAATGTTTTCAGCCGCCTGTAATGTAACTTCTAAGCCGTTGTTAAAAGAATTTATAGCGACAATTTTGGCTTCGGTGCAGTTGTTTATACCATTTAAACCGAATATGTTTATAAAACTCGCGATGCTTGCAAGTAATACAATAGCAGCTAGCACTAACCCTGAGGCTGTTAACCATAAAGAAGCTTCGAAAAAGATCAACATATGTAACACGAGTAATAAATACAAGTAAGGTATAATTTTATGCGTTATTTGAAAAAAGTGGTGGGGAAAGTATTTAATCAAAGCGATTGCAGCCACAACAACCGATATGTAAAAGCCCCACTCACCAATAAATTGAGCAGGATCGCCGAGTTGAGTAATTGATTTCCAAAAAGGATAAGTTTCTTGTTTGGTTTCAATGTAGCCTAAGTCCATGGCTAAATCATCGCTTAGAAAGCCAAGCCAGTGGACAAAACCACATAAAACGGCAGCTATTCCTAGGTACTTATGCAGTTTATATTGCTTATCTAAACCTGCTAACCATTTTTCAAACGGCCAGTGTTTAACGGATAGAATGACCGTCATTGACATAATTAGCATTGTTGTAACACCTGTGTAATTAACTATATAGGCTCGAATTTCCCAGAATATTGGCCATTCAGTAGATGCAGGTTGCAATGAAATTGAAGCTAAAGGCAGCATCAGTGATGCTGCGATTAACAAAAAACTAATCTTTAAACAGTTGCTCATGTTCTCTCTCGTTTGGTGTACCAAGTATCAATTCAATTAGGGAAACAGTGAATAAGTCCCCAGACGTTCCCTGTGGGTAACTAAGAGGCCAGATCCGCGAAAGAATACGCAGTGAATGGCTAGTCCTTTATAAGCTTTCTGACAAAGGAGGTGCCCTCTTAGAGATCCACCCTACGGGGCATGCAGGATATCCGTGCTCATCGTTAATGCATTTCGCCGGGCAACCAGCCCGCCTGTATGCATTGCCTTAATCACGAAAAATCCTGTATGCCAGGGGCGTCTTGGACTTGTTCGCTGTTTCCTTAGGTTAACAGTGGGCTAGTAGTTACTGTTACTTTTGGAATTAAGTGATCAATGGCTAAATATTGAGGTGATTGTAAAGAGAGAGAAGTAAAAAAAATGTCGATAGCGACACGTATAAAAGTAAAGATTTTTAACAAGTCTAATAGTGGCTATAAGGCTTTAAAAGGTAATTGTTTTCCATAAAAATTTTACATTTCTATGAGTATATTGAATGCCCCTTTAAGTGTGAGTGGTCAAAAGTTTAAAGATGAAAATTCGATCGTTGTGGAGTGTCTAGCAGACTGCTCTAAGCTCAAGTTTTGTGTTGTTCAACTAATTTGTTCTTGAAAGAATACCTAGTTTATCAATAATCTTTGATCAAATAATTGCTGAGTTGATGCTGTTCTCTTCAGGTATCAATTCAAATAGGCAAGCGCTATTTCTAACCCTCTGGTCTGATAGTTAGTTGTTAAGTTGGCGTGGCTAAGTTGTCGGGAATTAGACTAAATACGAACCTCTAATGATTCAAGTGACTACAGATTAGGATCAGATCTTCAGTCTGATATTTCACTCATCCAACTAGCAGCGTAAGTGTCTTAAAGACGCGGATAACTGTCCTTGCTAAGAAAATTCGTACCTTTTCCCATATCAATGCCTTTTATTAAGGTAAATAGTTATTAATGGAAAACGTTAGAAGTTTCGTTTCTAGAGCTATTTGTTAATGGTTAAGGCTATAGCAAGTGCAATTAATCATATTTGATATGTTAAATACAATAGCCGCAGCGTTTTTCAGCTATCATAGCCACATTTGCAATTTTGAGCTGGAGTATTGATTGGCTCATAAAATAAAGCTAAGTGCAGATAGTTCATTGATAACTGATTATGATAGGAGCATTTATGAAAAATGTGATTTTGGTATTCATTTTATTGCTTCCGAGCTTTACCCAAGCTGAGGTAGTAGTTGCAGGTCCTATATGGAAGAACTACGTTAATAAAGATAATACAGGGGTGTACATGGATATTATAAAATCCTCTTTGCAGCTTCAAGACTTAAGTGTGAGCTTTGAAGAAGTACCATTTAAGCGGGCTGTGAAATGGCTTGAATTAGGGAGAGTAGATATTGTTATCGGGACATACAACAAGTGCAAACTGGATAAATTAGGGTTAGATTTTAATATAATTACACCTAGCTATCCTATTAGCTTAGAGAAAACAGTCATCGTTTTTAAGAACCGGCCCAACCTTATTTGGCAAGGGCTTGGCAGTTTGATTGATAAGCGTGTCGCGGCTATAAGGGGATACGGTTATGATGATGTTTTGAGTGTTGACATGAAGTATCTCGAATTTGAAACCCATGAGCAGGTCTGGGGCATGCTGAATCGCAATCGAGTTAATTTTATAGTGCTTGATTCATTGGCAGTAGATGCCTATGTAGCTGATTATAATGTAGATATTAATCATTATAGGGTGATACCCGTTATCGAGGATTATACTTATCCGGCTTTTACGAATAATCCGAAAGGGCGGTTACTTGCTGAACGTTATGATGTGGGTTTTGAGGCGCTATTAAAGACAGATTATCTTGAAAAAACCTATGCTAAGTATCATCTCAAGCCCCCTTTTTCTGAGTACGCCCTAGATAAAACCAAGTTGTCCTGTGTTCTTTAGGCTTGAGCTTAGTATGAAAGTCAGTTTAAAGCTATGGGGTTTCTGAGCGCTGTTCATATTTGTAATGGGGCCTTACAAAAACTGTGCAATGAAGCTTGGGGAATAACTAATCATAAAGCCAATAACAATAAATTGTGCTGTTGCAAACATACAGCCTGCTAAGCTAGCTATCCCAAAACGATAGATTGAAAATTGATTGCATCCTGCTAAAAATGGTAAGAACCAAGAAACAGGGCCAAGGAAACGGCCGATAAAAATAGCGAAACAGCCGTATTTATCGAGGTGGCCTAGTGCTTTATTGTGATGCCTTGCCGCTTGTGGAAACTTGTTTAAAACTACCTGCTGACACTGATTACCTTTAAAGTAACCTATCGTATAACTTGTTAAATCCCCGCTCCAGGCTGCAAGCCAAATACAAGGTAACATCCACCATTGAAAGGTTTCTGCCATTAGAAAGCCTGCACAGATCAAAAAAAATTCAGCGTGAATGAAAATGCCGACACCTATGACAGCATCTCCAAAAACTCCCCCGATAATAATGGCAATGGCTAGGGGGTGATTGATTAACGAGGTGACAGTGCTAATTAATTCTTGCATCAATTATACGAATATCAATGATGGCTTTGTTGTTTATAGTGGCCAAACGTGTAGGGGATTTGATCGTTAGTCAACTCGCCTTTGAGTAATCGGTGACAGTTTGCTTTTAAGTAAACCCAACCTGTTCTGAGCAGACCATCTTGAGTGAGCCTTCGAACATCAAATTCAAAATGGACATTTAACATTGCGAAGCGGTAACTACGGCTGGCTCTTTTTACATAATCGCAATCTTCGCAGAGCTTAATTCTAGTATCAAAGCCATTAATGTCACGATGGACTGTTCGGGTACTAAATATGCATGCACCAACAGCTGTAGGGAACCCCAATTTCCCTAATACCATGGCGTAATCAAAAGTGGCAACTGCTAGCCTTACTTTCCAGTCTGCAACAGTTGATTGCATACGACCACCGGCTACTTTTAATCCACTTTGTTGTAACTTCTCTAAAGACTGTTTAAGGAAGTTTGGTCTTATTCTAACGTCAGAATCAAGGAACAACAGGCGTTCATATTTTGCAGCTAGAGCGCCTGTGTTTCTCCCAAGGCTGGCTCCTCGATCACTCATTTCGATAATGCTGAATTCGCGTAGCTGCTGGCTTGCGTTTTGTGCAACTGCAATAGTTTGATCTTCGCTGTTACTATCGACGAGTATAACTTCAAAATCTTGATGCGTTTGAACTGCAAGATCGCCTAAAAGATTCGAGATTGTGTTTTCTTCATTGTATGTAATCACAACAACAGATATCGAATTTTCCATAATAAATGCCTATCAGAAATTGAAAACGCAATAGTATGATCTTGGTAGTCAAAAAAATGTGAAAAGGAGATGCCCTTCATGAAAATAGCGAATCACCTTAAAAGGTCTACGTAACTTATATTTAGATGATTGGCTTTTGGGCGTAATTAGCAGTGAGAGGTGTGAAGAGAATAATGGCAACATTGGTACAGTTAACTAAGCTTAAAAATTATTCAAGATTGAGGGGGCGATTTTGAAAAAAGCTTAGCGTGTGTTCAAAAGATGCTCTGTTGCTATCTATAATTTTCTCTACAACTTTATCTGCATACTCCAGAAGTTCCATTTGCATTTGATGAGCAGATTGAGCATCTGGTGCAGCTGTTGCTTTGGCTGTTAGTAGCTTGAGCTGTTCTACGGCTTGTTGGTCTGTGAGATTTTGATCCTTCCATGTTGCTAAAAAGCGGAGAAACTGATCTTTCTCTTCAACCATTTGATAAGCATCTACTGCTTCAAACAGGTATTTCGGACGTTCTGAGTCAGAATGGTTAGAAGCTGATGCTAAACTTTGGTGTTCGTTTTGTTTCATTGGAACTTCATTCCTAATTTATCAGAAATAGCCACAAATTGTAGTTATAAAATTATTGCAGTTTAAAATTGATTTAACCTGATCGCTATCAGCACTTTTAAAATCTGGCATTATATAAGTTTGTCTAATGTTATCTTGTTGCTGGGGGGCAACAGTTTTCCTGTGTTTTTATCCTGTTCACTAATAAAGTAATTTGAACAGAAACTAGGATTTATTCCTACTGGAACTAGTTACAGGTTTTTGGACTTTTTTTGCTAAAAAGGGGCCCAAAAAACACGTTTTGTGTAAAAAGTGAATATTGAGCTAAAAAAGAAGAAATTGAGTGACAGCAAATTAGTCACTCAATTTTTGTCAGAACATAAGCATAATTAACTTTGGTAATATTGGTATTGCTAATATCTAGGGATACTTTATGAAGTTTGAATTAGTTCGTAGTCAACCTTGTTATGAGTTTTAATTGATACTTCACTATTATCGACTTGTGTCTGCCACTGTTCTTTGCACTGGCATGTTAATGATGAAATCTGTTGTGTATTATTCGTCAACCTGTGGTTTTCTATTTGCTGTAAAATATGTTCATCACAACTTGGGCAGTTATTGGGCGTTGCTACTGGTGGTGGGGTATCTTCAAAGCCCCCGACGGAAAGTGGCCAGCTATTTTCTTTAGCAGCTTTTATTATCTCGATAATACTCCAAAGCCAAGGTGGCCTGAATTGACCTGCATTAAATTGCGTTTCTAGGTTCGTCCCAGGGGGGACAAATGCACATGAAAGAGCAATTTCGTCAACGCCTAAATTGTTTAGGTAGGCAAGAGTGTTGAGCGTTTCTCTGAGTGCTTGAGCTTCTGTCAATTGAGGCGCTTTTAGAAAAGCGTATATAAATACTTGTACTCCCAAGCGCTGCATGAGTTTGATCTTCTCTTCAAACTGTTTTAAATCAATACGCTTTTTTAGATATTGATTTCTGACTCTCTCGTCCAAGCTTTCAAAGCCAATGCCGACCATTAGATCAGTTGAGCTTAAAATTTCCTTTGCTTGGATGAGTTTTTTTTGAGAGATAAACGTTGGATAGGCTTCAACCATCAGTTGTTTTATGTCGGATCTTTTAGCAACTTCTCTATAAACATATTCTTGGAATTCATTTGGTAATTCAGAGTTCGGGAAAAAACTTCCGCCATTGAAAACAGCCAGTTTATCGAAGGGTTTCCTGTCGCTGAGAGCTTGATTGAACATACTTTTGTAGAAGTCACCCGTCAAAGCCCAAGAGTCAAAATAGTCTTCGTGATTATCACCTTTGATTACATAACGAGAAAAAGGGGGGAAAGCACAAAATGGACAAACATCACCTTTATTTGCCCGGTAATAGACGCACCCCCCGCCAGGTATGATGAGGGTGCGTTGATTTATACTGTGCTGGTATACAGGAGAGTATTTCTGTTTATCAGTATAGTCAAAAGGATAGCCTTTAATGCTGTGAGTCATAGCGATTACCAGTTACTTAAAATGATAATCTTCAAGGGTTGGGAGGTTATTGTCAGGGGAGTGAAAGTGTATTAAAAGTGTTATTGGTGGTCGTGATAGCCCTAGAAGCTAGGCTTTGCGCAATGAGCCTTGCTAGTGTCTTGGCTAGAGGAAAAGGTATACCATCAGGAATGTGAAAAATGTTACCGGATAAGCCTCTGCTATTACTTATCAGCTGAGCTTCCTCTACTTGCTTTTGTTCATATACACTGTCAGTGCTGAATACCAAATAGATTTTACTGTGTTGGATTTGGTGGCTGACGCAGTAACCATATTGGCTCATTTCGTGAGCGAAGAGCCGTTCTATTTCAGGTTTTTGGTAGCTGTTATATATGTAATATACTGGTATTGGCGGGTATTTCCAGTAGATCTTTTTGCCCTCGCTGTCGCTCCAAAAATCTTGAAATATTAGACTTTTTTTCTCCTCTGCGATTCTTGCTAGTATTTGCTTTGCCTGCTCGGCACTTTGGAAATAATTCAATGCTTCAAGGTCGATACGGCCCATCGCGAGAGTTACTTCTTTGCGAAGAGAGCGGTTGCCATAGTATAAAATGGTTTTAAGTTTGGTGAGTACCATATCATTAAACTGATTGACAAATAACTTGCCAGTGAAACGAATAGCTAAACGCAGTAGAGCTTCGTCTTGGCTGTGAAATAGAAGTTTAAGAACAAGCACCTCAACGCCCCGTTGCGGAGTAATGCTTAATACCTCGAATAACGATTCTAAATGTTGAATATAATGAGTGCGTTGATTTTGGTTCGGCCATTGGTTTAGATATTTACAAAGGTAATCGGTTAATTGCAGTAATGTCGGTGATAGCACAGGACTGTTATTGTGTGACATGTATTTGAATTCAATGTTTACTAGGGGAGCTATGAACTCAAAGACATTTTTCGTTATGTTTTTTTTTATGTACTGATTCAAAGTGTTTAGCATTGTACTTGTGAGTAACTTTGGGTCGTAATCTGTGTGTTTGATAATCGTTATCGCTGTAGCAAAATCCTCATGACAATTAATCACGATGTTGTCATTTAGGCAGCTAGAATGGCTGCAAGTAAGTATTAAGTTTTCTATTTTTTTTGCGTACTTAGGTAGATACAGTGAACGCGTTTGTTCATCAAAAATTCTTGTTATATTTGCGCCTGGCAGCTGTTCTACTTTTTCAGCAACGGCTGCAAAGCTATGACTGTTAGATAATAAACTGCTGTATTGAGAGCTTAATATTTGTGCAAATGCCTTTGTGGCTAGTTCAGCATCGAGTTTAATAATTAACTTGCAAGCTTCATTAAAAAGAGGAAAAGACGAGTAAGCAGTGCGCTGCGCAAGAGGGATCAAGAAAGGAATGAAGTCTTTATTGGTGCGAGTACGGATAAATAATAATAATTTGATTACCTCTAGGTCACTGAGGGTTTTGTTTTGGCTGAGTAAAACCACTTGCTGATAATCACTAGGTAGAATGACTTCTCCAAAAACTTGCGCTGCGCAAATTGCATTTTGTCTATCTGTACTCCAGAAAGCTTGAGAAATGGCTTCGTAGCTTGCTGAGCTATTAAGTAAACCTAGTGCTTTAAATGAGTGTACTCGGTTATCTGAAGAGTTAAGTAACCTAACTGTTTCTTGGTAACTTATCTGTTCGCAGCGGTAGTCAGCATCAGCGTTTGGTAACTGGGCTAACAGTGTTTGTTCAAGCCAAGAAGGGTCTAATTTTGCGAGAAATTTAAGTCGCTGGTTTGATTCTAACTCTATTACCTGATGGCTTAGAGATAGAGAATCACGAGCTTTAATGAGCTGAGAGTTTTGTGTTTTGGGAATACCCGCCAGGAAAAATATTTTGGAAATTAACTGTTCACTGCTTTGGTTTATTTCAGATTGGCTTTCAAGGCAGCTAATGATCTCGTCAAAGCGTGCATAATCCTTGTAGTGATAGCTCAGTGCTGCATAGACAGCAAAGCTATCATGCCACTTTTTCGCGAAGCGCTTTTCCAATGCAAATTCAGCGGGAAGCTTAAGTAGAGCATGTGCGTTGAGTTGTTGCTGCAGGGTTGGATTAATGAAGCGATAGTTGCACATTGCTATGTCACTTGTGGTGATTAAACGGGCAGGTAGTACTTGCTCGAAAAAATCTAAAGATGAGTGTTGTTGGTATTTTTTTGCGCTGAAATTCCACCAATGTTGCTCATTAAAGGAAGGGCTTTTATGTTGCGATTGGTGGGTAATGATTAAGCTAAACTGCTGAAGTTTATCGAGAGTAACTATTGATAAGGGGTTATTTAAAGGGGTATTTTTCTGTGCTTGGATTTTGATGCTATCCAGAAAAAACTCTTGTATTGCTATGGGGGTTTGATCGAGTAAGCCTTGAGCTATTTTTACCTGTGCATGACAAAATAAAGTTAAAAAAAAAGGATTACTAATCAGGCGCAGCAAAGAAGGGTTGCCGAATGCTTGGTATTTAAAGTGAGCGTCAAGACTGTAATTATCTATTATTTTATCTATATATTCCTCAATCGCGAGTTTGTTTAGTGGAGCTACCCAGAAACGTCGGGATTCGTTTAGTGTATCCATTAATCCCGAGGGTCTTGCTGTGACTATCCAGCTCACAGTACCGCGTAGGGATCTTAATTCGGTATACAAATTGATGACAGCCTGCTTATCTAATGATACTTCGTCAATCCCATCAATTAGTAAAATGATTTTTTCCTGTAGCAAGCTGTTTCTTATATTAAGATTAAAGTGGGTATGAGGTTGTTCAGGGATAAAAAAGTCTTTGAAGGCGAAGCTAATTAAGTCAATGTTAGGCTGCTTGTTATGGGCTTGGATATATTCTTTAGCAGTTATCATCAATGGGACTTTTACGCTTTTCCATTGATCCTGAGCTATATCCAAGGCTACTTTTCTCAGTAAACTAGATTTGCCACAGCCTGGATCTGCAATGATCAGAGTTGATAGTTTCTCATTTTTATCAAGGAGTGATGCAGGTGAGTACTGTAGAGGTTTCTTGGTTGAAAAAGTGACATGTTTTTCTAAATATAAAGTGAGGTAATCACTTTCAATGGATTTAGGAGTGTCTGTGACATATAGAGGCGGCAAATGGGTAAAGCGGGAATCTCGAGTAATACGCTCGCAAATAGTTTTAGCGACGTTTTTTACACTTGAGTTATATCTGATCCAAGACTGATAAAGGGCGTTTTGCCATACCTCAGGGTCAACGGAATCAGAGTCTTTACAGTAGTTAAATATAGCTCTATTTAGTGCTTCTCTATTTTCCCCTTTCGGGATGGTGTTGTTGTGCATCCAGCGTTTAATGCCATCTAAACTAATGCCCTTTGATGTGGAATTTGAAATGGCCTCGGTTAAAGCATTGCCATCCCAGTCACCTGCTATCATTAATGCTTTGAGTAGTTCACTGGGCATCATTTGATGATGGTTACTAGGAGGGGGGCATTGGATTAAGCCAAGTTTTTTAGGTTGTTTAGCCATGAAGTGTATCTCCGAAAAGTGAATGAAAGTTAAACGAAATAAAGGTTACTCTGGAGATACTGAACAGCCACCTGCGCTGGGGGAGCTTTGATTGCAATAAATACACTTTTAATACACTTTCAGGCACATGCTAAATAAAGGCTAGTTCGACAAAGTATTCACTTCTGATTTATAGAGGTGACTTATGATTATTAGAACGATGAACGAGCAAGACATTGAGCAAGTAAATGGGATTGAAAGAGTAGCTTGGGGGGATAGTGCTGCAACTTTAGATCAAATTAGTGAGCGAATGAGAGTGTTCCCTGAAGGGAGCGTCGTTGCTCAAACATCAGATGGCAAACTGATAGGTTATGCTTCCTCGCAACTCGTTAATCAAATCTCCAACAAGTCTTGGGATTTGCAAACAGATAGTGGAACTATTAAAGCGACTCATTTTGAAACGGGGACTATTGCCTATGGTGTCAGCATGTCTGCTTTGCCTGAAGGAGCAAAATACTCTGTCGGAGCTGCTATAATCCAACACTATTATGATATATTTATAAAAAGTAAACGGTGCAGTGTTTTATGTTTAGGATCTAGGCTACCAGGCTTTAAACGCTGGCAACTAGAAAACAATGGAGATATAAAACAATATCTGGCGCAAAGCTTTGGTGGCTTCTCTCGTGATCCAGAGTTAAGGCTTTATCAAAAGAATGGTTTCCAGTTACTTTGGGAAATACCAGACTACTATCCTGATGTTGATAGTGATAACTATGGAGCCATGATAGTGCAGCGTTAATAGCAATATCGGTGAGAGTGATTAACGATTAATCTATCTCACCAAGACCCAAAAGAAGGCATATGAAAGACTTAGTCAGCTTGCAACAAGTGATCTATAAAACTATTGAAGACATAGAGTTGTGGCAAGATGTTTTGCAATTATTTTGTAAATTGACCGGTGCCAAGAAAGGCATAATTACACTCAGAGATCGCACAACAGCAGAGTTAGTGGTTCCTGCTGATGTTGAAAGTGATTTGAGTAGCCCGCTTTTATATGGTTTTTCCAATGAGGAGATAGGTGGTTATATTGAGCATTACATCGCCTTTGATCCTTGGACTGAATTTGAAAAGCTTTATCACCCAAGTACACCCTTCGCTCTCAGTAAGTATGTAAAGTACGAGAAGATTGTTGAATCGCCATTTTGGGATTGGTTGGAGCCACAAGGTGTTAACGACACGGTTGTATTGGATATCGGTACTTCATCGCCTAACTGGGTGGCGATGAATCTTTACTACGATGGACAAAACCCCGCTATAAAACGCAAGATATTACGCTACACAGCTAAGTTTCAAAGCGTTATGCAGGAAGTTTGGGCATTGGGGCAGAAAGTACGGGCTGCTCAATTAGAACCAAATCGGTTAGGCTATTTTCTCGATCAACAGCCAGATCCCTCTGTTTTATTGTCACCTGAAGGCAAAATAATTTTAGCAAATAGTAAGGCTGAACAGCTATTTAATGCTCCTGATACTATTGTGAGTAGGGCTGAAGCAGAAATTATTATTCAAGATAAGAAGCTTAAAAAACAGTACGATAATATTATGCGGTTGATTAAAGATATGCCAGGGGCAAAATTTGATGAGCAGCTGGACTTAACAACGGGCGATTTTAGTTTATCACTCGCATTAATAGAAAAAGCAGAAGATCAAATAGGGGTGGATAAAGCTGCTAGGTTACTAACTATAAAACGCTTAAGTAAATCGATTGCTTGTATTTGGGAAACTCCGGGCTTAACTAAGAGAGAACGCCAGCTCGTTGAATTTATTGCAAATGGCGGTCGGGTTGTCGATTTTTCCAACAGTTTTAATTTATCGAAAAGTACGAGTCATTTTCATTGGAGCAACGTGAAAAAGAAGCTTCAAGTCACCGATCGATCTGAGATCGTGGCCAAACATGAGCTGTATTTGAAAGAAGTTTAAAAAATTCAAAAAGTGGCAATAAAGGATCAAAATGCGCTTAACAGTTTTCTGTAAGCGCATGCTCAATCAACGGTTAGTCTAAATGGTTAACTAAACCAAACTTCTCTGTAGTGCTGTTTGCCATTTCCAACCAGCGAGCAACTAACTCAGGCTTATCAGGGGCAGCCGTTACACCTGCACCAATTTCTTTATTGATAACAGCTTCAATGGCTAGGCTAACTGGGATGGATACCAGTTTTGCCATTGCAGAACCTTGTTCATTGCCAATCGCATCGAGAGCGAATGTTTGATACCAAACAGTCTCGCCTTCTTTCTCTGCCTTTAAAGTAACGGCGAGTACAACACGGTCAGCTTCGCCTTCTGCGATCGCGTTATCTTTCCAAAGCTCATCACTTAGGCTCGCGATTTCATCATCGCTGATGCCATCTTCAATTTTTCTGAAAATCGGCTGCCATGCATCTTTCCAGCCTTGGTAGCGCAACGTGCCACGTACGAACTGCTTGATATTCCAGCCATCTTCCATGTGGTATTGCTTGATGAATGGAAGTGAATCACGGTTTGGGTAAACTTCGAACGTCTCACTGCCCCAGCTCATGTTTAATGGTAAGTTATCAACAGCATTCCAAGGCTCTGTTACTGTGTATTTTTCGCCATTTAAAATACTGACTGATGTATTTTTAAGCGCTTTTAATACGCCAGCTGGTGACCAGCTAAACTTGTAACGAAACTCATTAGGTACTTCTGAAAGGCCACCGCAATAACTGGTGAATGAGTGCTCGTTAGTTTTGTCAAAAGCAGGGCTGTTAACATACTCTTCAATCAGTGCGTGGGCCATGCTGTGATCAAGGCCTGGATCTAAACCTACTTCATTAACTAAGCAGAGATTAGCGGCTTTGGCTTTTTCATTCAGTGCTAGCATTTGATCAGAGATGTAAGAACTAGAAACAAAATGCGCATGGTTTTCAATGCAAAGCTGCGCCAACGGGACGTGAAAATCACCTGGCAGCATTGAAACGACGATATCATCAGTGCAAATGTAGCCTGCAAAGTCGTCCATATCAAAAGCTACGATTTTATCTGTTAGATCGCCAACTGCTTGTTGTGCTTTATCAACAGAGCGGTTGTAAACCACCACTTGATAGTCTAATTCGATTAAACGTCTTAAACCTGGAATTGCTGACAGGCCAGTACCTATCCAATGTATAGTTTGCATTTGTTATCCTTGTTTTTGATCTGTGAGCAGCCGCTATTGCGTTGTCACTTATATTGCATTTATGCGAAGTGCAGTCATATTATCACTGGTATTAGAACTCAGCTAGTGGTCGTTACCGAATAAAATACGATTTTAAGGTGAATTTTTAAAATTAAATTTTGATGTTTTATATCAATGGCTTATAGCTATATATAAAACAAATGCCGGGTATAGGTTGCATTAATAGCTCAGGAGGTAAATGCAGAAGAGGATTATTATTGATCTGAGGGTTTCAAAGAATGGCATTGGCCTGCGCTTCTTTAATAGCAATCATATTATCGCTTAGAAACTGCGGCTAAATTTGTTATATTGTACCGCTTTATCAATCTATTGGATTTTAAGCATGACAGCAACAGGTACTTTGTACATCATTTCAGCACCTTCTGGGGCGGGTAAAACGAGTTTAGTTAAGGCGCTTTTAGGCCAAGATTCTCAAGTGCAAGTTTCAGTGTCTGATACTACGCGCGCAATGCGTGAAGGTGAAGTTGATGGTGTTGATTACAATTTCGTAGAGATGTCTGTTTTTGATCAGCAAATTAAAGAGTCGATTTATTTGGAGTACGCTGAAGTATTTACCAATAAATACGGTACTTCAAAAAACTGGGTCGATGCTAAGCTTGCCAGTGGTGTCGATGTTATTTTGGAAATCGATTGGCAAGGTGCTCAGCAAGTACGTGTACAAGTACCTGAAGCGGTTTCAATCTTTATCTTACCGCCTTCTCAACCAGAGTTGCTAAGACGTTTGCAAGGCAGAGGCACCGATGAGCAATCGGTGGTTGATCATCGTATGGCAAACGCTGTGGGAGAAATGGAGCATTATAATGAGTTTGATTACTTAGTTATCAATGATGATTTTGATGATGCACTAGCACAATTACAGGCTATCTTTAATGCGCAGCGCTTACAGTTGGCGCGTCAAAGTCAGCGTCATGAAGTGCTTTTAAGTGAATTGCTCGGCAATTAAGCTGCTTGATTGAATTCTGATTTCAATTTCTGTATTATTGCGCGTCCGTTTGTGTATCACAGATACTAAATTAAAAAATTGAGGTTTACCATGGCTCGTGTCACCGTTGAAGATTGCTTAGAAAATGTAGAAAACCGTTTCGAACTAGTAATGGTTGCAGCTAAGCGTGCACGCCAGTTAGCTACCGGCGGTAAAGAACCTTTTGTTGAAAAAGAAAAAGACAAAGAAACTGTAATAGCATTACGTGAAATTGCAGATGGCCATGTAGATAGCACAATTCTTAATGATATTGGTGCATAAGAAGCTATCCTAACGCCTTAATATGGGGCATTATTACTGTATATCTTAATAGAATTAGAATACAGGATGAATAATGCCCAATATCGATTCACTTTCTGATCGACTCGTTGATTATATGGACCCTGATATGGTCCACCAAGTGCGTCGCGCTTATTTTTACGCTGAACAAGCCCATGAGGGGCAATGGCGTAAGTCTGGCGAACCTTATGTAACCCATCCCCTTGCTGTATCTAGCATTCTTGCGACTATGCATATGGACCATCAAAGTTTGATGGCGGCTATGCTCCACGATGTAATTGAAGACACTGAAGTAGATTTTTCCGGTATTGAAGGTCAGTTCGGTAATGCTGTTGCTACGATTGTTGAAGGCGTCTCCAAATTAACTCACTTAGAAGTCGAAACAAAGGCTGAAGCACAAGCAGAAAACTTCCAAAAAATGGTCATGGCCATGGCGGAAGATATTCGCGTAATTTTGGTGAAGCTTGCGGACCGCTTACATAACATGCGCACGCTAGGGTCCATGCCAGCCCATAAAAGACGCAGAATCGCTAAGGAAACCTTAGATATTTATGCTCCTATTGCCGCGCGATTAGGGATGCGTAATATTCAGATTGAGCTGCAAGAGTTATCATTTTTCTCTTATTACCCAATGCGCGCTAGGCGCATTCGCCATGCGGTTGTTAGTGCTCGTGGGCAGCGTAAAGATTTAATCACCAGTATTGAGTCATCTATTCAAGCGAGGCTTAAGCAAGAGGGGTTAAACTGCATAGTATTTGGGCGTGAGAAACACTTGTACAGCATCTATTTAAAGATGAAGTCTCAACGTAAACAGTTTGTCGATATTATGGATGTTTTCGCTTTTCGTATAGTGACGGATACTGTTGATGAGTGTTATCGAGTTTTAGGTTCAGTCCATAATCTTTATAAGCCAGTACATGGGCGCTTCAAGGATTATATTGCGATTCCAAAAGGTAATGGGTATCAGTCATTGCATACGGAGCTCTTCGGCGCTAAAGACATCACCATTGAAGTACAGATTCGCACTAAAGAGATGGATGCTGTGGCGATGCAGGGTATTGCTGAGCATAGCTATTATAAAGGTACAGGTGGTTCCGACATTGCGATTAGCTCTTTCAATCGAGCGCGTAAGTGGGTACAGGACATGCTTGAAATGCAAAAGCGTGCTGGTGACTCAATGGAGTTTATCGATAACGTTAAGAAAGACCTTTTCCCTGATGAGGTTTATGTCTTTACACCTAAGGGGCGGATTTACGAGTTGCCGCCAGGCGCCACAGCCGTCGATTTTGCCTATGCTATCCACACAGATGTGGGTAACTCATGTGTATCATGTCGTGTGAATCGCCGTTTGGTGCCGCTATCTGAGCCGTTAGAGAGTGGTCAAACAGTAGAAATTATTCGCACTCCAAGTGCCAAACCTAATATGGCATGGTTGAATTTTGTTGTAACGGGTAAAGCGCGTTCAAGTATTCGCCATTTCTTGAAAAATCAAGAAAGAGATGAATCGATCAACATGGGGCGTCGTTTGCTGAATCAATTCTTGAGCCAATATGGAATTAGTATTGATGAAGTAGATAAGCAAAAGTTAGCGGATTTACTTGAAGAATCAAATCTTAATAACGCTGATGAATTGCTTCAGGAGATTGGTGTTGGCAATCTCACTTCCTATATGGTGGCAAGAAAGTTAAAGCCTGATGAAAAAGAATTAGAAGAGGCGAGGCTACCTCAAAAGTCTTTAGCAATAGAAGGCACTGAAGGGGTTGTTATTCAGTATGCTAAGTGTTGTCAGCCCATTCCTGGTGATGACATTATCGGCTATACCAGTAGTGGCCGTGGCTTCGTTGTACACCGTAATAACTGTAAAAACATCCGCAATATTAAAGATGATCCTGAAAAGTGTATCTTCCTAGAGTGGTCAGAGGGCTTGGAAGAAGAATTTGCAGTCGGTCTCAAGCTAGAGGTGGCTTCAGAGCGAGGTATAATAGCGCATTTAGCGACGACAGCCTCTGCTAATGGTGCCAATATTCTAAAAATGGACCTTGGCGAAAAAGAAGGCCTGCTTTACTCGGTCAGTATGGAGCTGGGTGTTAAGGATAGAATACACCTTGCTAGAACGATAAAGAAGCTGCGCTCATTGCGAGCAGTGAGTCGTGTTTCAAGGATTTGATGTGGCGGCCGCTAAGTTAAGGCAATAGCAAACAAGTCTAAGATGCACTTTATACTCTGAGGTACTGGTTTACAGGACTTCCTTAATAGCAAGTGTGGGAGTTGGCGTTTTCTCTATTTGTATATATAGTACTAAGTAACGATAATATATAGTAAATGCTGTTATTGGGTTGGCATTTATCACTTAAAATGACAGTGTGGCGCATCTAATAATTGCTGTATAGATATGCGCTCTGTCTGTATTCAAGGAATGTAAAGCGTAGCTGTATTACACTTAAATTAGCTTTACAGAGTTTTTTTTACACAGGGAATGATTACCTTTTATCGCTGTATTTATGGCATAGCACATTAGTGGTTGTCACGATAATAGGTGTCGACCTTTGGGGAGACCCATATTCAAAGAGGGGTGAAACAATTGGCTGTTGGAGTTCACAGATTGGATAATGTCACTGAAAGTAATACGAGTGTTCGTATTGCACTTTTGCATGACAACGAAGGTAAGGTTTTAGTTATTTTACCTGCAACACATTTATTAAATTTAGTCGTGTTGTGGAGAGAGTCGTCACGTCATTTGCAGCCTGTTCGCGCTGAGAATATTGTTAAATTTTTTAATCAAGATGCACTGGCAACGACAGAAGGACAGCGCAAACTGTTCTCGCTTCCCGTTTATCTCGATCGATCTTGCATTGATATGACATCGCTGTCTGTCATTGAACCTCACTCTGGTTTGGCGTTTGATTTACCGCGTAAGTGGTTAGCAGGCTCTGCATCTGTGATTTCTGTCGGGATTTCTCCTGAGCAAATTCTTGAGCAGCAACCACAAGGCACTGATGAAGAAGTCATTATCAAAGCGGTTGAGCGCTTCACTGCGCTGCGTATCAAGCAGCGTATGGAAGACACGCTAGGGCTGCCAAGCCTGCCGCCAACTTCTCAAAAGATATCAGAATTGCGTGCTGATCCTCTAGCAGGTGTTGATCGATTAGTGCCTATTGTAAAGGTTGATCCATCACTGGCGGCACAAGTGATGAGTTGGGCCGCTTCACCTTATTACGCATTACCTGGAGAGCTGCAATCGATTGAAGATGCCGTTATTCGAGTGCTGGGCTTTGATTTAGTGGTTAACCTCGCACTAGGGGTATCAATGGGTAAAACATTGAGTATTCCTGATGAAGCACCACGCGGTCACACACCTTACTGGACGCAGGCTATTTACACAGCAACGCTTGCTGAGCGCTTATGTAAAGTGATGCACTCTGATGAGCCGCCTAAGCCAGGTTTAGTGTATTTAACAGGCTTGATTCATAACTTTGGATACGCAGCCCTTGCGCATTTATTCCCTCCACATTTTGCTCTGCTATCGCGCTACTTAGAGGTTAACCCTCATATGAGTATCGATCAAACTGAGCGACATGTGTTAAATGTTACCCGTGAACAAGTGGCGGCGTGGTTGTTTGAGTGTTGGGTATTACCACAAGAGGTATGTGATGGTGTGCGCTATTTAAATAACCCGCTACATAGCAAGGCAAATAGCCATGCGCAGCTGGTACATATTGCTACACGCGCTTTGCGCCAGATAGGATATGCTGACGGGCCTGTTGAAACGATAGATCCAAAAGTGCTGCAATCAGTAGGTTTGCTTGAGTCGGAAGTATTTGCCGAACGCGACGCTATGTTGAAGAAAAGCGATCAGTTGCTTGAAGTGGTTAAAATGCTAGAGACACAGCAGAAGAAAGAATCCTCGAAAGATAAAGAGTCTGTGTAACTCTTAGCTCTACAACTTATTAACCTCGCAAGATAAAAGCCCTAACCAGAGCTATTTAAACCAATAGCTCTGCTTTCAAAACAGTAATTGCCCTACCGCTAATTTTTACCCTATCCCCAGCTAATCGTAACTTGAGTTCCCCGCCGCGAGCTGATGCTTGATAAGCGTTTAGCTCTTTTTTGTTTAAGCGTTCTGCCCAATAAGGTGTTAGAGCGCAATGTGAGGAGCCATTGGCTGGATCTTCATTTATACCGACCCAAGGGGCAAAGTAGCGAGATACAAAATCGTATTGGCTGTTATTACTTTTACAAGTCACGGACACCCCGCGCCCTGCAAGTGATTGTAGAGCGGAAAAATCAGGGGCAAGTTGCTCTAAAAGTTGCTGATCCTCAATCACAAATAAATGCTTTTCGCCGAACATCGCACTGAAAATCGGTGAGATTCCCATACATTTGATAAGCTGCTGAGGTGGTTCAATAGGGAGAAAATTCAATCTAGGAAAATCTAATTCAATATGATTCTCTTGTAACCTTGCACTGAGCTTACCGCTGAGTGTTTCAAAGAAAATAGTGTCCTGTCTGCTAACAATGCCTTGTTGCCAAAGTATATGGGCACTCGCCAAAGTGGCATGGCCGCACATGTCGACTTCCTTTAAAGGGGTGAACCAGCGCAGTGAAAACCCTCCATTAGCAGGTAAAACAAAGGCTGTTTCTGACAGGTTCATCTGCGCTGCAACGCTTTGCAACCAGCCATCTGGTTTACTTGTGTCAAGTAAACACACAGCGGCTGGATTTCCATTAAAAGCTTGATCGCTAAAAGCATTGATGTGAAACAATGATGGCATTTCCAATCTCTCTTGTAATTAAAAAATCAGCTGCTCTTTGTGCTTTGCACAGGCGTTGTAAAGTGTTTGGTATAACGATAGCAAACATATAGAGTAATAATAGTGCTGATGATGATTTGTATTACAGCAAAGGTGCTGAAAATACCGGCTAAAGATCCGTAAGTCTGCTCAAGTGGTTGAAAGAATTCAGCACATGTTCGCATGGCTACGGCTCCAATCACAAGAGGGAAAGTGAAGGCTCCAATGCTTGGAAAGAAAGGATTTTTTAGCTGTCGTAAGATACACAAGTAACTAAAAAGCGTCATGCTGATAGCCAGTAATGTCAGTGCAAAAATATAGTTCAAACTCGGTGTAGGAATCAAAAGCAAGTAACCGACAAGACATAAGTTTGGTGGTGCGGCAAACAGTGCCATTACAGGCTTGTTAGGAGGGGGCAGCGCACCTAGCTTTATCAATCTATAGGCGACTAAGGGTAGTAATATAAAATAAAGACTGGTGCAAAATAAAATAATAATTTGGTTGAGAACAAATTGATCATCGTTTGGGTTGACCAAAGGCGCAATTGCTAAGCCAATTGTAGGGATAAACCAAGCAGGGGACACTTGAGCGAAGTTAAAATACTTAATTCGCGTATATATGAAGCTTGCTAGCATGATTAAATGTAGGCTAAGGCCAAACGTCCACAGAGCAACTGCAAGATTCTGCGGTAAGTTAACGCTAACAACCATCAGGGTCATAGGGATAGTGGGTAGTATTGGCCCGATTGCAGGGTCGCGCTGGGATTGCCATAGGCTAGTGTTTGCTAAAATCAGCTTGAGTGAGATTAAGATGATAATCGCGCTGGAAATAATAGCTGTAGTCGTTTGTAAAAAGCCGCCAAGGGAATAGAAGATTTCAATATTCCAGCCCAGAGTGCAAATACCAAACGCGAGCCCTAAAAAGGGGATTGGCAATGCATCTAAAAACTTAGGTGTTTGCAACACGAGATAGTCCTTATGAAATTCAAAACATAACAAAAAATTTAAGCTGAGCAAGATTAGCGCAGAGTTTGATCAAGTAAAAGGAACATTAAAGGCGGTTTGCTTATATTTGTTTTAAAGCAATAAAAAAGGCAGCCGAAGCTGCACTGCTGTCCCATAAATTATGATCATAATGGGATCCTCATTTGAGGATCCCATTTCCGTTTATCCAAAAGCGTGGG